>JAFTVV010000016.1 GCA_017465625.1 Oscillospiraceae bacterium | reverse complement strand
TCTGACAGTCCACCGGACTGTCATTCACTACCGCGACTGCGCTTCGCTTACCCTTTACACAAGGGAGCCTTTGGAGTACGGATTGCCACGGTCGCTATTCGCTCCCTCGCAATGACAATTCCTTCGGACGAACGGTTTTCAATTGACAATTGACGGTTTTTGCGGGGCGTCGAGGCGCCGCCCCCTACGATCGAATATGAAAACGTGATATATTGACCGTAGGGGCGGATATCATCCGCCCGATTTATTTTAATCCGTCGGCTCTGCCGCCACCTTCACTTTTCACTTTTCTCTCTTCACTCTTCACTAAAAAAAGTAGGTGCTCAGCACCTACTTTTTTTATTTGATTCTTTTTTCCAATGTGGCGGAGGAAAGGCCGGTCAGGTAGATCTTGTCGATGCCGTATTCCGTTGCCAGCACGTAGGACTTGGGCAAATCGTCACAGGGAATCACCCGTCCCTCCTGCTCTGCCCGTGTCAAAAAATTACGGGTGCGCTTTGAAACAGAGGTATTATCCAGATCGAAAATGCCGATAATAGATTTTTCTCTTACCGCCATATCACTGCCAATGTTTAAATACATTTTTGCCTCACCCTATTCTTTTCTGACTTTCCGCCACTGCCATCTGGTCACAGCGGTTGTTTTTAGGGTTATCGGCGTGACCCTTTACCCAGTGGTAGCGCATTTGGTGTTTTGCAGTCAAATCCAGCAATTGCGCCCACAAATCCGGATTCAGTGCCGGCTTTTTATCTGCCTTTTTCCAGCCTTTTTCACGCCAGGACAGCGCCCAACCCTTTTCCAGTGCGTCAATCACATATTTGGAGTCGGAATAAAGCTCCACAATACAGCTTTCTTTCAGTGCTTTCAGTCCCTCGATTACGGCGGTCAGCTCCATACGGTTGTTGGTGGTGGAGATTTCCCCACCGGACAGCTCCTTTTCCGTGCCCTTAAACTCTAAAATGGCACCCCAGCCACCGGGGCCGGGGTTGCCGGAACAGGCACCGTCTGTATACAGTGTTACTGTTTTCAATTTTCGTTTTCCTCAGTTTCCTCGCGTTCCACGCGCTCCACACTTACCAGCTTGTTGCCTTCCTCCACGCGCATTACAATGACGCCTTGCACGTCACGCTTATACACGTTGATGCTATTTGCAGGCACACGGATAATGACGCCGCCATTTTCAATGAGCATCACATCGTCGGTATCCTTCACCACACGACAGCCTGCTACAATGCCGGTCTTTTCGGTAATGTTGTAATTCTTCAGACCCTTACCGCCACGGCTCTGAGCAACCTTCTCCCCATTGGGACCGGTACGCAGGTATTCCGTCAGTGCGGTGCGCTTGCCGTAGCCCTTTTCGGTCACGGTGAGCAATGTGGTCTGCTCCTCAGCCTTTTCCGCACCGATGACCCAGTCACCACCGGTCAGGGTAATGCCGCGCACACCGGTGGCATCTCTGCCCATAGGACGGACATCGTTTTCATTAAAGCAGATGGCCATACCGTTGGCAGTTGCCAAAATAATGTTATCGTCACCGTTTGTACGCATTACGTTGATCAGCTGATCGCCCTCATCCAAAGTGATGGCACGGATACCGGTCTTGCGACGGGTATTCAGCGCAATCAGGGGAATCCGCTTCACCGTACCCTTACGGGTGACCATCATCAGGTATTCATCCTCGATGAATTCCCGTATCACCACCATAGCAGTAACATTTTCGCCTGCATCCAGAGGCAGAATGTTGACCATTGCCGTACCGCGTGCAGTGCGTCCTGCCTCGGGAATCTGATAGCCCTTGCGGTGATGCACCTTGCCCATATCGGTAAAGAACAGAATATGGTCGTGGGTGGAGGCGGCGTTCAAACTCTTTACAAAGTCCTCATCCTTCAGATTTTGGGCATTCACGCCTCTGCCGCCACGGCTCTGGGTGCGGTAGGTATCCACCGGCATTCTCTTAACGTAGCCCTGATTAGAGATGGTGATGACACACTGCTCCTCTTCAATCAGATCTTCAATATCGATTTCGTCCTCAATGTCCTGAATTTCCGTCTTGCGTTCGTCGCCAAACTTGTCCCGGATGGCGATCAGCTCCTCCCGAAGGACGGCCTGCAGCTTCACCGGATCGGCAAGCAGCTCGTTATAGTAACGGATTTTCTCCTGCAGTTCGTTAAATTCAGCCTGCAGCTTCTCTCTGTCCAGACCTTGCAGAGCCTTCAGGCGCATATCCAAAATGGCCTGTGCCTGCACATCGTCCAAGCCGAAACGCTCGCACAGTTTTTCCTTTGCATCGTCATAAGCGGAACGGATGATGCGGATGACCTCGTCAATGTTGTCCTGAGCAATCAGCAGACCCTCCAACAGATGGGCACGCTCCTGTGCCTTCCGCAGATCGTACTTTGTACGACGGGTCAAAACTTCCATCTGGAAGGTCAGGTATTCGTCAATAATCTGCCGCAGAGACAGAATTTTCGGCTGTTTCTGATCGTCCACCAGTGCCAGCATAATGATGCCAAAGCTGCTTTGCAAAGCGGTCTGCTTGAACAACGTATTCAGCACCACCTGGGGATTTGCATCTCTTTTCAGCTCAATGACAATGCGCATACCGTTACGGTCGGATTCGTCACGCAGGTCGGAAATGCCCTCGATGCGCTTATCTTTGACCTGATCGGCAATGGATTTGAGCAATAAAGACTTATTTACCTGATAAGGCAGCTGATCTACAATAATTCGGGTGCGGTCACCGGCATACTGTTCAAAATTGGTACGGGAGCGCACCACCACCTTGCCTCTGCCGGTGGCATAGGCGGCACGGATGCCACTGCGGCCCATAATGATGCCGCCGGTGGGAAAGTCCGGACCGGAGATGTGCTCCATCAAATCCACCGCTGTCACCTCGGGGTCGTCCATCACGGCCACGCAGGCGTTGATGACCTCGGTCAGGTTGTGGGGCGGAATATTGGTTGCCATGCCAACGGCAATACCGTTGGAGCCGTTTACCAGCAAATTGGGGAAGCGGCTGGGCAGAACTCTCGGCTCTTTTCGGGTTTCGTCAAAGTTGGGATCCCAGTTGACCGTGTCTTTCTCAATGTCACGGAGCATTTCGTCGGACAGCTTGTCCAGACGTGCCTCGGTATAACGGTAGGCGGCGGCAGGGTTGCCGTCAATGTCACCGAAGTTACCCTGACCGTCTACCAAAGTGTAACGCATAGAAAAGTCCTGCGCCAAACGCACCATGGCATCGTAAACAGAGCTGTCGCCGTGGGGATGGTAACGACCCAGCACGTCACCGACACTGGTAACGGACTTTTTATACTTTTTATCGTGGGTCAGACCACTTTCATACATGGTATAAAGAATACGACGGTGCACCGGCTTTAAGCCGTCACGCACGTCCGGCAGTGCTCTGCCTACAATGACGCTCATGGCGTATTCAATATAAGATTTCTCCATTTCCTCCACCAAATTGGAGTTGGTGATGGCCTGATCGGGAAACATAATATCCTCAGGCGTGTAATTTCTATTATGAGAAGCCATAAAAAACTCCTTTACCTTTTATAATGCATAATGCTTAATGCATAATGCATAATTATTTCTTTTGAGATGTTTTACAAATAGATACCAGTAAACGAATCAATTCTGTAATTTCTTGGTGTATGCTTAAATACGCCCGTTTATCAATATATGAAGTGTGATACAGCAGACGAATCCAATACTCTGTTTCGTATGCCTCTTTTAAGGCAATACTCATCTTTGCTGTAAAATCCGCCTTACTTTGTCCACGCTGTGCTTCCGCCACATTTGCGCCAATACTTGTTCCGCTTCTTAAAATCTGTTTTGATAAAACGTATTCTTTTTTTACTTCAACCAGATACTTTTGAAGATTTACAATTCTTATTGCAAATTTAAAACTTTTTTCTACACAAACATTTTCTTTCATTTTGTTTTTTCCTATTAAACAATGGATAAAAATGAAAATAATTCTGCATTATGCATTTTGCATTATGCATTAATATTGATATTTAATTGCATTAAATATCAATATTAATGGCGTATTTGGCGTTGCGTTCGATCCATTCCTTGCGAGGTTCCACCTGCTCGCCCATCAAGATGGTAAAAATCTCATCGGCACGGGCGGCATCCTCCATGGTAATTCTGCGCAATGTGCGACGCTCCGGATCCATGGTGGTCTCCCACAGTTCTTCCTTGTTCATCTCACCAAGACCCTTATAACGCTGAATTTCCACCTTTGCATTGGATTCCCCACGCAGTTCGGCAGAAATGCGATCCCGTTCCTCGTCGGAATAGGCAACACGCTCGGTCTTGCCCCGTTTCAGCTTGTAAAGGGGCGGCACGGCCGAATAAACGAAGCCTTTTTCAATCAGCGGACGCATATAACGGAAGAAGAAGGTCAGAAGCAGTGTACGGATATGAGCACCGTCCACGTCCGCATCGGACATAATGATGATCTTGTGGTAGCGCAGCTTTTCAATGTCAAAGTCCTCACCGATGCCGCCGCCCAAAGCCAAAATCAGAGGATTCAGTTTATCGTTGCCGTAAACCTTGTCGGCTCTGGCCTTTTCCACGTTGAGCATCTTACCCCACATGGCCAAAATGGCCTGGAAACGGGAGTCTCTGCCGCCAATGGCAGAGCCTGCAGCGGAGTCACCCTCGACGATGTAAATTTCGCACAGGGAGGGGTCTTTTTCGTTGCAGTCCTTCAGCTTTTCAGGCATACCGCCGGACTCCAGTCCGGTCTTGCGACGGGCATTTTCTCTGGCCTTACGGGCAGCTTCTCTTGCACGGTTTGCCATCATTGCCTTTTCCAAAATAATTTTGGCAGTGGCAGGATGCTCTTCAAAGTAGGTGGAAAGCTGGTCGTTGACCACCTGCTCCACCAAGGTACGGATGTAGGCGTTACCCAATTTTGCCTTGGTCTGTCCTTCAAACTGAGCATCGGTCAGCTTGACGGAGATGATGGCGGTGATGCCCTCACGGCAGTCCTCACCGGAAACCTTATCATCTGCCTTAATAATGCCGTTTTTCAGACCGTAGTTATTGAGCACTCTGGTCAGTGCGGTCTTAAAGCCTGTTTCGTGCATACCGCCTTCCGGTGTGCGCACGTCATTGGCAAAGGAGAGCATAAACTCGTTATAGCCATCGTTATACTGAATGGCCACTTCAGCGGAAGCATCGCCCTTACTGCCCTGCATATAGATCACGTCACTGTGAATGACGGTCTTATTGCGGTTGGACCAGGTGGCAAATTCCCGAATACCGCCCTCGTAGCACATGGTCTCGGTACGTACTTCGTCTTCCCGATCATCGGTGATGGTGATGGCAAGACCTGCATTCAAGAAGGCCTCCTCACGCATACGCTCGTGGAGCACGTCATAGCTGTAAACGGTGTCGTCAAACATCTCAGGATCCGGCTGAAAGGTCACTTCCGTGCCGGTCTTATCGGTTTTACCCACGATTTTCATTTCCTGAGTAATGCCGCCACGGGAAAACCGCATCTCGTAGATGCTGCCGTTTTTAAATACACGGGCAATCAGCCACTCAGACAGGGCGTTTACAACAGAAGCACCCACGCCGTGCAGACCACCGGACACCTTATAGCCGCCACCGCCAAACTTACCGCCGGCGTGGAGCACCGTAAATACCACTTCCAACGCAGGCTTGCCGGTCTGCGCCTGAATATCCACGGGGATACCACGTCCGTCATCGGTGACGGTGATGGAATTGCCCTTATTGATGGTCACAGAAATGTGCTTACAGTAGCCTGCAAGTGCCTCATCAATGGAGTTATCCACGATTTCGTAAACCAAGTGATGCAGACCGGAGGTGGAGGTAGAACCGATATACATACCCGGTCTTTTCCGTACAGCCTCCAAGCCTTCCAGAACCTGAATCTGCTCTGCACCGTATTGTGTTGTTACTTTTGTTTCGTCAGACATTGCTTGTCCTCCCAAATTCTCGTTATAGGCGATCTTATTCTATAATTTGACCACCGCTGATGGTGATTGTTTTTCCTAAGCTTGTAAATTTTTCCGGTTCACAGCAGGTGATAAACACCTGTCCTTCTTTGATCTGATGGAGTATAAAGTCCTGACGGGTGGCATCCAGCTCCGACAGTACATCGTCCAGTAAAAGTACGGGAAGTTCTCCGGTCTCTCTGCCCATCAAAATACGCTGTGCCAGCTTGATGGAGATGGTGGCGGTACGGGTCTGCCCCTGTGAGCCAAAGGACTTTACAGAAAGTCCGTTTAATTCAATATCAAAATCGTCTTTATGAGGGCCGGTCAGGCACATTGCCGATTCCAGCTCTGCCCGATGATGACTTTGCAGATGCTCCTGAAGCTTCTGTGTCAGCTCGCTGACAGGTGCAAAGGGGTCTTGCACCGTGGAGACGGTTTTATAGTACAGTGCAAACTGCTCTTTTCCGTTTGTAAAGCTTTGGTGGTACTCCGCCGCCGCTTTCCCCAGTGCCTCAAAAAACCGCGCCCTGTAGGAGATGATCAGCGCACCCACCTGACAAAGCCGCTGATTGTATTCCGGCAGAATATCCAAAAGGGCAGGATTTTCGTACCGATCCTTTAAAATCTTGGATTTTTGCTCCAAAATGCGGTTATATTCCGTCAGTGCCGCCTCGTAATTGGGGCGAAGCTGGCAAAGGGACTGATCCGCAAGCTTTCTGCGGCCGCTGCCGCCGCCCTTTAAAACCGTCAGGTCCTCCGGACAGAACAGCACCGTTTGCAAAACGCCCCGAATATCACCGGCAGATCTTTTCTTTACACCGTTGCGGTACAGTCTGCGGGGTTGACGGCCTGAAAAGACGGTCCACTGAACGGTCTGCGTCCGTTCCTGGGCATAGACCTCCCCCTCAATTTGGCAAAATTCCGCCCCCAATGCAACCAGCTCATTTCCCTTTTGGGTGCGAAAGCTTTTGCCGCTTCCCAAATAGCCAATGGCCTCCAAAAGGTTGGTTTTGCCCTGAGCGTTATCACCAATGAGCAGATTGACCCCCGGTGCAAAGCTTACGTTTAATTCCTTATAATTGCGAAAATTCCGCAAACAAATCTGATTCAGATGCATAATATCAGCATCTGACGATGCGGTAAATTGCGCCCATAAAGCTGAAAGTATCACCGGGATAAAGCTTTTTGCCACGCATAGTGCAAACTTCTCCGTTTAATTTAACCCGACCTTCCTGAATATAGGCCTTGGCCTCGCCGCCGGTGGAGACCGCATTTGCCAGTTTCAGTGCCGATTCCAGCTTGATAAATTCTGTTTCAATGGCTACATTGATTTCCATATCTGATCTCCACTTTTAACTCTTGATTCTTACAGGCAGAACCATATAGGAAAAATCGTGCTTGCTTTCTGCAGGAGTGAACACAATGGGGCTTAATCCGTTGGTCAGCTCCATAATCACTTCCTCATCGGGAATGGCACGCAGTGCATCGGAGAGGTAGCGCACGTTGAAGCCGATTTCCAAATCCTTGCCGTCACCGGCAATGGTGCACTTGTCCTCTGCCACACCGATGGTATTATTGGTGCGCAGCTGCAATTCCTGATTGCCGAATACACAGCGCACAGGGCTCTTATACTTTTCAGAGACGATCAGACCCACACGCTCAATGGAAGAAGCCAGATCCGAAACGTGGGCAGCCAGCTTGATGGGACAGCCGGTGGGTACGACACGGCGCCAATCCAAAAATTCACCTTCCAGCAAACGGCAGATGACGGTTGCACAGCCGATCTGATACAAAATGTGTTTATTACCCAAGGTAAATGCCACATCCCCGTCTTCGCCTAAAATCTTCTCCACTTCCTTCAGACCCTGTGCAGGCACAACGTAGGAAAGATTCCGATTTAAGGGTTCTTCCGGATGATAGGTGCGACGGGCAAGACGGAAGCCGTCCACCGCAATGGCGGAAACAGAGGTATCGTCAATTTCAAACTTGACGCCGGTGTGAATGGGACGGCCTGTATTTTCGCTGACCGCAAATATCGTACCGGAGATCAGCTCCTTCAGGGAACTCTGGGGAATACGGATGGCACGGCCGCTGTCCACATCCGGCAATTCCGGATAATCCTCGGCAGATTCAGCGGAGATATTGAAGGATGCGTAGCCTGCACGGATGGAAACTTTATAATTGGCATCCACGGTGACGGTGACAGGGCCTTCCGGCAGACGGCGGATAATGTCACCAAACAGACGGGCAGGAAATACACATTCACCCACTTCCGTAATCTCTGCTTCAATGGAATAGGTAATGGCTGTTTCCATATTGTAGCCGGTCAGACTCAGATCGTGACCTGCACGGCAATAAATGCCTTCAATCACAGAAAGTGTACTCTTTTGAGCAACGGTACGGCCTGTAATACTCAGACCGGTAACAAGCATACTTTTTTCACAGGTAAATCGCATAGCTGAAACCTCTTTTCTGTAAAGATAATAATAATATATATACATAGAGAATATTTGTAGTAATCGTCGTAGTAGTGAAAACTTATGTGGAAAAGTGAATTTTACCCCGAAATGAAGCGGTTTTTTTATCCACAGGGGGATGTTTAAAATTCGACAGGTTTTCAACAGGAATTTTGGGCTGATTTTTACCCCCTGTTTCTCCACAACAATTCTTTCCACAATTTCACAACCTGTGGAAAACCGATTACAGGCAGGAATTGATGTTGGCAGTGATGTCCCGAATGTGATTTTGCAGGGCATCGTCACCGGCTTTGAGTGCCTTTTCCACTTTATTGATGGAGTAGAGCACCGTGGAATGGTCTTTGGAAAGCTCTTTGCCGATATCCGGTGTGGACAGGTTGGTCAGCTTTCTGATCAAATACATGGCCACCTGCCGTGCTTCTGCAGTGCCCTTGTTTTTCAGTGTGCCGCGGAGCACCGATTCATCCACCGAGTAGAACTTGCATACCTGATTGATGATCAGGCCGGGGGTGGGCAGGGCATTGCCTTCGCTCTTGAACATATCGTCAATGGCACGGGCCACGTTGGGCAGATCCAAAGGCATATTGTCCAGATCGTGATAGGCTTTGATCTTTTTGACCGTGCCTTCCAGCTGACGGACGTTGTTGGTCACGTTGATGGCGATATAGTCGCAAACATCGTCTCCTAAAATCAGACCCAAGGAAGCGGCCTTGCGCTTTATAATGGCCATACGGGTCTCGTAGTCCGGCGCTTCAATGCTGGCCAGCAATCCCCATTCAAAACGGGTACGCAGACGGTCTTCCAGTGTGTTCATATCACTGGGCTTCCGGTCGGAGGTCATGACGATCTGCTTATGTTCCTCGTAAAGGGCATTAAAGGTATGGAAAAATTCCTCCTGCGTGGAGTCTTTGCCGGCAATAAACTGAATATCGTCGATTAGAAACAGATCCGCTTCCCGATATTTGGAACGAAATTCGATGTTCTTACCGCTTCCGATGGCGGCAATCAATTCATTTGTAAACTGGTCGCCCTTAATATAGACGATGTTTGCCTCCGGGTTATTTTTGCGGATGCCGTTGGCGATGGCGTACAGCAGGTGGGTTTTACCGATACCGGGAGGGCCGTAGATAAACAGGGGGTTATACACCTGACCGGGGGTATTGGTCACCGCAATAGCCGCACCGTGGGCAAATCGGTTGGAGGTGCCCACCACAAAGTTATCAAAGGAAAACTGGGGGTTAAAATCCATAGCTGTGGGACTTTTCCCCTTGGAATTAAAGGTGTTCAGCTCTTCGTCGCCATACACGATCAATTTGGCATCGGAATTGAAAATTTCTTTCAGTGCGTCGTGGATATGGTCGGCATACCGACGGATGATAATATCCCGACGGAATTCGGAGGGAGAGTATAAAACCAGCCGTTCTTCCGTCAGCTCCACCACCTTGGCATCATCAAACCAGGTGGAGACCGTGACGGCAGTCAGACGATCCTCCAGATAGTTCAGCACTTTTGCCCATACATAGTCGGATGAGTACATTTTTGGGCTCCTTTCTGTGTAAAAAACGGTAAATTCGGTTATGGAAAACAGGCAAATTTGCCCGTATTTTATCACCTTAAATTTTAACACATTTTTATGAAAAAAACAAGATTTTTTTCCAATTATACATTATAAAAAATAAAGAAAACAGGCTGTTTTTAATGCAGACTTTCCCCTATTTGACGAAAACCCGAAAATAGGCTGTTTTTCACAAAATTTGACACAGATTTTCTACTTGACGAATGTGAAAAACGGGGGTAATCTAAAGATATATTACTCAGGCTACAGAAAGGAGCAGAAAATAAATGAAGCATAAAATTTTTGAGTATGATCCTCTTCTTAAAATGTACGAGAAGGATTTTGACCTGCGCCTGAAAAATTATAAAAATAAGAAAAATGCGCTTTTATCCCAGGGGCAGACCTTAAAGGATTTTGCATCGGGGCACCTGTATTTCGGTTTTCACAAAACAAAAAACGGCTGGTATTACCGGGAGTGGGCGCCCAACGCCACCGAGATGTATCTGACCGGTGATTTTAACAACTGGAACCGGTACAGCCATAAAATGAAAAAAGAGGAAAATGGCGTCTTTACCCTGTTTCTGCGGGGAAAAAACAGCCTGCAGGACGGGCAGAAGGTATGCACCGTTTTAAAGACCCCTCAGGGAGAGCTGGAGCGGATTCCCCTTTACATCCATCGGGTGGTGCAAGACCCCGTAACCCACGGCTGGGACGGCGTGATCTACGATCCAAAGGAAGAATTCTGCTGGACGGATGGAAAGTTTAAGCCCCAAAAAAAGCTGTTTATTTATGAGTGTCACATCGGTATGGCGCAGGAAGAGGGCAAGGTGGGCACTTATGAGGAATTTCGGCTCAATGTTTTGCCCCGTATTCGGGATTTGGGCTATAACACGCTGCAGTTTATGGCCATTATGGAGCACCCCTACTATGCGTCTTTCGGCTATCAGGTGACCAATTTCTTTGCCGCCTCTTCCCGTTTTGGACGTCCCGAGGAGCTGAAAAAGCTGATTGACGATGCCCACAGGATGGGCATTGCGGTGCTTTTGGATGTGGTTCATTCCCACGCCTGCAAAAATACACGGGAGGGCATCAACGAATTTGACGGCACGGCCTACCAGTTCTTCCACGACGGTGCAAGAGGGGAGCATCCTGCCTGGAATACCAAGTGCTTCAATTACGACAAAAATGAAGTGATTCACTTCCTGCTGTCCAATTTGCGATACTGGATGGAGGAATACCACTTTGACGGCTTCCGCTTTGACGGTGTGACCTCTATGCTGTATCACGACCACGGTTTGGGTACGGCCTTTACAAGCTACGACAAGTATTTTTCCATGAATACAGACGTGGAGGCGGTTACGTATTTGCAGCTTGCCAATGAGCTTATTCGTCAGGTCAATAAAAACGCCATCACCATCGCAGAGGATACCTCTGCCTTGCCCGGACTGGCACTGCCCATCCAAAAAGGGGGCGTAGGCTTTGACTACCGTCTGGCAATGGGTGAGCCGGATATGTGGATCAGACTGCTCAAGGAGACACCTGACGAGTACTGGGACTTAAACAGCATCTACTATGAACTTGCCTGCCGCCGTCCCAAAGAGGCGGTAATCGGCTACTGTGAGTCCCACGATCAGGCTTTGGTGGGTGATAAGACCATTATGTTCCGTCTGTGCGATCAGGAGATGTACTGGGGCATGGAGAAAAGTCAGCAGAATATGGTCATCGACCGGGGTATGGCACTGCACAAAATGCTGCGGCTCATTACCATGACCTTGGGCGGTGAGGGCTACCTGAACTTTATGGGCAATGAATTCGGTCATCCGGAGTGGATTGACTTTCCCAGAGAGGGGAACGGCTGGAGCTATCACTACTGCCGCCGTCAGTGGTCGCTGGCAGACAATGAAAATCTGAAGTACAGCTATTTACAGGCATTTGACCGGGATACGGTGCATTTTCTGCAAAAGCGGAAGGTGCTGGGCTACGCAGATTGCCAGCTATACCTGCATAACGATGATAAGGTGCTCTTCTACAGCAAGGGGGATACCTACTTCGGCTTTAATTTCCACCCCACCCGTTCCTACGACGGGATGTGGCTGCCGGTGCATCACGAAGGGGTGTATCAGGTAGTGTCCTCTACCGATGATTATTGCTACGGCGGCTGGGGCAGAATCCACCACAAAAATTATGAAGCTGTGGAAATAGCGCCCGGCAAGTGGGCCATTCAGGTGTATTTACCTGCCCGCACCGCAGTAACCATTGTTTTAGTGGAAAGGTGAAAGTGGAAAGATAAAAGTGGAAAGTGGAAAACTGAACGAAAACGTGCGATAGAACTCGTAGGGGCGGATATTATCCGCCCGTACGTCAACAAATTACGGTTTTATATTACATCGCAGGGGAGACAGAAAAATGGATTATAAAAATTGCAAACTGTGTCCCCGGGAATGTGGGGTAGACCGCACCGGCGCAGAACGGGGCTTTTGCGGATGCGGGGACGTGCCCTTGGTGGCAAAAACCATGCTCCACCACTGGGAAGAGCCGGCATTGGCAGGCAGTGGCGGAAGCGGTGCAATCTTTTTTGGTGGCTGTAATTTAGGCTGTAAATACTGCCAAAACCGTGCCATCAGCGGTGCGCCGGTGGGCGTGCCTGCGGACGAAAACACCTTGCGCCGTATGATGCAGGAGCTGATCGAACAGGGTGCGGAAAATATTGATTTGGTCACCCCTACCCACTTTTTGCCCACCGTTGCGCAGGCACTGGGAGAAAAACTGCCTGTGCCGGTGATCTACAACTGCGGCGGCTATGAAAAGAAAGATGCACTGAAGCTTTTGGAGGGAAAGGTGGATATTTATTTACCGGACCTGAAATATGCGGAAAGCGCCCTTGCTGGGGCGCTTTCCGGTGCGGAGGATTATTTTGCCTGTGCCTGTGCTGCCATTCGGGAAATGGTGCGGCAGGTAGGACCGGTGCAGTGGCAGGGGGATAAAATTGTCAGGGGCGTGATTGTGCGGCATTTGATTCTGCCCGGACAGGTGGAAAATTCCCTGAAAATACTGGACTTTTTAGGAGAAAACTTCAAAAAAGGAGAGATCCTGGTCAGCCTGATGCGCCAGTATACCCCTATGGGGAATCTGCCTGCGCCCTTTGACCGTACCGTCAGCGATGAAGAGTATGACGGGGTGCTCAGCTGGATGTTTTTAAACGATCTGGAGGGTTTTACACAGGAAAAATCCGCTGCCGATACACAGTATATCCCGGATTTTTAAATCGGCAAAACCGATTTAAAGTTGAAAGATGAAAGTGGAAAGTGGCAGGGGACGGGTTTCCGTCCCCTGCCATTCCGAGACCGGTTCGCAAACCGGTCGTGGGAATCCGTTTTCTTGCGGTGCGGAGCACCGCGCCGCCTTTGGCGGCAAGGGATGCGGATTGCCACGCACCTACGGTGCTCGCAATGACATACGGGCGGCAAAAATGCCGCCCGTGTTTTTAAATCCGTTATGTTAGATCTCGTAGGGACACCCGTCCTCGGGTGTCCGCGGATGTTGTGCCACCGGACAAAAGGCTCCCCTACAGGGGAGGCGTTGGTGCGAAAATTACTTTTCTTCGGGGAAGGAATACTTTGCACGGTACTGGTTATACCGTTCGGAGAACTGGGCGCTCTCCTGCAGCTGACCGCCCTTCAGGGCGTTCAGGTATTCGTGGGCTTCCAGCTTGCCCTCAGAAACCTGCAGCATTTCAACAGCCACGTTGGAGCAGTGGTCGGCACTGCGTTCAAAGGCGGTGAGCAGGTCATCCAGCACAAAGCCGTATTCCACGGTGCAAAGACCGTCCCGCAGACGGCGCACGTGACGGGATTTGACTTCCTTGACCAGTGCGTCCACAACCTGTTCCTGAGGCTCGACCTTCATCGCCTGATAAAGATCCTGCTTTTCGTATGCGGAAACGGTGGTATTGACCACGTCCATAACCGCCTGCTCCAGCACAGACAGCTCTTCCATCGCCTGTTTTGAGAAATGGATATCCTTTTGGCTCATCTCCTGACCGGCCTTGGCAACCGCCACAGCGTGGTCGGCAATCCGTTCCAGATCGCTGATGGTGTAGAGCATAATGTTCAGGGTGCGGTTATCGGCAACCGACAGATTATGGGCGGTCAGCTGCACCAGATAAGAGCCCAAGGCGTCCTCGTACAGGTCGGTTTGATCTTCCAACTGCTGAACCTCTTCCAAACCCTCTTCGGTGAAGTTTTTGGTCAGTGCGAAAGCCTTTTCCAAAGCGTCTCGTGCAGTGATGGCCATTTTGCCTGCCACGTCAAAGGCACGCTGTACAGCAACTGCCGGAGTTGCCAGCAAGCGCTGATCCAGCAGCACAGGGGTCTGGTGGACAGCCTGCTGAGGAATGGTCATATATGCCAGCTTCTCCAAAAGTCTGTTCATAGGAAGCAGAATGGCGGTTGCCAGCAGGTTAAAGCCGGTGTGAATCACGGCAATGGACATGGGCGTTGCGGCATCCTGCAAAAATGCAAAGTCCGCAAAGGCGTTGACCACATAGAAAATAATGGAGATCAGGGCAACACCCACCAGGTTAAAATACAGGTGCACCAGTGCGGTACGACGGGCGTTGCGGTTTGCACCTACGGTGGAGAGCATTGCGGTCACACAAGTACCGATGTTCTGACCCAAAATGATGGGCAGTGCCGCACCAACGGAGACTGCACCGGTCAGGCACAGACCCTGCAAAATACCAACAGATGCAGAGGAAGACTGAATAATGGCAGTCAGTGCCGCGCCCACCAGAATACCCAAAATGGGATTGGAGAAGGATACCATCAGGTTTGCAAACCAGGCTTCTTCCTTCAAAAATGCCATAGAGGCGCTCATCAGCTCCATACCGGTCATCAGTGCCATAAAGCCCAAAAGGATGGTGCCGATGCCCTTTTTCTTATCGCTTTTGAAGAACATAAACAGCACAATGCCCACAACGCCCAAAAGGGGTGCTAAGGTAGAGGGCTTAAACAGCTGAATGATAAAGCTGTCACCCTCCAGAGCAGTCAGCGACAGCAGCCAGGAGGTGATGGTCGTGCCCACGTTGGAGCCCATAATGACACCGATGGCCTGCCGCAAGGTCATAATGCCGGAGTTGACGAAGCCCACCACCATCACCGTTGTGGCAGAGGAGGACTGGATCACCGCCGTGGCCGCCATACCCAGCAAAAAGCCCTTGGGAATGGTATTGCTCATACGTGCCAGAATGGTTTGCAGCTTACCGCCTGCCAGCCGTTCCAGAGATTTGCCCATGGTGTCCATACCAAACAGGAACAGTGCCAGGCCGCCCAATAAAGAGATGATATCGAATATATGATTCATAAAAATTCCTCACTTGAGAAAGATGTAAATGATAGAGTGTGGGGCACTTTCGCACCACTGTAAACAAAAGCACTGCTTGCGGCTCCCCTGTGGTTGGTATTGAAATTCATTTTTATCAAAAATGAATTTCAAGCGATATAAATTCCTGAAGGAATTTTCGATATGCGCTAATGCGCTCGATATGTGCTGACGCACTCGATATGCCCTGCGGGGCGAGAGGGGATTTATATCGAACTTGTTGCCATTAGGCAACATATCGAAATTCTGCGAAACAGAATTATATCGATTTTGAATAGCAAAAATATCGAGTTTGCCCACGGCAAACATATCGACAAAAAAGCAGTCATACGAAATATTTTTCGTATGAATCTGTGGTTACTGCAGGGGAAGCTTTTACATCGCTCCGCATACTTGATCTTGCCCCTCCCGGATGAACATGGTGGTCATAAAGGGCTTTTGGAAAAACTGCATAAATCGGGGGCATTTTACCAAAAAGGCGTAGAAAATATGATGTCCGCAGCCGTAAAGGGTTTCCGTGTTGCCCATACCCTTTGCCAGTACCACGTGGGCATCGGAAAGGGCATCGAGGGTCTGCTGATTGCACAAAGAAAGCTCTGTGCCCCCTACCCCGTTTCCGTTGTCGATGACGGGAAAGGGCAGCTCCATAAAGGCCGCATCCTCCCGCATGGCATCGTTGAGTGCCGGTTTTCCACGGACACAGAATGTAATTTTCAGGTTTACATAACACTTCTGCAATTCCTCTGCCAGCAAAAGATCAAAGCCGATTTCACCGGCATTATCGGTGATGTAGAGCATCTTTTCTGCACGGTCCAATTCCTCCCGAAATTGGAGATAAACGGCTCGATCCAACTCAAATTTTTCCGGCTGCTCCAGCATTTGCTCCAAAGCATCAAAGCTGACATTTTTCCCAAGTGCGGAAAAGTCAATATAATTGCCCATAATGGCGTATTGCAGTGCGGTGTAGATGGGATCTTCACTTTTTTGCACCTTTTGGCGAATACGGGGCAGACGTTCTTTTACATATTCGTTGGAACGCCTTTTTTCCTCCCGGAAGCGGTCGTGAGGCAGACCGTAATGACGGACATACAGCTCATTAATGTGCATACCCATCATGGAAGAATTCCACTCCTGCTGATTGGAAAACAGTCGGAAAATATCACCTACAAAGGCGTTTGCCTGCTCCTCTGTGCCCAAACTTCGGGCGTTGTCGATGTGCTTATTGAGCAGACATTTGACACACAGGGTGTTCATCGGGATGCCCATCTCAGCCCTCCAGATGACGGCGGATGCGCCCTTCGATCATATCCAGCGCCACCACATTTTTACCGCCCTCCGGCACCACCAGATCCGCATATTTTTTACTGGGCTCTACGTGCTTTTCGTGCATAGGCTTGACGGTGGTTTTATACTGGTTAATCACCGATTCCAGACTGCGGCCACGCTTGGTCACGTCCCGTTTGATGCGGCGGCACAGGCGGATATCCGCATCGGTGTCCACAAAAATCCGAATATCCATCAGATTTCGCAGTTCCTCGCTGGCAAAAATCATAATGCCCTCCACCAGAATCACCCGTTCCGGGTTGATGCGGATGGTTTCGTTACTGCGGTTGTGCTGGGTAAAATCGTATACAGGACAGTCGATGGACTGCCCGTGGCGCAGCTGATCCAGCTGATACACCATCAGACTGGTATCCAGTGCCTCCGGCTCATCGTAATTCAGCTGTGCCCGTTCCTCGTAGGTCAGCTCATCGTGGCGTTTATAATAGTTATCGTGGCTCAGGACGGTGATGTTGTCACCGAATTTCTCCATCAGCTTTTTGGTCAGGGTGGTTTTGCCGCTGCCGCTGCCGCCTGCAATGCCGATTACCAGAATGTTATCCATTATAAATCCTCCGTCAGTAAAGTGTTGCACAGCTGCAAAATGGACGAATCTGCACTGCTGTTGAGTATCCGAACTTCCCCTTTTCCGTCGGAAAGCAGGTCTTTTTCTGCTAAGCGGCGGCGTGTTTCCCGTGCTGTGCCTGCACCACCGTCAAAAAGCACGGTTTTATCGCCCAGCACCCGTCGGATGGACCGCACCGCAAAGGGGTAGTGGGTACAGCCCAGTACAAGACCGTCCAGCTTGCCCACATAGGGGTCTAACAGGTTGTGGAGAAAATCATCCATCTGAGCACTGTCGGAAAGACCGGCTTCCACCAGCTCCACCATACCCGGTGCAGGAATTTTCAGAAGGCGATCGTGGGGATGCAGTGCCATCAGGCGTTGAAGCTTCTCGCCCTGCAGGGTGGCAGGAGTTGCCATAATGGCCAGTGTCCCTTGGGGAAACTGCCGCACTGCCGGCTTGATGGCAGGCTCAATGCCGATGATGATGGTATCGGGATAAGTCTGCCGCAAAAGGTCAATGGCCATTGCGGTGGCAGTATTGCAGGCCACCACGATGGCTTTGACGTTGTAGTCCATCAGCAGCTTTGCGTTGTTCAGCGCAAGCTGCCGGATCTGCTCTTTAGGCTTTGTGCCGTAGGGCGCATTGGCGGAGTCGCCGAAATATAAAAATCGTTCATTGGGCATACAGGCAATCAGTTCCCGCAGGACACTGATGCCGCCTACGCCGGAATCGAAAACGCCGATATAGTCGGTTTTTTCCGTCATTTTTTCACCACTTCCATATATTGGTAAAGCTGCTGTTTACAGCGCATCAATCAGGTTTTTAAAGATGGGCAGGCTGCCCATAATGGTATCGTAGCTGACGCAGTAGCACAGCCGCACCCAGCCTGCACAGCCGAAGCCCTCACCGGGGACAATCAGCAGATCTTTTTCTTTTGCCATTTGGCTGAAAGCAAGGCTGTCGCCGTTTGGTGCTTTTACAAACAGGTAAAATGCGCCCTCCGGTTTTGCAACCGTGTAGCCCATTTGGGTCAGACCCTCATAAAGGGCACGGCGGTTGCGGTCGTAAGCTTGCAAGTCCGGACGAAGTGCTGTGCATCGGGCAATAACCTTTTGCCACAGGGAGGGGGCGCAGACGTGCCCCATTTTCCGTGCCGCACCTGCCACGGCACCGTATACCGCCTGACTGTCGGCGGCCTGCGACGGCACATATACATAGCCGATGCGCTCCCCTGGCAGAGACAGGGATTTGGAATAGGAATAACACACAATGGTGTCTTTATACAGCTTGGGAATAAAGGAAACTTTTGCATCTCCGTATACCAGTTCCCGATAGGGTTCGTCGGAAATGATATAGATGGGATGGCCAAATTCTGCGGCTTTTTCGGTCAGCAGTTCAGAAAGAATCTGCAGTGTTTTTTCCGTGTAGACCGTGCCGGCAGGATTATTGGGGGAGTTGACGATCAGCGCCACCACGTTGGGGGTCAGTGCTTTGCGAAGCGCATCAAAGGGAATCTGAAAATCAGGCACATCGGCCTGTACATAATCAAATTCCAAGCCTGCGCCTTGTGTAAAGGGCTTGTATTCCGGAAAATACGGGGCAAGTGCCAGCACCTTTCCACCGGCGACGCTCAGCCCGCCCAAAACGGCACACAGACCGGGGGCAGCACCGCAGGTGATAAACAGGTTTTCTGCCTGTGCGTTGGCGTCAAAGCGCCGGTTCAGGTCTGCGGCAATGGCAGCGCGGGTCTCATAATCCCCTATCGCGGATGTGTAGCCGTGAAGCGCAAGGGAGTCGGTATCCTGCAACAGTGCTTCGATGGTTTTATGCACATCATCCGGCGCAGGAATACAGGGATTACCCAAAGAAAAATCGTATACCTGATCTTTGCCCACCACCTTGGCGCGCATCAAACCGTATTCAAATAATTCCCGTATACAGGAACGGTTGGTGCCCAATTCAAAGGCTTCGGCATTTACCATGGTGATACCTCAAAAAAATTTTATGTTTCGTACAGGGGTACGGGATGGTCGTAATACTGGGGTTTGTAGGTCACGGAACGGATGGGTTTTGAGCCTAAGCCGTAGGTGGGATGATAACCAAACAGGTTTACATAACGCAGAATATCTGCCTTTTCCTTTTCCATCTGCTCCATCACCGCCACGGTGGCAATCACATCGTCCACAGCACGGTGGGAGTTTACCACTTTGTCTTGCAGGCCGTAGGCTTCGATGGCGTTGCACAGCTTGTGGGGGTATGGTCTGCGATCCTTGAAAACGGTGTACAGGTCAATTTTGTCCAGACCCTTTAAAATGGACGGATTTCCGTGATTCATCAGCAAATAGAACAGAAAACTCAGATCAAAATGGGCGTTATACGCCAAAAGAAGGGTGTTTTCCGTAATCATTTCCGCCAAATCGGCGCAAACACGGCTTTTGGGAATACCACGGGCGGCAATATCGGCGTCGGTGATGCCGGTAAGGTTCACAATCACCGGAGGAACGGTCCTGCCGGGAGAGAGGGTGATCAGCTCGTCATACTCCCGTGTAATGGTGGGCACGCCGTTTATGCGCTCCACAACCACTGCTGCAAACTCAATAATTTCGTCATTTTGAAAGCTTAAACCGGTGGTTTCTGTATCAAAAAGAAACAATTTATCGTATTTTTCAAAAAACGCTTCAAAAGCCATAATCATTCTCCTAATTGCAGAGCACGGGCGAATTTGCTTTTCTCCTCCGGCTCTAAGCCGTACAGGGTGGCTAAAATTCGGGCGTAGGCGGTCATCTCTTCGCAGTCGCCGCCCTTATATTCCAGCTCCACCTCGCAAAGGGGGAGTGTACGGTCTTTGTGAAAGAGCATACCCTCGTCCAAAGCCAGCTCTGCCTGAAAGCGGTCGGTGATGATGGGGATGGCGATGCGGTGGAATTTTGCACCGCAAACTTCGGTGACGCCCTCCGCCACCAAAGACGGAAAATCCGTGGGGCAATCGAGTTTACATAACACTTTTACGCCCTCTTGGATGGTGTCACATTCCACTTCCAATTCCTGCCGTCCGTAGCCTTTTGCCGGGGATTTCAGGGTGCAGACGGTTTTTAAATTTTCCTGCCGCAGGCGTAAGGTGTAGTGCCGTGCGGAGAGGGTACGGGAGGGGGTGTCGTAATAAGTGGTCTGCATCTGAAAGTGGGTGTGATGCTCAGGAAATTCCTTGCACAGCGCCTGCAAAACAGCGCCATCTGCTCTAAATTTTAATTCGTATTCCACAGCCATACGCGCACCTCCCCATTTTTCCTTTTACCATTATACACCTTTCTTTTCCATAGTGCAAGAATCTTTCTGATTTCGGGGGTCTTTCCGACAAAAAAATTGCTTTCCAGGTGATAGAATTTTCAAAGAAAGGCTGTGATTTCTATGATTGCATCTCAAAATCGGGGAATGAGACTGAAAATGGCACTGCGGCGGCATCTGTTAAATCCCCGGATTCACCGTTTTGCACGGGGACTTTTTTATTTTGCCGCCGCACTGATGCTCAGTGCCGCCGGTCTGAACAACTACTGTCTGCCCATTCCCATGGCACTGGTGGGTGCTTGCGGTGGATGGTCGGCAGTGTCGGCCACGCTGGGGGGCGTATTGGGATACGGACTGTTTTGGGGCAGTGTGGGGAGAGTGGGGGCATTTTGGACCGTGGCGGCTCTGCCGGTGGGTCTGGTACTTTCCGCTACTCATACATATCGCAAAGCACCACTGCTTTTGCCCTCCATCATCGGCTTTTTGCTGGCGGCCTCCGGAGTGTGCTTTCAGCTTGCGTTTTTGGATACCACGCCCATCGGCATCTACCTGATTCGCATTTTTACGGGCGCAGGCTGCAGTTACCTGTTTTATAGACTCCTACAGGGCAGAAATCCGCTGTTGGAGTGGCTTGGTACAGCAGTTGCGGTTTTTGCGCTTGCTCAAATTCTGCCTGTTCCCTATTTAGGACTGGGGTATATTGCTGCCGGTATGGTGGTTAGCGGTGGAACGTTTCCTGCCGCCGCCATCAGCGGTCTGGCACTGGATTTGGCACAGATTACCCCTGTGCCGATGACGGCAGTACTGACCCTTTCCTATTTGGTGCGGTTTTTGCCCCGATGCAGTAAAACATTACGGGCAATCAGTCCGGTACTTGTATATTTTGCGGTGGTGAATCTGCTGAAAAAATGGGATCTACAGCCGCCTTTAGGACTCATGTTGGGAGGCGTGTGCGGCGTACTGATTCCCGGTGTACCCAAAACCGTTTTCCGTCGTGGAGAGACCGGCATTGCCCAGGTGCGGCTGGAGATGGCGGCCGGTGTTTTACAGCAGACAAGGAGCCTTCTGATGGAAACGGACGTGCCTCCTGTGGACGAGGATGCGCTGATGTATCGGGGAACGGAACGGGCCTGCAACGGCTGTTCCTATCGGAAAAACTGTCGGGATTCCAAACGGCTGACCGGTCTTCCGTCGGTGGTACTGCATAAACCGCTGATTAGTGTGGAGGAACTGCCCATTATTTGCCGCAAGTCGGGACGGGTATTGGCAGAATTGCACCGCTGTCAGGAGCAGCTGCGCTCCATCCACGCCGACCGTGAACGGCAGATGGAATATCGGGCGGCAGTGGTACAGCAGTATAGCTTTTTGTCGTCCTTCTTGCAGGAGCTTGCGGACCGTCTGCCCCGACGGGCAGAGACGGCAGTGAGCCGCTATACACCCAAAGTACGGGTATTTTCCAACCGTCCCAAGGCAGACAGCGGTGACCGCTGTGTGCATTTTGCAGGTGTTGGCTGTAAATATTACGTGTTGCTGTGCGACGGAATGGGCACAGGTTTGGGTGCGGTGCAGGAGGGAAAAACCGCCGCAGGACTGCTGCAAAAAATGCTCACCGCAGGCTTTCCTGCCCCCTACGCACTGCGCAGCTTAAACAGTTTGTGTGCCTTACGGGGACGGGGCGGTGCGGTGACGGTGGATTTGGCGGAAATAGAGCTGAGCAGTGGAAAGCTGACCCTTTATAAATGGGGCGCGCCGCCGTCTTATATTACCGGCAAGTACGGTGCGGAAAAACTGGGCGCATCCACGCCGCCGCCGGGACTTTCTGTCACCTTGGAGCAGGAACGGGCGGAGCACAGCTCCCTGAAGGGGGAACGACTGCTGCTCATGGTCAGTGACGGTGTGACGGAGTCGGCAGCCTTTCGGTGCTGTATGGATCTGTGCGGTCAGCCGGAGCAGACCATTGCCGAGGCCATTATGTTTTGCGAGCAGATGAACGGACAGGACGATGCCACAGTAATCGCAGTACGCCTAGAATAATGCATAATATTAGAATGAACACCAGTGCACATTCACTTTTTAATATTTCTCATTCGTAGCCGGAAAAAGGCGGGCGGATGATATCCGCCCCTACGATGATGAACGAAAACGTGCGATAGATCTCGTAGGGGCGGATATCATCCGCCCGAAATATTTTAGTTTGTCGTAAAAGCCGACACCATAGATTACTTTCTGTATTTTTGGCAGATGCGTGTGACGCAGGCTTTGGCGATGGCCTGCTCTTCGGGGGTGATTTTCTCATCGTAGCGGCAGAGGGCAATCTTTTCGATGCTTCGACCGGTCAAAATCGTGTACCAGGTCAGACCCAGCGCAAATCTGCCCAGTCCGTTGGAGGCGTGAAGCATATCCCGATGGACGTTTTGGATGCCGCTTTTCAGCAGCGCACCCATCACCTCACCGGAGGGAATCAGGTAGTCTGCACCGATGTGCTCTGCCGCTTCCTGATAGGCTTCCACCACTTTGGAAAGCATTTGGTGGTGGTCTGCAAAGCCCAAATGCTCACGCATCACGTGGTTGTCCCGATGGTAGGCCCAGGTTTGATGTATGGCGATTTTCGCATTGGGGACGGTGCGGCGCACATAGTCGGTCAGTTCATCCAGATAAGGCTGGAAGCTGTGATAATCGGGGGACTGCTGACTGACCTGCTGCAGGGTAATCACATCCCAGGGACGGTTCGTCAGTGCTTCTTTCAGGGAAACGAGAAAGTCGGTACTTTCGCCGTTCATTTCCAGTGTATAGGCCTTTTCATCACTGCACATATTCTGATAATGCTGCTGCAAAGAACAGCCGCCAATGAACAGGTTAAAGCTGTTCAGGGTGAAATCATCGCTTTGCGCAATGCGGTGCAAATACCGCTGGGCATCCTGAGAAAAGCTGTTGCCAATGGATAAAATGTCCATAATATACGCTCCTTAATGAGAAAAATACAAATTCAAATCCACATCTGCATCAATACCCGGCACTTTGCCTGTGTAGCTGTACTGCCAGTAATCCACCCTGTAATCCGTGTCCAGCGTTTCATTATAATAGGCAAGCCAGAACGGATAATCCTGCAGCACGGGCAGGTACAAAAGCTTAGAGCCCTGATTCAGATTAAAATAAATCATAGGGTCAAAGCCGGCCTTGGCGATATGGGCGCAGAAGGTACGGGTGATGACGGTCAGCTGATGACGGTTCACACGGGCGGTACGGGCGGAGGCGTTGACGTATTCCCAGTCAAATACCACAGGTAAATCCAAATCCCAGCCTTTAATGCGTTTTAGCACATATTGTGCCTCTTCCACCGCATCCCGCGGGTTGATGGCCTGGGAGAAAAAGTACACGCCCACTTGCAGACCGGCTTTTTTTGCGCCTTTATAATTGCGCTCAGCGGCAGAATCGTCATACAGCGCGCCCTTAAAGCCGTAGCCCCGTCCACCTACACGGATGAACACAAACTCCACACCGGCATCTTTAACCTCATTCCAGCGGATATTGCCCTGAAATTCCGACACGTCAATACCCATGACCCCGTCGGAACAGGTCAGGTAACCTGCCTCGCTGACGGTAAAATCCTCCGGTGCGTAGGGGTTGGGCGGCAAGGTGGGAGAAAAGACGGTAAGCGGCTGTGTGGGTTCTTCTGTGTCCGGTGCGGTGGGGGTGCACAGCACCACCGTCATGATCACCAGTGGTAAAAGCATCAAAAGTCCAAGCAGACTGTATTTTAAAAGAGGGTTCTTGATCTTTGCTTTCAGCATTTTTTACTCGGCGTCGGCAATGGGGCGCAGAACACTGAAGCTGTCAAAACGGGTATCGTGGATGTCGGTCAGGAACACCACCCGCACTGCCGGGTCTTCAAATTCAAATTGATTTGCAAGCTTTTGGGCATCGGCGGCGATGGCATCCTCCAAATAGAAGCGGCTGCGGCCGGTGGGTGCATCAAAGCTGCTGGTGACGGTAAAGGAGACGGCAAAGCCCTCGGTGGAGCAGGTGTTGACCAGTGTTTGTGCCGCGTTGTGCAGCGCCTGCGCCCGATCCCCCTTAAAGACGATGCTTTGGTGGGTGGGCACGTAAAAATCGCAAAATACCACTTCGTCAAAGCCTAAGTTTTTCAGCTCGTTGGCAATCTGTGCCAGATAGCTGACCGTGCCGTCGTTGGCAGGATTGAGCCAGTAACAACCGGCATCATCCATCCA
Source organism: Oscillospiraceae bacterium (assembly GCA_017465625.1). Lineage (GTDB taxonomy): Bacteria > Bacillota > Clostridia > Oscillospirales > Oscillospiraceae > Faecousia. The sequence continues at coordinate 5,814 of JAFTVV010000016.1, read as the reverse complement.
CAGATAGCCGGCGGCTACCGGCAGACCGTACTGCACATTTTCAAGACCGTAGTGGAAATCCCGCAGTGCAGGCACACGGGCAATGGTGTAGAAGCCGGCGGAATTCAGGCTTTTGATAAAGGCATCCATTGCTTCAATATCCAGATCTCCGTTTCGCTTGTCGCTGACCGAGGAGGAGTAGAAGAAATTGCCGTAGATGCTCTTCATATCCACCATCACAGGGGTTCCGGATTCTAAAATCCGCACCTGTGCTTTTACCTGTTCAAAGTTGCTTTCCAAATCCTCACGGGTGATGTAGTAGCCTTTCATCTGCTCCAGCTGCCGACCGGTGCTGATGGCCTGATCTCCCTCATTATAATAAATGGAGATGGGATTTTCGATGATCGGCTTACGGACAATTTCCCCTTTTAGCTGAGAGTTGGACATGGAAAAGTCCAGCTTTGCACCGTCGTTACGGGTGTAGACCACAAAACGGCCCAGCCAGATCAGCCAGCAGGCACCCACAACCACTGCTACAATGCACAGCACCAGCAGCACAAGGGCAAAGCGCTTTATTCTGTTTCTGGTGCGATAGGGGATGCTCATTGCAATTTCCTCACTTTCAGGCTTCTCCAGTCTTCCTGTGCCTTTTGTTCCAAAACTTCCAACTTTGCAGCTTTTAACGCCTGCAAAACGTCCTGTAAACGGCTGTCCAAAATGCCGGAGAGCAGCAAAATACTGTCACTGTGCAAAAATTGGGGCAAAACCGGGGCAAGACCGATGATCACATCTGCCACAATATTCACCAGCACAAGCTTATAGGTCTTATTTTGCAGGGTGTGCATCAGCTTTTGGTCGGCAGTGACGTTGCCGGTCAGGGCGGTGAAGCACCGGTCATCGTAGCCGTTATAGGCGGCATTTTCCCGTGCAATGTCCTCGGCCTTGGGGTCGATGTCCACACCGGTGGCACTTTCTGCCCCCAAACGAAGGGCGGCAATGGACAAAATGCCGCTTCCACTGCCCAAATCCAAACAATGTGCGCCTTTAAGGGGCAATTCCTCCATAAACTCCATCACCATACGGGTGGAGGGGTGCGCACCGGTGCCAAAGGTCAGACCCGGATCTAAAATCACCGGCAGACGGCCTTGGGTCTCGTCCGCCAGCCAGTAGGGCAAAACAATCAGTTTTTGACCCACAGGCTGGGGCGGATAATTTTCTTTCCAGCTTTCCGACCAGTCGGTTTCCGGCAGTGCTTCGGCCTTCAGGGTCAGTGCACCCAGCTTGTCGCCCTGCTTGTTTCGCAGATCCTCCAAAAGAGACTCAATACGGGAAAGGGCGGCACGATCCTCTTTTTCAATATACAGTTTAATCTGAGAAAGGCCCTGCAGCTTTTGCTCCAGATCCTCATCAATATAATCCCAGTACGCCCGGTTTTCCTCTAAAAAGGTCTCAAACTCTTGCTGATCCTCAATAACCAGATCCTCAAAGCCTGCGGCGGTTAAGAGGTTTACCACGGTGTCGATGCCCCGGGGGCAAGTAGATACGGTAAGCTCCAAATACTCCATCCCATATCCCTCCTATTTTATCATTCATCATTATAACGCAACACCGGCAAAAGAGCAACAGACAATTTTTTACGGCGGACAAAAGGTGTAAAATATCATATTTTGGGCATTGTATATAGGCGGTGGACAGGTGTTTCCGGTAGACAAAATTTTGCATTTTTCAGGGTGATTGAGCACAAAAAATTATGCGCCTTTTTGTGCATATTACATAGTTGACACCACCTATTTGATGGTGTATCCTATACAAAGGGACGAACGTTGCACAAAAACGTGCAAAAAAAATAAACGCCCCAAACAACATAAGGAGGAAACAAAAAATGAAGAAACTTATCGCATTACTTTTGGCTCTTGTTTTAGTCGTTGGCCTGGTTGCCTGCGGCGGCAAGAAAACCGACACAGACAAGCCCGCCGGTGACGACACAGACAAGCCCGCCGGTGACGATACCGCCAAGGGTTCTGTCTACTACCTGAACTTCAAGCCTGAGGCTGATGCTGCATGGCAGGAGTTCGCTAAGGCATACACCGAGAAGACCGGTGTGGAAGTAAAGGTTGTTACCGCTGCTTCCGGCTCTTACGACAGCACCCTGAGCAACGAAATGGCAAAGGACGGCGCACCCACCCTGTTCCAGTGCGGCAACGCCATCGCTCTGGAAAACTGGTCTGACTACACCCTGGATCTGACCGACGCTGAGTTCGTGAAGGCACTGACTTCCAGCAACTTCACCATGACCGACGCTGACGGCAAGGTCAAGGCTGTTGCATACTGCACCGAGACCTACGGCATCATTGTCAACACCAAGCTGCTGGGCGATGCAGGCTACACCCTGGATCAGATCAAGGACTTCGCTTCCCTGAAGACCATCGCTGAAGACATCCACGCTCGCGCTGCTGAGCTGGGCTTTGACGCCTTCGCTTCCGCAGGTCTGGACGGCTCTTCTTCCTGGAGATTCTCCGGTCACCTGACCAATATGCCTCTGTTCTATGAGTTCCGCGACAACAACGTTACCGGCCAGCCCGCTACCGTTACCGGCGCTTACATGAACAACTACAGAAACATTTGGGATCTGTATATCAACAACTCCGCTGTGAATCCCGTAGAGCTGACCACTGCTACCGGCGATATGAGCCAGGCAGAGTTCGGCACCGGCAAGGCTGTGTTCTGGCAGCAGGGCACTTGGGAATACGCAAACCTGATTGGCGAGAAGTACAACATGGATCCCGCCAACCTGGAGATGATTCCCATCTACTGCGGCGTGGAAGGCGAAGAGAATTCCGGCCTGTGCACCGGTTCTGAGAACTACTGGTGTGTAAACGCCAAATCTTCCGAGGCTGACATCAAGGCTACTTTGGAATTTTTGAACTACGTTGTGACCTCCGAAGAGGGTCTGCAGCTGCTCGTTGACCAGTTCGGCGCTGTTCCCTTCAAGAACGCTCCCGAAGTGACCAACATCTTCGCAAACGACGGCGTAGAGCTGGTGAACGCAGGCAAGTACCCCGTGACCTGGGCCTTCACCGTAACACCCAACGTGGATAGCTGGAGAGCCGGCATCGTTTCCGCTCTGGCTGCATACTCTGCAGATCAGACCGATGCAAACTGGGAAAAGGTGGTTGACGCCTTCGTTACCGGTTGGGCCATCGAGTACAACGCACAAGGCTAATATATAAACGCAAGGGGTGGGCATCTGCCCACCCCTCAGAGCGTCAAAGAAGCCCCAAACCGTCAATCGTAGGGGACGGGTTTCCCGTCCCTAATGCCATTAAGTTTGTGTCATTGCGAACCAGTGACCGTGTCACTGGTGTGGCAATCTCAGTGTACAACGCTATACTTTGAGATTCCCACGCCAGTGTGCGCACTGGCTCGGAATGACAATAAGGCTTAACGAAGTGGCATTGGGTTTCCCGTCCCAAAAGCAATATTACCCATATTCTGCGTGAGGGAAAAGCATTTTAAATCGTAAAAACGGGAATGTTTTTCCATCTCGCAGGAATAAACGAAAGTGAGGAAAGTATTTTGGTTCGTAGAAAAAAGAAATATTCTGCAGACTGCCGCTTAACAAAACGTCCCATTCAGCGGTGGTTTCCCCTGTTTGTTCTGCCCACCTTTTTGTGCTTCTGCATTGGGTTTTTGTGGCCGTTTATTCAGGGTGTCTACCTGTCTTTCTGCAAATTCAATATTTTGACGGATGCCCGGTATGTGGGCACGGAAAACTATGAAAAAGCATTCAAAGACCCGGGTTTTGTCAACGCCTTTTGGAATACCGCATCCTTTGCGGTGGTATCCATCATCCTGATCAACGTGGTGGCGTTTTTTATCGCCTATGCGCTGACCCAGAAGATGAAGGGCTCGAATCTGTTCCGCACCGTGTTCTTTATGCCCAACCTGATTGGCGGTGTGGTGCTGGGTTATATTTGGAGCTTGATTTTTGACGGCATCCTGAAGGCTTACAGCACCTACCTGACCGCAAATCAGACCTACGGTTTCTGGGGTCTGGTGATTTTGGTGGCGTGGCAGCAGATCGGTTATATGATGATCATATACATCGCAGGCCTGCAGGCCGTGCCGGGAGATATGCTGGAAGCGGCACATATCGACGGTGCTACCAGGGGGCAGACACTGCGTCGGGTTATTCTGCCCAATGTGATGCCCTCCATCACCATTTGCACCTTCCTGACATTGACCAATTCCTTCAAGCTGTTCGACCAAAACTTAGCGCTGACCGGCGGCTTGCCCCAGATTGTGGACAAGGTGGCGATGGCGAAAATCAACACCACCGAGCTTTTGGCGCTGAACATCTACTCCACCTACAACATCAATAAGAATTTCCACGGTGTGGCACAGGCGAAGGCTGTGATCTTCTTTATTCTTGTGGCGGTGCTGGCACTGACCCAGCAGTGGGTCACCAGACGGAAGGAGGTTGAGCAATAATGAAAAAACCCTTAAAAAAGCGTTCCGTGGGCAATATTGTGCTGACCTGCTTCTTTGCGGTGCTGTCCCTTGTGTGGCTGTTCCCGGTATTCAGCGTGCTGTTCAACTCCTTTAAAACCAACGCGGCCATTAACCTGGATACTTTCGCCCTACCCAACAGTGAAAGCTTTGCGGGCTTCAGCAACTATCTCAAGGGCTTTACCTTCGGCAACTACCCCTTCTTAAAGTCGGTGGCATACAGCGCAGTGATTACCGTGGCTTCTGTAGGACTGATTTTACTGTGCTGCTCCATGACTGCCTGGTATATTGCCCGGGTTGCAGGAAAATTCTCCAAATTCTTCTATTATCTGTGCCTGTTTTCCATGATCGTCCCCTTCCAGATGGTGATGTTTACCCTGAGCTTCACCGCGGATAAAATGAACCTCAATACCCCCTATACCATTCCTGTGATTTATTTGGGATTTGGTGCAGGTCTTGCAATCTTTATGTTTGTGGGCTTTGTTAAGGGAATTCCCAAGGGCATCGAGGAAGCGGCAGTGATTGACGGTTGCGGACCGGTACGGGTGTTCTTTAACGTGGTACTGCCCATGCTGAAACCCAGCCTGATTTCCGTGGGTATTCTGGAAGTGATGTGGGTCTGGAACGACTATTTGCTTCCTTATCTGGTGCTGGATCGCACCAAGTATATGACCATCCCCATCCACGTGCAATACCTGAAGGGTAGCTACGGTACGGTGGATTTGGGCGCGACCATGGCGGTGATTATGCTCTCCATCATTCCCATCATCGTGGTGTATATGTTCTGTCAGAAGCACATTATTAAAGGTGTTGCCGCCGGTGCGGTAAAAGGATAAAAAAAGCAGGACGGTGTTCCGTCCTGCTTTTTTCAGTGAAGAGTGAAAAGTTATGGTGTCGGCAAAGCCGTCCCGTTATCTGTATAAGAGCAACGTACGTCCGAAGGAATTGTCATTGCGAGCCGCTGATAAGCGGCGTGGCAATCCGTATCCAAAGGCTCCCTTGTGTAAAGGGAGCTGTCACGCGAACAGCGTGACTGAGGGATTGTTACGCGGTGCTTCGCACCGCAAGAAAACGGATTCCCACGACCAGTTTGCGAACTGGTCTCGGAATGACAAGGGATGCAACCCCGTCCCCTGCTTTCCACTTTCATCTTTCAATTGTCAATTGTACATTGTCCATTTATGCCGTTAGGCAATTCATAAAAAAGCGGGCGGATATCATTCGCCCACCATTTCCCGGATACGAAAAGAATAGAGAAGAGAGAAGAGAGAAGAGAAAAGGTGTCGGCAGAGCCGACGGATTAAAATAAATCGGGCGGATGATATC
>JAFTVV010000015.1 GCA_017465625.1 Oscillospiraceae bacterium | reverse complement strand
CCTGTACTGAGACCTAATTCCTCCGCAATCATTTTGGGTGAGGTGTTGGAATACCCTACACTCATAAAAAATTCTGATGCAACCTGAATGATCTCGTATTTTGTCGTTACAACTCTTCTTCGAGCCACTTGATTACCTCCTTCGATCCTGCTGTACTCAAAAGCAGTTAGCACTGCTTTTGTTTTTGCACTGATGCAATTATAGCACTAAACCAAGAACGATGCAATAGGTTTTGAGAAACTTTCCGAGTTTATTCCCGAAAAAGTTACAAAAATCCGCAGCAGAGGGGTTTGCTCTACTACGGATCTATTAAACATTAGCTTTGAAGTAAAAAAAATGATAAAATTTACTTCAAAAAACTCAATCAACTTCAAATCGAAAAATAACATCAATTTTCGAAAAAACCTAAATTTGACCATTCTCAAATTTTACTTCAAATTTGCTTCAAACCCCAAAGCGCGATGATTTGTAGGATCGTTAGCAATATGAGGAATACATCTACCGCAGTTTATCAGAACTACGTAGATCCAAACAACGACCAAAAGAGAGTGAAGTGAAAATCGGCGAATTTTTACTTCAAGAAAAATCGTTGGTTCTGACAAACCGAACCAACGAAAGATAAGAAAAAGCCTTGAAAACACAAGGTTTTCAAGGCTTTCTGTGGCTCCCCGTGCTGGGCTCGAACCAGCGACATCATGATTAACAGTCATGCGCTCTACCGACTGAGCTAACGAGGAATATGGGTGATTTTTTATCGAGAAATCTAACTCGCTACCCCTTCGTCAGGTGCGACCTGACAGGCTCCAATTTAGTAGAGCATACTATTAACAGTAGTGTGCTCCAATTTTAGGCTTATTTAGTGCTATTTCTTGTCTTTTTGTCCAAACTATTGGCTACAAAACTACGAAAAATACAGATAGTGGAATGGTTGGAATGCTCCCGTAAATTTGACGTTTTAATAATTTTGCTGATTTTCTTTTGTCAAATTCACTCGACCTGGTAATAGCACAAATCATTTAGTTATAGGACCTTATGCATCTTTTTCTCCACAATCTTTAATGTAAGATTTTCGTCACGAAGATGTTACACATAATTTGCATATATAATCTTTGTTTGCATTGACTATATACTTTTATTGTGTTATAATAGATACATATGAAAAGAGAGGTGTTTTTCGTGACGAAAATTATTGGCGAAAGATTAAGAAAGCTGCGTATGGAAAACCGTTACTCTCAGCAGCGGATTGCAGAGATGTGTGGATCTACCCAGGCGACCATTGGCAGATATGAGCAAGGCCTTGTGGACGTATCGTTAGACAAGCTACTTTGGTACGCAGAAACCTTTGAGGTATCTTTGGATTATATCTTCGGTAGGACTGATGATCCCAAGGGGCATCTTTACAAAAAGGACGAGCCGTCCTTACCTTCCGAAGCAAGTATCAATGACTTTATCGAGTTCTGCTTTAATCCATCCTCCCCTGCCAACGCCAAGCTAAAAAAGATGCTTGTGCAGTTAATGGAAGAAAGCTCAAAGTAACCTACTTATTGGAATACAGATGAGGTAAAAATATGGGAATGATTGAATGCACAAGCGGCACATCTCTCTGGCGCGGCTATGATTATTACAAAGAAAACAAAGTTGAGAATTTAATTGAAACATCACCGGGGATCTTCACCGCTGATGTTAAGGGAACTTCTGATGAACCTTACGTTGTAGAGATCGATATTGCACACCCTCGAAAATCCAAATGTAACTGTCCTCATGCAGATGGAAAACGTATCGTGTGCAAACATATGATGGCGGTATATTTCACCGCCTTTCCGGAAGAAGCTCAGCGAATCTATAACGAAGCAATCGCCTATCAGGAAGAGGAAGAAAAACACGCAGAAGAACTTTATGAAAAGGTTCGCCAATACGTTTGGAAAATGAAGAAAAGCGAATCTCAACAAGCTTTGCTTGAACTACTCTTCGATGGACCCGAATGGCAATTCGACAGATTTGTAAGAGAACACAATTTAGAGGACGACTATTATTAACACAAAGGAGATGAAAAAATGAAAGCCGTAATTTACGCTCGATATTCATCAGACAATCAGCGTGAAGAATCTATCGAAGGCCAGCTTCGTGAGAACAAGGCCCTTGCGGAGAAGAATGGCATTGAGATCATCGGTACATATATTGACCGCGCATTATCAGCTAAGACAGACAATAGACCCGAGTTTCAGAAGATGATAAAAGACAGCAGCAAGGGTTTATTTGATATCGTTATTGTATGGAAACTTGACCGCTTTGCACGTAACCGTTACGACTCCGCTTTTTATAAAGCAACGTTGAAGAAAAATAATGTTAAAGTAATGTCTGCCACCGAAAACATTTCCGAAGGTGCAGACGGCATTCTGCTTGAAGCAATATTAGAAGGCTTCGCCGAATACTACTCCGTGGAGCTTGCCGAAAAAATCAAACGCGGTATGACAGAGAATGCCTTAAAGCTTCGGAGCAACGGGGTTCGTGCTCCCATCGGCTACTACATTGATGACGAAAAGCATTTTCAGATCGACGAGAACAATGCTCCGATCATAAAAGATATTTTCACGCTCTATAATGACGGAAAGAAGATCACGGAAATTGTTGAGCTTATGAAAAGCCGCGGTGTCAAAAACCAAGGCAACTTTATGAACTACAACGCCATCTTTCGCATTCTAACCAACCGCAAATATATCGGTGAATACAAGTTCGGAGAAATCGTTGTCCCGAATGCTTTTCCTGCTATAATTGACGAAGGCCTCTTCAACGCTGTACAAGACCGCATGAAACGCAATAAGAAAGCTCCTGCGATGCACAGGAGCGAAGATGACTATCTGTTGACCACTCACCTATTCTGTGGCAAATGCGGCGCTATGATGACCGGTGAGATTGGTACAAGCCATACCGAAACCAAGTACCGCTATTATAAGTGTAATCAGGCAAAGAAAAAGAAGTGCGATAAGAAAACCGTCCGTAAGGAATGGCTCGAAAATCTCGTGATTGATACCATTCTTGAGCTAATTACAGATGATTCTGTCATTGAAGAACTTGCAGAACGCGTCTATCGTTTTCAAGATCTTGAAAGCGCCGAGTCCATACTGCTGAAAACGCAACTTGAGGAAGTGGAAAAGAAACTCAACAATCTCGCAGAAGCAATGGCGCAAGGCATCTTCTCAGCAACAACGAAAAAGCTTCTTGACGATCTGGAAGCACAGAAAAAGGCCATTGAAACAGATATTATTCAATATCAGATACGCAATCCAATCGTACCGAAAGAACAGCTTTTATTCGCACTCTATAACTACCGTAAGCTTGATATGTCGGTACAATCAGATAGGCAAAAACTGATTGATAGCTTCGTAAATTCGATATATCTGTACGATGACCATTTCATCATCACATTCAACTACAAAAGCACCTCAAAAAAGGTTTCTCTTAAAGAGATAAATAGTTCGTCTTTAACATCGTCGACTCCACCATAACGCGCAACTACGAACTCTGTATATTGTGAGAAATGTATTTGCGATCCAAATAGCAATCCCCCCTGAGGCTTAAATGCCTCAGGGGGGATTCTTTTCTGAAGGAAACTTTGTTTTTTCTGCTGTGCAGAAAACCGGGTCATATACGGACTTATCATAAGCCTTAATGGCACTGTTGTTCCGTCGGTAGCCGTCTGCTACGGTATCCATAGTGACCCAGTGCCGATTTCAAAAACATAATCTCCTGTTTTTAAAATTTGTGCAAGCTGGAAGGAATCCTCGGGAAGTGCTTTGCAACAAAGTGCTGTCAAGCCATACTTTTTTGCGGTTTCTTTTGCTGCCTGATAATCACGCAGCAGCATAGCAACCGCCTCCACTTTGCCCAGTGAGAGTTTACCGGGGTCAAAATGGTTTGTAATTACCAAGCCGTCATAACCCTTTTCATGATAAAGCTGTACAAGCTCCTCCGGTTTCAGATTGCTGCAAGAACTGGCAGGTGTTGTGTGGGCATGTAGCTCAATGCGATAGGGATATTGCTTGAAAATATGTTCTTTCACATTGAGCCCTTCTTTCACTTCTTTTTCTGTCTCCTCAGTTTTCAATACGTACAGTTACAACTTCAAACGGCTTCAAACGCAAGAGGACCGAATTATTCTCAACGGTTAAGGGGGACTCCCGTTCTTCCATCAGATTGCAAATGCTGACATTAGCACATTCATAGCCGATCTTCAAGATCACATTTGCGGTTCTATTCTGACATTCATAAAGGCGGATAATCGTTCCTTTACCGTCCTCTGTTTGCTTGATTGTTTCCACAACAACATTTTCAGCATCCACCGTTGCAATGCTAAACTGGCTGGGCAGTTTACCATCCGTCTTAGTCGGCATAACAGCCACAAGAGGATTATTCATCAGATAAGCTTTCTGATAAACCTTGCTGTGACGAACATCCTCTGCATGAGGATAAAGGGTATATGTAAATTCGTGCAGCCCCTTATCGCAATCCGGATCCGGGAATACGGGGCATCGCAGCATTGTAATGCCGATTTCCTGTTCCCGGAAGCTATGACCGTATTTACAGTCGTTAATGACTGCCAAGCCATAGCCGCTGTCTGACAAATCCACAAATTTCTGTGCGCAAACCTCGAATTTCGCAGTATCCCAGCTGGTATTGGTATGCACAGGGCGTTCACAGTTGCCAAACTGAATATCGCAAGTGGCCTTCTCGGCATTTACATCCACAGGGAAGTAGGATTTCAAGGTAATATGCTCTGTATGCCAGTCAAGCTTTGTATCAATATCCAACTGATCCATATGCTCATATAGCCACAGTGTTTGCTCAATTGTGGAACCGGCAAATTTACGGACAATTCGAACACCGGAGCGCTCTGCGTCCCTTACAATATCGACACTTTCGTAGGTATCAAGCAAATAGCTCTTTTCCCGGTAAGACGGGCTGAGTTCCCAAGCATCGAAGTTGCTGGGAAAATCTTCATATGCAACCAATTCACAGGCTGTCTTTCCAGCAGGGAGTACTTCCCTGCCGTTTCGCTTATCATAGAATCTGCTGATATACATACGGTCATCAAATTCTACCCGGAAATAATCATTTTCCATAAACGAATCAGATACCTGTACACTGTCATTGCATTCGACAGGCTGAACGATCGCATAGCCCCTTGCAGGAACATTCTCAATATATCGGGTAGTTCCATCCAGTTTTAAAACGCCGCCGGTAGCAAACGGGGTATTGTTCATTACCAATATACCGTTTTCCCCACCAGCTTCTGCAGCGATTGCCGTAAGGCGATCCTGCATCAGCTTTTCACATTGCTGTAAAACATATTCATAATCTGCATTGGCATCTACATACACCTGCTGTATAGAGGATCCCGGCAAAATATCGTGGAACTGATTGATCAGTACCATTTCCCACATCTGCGCTAATTCTCTTGCAGGATACTGGATTCCCAAAAGCTTTTCAGCCATAACCGATACGGCTTCACAGTTTTGCAGTGCAAATTCCGCTTTTCTGTTATTCTTTTTGATTTTTGCCTGAGAGGTATAGGTGCCGCGATGGTATTCAAAATAAAGCTCGCCCACCCATTTGCTTCGTTTGCCCTCTGTTTGGCTTTGCAGTCGGTTCAAAAACTCCGTTGCTGTTTCAATCCTGGTAGTCGGGCAATTGGGAATACCGCAGTTCATTCTGCGGAGCATCTGAAGGTCTCTGACAGTAGGACCGCCGCCACCGTCGCCATAGCCAAAGGTCAAAAGGGCATCTTTCGCAATATCCTTATCCAGATAACGTTTCCAGCTTCCCATCACGTAGCTGGCATTGGCCTGGGGAAGATAGGTGGTAAAATTGGCAACCGTCCCATCTTCCCGTATTTCCTGGGATGTCATAAAGTGGGTAAAGATTTCTGTGCCGTCAATGCCTTTCCAGTTAAATGTATCGTGGGGCATCATATTGGTGTCATTCCAGCTGATCTTACTGGTAACAAACTTGTCAACACCACTCTTCCGCAAGATTTGCGGCAACGCGGCAGAATACCCAAAAACATCCGGCAGCCAAAGGATCTTGCTATCTACACCAAATTCCTCTTTGAAGAATTTCTTTCCATAGAGCACTTGGCGAACCAAGGACTCACCTGAAGGCAAATTACAGTCCGCCTCCACATACATGGCGCCTTCCACTTCCCAGCGTCCTTCTGCTATCCGTTTTTTGATTTCCTTATACTTTTCCGGACATTCCTCTTTAATGGCCTTGTACAGCGGCACTTGAGAGGACATAAACTTATACTCCGGATATTGTTCCATTAGCTTTAGCACCGTAAAGAAGGAACGCTGTGCTTTTTCTCTGGTCTGGCGTACTGTCCACAACCAGCCAATATCAATATGGGTATGCCCAATCGCAGAAACCTGAGCATCCCCTTGCTGACAAAACTTATGATAGAACTCGTCTTGCATATACGCACAGGCTGCACGTATGGATTGCCGCAACCCATCTTCTGAATGCCATTGCAGCAAATTGAGTGCATTGTTTAGATGCTCCAAAATTGCCGCATATGTATGTGTTTTACTGTCCGAAAAACGCAGCACATCCGCAGGAACGATCAAATCATAATAAAGCTTCTCTGCCCATTCATCGATCTCAACACACTGTACATGGAGCTCTACAGACTTTTCTGCCTTAGGGTGCAAGCCCAATGCATCTGTTCCATCTACGGTGCCTGTATATGCATAGATATGTACATCCAATTCCGGGACATCAGGCAGCACAACGCCGGTATGATTGAGGTCCATTCCCTGCTGGGGAACGCCGTTGAAATAAACAATGAATTGCGGATTAGAAGCATCCCATCCGCTTCGATTTGTTTGAACTGTCAGTTCCAGTCGATTACAGGGATTGGATTTCTTCGGCAAGGTAATATGTTTATAAAACCAGGCATGCTGATCAAGCGCTCCGCCCCATACATCATTTTCCCGAAATATGGTGGCATTACTTTCATCCATCCGGGGGCATTGACTTCCTACTTTATATTCTGTTTTTTGGTACAGTAGATCTGTAACCACCGATCCGTTTACAACGATCTTGCTTTCAATATGCAACAGCATCGTTCTTATCCGTTCATACAAAGCTTGCTTGTTCACTGACAAACCTCCCTAATCGTTTTCTGCCGGTTTTTGTTTTGCCACAAAAACAATGGTTCGAATCACCAAAACCAGTGCCATTATACCAATAGAGCCGTAATACACCAGTGCCTGATCCAGCAGGAAACTGAGAACAAATCCACACAAGGCCGCAATACCGCCGCTCCACAGCAGAAAAGAGCCTACCAGCTGTGCCGCACTGCCGAAGGTTTCCGCCGCCTCATAATGCTTAACACGGCAGACCGTGCGCACAACGATCAGCATCAGAAGCCACAATACTACCACCAGGAAGAAGCCTCCGAAGATATTTACCACGTACATCATATAGTCCATCTGACTGCCGCTTTGGAAGGTCTTATAGATCAGGGTGTCTGCGCTTGCCGCACCGGCTTCCAGGCTTTGAATTTGGGTGTAGTTTCCTGTATAAATCACCTGCATACTGCCGCTTTGAAATCCCACATAACAGCTGTCTTTCATCAGACACAGGAATTTCCCTTCCGTATCCCGGGACAGCAGATCCAAATAATAACCGTGCAGGGTGGGTGCTTTTGTATTATATTCTGCCGTTTCCAGCTTGGGGTAATAGCTGATCACATACAGCAGGTATACCTGCTCGTAATAGTCCTCGGGCTTTTCCGCTTCCAGCGCTTTCAGTGCATTGGCGGTCTCTTCGTTATACAGTAGTGACTGCGGGTCAGAACGTTCCTGCAGATATGTTAGATATTCCGGGCATTTTTCGGCAAGATCCAATTCCTTTCCGCTGTAGGCCACTGTGAATTTGGTGTACTCCTTCTGCACGTGGGCCGGCTGAGCCAAATAGCTTTCGTAAGAAACAGTCTGTACATTCTCGCCGCTACAGGTTAATGTAAACGCATCATAGATGCTTCTTGTATCCCGCAGATCCACGATCAGCCGGTAGCCCTCTTGCCCTGCTTCGTATGTATTGATCCTGCTTTCACCGGTGGAAACTCCGTCTGTTATCGTAAAATCGATGGTATCCATCGTGCTGTAAAGAAACTGACGGAATTCCTCCGCCCTTTGATATGTGGGCCAAAAGGATGCCTGATATCCCCAGGTCAGTCCGCAAACCAAGAATAGAAAGCTGAACAGTGCCCCCAATGCCGTATTTCCCAAGCTTCGCCACTGGCACTCCTGAGATCGGCTATTGGACCAAAAACCGCCGAAAAAGTATTTTAACCAAGATTTCATAGTGTGCTCCTTTTTTTATAGCGGTCCCGGAAATTCCGGGACCGCCACAAATAGGTTTTCTTTATTATATCAACTTTGTTGATAATAGTAAAGTAGAGATTAGCCGGCAGTATTATAGAGGTTTGTCATATAGGCGATCCATTCACTGACGGACATATTGCTCTCACTTGCCTTGGTAATGCCTGCGTTTTCCAGCGCAGTGATGAGCATCGCCTGGCAGTCGGCGGCACTTGCACCGAAGTAGGTCTCGAAATCGTCAAAATTGTCAGAGCCAAACCATTGATCGTGCCACTTTTCGTAGCCGCTCCAGTTGCCGATCACAGAGCCGTAGACCGTAGCCAGCAAAGCGTTTGCACGCTGAGCATAAACGCTGTTGGCAGGAGCAGCAGCAACCGCAGCCTTGGCTGCATCCAGCGCTGCAGAGTGAACGGTAGACTGCTTATACACATTCTGGTGGCAGAAATAGCCGTAGCCGCTGCAGATGGGATAGCCGGAGGCTGCAGTTGCCAGATCGCCCACACCGTCATCATACAGATCCACAAAGGTCTTTACGGAGCTGTACGCGTCTTCACCAAAGTATGCCTTCAGGAAGTTTTGCTGCAGCGTTTCCACATCCAGGGAAGAATCCCACAGCAGCTTGGACCAGATGTATGCCTTCATTTCGTCATGCCAGATGCTCTCTGCATTGTAGGCACCCAGCACCAAAATGTCGGAAACACCCAATGCCTTGGCTTCCGCAATATTGGCTGCAATGGTATTCACGGAGGGGAAATATGCCAAGTAGTTGCTGAAATGAGCATCGTACAGCCACAGAGACAAATTGCCGTCAGCGGTCAGATCCGCCCATGTACGCAGATTTTCCGTGTAGTCATACAGATCCTGACTGTCACTGTTGATGGAATAATTGGCATTGTGCCACTGGGCATACCAAACCTGCAGCTTATCGCTGAATGCGGATACGTTAACAGGAGCCTCTGCACTGAAGGAATAGGCAAAGGTAAGGATCTTGAAATCTCTGCCGCTTAAATCTACATCTGCCTCAAGCTGGGCGATCATGGCATTGATGAAATTCACCAAAGTACCGCTGCGGTTGTGACTTGCCGCATCAGCGGTACAGTGCTCGCAGCCACAGTACCAGGTGGAGCCGTCGTTCTGACAGAAGCTGAAATAATAGGCATCGGGATTTGCCAGCATTGCTTCCTTCATACGGGCAACCGCATAGGTCAGGGTGGTATCTGCACCGCCCACATTGTAGGTAATGCCGTTGGTCAGGCAGGGAGCGAAACCGGTTTCACTGCCTACGCCGGTAGAAACGGTATAGCCGTACTTGCCTTCTGTCTGGTCAACAAAGAATGTATTAAAGTTGTGAACGCCGCCGTTAAAATCCTCGATCTCAACGCCACCACCAAAATTGCTGTAATCTGCAACCAGGGCGTTATTGTTCTTGGACAGAACGGTAAAGGCTTGGTTAGACAGGCTGTTTTCATTATAGCTTGTCTGCTTGGACAGATAGCTGCGGACTGCAAAATCTGCGGTGTCGCTCAGCTCGGCCATACCAAAGTCCAGGCTGATGCTTGCGGGACGGGTGGTCACATCTGCTGAGTAAAATTCATAGCCCAAGCTGCGAAGATAATCTGCTGCACCGTAGGCAACTGCACGGGCGCAGTTGCCGTCGATGTAGATGTTGGTGCCGTCACCGAATACGGAGTAAGTTTCTGCCTGTACATTGGCATCTTCCGTTTTGGTAGCCAGCAGAATGCTGTTTTTATAAGTAACCTTGTCAGACAGTGTATACACGCCGTAGCTTCCGGAAACAGCCTCCAGTTCGCTTTCCAGCAATTTGGCTGTTTCCAGATAGCTTTCGTCGGCCGCAATGATCGCATTGGAAATTACAAGGGATTCTACGCGAATTACAAGGTTTCCGGTCACCGCCTCGCCAGGTACGGTGTAGACACCGTCTACTGCGGTGTAAGCAACACCGTTTACAGTGACAGTTTCCACAGTCGTATCAGCATTGGCGGTTAATCGAAAGGAATAATCCTGTCCTGCGGTTGCCTTGTCATTGCCTACCAGGCTGCAGTTATCGTCAGAGATCAGCTTTACCACATACTGCTCAGCCTTGCCCATAGGCTCGATCTTTACCAGCAGATCAGTAAAGCTGGCAGCATTGGCCATCATAGTGAAGTTTTTATCAGCGGCAAAGGTGGTCAGATCTACCGTAAAGGTGTAAGAACCGTCTGCGAATTTCGCTGCATCCACAGCAATTTCGCCGTTGCTCCAATCATCGTCGCCGTACCAGATCATAGCGCTACCCAGTTCACCGGTCAGGGTGACCTGCAAGGTGGTATAACCGGCAGCGATCAGATCTTGGGTGGTGGCAAGACGGAGCTTGTAGTCGCTTGCGGCACTCCAGCGGATGGTCTGTGCGTCCACATAGGAAATAGCTAAATCGTTATTCCACGAGTTGCGGTTAGATACCCAATCCAGAAGCTTGAAGCGGGCAACACCGGCTTTATCCATGTGCAGGCTGAATGTGGTGTGGTCGGAAGTAACATTGTTATTCCATGCCCAGCCGCCATTCACATCACCGACAACGGTATTGACAGGGCTGCCCCAGCCCCACAGCATGGAACGGGTGTTGCTACGCTGAGAAATGTAGTCCGTATACATCAGCCAGGTACGCTGACCGGCATCATCACTGA
Source organism: Oscillospiraceae bacterium (assembly GCA_017465625.1). Taxonomy (GTDB): domain Bacteria; phylum Bacillota; class Clostridia; order Oscillospirales; family Oscillospiraceae; genus Faecousia. The sequence goes on along the minus strand of JAFTVV010000015.1, from coordinate 19,691 downwards.
CCATATACTTCTGAATCCAGGAGGCAGGAGAAGTCACGCCAAAGTCATTGCCACGGGTCTCAAGTACATAGTATCCATCTTCAAGGGCCAAGTAACAGTTAGTACTGCTCTTTGTCCAGTTCAAGGTCTCTGCACTCTTATAGGCATGGGGATTGGATACGGTCATAGCGCCTGCATTAAAGTTCAAGCTATACCAGGTGTCGCCATCGTGGAATTCATTCAGATCAACACGGATTTCCACATCAGTAGCTGCATCAAAGTTTGACCAATAACGATCCCACTGACCGCCGTTTGTAAAGTTGGTATTATTGTCAGAAGCAGCCTCTGCATTGACAGTAAATACCAGGTGGGTATAGCCTTCCTCCCAAAGCTGCTTCATAGCAGAGCCGGTGAACTGGCTATTGGCACCGGTAGTCAGGCTGCCGTTCTCATTAGCAGAGGCAGCTGTCCAACTGGCAGTATTCAGCACCACATCCTCCGGGGCAAACAGGTGGGCTTCCACACTGATCGTCAGGTTCTCGGAAACATTTTCCACCACATAGGTGTTGCCGTTAACCGGCGCCAGAACGGCGCCGTTAACGGATACAGTCAGGGTAGTACTGTCTACAACGGGAATAACGGTAAAGGAATAATCACTTCCCTGCTCCACCGTGGATGCACCTTCAAAGATGAACTCGTTGCCAGTGGGGGCAGTTACATTGTAGATAACCTTGGGGATCTCTTGGGTCACAGGCTGGATCTTGACCTGTACATCGGTGAAGCTGGCTGCATTGGCCATCAGGGTGAAATTCTCATCTGCCTTGAAAGTGGTCAGATCCACTTCAAAGGTGTAAGAGCCGTCCACAAGCTTATCGGCGCTGACGCAGATTTCACCGTCGCTCCAATCGTCTTCGCCGTACCAGATCTGAGCACTGCCCAGATCGCCGGTAAGGGTGACATTCAGATGGGTGTAACCGGCAGCGATCAGATCCTGGGTTGTAGCCAAGCGCAGCTTATAGTCACTTTCGGCACTCCAACGGATGGTCTGTGCGTCCACATAGGAAATAGCCAAAGCGCTGTTGTAGCCGTTGCGGTTAGATACCCAATCCAGCAGCTTAAAGCGGGCGGTGCCGGACTTATCCATGTGGAGACTGAATGCATTGTGATCGGAAGAAACATTGTTATTCCAGGACCAGCCGCCGTTTACATCTCCGCATACGGTATTCACGGGACTGCCCCAGCCCCACAGCATAGAACGGGTGTTGTTACGCTGAGAAATATAGTCGGTGTACATCAGCCAGGTGCGCTGACCGGCATCGTCACTAACCATATATTTCTGAACCCAGGATGCAGGAGAGGTCACGCCAAAGTCATTGCCACGGGTCTCCAGCACATAGTAGCCATCCTCGATGGCAAAGTAACAGTTGGTGCTGCTCTTTGTCCAGTTCAGGGTTTCTGCACTCTTGTAGGCTCTGGGATTGGATACGGTCATTGTGCCTGCATTGAAGTTCAAGCTGTACCAAGTGTCGCCATTATGGAACTCGTTCAGGTCAACACGAATATCCACATTGGTAGCGGCATCAAAGTTTGCCCAGTAACGATCCCACTGGCCACCGTGGGTATAGTTCATATTGTCAACCGCTTCAGCATTGACAGTAAATACCAGGTGGGTATAGCCCTCGTCCCACAGTGCCTTCATATAGTCAGCCTTCAGGCTGGAATTAACAGGAGCAATCAGGGTGTTACCGCCAACAGTACCGCCGGCAGACCAGCTATCTGCAGTCAGCAGTTTGTCCACTGCGGTCATCACCTTGGTTTCCACGGTAATCACCAAATCGCAGCTGACATTTTCTACTGTATAGGTGCCATTTTCACCGATGATTTCCTGACCGTTTACCTTTACGGTAGCAGCAATGCCGTCGTTGGGCATTACCGTAAAGCTGTAATTCGTACCTTCCAAAGCGGTATCCGCACCGCTGAAGGTATAACCCTTACCGGTGGGAGCAGTAATGCTGTAGTAAACAGGCTTAATAGGCTCAATCTTTACCAGCAGATCAGTAAAGCTGGCAGCATTTGCCATCATGGTGAAGGTTTCACCGGCATTAAAGGCAGTCAGATCTACCTCAAAGGTGTAAGAGCCATCTACAAACTGATCGGCACCGACACCAATTTCACCGTCGCTCCAATCATCGTCGCCGTACCAAATCATAGCACTGCCCAGATTGCCTGTCAGGGTAACCTGCAAGGTAGTATAGCCGGCAGCGATCAAATCCTGAGTGGTGGCAAGACGGAGCTTATAGTCGCTGGCAGCACTCCAGCGGATGGTCTGCTCATCAACATAGGAAATTGCAAGAGAGCTATTCCACTCGTTGCGGTTAGATACCCAATCCAGCAGCTTAAAGCGGGCTGTACCAGTCTTATCCATGTGGAGGCTGAATGCCTCGTGGTCGGCAGATACATTGTTATTCCAAGACCAGCCGCCATTCACATCACCGACAACGGTATTCACAGGACTGCCCCAGCCCCACAGCATGGAACGGGTGTTGTTACGCTGAGAAATATAGTCGGTGTACATCAGCCAGGTACGCTGACCGGCATCATCACTGACCATATACTTCTGAATCCAGGAGGCAGGAGAAGTTACGCCATAGTCGTTGCCCCGAGTCTCCAGCACATAGTAGCCATCCTCAATAGCAAAGTAACAGTTGGTGCTGCTCTTTGTCCAGTTCAGGGTTTCTGCACTCTTGTAGGCTCTGGGATTGGATACGGTCATTGTGCCTGCATTGAAGCTTACGTTGTACCAGGTATCGCCATCATGGAACTCATTCAAGTCAATACGGATATCCACATTGGTCGCAGCATCAAAGTTTGCCCAGTAACGGCTCCACTCGCCGCCGTGGGTGTAGTTGGTATTGTTGTCAGATGCAGCCTGGGCATTGACAGTAAAGACCAGGTGAGTGTAGCCCTCATCCCACAGTGCCTTCAGATAATCTGCCTTCAGGCCGGAATTTGTGGGAACGGTAAACGCGCTGTCGCGGATCTCGGCACCATTGCTCCAGCTGTTTGCAGACAGCAGCTGCTCCACCAGCTCGATGGGTTCGCCATCGGTTACAAGATACTGCTCAGCAGCGACGCTGTACAGGTACATTGCCTTCAGCAAGCCGAGGAATTTATCTTCGGAGGTGCCTTTTGTCAGCATTCTGTAGAGATAGGTATAGACACCGTAATTCTCCATTGTGAAAACGACATCTTCGCCGTTAGAAACGGTAACAGTGTTGCCATCGTCATACTGCTGAGGCAACAGTGCTTCGATCTCATAGTAGACCAGACCGTCTTTTGCACCGGCAGGTTCTACATTCTTGCCATTGATAGCAACCGTGTAATCACCCGTCTTGCTTTCCACGAAGTAGTAACGGATATCAATAGCATCATTGAATATCAAGGAAGCACCGTAGTACACAGACTCTGTGCTTGTGATCGTGGGTTCATAGCTTGCGCCGATATCCTCAGCGGTGATGGCTTCTACTGTATCCACATTCATAGCCTCTGCGTCATGGGCATTCCATGCGGCATAGGCACAGTAGTTCCACAATGCATCACAAAGCTGAACCAGGGCGGTATTGGTGGGATCTGCGTTCTTCACAGCATCCAAATAGCCCTCAACAGTCCAATCAAGCTTTGTCTGCACGACCTGGTCACCATTGAGCAATTCGATTTTCAGATTTTCCCGTACTCTATGAGAAGGCAAACTGGCAGTGAATACATAATAGTCGCCTTTACGAGTATAATCCGAGATTTCCTGGACGGATATGCTGTCACCAATGGTGAAGCGAAGCATAACATCATCCATATTGGCGCCATTGGCGGAAACCATACAGTTAACATTCAGAATACCGTTCAGGGTCATACTGAACTTGTCGATACTGGGTGTTGCGGTTGCAGTTGCTGCACCGGCATAAACAGGAATCATGCCAAATACCATCACAACCACAAGCAGCATTGCGAATAGTTTTTTCATAATTAATTCCCCTCATTTCAGTTTTTTATTTCAGCCTTTGTGATCGTCTATTTTTCAGCCTCACTCCTTTTCCCTGTATTGGTTTTTCCCGGTAAGGCAGGCTTGTGCCTGCCTTTGCAGCGGGAAATTAGTTATTTTGCTATGGGTTCAATAGTCACTATCAGATTGGTAAAGCTGGCTGCATTTGCCATCATAGTGAAGTTTTCATTAGGCTTAAAGGTGGTCAAATCTACCTCAAATGTGTAAGAACCATTTACGAAGTCCTTGGCGTTGACAGCAATTTCTCCGTCGCTCCAATCATCTTCGCCATACCAGATTTGTGCATTGCCTAAATTGCCGGTCAGCGTGACCTTCAAAGTCGTATAACCGGCAGCGATCAGATCCTGGGTGGTGGCAAGGCGAAGCTTGTAGTCACTTGCGGCGCTCCAGTGGATAGTCTGCTCGTCCACATAGGAAATCGCCAAAGAGCCATTCCACCCGTTACGGTTAGATACCCAATCCAGCAGCTTAAAACGGGCTGTACCAGCCCTATCCAGGTGGAGGCTGAATACCTCACCGTTTGTGTAACCATCGGTCTGCACGTTGTTATTCCAAGACCAGCCTCCATTTACATTGCCGTTTACCGTATTCACAGGACTTCCCCAGCCCCACAGTAAAGATCGGGTATTATTGCCTTTGGTAATGTAATCTGTGAACATCTGCCAAGTACGCTGCGAAGCATCGTCCTTCACTACATATTTCTTAAGCCACTGGGTCGGTGAGGTCACGCCAAAGTCGTTACCCCGGGTTTCCAGCACATAGTAGCCGTTCTCAATGGCAAAGTAGATATTGGAATTGCTCTTTGTCCAGTGGAGGGTTTCTGCACTCTTGTAAGCACGAGGGTTGGATACCACCATAGAGCCTGCATTGAAGTTCACACTGTACCAAGTATCGCCGTTGTGGAATTCATTCAGGTCAATACGAATGTCCACATTGGTGCCGGCATTGAAGGTTGCCCAATACCGACTCCAAGTGCCGCTATGGGTGAAGTTGGTATTGTTGTCGGCAGCGGCTTTGGCGTTTACTGTGAATACCAGGTGGGTATAGCCTGCCTCCCACAAGCTCTTCAGGGATTCTCCCTTCAAAGAAGCGTTTGCGGCCAGCTTCAGGCTACTGCCGTCAGCAGACAAGGTTGTTCCCGCCCAGTTGCCACTGTCGAGAATATCCTTAGGCCCTGCAGGCTCCGGCATGGTTGCCTGAACGGTAATTTTCAAGTCCTTGCTTACATTTTTAACGGTATAAATGCCATTTGTTCCGGTCACAACAGAACCGTTGACCAACACCACAAGGGTAGTATTGGGATCCTTCGCCGTCACCGTAAAGCTGTAGCTTTCTCCGTGGGTTACGCTGTCAGCACCGCTGACGGTGTAGTCCTCACTCTCCGGCTTGGTTACGGTGTAGGTATTCAGGACAATATTTTCCACCGTAATGACAAGATCTTCCTGCACGTTTTCCACAGTGTAAACACCGCCCGTACCGTTAATAAGCCCCAAACCGTTGACCTTCACCAAGGCTTTGCTCTTGGTGTAGCCCTCGCTGAGTGTCAAAGTAAATCTGTAGCTGCTGCCACTTACGGCTGTGGTTTCACCGCTGACGGTGTAGCCCTCACCGGAAGGCAATGTCACATTGTAGGTTGACAGCACCATTGGCCGGACCGTAACGGTCATATCCGTAACCGGCGCACCCGCAACAAGCAAGGTAAAGAGATTTCCGTTCATTCTGGAAAGATCCACATTCGCCGTGTAGGTGTAATCATTGGCCACTGTGAGCTCATTTTTGCTGACACCGATTATGTACTTTTCAGCACCCCATTCATCGTTGCCGAAGTAAATGACGCTGTCGCCGATATGTCCGCTAAAGGTCACCTGCAAATGGGTATACCCTGCAGCGATCAGTTCATCGGTTGGGAAAAAGCGCAGTTTTTGATCCACAGCACCGCTGAAGGTAATGCTGTCCTCGCTGACTTTGGAGAAGCTGAACGTTCCCCAGGTGTTTCGATTGGAAATATAGTCGGAAATTTTGAATCGGGCAACGCCTGCTCTATCCAGCACCAGGCTAAACACTTCCCCTGGTTGATAACCATCGATCTGCACATTGTTTATGGCCGTCCACTGGCCAATATGCATTGTGCTGACCGGACTGCCCCAGCCCCAGATCAAAGACCGGGTATTATTTCCCTGTTTGATGTAGTCCGTGTACACAAGCCAGGTACGCTGTCCGGCTTCATCCTCCACCACATACTTTTGGAGCCACTGTGTGGGAGAGGTTACGCCAAAGTCATTGCCCCGTGTTTCCAGAACATAGTAACCATCCTCAATGGCAAAATAGGTGTTGGAATTTTTCTTGACCCAACTCAGCGTTTCTAAACTCTTGTAGGCACGAGGATTCGATACCGTCATAGAGCCTGCATTGAACTTCAAATCATACCAGGTATTGCCATCGTGGAATTCATTCAGGTCAATACGAAGGTCTACATTCTTACCGGGCTCAAAGTTTGCCCAATAACGGACCCATTCACCGCTGTGGGTAAAATTGGTGTTATTATCCGCGGCAGCTTGGGCATTGACGGTAAATATCAGGTGGGTATATCCTGCATCCCACAACTCCTTGAAATATTCCGCCTTTAGTACGCTGTTTGCCGATACCGCAAGATCGTTGCCTTCATAGGCAACAGAAGCAGTGCTCCAGCTTTCTGCGTCCAGAATCTTATCCGCACCCATCAATGCAGGCAGCCCGGTAACGGTCACCTTCACCTGAACATCGGATTTGATATCCGCGACGGTGTATTTGCCGTTGACAGCAGAAAGGCTCTTTCCATCTGCCTGGACAGCGATCTCATAGGACGGGCTGTCCGCCGTCACTGTAAATTTAAAACTCTCTCCATGGCAAACTTTTTGGATACCGGAGGGACTGATTTGATATCCTCTGCCGGTAGGTAGGTTTACGGTATACGTGTTGATGGTTACACCGGACACCGTAATCACTTGGGGCTTTGTGACATTTGGAATCACATAGCTGCCATTGCTGGGAGTAAGCTCCACATTGTTTGCTTTCACAACCGGCTGACTCTTGCTGTAGCCTTCATTCAGTGCCAGGGTGAAAGCGTAATCCTTTCCATAGTTGGCAACAGGCTCACCGCTCAGTGTATATCCTGTGCCGGTAGGCAGAGTGACCGGATAGGAATTCAGTTCCACGCCCTCTACAGTAACGGTCAGGTTTTCCGTGATATTGGCTACCGTATATTTACCGCCGGCATCCGATGTGACTTCCTGACCGTTCACCTCTACCACAGGTTCACATTGGGTACAGCCCTCTGCGATTTTCAATATAAAGGTGTAATCCTGTCCATAGCCAACCACCGGGTTTCCCAACACGGTATATAGCTCACTTTCCGGCATGGTAACACCCAAGGTTTGATAGGAAACCTCGTTGGAATAGTCACTTTTTCCTGCCTGATTTACCGCTTGTACCTGGATTTTATAGCTACCCGGCACAGACATTACGGAAAACAATGGATTCTCGGTGGAAATCAAGTCGCTTCCGTTTACCCGAATCATATAGCTTTCTGCATTTTCTACCCGGTCCCAATACACGGACAAGTCCTCTGCCAGCTGGATGACAGGTGTTTCCGGTGCAACAGCCGCTTGCTCCTGCGGCTTCCAATTCTTGTTTGCAAAAAACAGGACACCGACAACAATCACCGCAGCTGCCAGCAGCAACGCTAACAAAAGATATAATTTCTTTTTCATGCTGTCCTCCTTATTCTTTGTATTTTGACCATCAGTAGAAAATGAGATTATCCAAATCGAATTTATATCCCTCACGGCACCAAACCGCACCATGGGACATAGCATCCTGGATAAACTGACGAACCTCAATCTTCATTTGGGTTTCATCGGTTTCGTACTGCATATAGTTATACAGGTACATATACCTTGGCTGAAGCTTGACCACCTCAAGCCTTTGGATGTATGTATCCTTCTGCTCCCGGGGCAGGTCACTTGCCTCCACTTCCCCGATTGCCTGATCCAATAGTCCGATTGCTTTTTCCAGCAACGGTTTACTTGCGTATTTTAGTCCCGTACTTTGACTCCAGTTGTCTGCCTCCAAAGCTTCGTACTCCGCAGTAATCATCAGCTCCACATATTCCGTGGCATAGCTGGCTGCAATATCACCGAAATAATACTGATGGAATTCTGCAATCAACTCATTCATGTCATAGTTGGGATTCCACAGAAGCTTACCCAACACATACCGTTCCAAAATAGACTGATAGATCGGGTATTCCTGATGGGTAGACTGCAACAGCACATATTCGACACCAATTTGATTTGCTGTTGTCAACCGGTCATGCCAGGAAGGCAGTGTCCAGTACGCCCAGTACCACAGAGGGTGGTATGTTGTATAATCCCAAAGCATAAACCGGTCTGTAATTGCGCCCCACTCCTGCATATAGGCATCGCCATAGGTGGTATCATTCTGAGCCGGATGCTCATAGCTGACAAAGCGATTATTGTTAATAGGGGCAAGACGAACCACCACATTATCCCGGAGCTTGCAGGACGGATCGGTCACTTCAAATTCCCCGGATGCATTCTTTTTTACCGGCGCATAAGAAGAATACTGATAAGCAAACATCACAATGCTCACTTCCCGATCGATACCTTCCTCGGCTACAAACTGGGCAATGTTGTCTGCCAGCGCATTGATGAAACGAATCATAATACCGGCATCGGTATATTTTTTCGCACCTTCTATACACTTGGGGCACAGGCAGGGACGACCAAAATAGTCGTTTTGTCCGAACATATAGTAGTTATTCTCGTTTTCGTCACCCCGAATAACTTCCTTCATACCTGCAACGGCCATACCCAATGCGGTGGGGGTACCGTCCTGTGCCGTCAGGGAATAGCTTCCATCCTCATTAATGCCGTCTGAATAGCACAGATCTGCCGCATACTGGCAGTATGCACCGGCGCTGACGGGGTCAATGATGATCTTCGAGCCGTCATTGGAGAATGCATGGGTATACTTAGGATCGATCGCCCCATCCACCACATACTGCTCCGCTTGCGCCCAAGCCAGGGCATTATGGGTTTCATAACCCTGCCACCATTTCATATTGCCGCCCATATCCTCAGAGATTTTCAGATATTCCGAGGTAAAGCGATGGTGTACCTGAAATTCAGGATCCCGATTATAGAAGGCATCCGCATCCAAATACACTCTGTAGGTAAAGGCAGGAATTTCTGTTCTGTCGCAGGCATATACAACAGCCTGGGCGTCCCGGGGCACATAGGTGCAGTCTGCAGTTAAGAACTTTACGCCTAAGTGATATTCCAGAAAATCCAGAACACCGTAAATAGTTCCACGGTCGCTGCCGCCACAGATCAGCAGAGCATTGCCTTTGTTTTTCATCACGAAACCATCGGTACCCAGAGTCACAACATCTGCTGTCACCCCGGCAGATTCCAGGAAATCGGTGCGGCCCACAGAGATCACTTTGCTATCGGTATATTCACCGTCGGCAGCATAGGACATACGCACGCCTGTGATTTGCTCTACATAGGTTATGAGCTGCTGGGCTGCATACTTTTCACTTTCTGTTGCCAGAGAGGAAAGAATAACAGAATACTCTGCTACATTTCCCAAAACAGCACTAAAATCAATTCCCTGTGTTCGGGAGGTAACAGAAACATTGGGATTTATGGATTCCTCATTTTCACCCTGCTGTGCAGAATTCTGACGGCAGCCGGTCATACACACAGACAACAAAAGCGTACAGCAAAGAGCCAGAGCAAGAAATCTATTTCGTTTTTTCATACTCAGCCCTCCACGATTAATGTGTAAACTTCTGTCGTAATATTGCCCCGCTGATCGGTGGCAACATAGCGGATCTTATAGGTGCCGGCAGTTAAATTCTGAATTTCCACAGCATCTATTTGACCGTCACCCTTACTGATTGTTTCTACGCCAAAATCAGGGCGCAGGAGAACGGCTTTTATGGTCGTCGCTGTGGCGTCCTCAGCCTTTGCACCGGGAATGACCAGGCTGCCTGTTTTGGCAGTTGCGGGTACAGTACCGTCCAGGGTAATCTTCGGGCCTTCCTTATCCTCCACAGTAAAGCGGCATACCGTTTCTTTTCTCGTATTGGCACGGTCTGTTGTGACAATTTTCAAGGTATAAGTACCCACATCTGTAAAGGTTACATCGGAAACCGTTTTCGGATCTGCATCCTGACATACCACCGTTCCGTCTGCCAGGGTCATAGTGACGGTTACGGTTGCATCCGGAGTCAAAACATCATAAGCCTTCAATCCGCTGAGCTTTAAGGTATCGCCAACGGAAACATAAGAGTGATTGACGATAAAATCTGTGGTATTCAGCGCCGGTGCAACAATATCGCCGTATTCAAAGGCAGACTGATAAAAATACTGATTGCTCACCTGTGCAATGATAAAAGAAGCGATGCTTCCCTGAATCTTCAGGGGACAAATATCCAAATAAACACCATCTTTGAAGCCCGCAAAGGCTACGCCGTTTGCGTCCTTCTTTACATAGGTCTCAATTTTGGAGGCATTCATCAGTGCCTTATAATAATCGTGATATTCCAAGGTATAGGTATAGTAGACCTTTCCCTCGTAGACCCCGGATGCAAAGGTCTGCGCCTGTTTCTTCATGGGAATCAGGGTGTTTTCACCGTTGAGATACAAATAGGGTGTTGCGCTCTGCAGCCCCATCACAGAAACAGCAACACAGGTACCGCTTCCGTCTGTCAGCCGCAGCTCCATACCGTCAAAGCTTTGCTGCTCTTCCAGCACAACGAACTGTACCGGCAGACTGGTAGCAGAGAGCTTATAGGGCAAACTGACAACGGGATCCGATGCACGGACGGTAACCACTGTACCAGCATCGTTGGTAACCGCTTCTGCGCCCTTCGGCAGCAGCAATGCATCGCCGCCGCTGACAACTTCCGCGGGGCGCACATTCAGGACATAGTACTGACTCCCCCGCTCCGTTCTGTACTCCACATTCAGTACAGTAGGCTCCTGGGGCAAAATTATGGTTGCATCCTGCTTTTTTCCGCCGATATAGATAGTATAGTTCAGCTCCTTTTGAGCCAGATGATCATAGACTATGAATTCCGGGAAGGTAAACTCCGAGGCACACAATGCACTGCGGGGGAAATCTCCGGTAAATTCCACATAATCCCGATTTACAGACAGCTCTACTGCAATCTGCTTTGTATCCAGCAAATCAGAAGCCGTAACAGAAATATTCATTTCTTCGGTAACCTTCAGCTTGTCGCCGGGTTTGAATTCTTTTCCATTTACGGTGATTACGCAGTTCACCGTGCCGTAGCCGGAAACCGCAGGCTTCTGCACCGTATAAAGCTCTCCCATCTTCACAGAGGCGACAGGATAGGAGACCGTCAACTCCGGTTTCTCAATTGCCGTTATCGTTACCTCTTTTTGAATGGGTACACCATACTGGTTGACAGCTTCAAACGATACGGTGTATTCGCCAATTTCAGCAGGCGTAAAGGTATTTCCCTGATGGGAGATCGTTTTTCCGTCCTTACTGATGGTGATTTTCAAATCTGTTACAAGCTCTTCAAATCCGGCAGGCAACGCATAGGGCATATCCTTCACAGCAGGCAGGCCATGGCCAAAGCTTCCCAAGGCCAGGCTGTTATCGTCAGCATAACTCTCAGTCAGTCCACTCATATCGACGCCGCCAATGCTGTAAACAATCACATCGCCACGGCCGGCAGTCACTGCCAGATCCAAATAAACCTCACCGGTGGTAAAGCCCCCGAATTTTTCAACCAGCTTACTGCCCTGCAGATCCGCAACGGGATACCAATCCAAGCCTGCGGTGGCGGGATAGCTTTCTGAAGGCTTAACTCCTTCCTCCCAGCCAACAAGGTGGTATTTGCCATAGCTATATACCACCTGATTCTGCGTATCGTAAGCAAAATTAAAGGACTGGACACTTTCTGCAGGTCCATAAGTTTTTTTACTGCTAATATAGGCATCAGATCGCCAATAGCTGTGGAAGGTGGTCTCCCATGCCACGGCATCCGAGGTCAACGGCTTGTAGTTATTGGCACCTACCTTGGTATTGCCGAAGGTAGCAGATACCAGGGTATTATCATAGCCCATACTTTCCGCAGTCAGATCACTGTTGCGGCTGAACAGAATGGTTAGCTTATTGCTGGGGTCGTGAATATCTGTCAAGGTTACCTCTACGGCACTAATGCTACCGCCATAGGTATGGTTTGTGTTAAAGGAGATCACGGGGGTGTTTTTCCCCAGCTCATTCAAATCGATAATGCCGTTATAGCGGAAACCAGCGGTGGCGGAGGTCATATCCAGAACCAATCCCTCATTGGAGGAACTCAAGGTCTGTGTATTGTCATGCCGTAGACCAGGTGTACCGCTGTTAAAACCGTCCACATTGGTCAGGAAGGATTGCAGCCCGGAAGCCACTGTAACCGCAAAGGTCTTTTCCACCTTCTCCCCCTCGATTTGCGCCGTAGCGGACAAGGTATAGATGCCTTCTTTTGATAAGGTATAGCTGTCAGTAACCTCTTTCACAGAACCGTCGGGGGCTGTTACCGCAAGCTGTACCGGGTAGCTCTTGCCACAGTAAAAGCCGTAGGCATCGGTTGCAGAAATCCGCTGGCCTACAAAGTACTGCTCCCGGAAGGTAGTCACAATTTCCTTTTCGTCCACGACTGTAAAGGGATAGTTGACACTCCGGGTCACCCCGAACACATCGGTATACTCATAGCAAAGCAGCCACAGACCGCTTTGACGAGGTGTAAAGGAAACGGGAGAATTTGCACCGCGAACCGTCTGCACCTTCTGACCGCCAAACCAAAAAACCGCACTCACATCATAAGGCGCTAATTTCGGCGCTCCATCCGTGCGGCGAATACCGCTTTGCGCCGTTACGCCCGGGAATTGGACTGCAACGCCATTTGATACCGTTTGAGGCACCTGCGCTGTGTAGGTCAGCGTATCGGTCGGCGCACTTTCGTAAACCTTCAAATTTACGATTTTATCCGCATATTCAAACAGGTAGCTTCCCTGTGCCCAATCCAAAAGGACACGGTCTGTATCCTTTGCAATCGCTTCACCAGTGGGAGTGCTGGCAGAAACCAGACCCTGCTCCGGTACATATTCCTGCCCCAAGAGGGCATATTCATAAACAACTGTCTTATCTTTCTCTGCCAGTACAGGGCTGATTGTACTCAGCAAAACCGTAAGGCACAGCATAAACAGGAGGGCTTTATTCCATTTTTGTTTCATAAATACCTCCTTACTCAAAACTAAGTGTCATCTCTGCCTGGCACTGAATGCCATCGGCAAAGAAATACTGCAAGGGCGTGGACTGTGTAAACTGACCCAGCCGCAAATCGCCTTCCATTCGGTATATATAGCTTCCGTCTGCTACAGACATGCTTACAACAGAAGAATTGCTTGTGCCGCGCAGGTCCTTTCTGAAGGGGATCAGACTGCTGCAACCGATATTGTATTTGTTCCAGGAATCGGTCATCCAGAACGAGCCCTTATTTTCACCGCCGGCATCGCCCGCATAGGGCTTGTCCACCGCAATGGTCAGCATAACCCAGGTCTTTCCTGCGGAAATTGCCTTTTCGATGACATCCTGAGAAACGGTGTAGCGGAAAATATCCGTATTACCGTGGGTATTGACTGCAAATTTTCCATCCTCGGCTGCAAGATAGGTCTTTGCCTGCTCATCAAAAAACAGCGTATCAAGCTTGCCTTGCAGATATTCGTCAAAGCTTTGCACATGGAAACGGTGGGTATAAGTGTGCTCCACGCCGTCCTTTTTCAGGGTGGCTGTCCAAGCATAGTCCCCGGACATCAACTCTTCTGTTTGGAAACCCTCAGGCTTTTCCAGCAGCTCCACTGCGGCCTCTGCGCAGCGAAGCTGATAGCTTACCTCATAATCCCCCTGGTAGGAATCCTGCTCCCTGACCAGTCGTGGCAAAAACAGCGCATCCAAAAAAGCAACCGTTTGTGGAATTTCCGAAGCAAATACATAATTGGGCTTTTCTGCATCCGTTACCGTCAGGTAAATCGTTCCTGTGGCAACCGCGCTTTCGTATGTAAAGGTATAGCTGCCTGTTCCCAGGCTACGGATATAGCTTTTGGAAAATTTGCTGTTCATCAGCCACTGATCATCGGAAAGCTGCTGTCCGGACGCATCAATGACCTTAGAAAGTTCATCCACCGGAACCTGAACCTTATTTTCAGGGTTTTGCAGGTCCACCGTCACTTCAGGGATTTGGATCGTCTGTTTGGGCTGAGCCTGCTGTATTTCTTCCTTTTTCTCACCGCAGCCCCATAAAGAAAGGGTCATGGCAGCCAGCAATGCCGCTGTCGTCAGGATTTTGATACTGTGTTTCATCCTTTCAGCCCTCCCACCATGAATTTTCTATTGATAATCTTCTGCGTACAGGCGTAGAGAATGACCGTGGGGATCGTAACCATGGTAAAGCCTGCCATCAGCTCCGGCAGGGATACACGGTATGCGCCGGCCCGCAAATTGAACAAATACATACCGTAAGAGATATTGGGGGTGCTGGGCAGCCACACCAGATAGGTGCCGTAGTCATTCCAAGTGCCCATAAAGCCCAAAACCATCAGCACCACCGCCTGAGGCAGTGCCATTCGCAGGTAGAAATCGAAAAAGATCCGATATCGCCCTGCGCCGTCGATTTGTGCCGCCTCCGCGTAATCCCAGGGGATCGATTTAAAGGCTCCGTACATCAAAAGGAAGTTCGTGCCCCAAAAGCACCCCACCGGACTGGTGAGAATATTCAAAAACAAATTGTCGTACACGCCCAATGCCTTGTTGATCTGCATAGCAGAAGGCATACTGCCTACGATGGGCAGGATCATGATCACAATACCCAGGGAGAAGAAGAACCTTCTGCCAAAAAATTCGTACTTTGCTTCCACATAGGCAAAGCAGGCTGTAAAAAAGGTGCCAATCAGCGGCTTCAGAACAGATGTAAGAATGCTCACTGCAAACATACTGCCCACACTGACCTCCAGCTTCTCGTCAAAAATCACGAAGATCTCCGAGAAGTTGGACCAGTTCAGCTTGGCAGGCAATCCAAAGGGGTTATACACACACTCCAGATTATCTGCCTTTAAGCTGGTGATCAGCATATATAACGGCAACACCAGCATAGACAGGGCATAGATGATCAAAACGCCCCAAAGCACCCAATAGACCACCTTGGAAAACAGATCCATAGGGGTCACGGTATTTTTCCCGATTAAAGGTCTCGGAACCAGTTTGCGTTCTGTCATAATCATTTCTCCACTGTGTAGTCAAACTTCTCCAAAAAACGTTTGAGAAGCATGGTCAGAGGTCCAATCAGCACGGTCAGGATCAATCCACCCGCGGCGTATTTGGGGTAGTTAAATTCCGTACCGTCCACCAAAACCGCCCGTGTGAAATAGTAACCCATATTGGAAACATAGCCGGGCGCTTCTGTATGGTAGAACTCCATCAGCGGGCCGCCGTTGGAGAAGATCGCCGCAAAGCCGGTGACCAGGAAGGTGGTCAGGGTCGGATAGATCAGGGGCAGGATAATATAACGCAGCTCCTGGAACATATTGGATACACCGTCAATTTTGGCGCTTTCAAATACTTCGGGGCTGATGCCGCGCATCGCGGTAGGATACACCAACAGGCTGGTGGAGAAGGAAAGCCAAATAGAATAAAACAGTGTGGTGCCAAAGGCATATTCCTTGCTGTAGAGCAGATTCAGCCACTTGCCCTCATTGATTCCGAACATCTTGCAAATCTGAGTCAGCGGTCCGTTGGAGCCGATGAAATTCACAAACACCAGGGAGATCACCAGGCCCGACATAATGGCGGGAATCATCACAAGAAAGCTGATCACCCTGTTGAACAGACATTTTTTAAACAGCAAATAGGAAAAGCAGATGTAAAGCGGCATACAGACCACAAGATTGATCGCATACATCTTCAGCGAGTTTATCAGGCTGTAAAACAGCAGGCTGCCGCTTCCGGTCATCTCTTTCCAGAATAGCT
Organism: Oscillospiraceae bacterium; assembly: GCA_017465625.1. GTDB lineage: Bacteria > Bacillota > Clostridia > Oscillospirales > Oscillospiraceae > Faecousia. The sequence goes on along the minus strand of JAFTVV010000015.1, from coordinate 3,550 downwards.
GGAAATTTTTAAAGCCTGCAAAGTGCTTGCCATTACCGTCAATGCTTTGGAATGCCAGGATGATAGAGTTAAAGTTAATGCCAATATAGAAAATGCAGAACAGGATCAACGGATATCCGATCAGCGAATACACGAACAGATTATCCTTGACTCTTCCGATGCGTCCTCTTTTCCGCATTTATCTCACCCTTTCTATGTTGGATTCCGTAATTTAAGAGTAATAGCCGTAGCTCTTGGCCTGACTCAGCCATGTTGCCCATCTGTCTGCCGTATTATAGGCAGCAATTTCCTGCATAAACTTCTGCACATCGCCGCCTGCACCCGAAATCAGTGCGGGCAGAGGTGCTTGTTGTGTGCTCAGGTTATAGGTCATATAGCTAGTTCCCAGAGCAGAATAGGCATGTACAGGCACGGAGGCTGTATCAATATACGCAGAGCGTACAATTACATTTTGCGTATCCTGCAAAAGGTCATAGGCGTTGCGGGCAAATTTGGTCATACCGTCCAGATGCTCCTGGGATAGCTTGTAGTTATAGTTCCACAGCATACCCGTCTGCTGGGCAACCTGACCCATACTGCTGTCAGACAGCATAAAGCTCAAAAAGTCCATAATCGCCGCCCGCTTTTCTTCATCTTCCTGCTTGACCACCAAAATGCTGCCGCCGGTTTGGGAGAAGATCACACTCTTGCCCTCTTCGCTGGCAGGTACCAGCATATAACGGTAGTCCGCTTCGCCGTACTCCTTGGCATCCGGGTCATAGTTTTTCATGCTCTCGATCAGCTGACGGGAGCCGTTTTCAAACCAGTTGCCCTCCACAATAAACGCAGGGCCGCCGGCAGTCAGGAACTGGGTGTGGGAGGCATCCACTGTCAGCGCCACATCATGCAAGGTCGCTTCACTGACATAGTTGCGGTTGCTCAGATATTCGCTGAGGAACTGGCCCATCTTCTCCACGCCCTTCATACGCATGGACTCGTAGCCGTTATCAATGGTAATGACGGTTTTGCTGCCATCGTACAGCTCCACCTCAGCACCCTTGGAATCGTGCTGATAGAAGGTGCGGAAGCCCTCCTCCCCCAAATACTGGGCAAGATAGGCATACGCCACATTGCTTACATACTCCGGGTGCTTTGCGCCCATATACAAAAACACTTCTGTGCCGCTGTTGCGGATCTTCTCGCACAAGGCCTTGAACTGACCCATATTCTGAGGCTGTCCGTCATCGTAAGTGCCCTCTACGCCATCCTTGCCGGGATGCACGCCGTTGCTGCCGCCCAGCTTGCCGTCCTTATCCAGCAGCCAGCCATTTTCGGCAAATCGCTCATAGTCAAAAATCAGGCCGGTGGGGCTGATGTTGTAAGGAACCATATAGGTGGTGCCGTTTTTCGTGGACATCTCCATCCATGTATCCTTATTCATAATTTTTTCGCCGATGGTGCTGCTTTCTCCGTCAGGCGTGGTTTCCAGCAGATCATTCAGGCTTTCCAGATAATCCCCCTCAAAGATCGTGCCGAAATTGCAGTCTTCTGTAATGATAATGTCATTTTTTGTGCCGGACTTAATATCCGCGATCACCACGCCGGACAAATTCAGGTTGCCCTTGGCGTTCACATAATACTTGTCGTTTTTAGCGTTCCACTGTTCTGCCAGATCCTTGATCCAGTCATCGCCAAATTCACCGGTGTAATAAGAGATCAGGATCTCTTCCTTGCCTGCGTGGTCAGTATTCTTCCCGCCACAGCCGGTTAAAGGCAGACACAGCAGCATGGCTGCCATCACCAGGGATATTGCTCTAAATGCATTCTTTTTCATAATAGCCTCCTTAAATCAAGAACATATCTATTTCTTCCAACCGGTCTTCCAAAAGACGAACGGTCTTTACTTCATACTTTCCAAAACGCAATTCCTGCTCTGCATTGCCGCAACGCAGAATAGTCTGTGCCTCGCAAGAGGTGTTGTTCTGCAGACGGAGCAGATATCCGTCTGTCTCCGTTGCCCGGAACATGGTCACTAAGGCAATATCAGGGTTCGTATGGGTAATCTCATAGGCACATCCGGACTTTTTATCCACCGTGGGGAAGATATTCATAGCAAAAGGCTTTTCCGCAAACAGGTCTGCGTTCTTTTGCAGTTCATTCTCCTTTGCCGGCTGCAGACGCAGGCGGTAGTTTCTCTGCCCCTGGTCGCACTTGGGCAGGAAAATATTGTCCCGGGTCAAGGGTCTGTCCGGCACGGGATGGGCAACATAGGTCACATTACGCAGCAGGGTCAGCCGTGCAGTACCGTCCCGGTAGGAGGATCCGTAAGAATCCGGTGTCAACACCTGCAAATAATCCTCACCGTTTTTCATCGCCACAAAGTCATGTGCTACACATTCTCTGCCATCCATATAAAGTGCTTCTGTGCCAAATACCTGCTGTCCGATATAGCTTTCTGCTGCCACCGGAATATGCAGCTTGATGCACTTATTGGTTTCTGCCGGGAACAGATCTACATCCACATCCACCACAGAGCCTTCCTTGTAGATCTTATAGCCGATTCTGGCTCTGGTCATGCCGCAGGCGAAAAACGCTTCTGCTGCAAGGTAAATCGGACCATCCTCTGTGATTTCCAGAGAATGCAGGCCTTGGAATACGCCGTCGCCGTCGGCGAGAATCGTAAAGGGTACAGGATTTTTACCGATACCACTACGCAGCTCCTCCTCGGACATTGCCCAGGGGTCTGCCGTATCATCATAAGAAAACAGCTGGAACATCTCCCCGTGGGCGTATTCCCTGCCGTTTACCACATAGCTTTCTATGAGGCCGGTTTCTTTGGAAATCCGAAGCTTTTTGACGCCATTATCAAAGGTGATATCCTCACCATAGGGGTATACAGGTTTAGGCTCTACCACAGTTCGTGCTGTGAAACGGGTAATATCCAAAGGCTTCAGCTTCGCCTTGAAAATCACCTTCTTACGCCAGTCAATGCTGATATTGCTGGCTTCTTTGATGGTTTGGCAGGGTACCAGCTGACCGTCTTCATCAAAAATTTGCAGGTTGGAGTACTCACTGTCAAAATAATCCGTAGGAATAATGGACAGCTCACATTCTACAAACTGCTCGTCATCATAGGGCTTGGGATTGAACACAAAAATGGGATAGGTGTCTTCCTCTGCTACAGGCTGACCCTTCACCATACCGAAAAACGCCTCCAGTTTCAGTCTCTCCAATTCTTTGAGTCCGTGATAGATATGGCGCAGGGAGTTATCCTCGCCTGCCTTGATGACTGTACCGGCAAGCACATCGTGGAACATGACGGTGAGTACATCCTCCGTAACACCCCGCATAGTATCAGTGGGATACTCACAGATACCACGCAGTGCTGCAGCGGAACGCATTTTTTCCGTCAAAAACTGCTCTCTTTCCAGTTCCCGGTAAATCTGCTTGAGCGCTGCCATAGAGGTATAGCAACCGGGCATACAGGAGATCAGTGACTGTTCCCAAGCCTCACATGGTTCATTTTCTGCAAAGAAGTTGTCGGGCGTTGAATGGATAATCTCCACATCGG
>JAFTVV010000014.1 GCA_017465625.1 Oscillospiraceae bacterium | reverse complement strand
TTGACGCGCATTGTAGTCACCCACTCCCTGGACGAAAACCTGCTGAAGCGGTATGACTGTGTGCTGACTCTCAAGAATGGGAGCATCACCGAGTCCGGTAGTTTTGATGAACTGATGGAAAAGAAAGGTTATTTTTACTCGCTGTTCACTGTGTCCCAATAAAATGCGCCCTGTGGATGTGATATGCTATCCCCATAAAAGACAGTTTTCAGTTTGTACGACATACTTCGAGAAATGCAAAATCCCGCTGTTTTCACCGAAAACAGCGGGATTTTTATAAAGATAGGTTTACTCCTGATCCCAGTTGTGCCACACGTTCTGCACATCGTCGTCGTCTTCCATGGCGTCAATCAGCTTTTCCATCTGTGCCTGCTGATCAGCGCTGTCCAGCTTCTGATAGTTCTGGGGCACCATTTCGATCTGGGCGGAAGCGAAGGTATACTTCTTGGCGGTCAGACCGTCTGCCACGGTGTTGAAATCATCGGGAGCAGTGTAAATGGTGAAGCAATCACCGTCGGCCTCAAAATCATCTGCGCCGCAGTCCATTGCGTCCATCATCACGGTGTCTTCATCGTAATCGCCGTCTTCGTTGTCGATCACCAAAACACCCTTACGGTCGAAGCTCCAGGAAACACAGCCGTTGGCACCCAAATTTCCGCCGAACTTATCAAAGTGGTGGCGCATAGAGCCTGCGGTACGGTTGCGGTTGTCGGTCATGGTCTCCACGATCACTGCCACGCCGCCGGGACCATAGCCTTCATAGGTGATGGCTTCGTAGCTGTCACCGGAGCCGGCATTGGCAGCCTTGTCCAGTACACGCTTGATGTTATCGTTGGGCATATTGGCGGCCTTGGCCTTGGTGATGATGGTGGCAAGACGGGAGTTGTAGCTGGGGTCAATAGAACCGCCGCCTTCTTTAACGGCAACGATCATTTCTTTTGCAATTTTGGTAAAGGCAGCAGCACGCTTTGCGTCCTGAGCGCCCTTGGTTTTTTGGATGTTATGCCATTTGGAATGTCCGGACATAATGTAACTTCCTTCCTCTGCTGTATAGAAATTTCAATATATTTTACCATAGCTGACCATAAAAAATCAACTGTTTATCAGAAGAATTTTGTATGGTCGGTGTGAATTTCGGAGATTTTTACCTCTAATTCGGGGAAATTGGTGGATATCAGACGGTATAGCACCTGACAGACCGGATTTTCTGTGTAAAAATGGCCGGCATCAATCAGGTTGATGCCCCAATCCGCGGCATCTGCAAAGTGGTTGTAGTGCACATCGGCAGTGATGAAGGTATCACAGCCGGCATCCCGTACCTGCTTTAAAGCGCCTGCACAGCCGCCACCGCCAACCGCAACCTTTTCTACATTTTTGCCGCCGCTGATGTAACGAAGACCGTTGCAACAGAGTGTGCTCTTGACGTGGGACAGGAAGCCTTCCAGTGACTGGGGCGCAACCGTGCCCTGACGCAAAAGTCCCCAGGGGCGGTCTTGTGCATCTGTACCCTTGGGGGCAATGACCTGCACATTTTCAAGTCCCAGCACAGCGGCCAGGGTGTCGTTGACGCCGCCGGGGGCACAGTCCAGATTGGTATGGGCGTTGATGTGGGCAATGCCGTTTTCAATTAAAAACATGGTGTTTTCACCGGTTACCGATTCGTCGGTGACAAAGCCTGCGTTCCAAATCAGCGCGTGGTGGGTGACAATCAAATCCGCACCCCATTCTTTGGCTTCCTTACATACAGGGGTAAAAGGGTCGAGGGCGATCAGCACCTTCTTTACAGGGGCGCTGAGTCTGCCGCAATTCAGACCCACCCGATCCCAGCTTTCCTGCATATAGGGGGGCGCAAATTGCTGTACACAATCTAAAATATCTTTAACGGTAATCAATGTGATTCCTCCTTTAGACATTGAAATAATGGCTCGGTATCGAGCTGACAGAGTGCCTTTAAAATCACCGGGTCAGTATGTTCCTTCTTGCCGTCTGCGATACGCTGCAGTTTTTGCACAGTCTGCTGATAGTAGGCAGAAAGCTCTTCCGTGGGACAACGCAAAAGGGCAGGGGGGAAGTAATAATCCCTTGGTTCGGTATAATCCGTCTTTTCAAAAACGGCCTCCATAACCGTGTATAAAAACCGTCCGTCTTTGAGCGCCTTTTCCCTTACAATATGCCAGCCCTTTTCGTATAGATACTGCCGCAGGCAATGAATTTTTGACTGACATTGTAAAATCAGCCGATACTGTTTATTTTGAAGCCAGGGAGCATTTTCCAAAATGGAAATCATGGTGTCCGCGCCCATACCGGCACAGACGAGGGTGTCAAAATCCTTTGGGATATTTTTAACGCCGTCACTGAGATAAAAGGAAATGCGTTCCTTGAGTCCTGCTTTTTCCGCATTTAAAACAGCACTTTGCAGAGGCCCTTCGTTGATATCACCGGCGTACACTTTGGATGCGATTCCGTTTTGAAGCAAATAGATGCTCAAATAGCCGTGGTCACAGCCCACATCTGCTACGTGCGCTCCTTGCGGCACGAAATCCGCACAGGCGGAAAGCCTTTTAGAAAGTTTGTTATTATTCACTGTTTAACCTCAAAAGAAAGCCTGCCATCCACAAGGACGGCAGGCCGTTTGATTACTGGTTCTTTTCAGCCTGATCAGCCTCGTATGCTTCTAAAAAGCGGTTAAGCTGTGCCAGGAAGGAATCACAGTCGATGCCGTGAACCTGACAGGCCTCTTCTACGGTTTCACCGCGGGAAGAAGGACAGCCCAAGCAGTGCATACCAATTGCAAAAAACAGGGGAGCAGCCTGAGGTGCTACATCCAAAACATCACCAATAATGGTATCTTTTTCAATTTTTACAGCCATAATAGAGCCTCCTAACAAAATTCATTCCGTATTATAACCGTTTTGTCGCCAAATTACAAGGGGGAATCCGGATTTTCTTAGGAAATGGGCTCGAAATCTGCAGCACCGTGCTTGCACAGGGGGCATACGATATCATCGGGCAGAGTGTCACCCTCATAGACCCATCCGCAAATCTTGCAGGCATATCCCTTTTTATCCTGAACCTGCGGCTTCGGTTTTACATTGTTGTAATAGTAGGAATAGGACATGGTTTCGGTGTTGCTGATCACACGGGATTCGGTGATTGTGCAGATAAACATGCCGTGGGTGCCCAAATCCACATAGTTTTCAACCTTCAGGCTGATAAAGGCGTTAATGTGACGGGGGAGGAATACAAGACCGTTGTCTGCACGCAGGATCTCGCAATCAGCAAACTTGTCCACACGACGACCGGACTGGAAGCCGAACTTCTGGAAAATGCTGAAAGGTGCAGTAATGTCCAGAATGTTCAGATTCATAATGCCGGTGTTTTTAATAACGTGATGGGAGTAGTTTTCCTTGTTGATGGTCACGGCAATGCGGTTGGGGGTGTTGGTGACCTGAGAAACGGTATTTACAATCAGACCGTTATCCCGATTACCGTCGTTGGAGGTCACCACGTACAGACCGTAGCCGATATTAAAAAGGGCACTCAAATCGTTCTTATTAGCAGTCGTGCTGTGCTGTGCCAGATATTCCTGACAAAGCTCCTTTGCCAGTGCTTCGATTTTGTCGCGGCTGGCCTGATCCAGGGCGGAGTGAATGGTTACGGTGTTTTCTGCAATGGTCAGATTTTTGCTGCCCTCCAGCATTTTGCCCATTACCTTGGCGGCAAGAGGTGACCAAGAGCCGTTTTCCATAAAAGCAACAGTGCGGTTCTGGAAGTTGCGCTCGGTCAGGTGATGAATAAATTCCTTCATAAAGGGGAATACGTCGGCGTTGTAGGTGGTGGTAGCCAGAACCAGCTTGCTGTAGCGGAAGGCATCGGCAACAGCCTGTGCCATATCACAGCGAGCCAAATCGTACACAACCACCTTGGGACAGCCGTTGCTGCGCAGCTGCTCAGCAAGCAGAAGGGCGGCATCCTTGGTGTGACCGTAGATGCTGGTGTAAGCGATCACAATGCCTTCATCCTCCACACTGTAGCTGGACCAGGTATCATATTTTGTCAGATAATGACCTAAGTTTTCTTTGAGAACAGGTCCGTGCAGAGGGCAAATCATCTGAATGTCCAGTGTGGCAGCTTTTTTCAAAAGTGCCTGCACCTGCGGACCGTATTTGCCCACAATGCCGATGAAATAGCGGCGTGCCTCGTCGTCCCAGGGTTCGTCTGCATCCAGCGCACCAAACTTGCCGAAGCCATCGGCGGCAAACAGCACCTTGTCGGTCACGTCGTAGGAAACAATGACTTCAGGCCAGTGCACCATGGGCGCGGTGACAAAGGCCAGGGTGTGCTTACCCAAAGGCAGGGTGTCGCCTTCGGTAACAACGATTCTGCGTTCAGCATAATCACTGCCGAAGAATTGCTTCATCATCACAAAAGCCTTTGCGGAGGAAACCACAGTTGCAGTGGGGTAGACCTCCAGAAAGTTTGCGATATTGGCAGCGTGGTCAGGCTCCATATGCTGAACAACCAGGTAGTCGGGGGTACGACCCTCCAAAACGTGTTGGATATTGTCCAACCACTGATGGGTAAAGTTCTGATCAACGGTATCCATAATGGCGATCTTGTCATCCATAATGGCGTAGGAATTGTAGCTCATTCCGTTGGGAACAACATATTGACCTTCAAACAGGTCTACCTTGTGGTCGTTGACGCCTATGTAACGAATATCATCTGTAATAAACATATTAAATCTCCTTTTGCTAACAATATAGACACATTATAACAGCAGGAGCAGCTAAAATCAAGGAAAGATTGTGTGAACAAAAAGAATCTTGTCACAAAAAAACGCCCACTTATGAGGGCGCTGAATGGGATGTAAAAAAGCCGCCGGAATAATCCGACGGCTTTTTGTTTGTGTAAAGTAAGAATTACTTCAGCTCTGCAGTAGCGCCAGCTTCCTTCAGCTCGGCAACCAGCTTCTCTGCATCTTCCTTGGACATAGCTTCCTTCAGGGTCTTGGGGCAGTTGTCAACCAGATCCTTAGCGTCCTTCAGGCCCAGGCCGGTAGCGGCACGGACAACCTTGATGACGTTCAGCTTGGAAGCGCCGG
>JAFTVV010000013.1 GCA_017465625.1 Oscillospiraceae bacterium | reverse complement strand
TGATGACGGTAGAAACGAATTGTATCCACTAGCTTGGGGCTGACAGTTCCCTTTAGCTCTGGCATATGGTTGTAATACACGGTCTGCCAACAATCAAAGAAAGTGTCCTTGGTGATTTCAAGGGAATTATAGAGTTCCTTATTTCCCTCATAAAAGCTTTCAATCGTGGATGTGTCAATCTCCGCAAACGACAACTGGGATTCCTTTGTGGACTTAAGGATCAGATAAAGCACATAGGCCAATCTTTCGTGATGTCCTTTGGGGAATATAGACACAAGCCGATCCCAGTCTGCAACCAGAAAGGGAGCGAATGCTTCAAAAAACATCCGGCAATCTTTATCCATACCTGCCGAGGCAAGCTCACTGCAAAGAGAGAAAAAAGCAGGACTGTCATAGTACTGTTTCCCATCAGCGGCCAGTAGCTGATGCTGGGTAACCTCCGCAGCAAAATCTGCCGTATGAATTCCGTCTGTATAATCAGGCTGTTTGGAGTGCTCTATATTGAGCTTTGCCAGAGCGTAACAGCGGACAATATCCTCGTGATGAAAGATATCTATATTGAGTGCGGTAAAATTTTCCAAGATAGAAGGATAGATATTGCTCATTATAAAACACCTCCATAACTTTAGGTAATGATCTGGATAATTTGCAGAAACTTTGCACCTCTACCACAATATTACCACTTAAAATAAATCTTTGCAAGTATATATGAAAATAATCAAGTGGGAAACTGTTGGTCAAAAGTTGGTCAAATTCAAAATCCCGAAAATTAATTACCGAAAATTTAGAATAAAATAACACCGTATTTTGTGGCGTTTGCCACAAAATACGGTGCTTTTCTAACTATTCAAAGAACCTCACAGCCACCCGAGGTCATTCCCACTCGATGGTGCCGATGGGCTTAGGCGTCAGGTCGTACAGGACGCGGTTGATGCCGTCCACCTCTGCGGTAATGCGGTCTGTGATTTTGTGCAGGAGCGGATAGGGAATCTCTTCCACCGTGGCGGTCATTGCATCCACCGTATTGACTGCGCGGATAATTGCAGGCCAGCCTTCGTACCGCTTGCCGTCACGGACACCGACACTCTTGAAGTCCGGCACAGCCACGAAGTATTGCCACACGTGTTGAGCCAATCCGCTGTTTTCAAATTCTTCCCGCAAGATGGCATCTGCTTCACGCAGAGCATTCAGTCGGTCACGGGTGATGGCACCCAAACAACGCACACCCAGTCCCGGACCGGGGAAGGGCTGACGATAAACCATATTGTGGGGCAAGCCCAACACGTCACCTACCAGACGTACTTCATCCTTATAAAGAAGCTTCAGCGGCTCTACAAGCTCAAATTGCATATCCTCCGGCAGACCGCCCACATTGTGGTGCGCCTTAACGCCCTTGGATTCAATAATATCGGGGTAAATCGTACCCTGTGCCAGGAAGGAGATGTTGCACAGCTTGCCGGCTTCTTCGTCAAAGACACGGATAAACTCATTGCCGATGATTTTACGTTTTTGCTCCGGATCGCTGACACCGGAAAGCAGATTCAGGAAGCGGTCGGAGGCGTCTACATAAACCAAATTAGCATCCAGCTCCTTGCCGAATACCTCAATGACCTGCTCACTTTCGCCTTTGCGCATTAAACCGTGGTTGACGTGTACACAAATCAGCTGCTTGCCTACGGCCTTAATCAGCAGAGCCGCAACAACAGAGGAATCCACGCCGCCGCTGAGGGCCAGCAGCACCTTCTTGTCACCGATTTGCGCCTGCAATGCGGCAACCTGTTCCGAAATAAAGTCCTGCGCCAGCTGGACTGTAGTAATCCGTTCCATAGAATCCGGTCTTTTGTTGGTATCCATTTAGAAGCCCTCCGTCAGTTTGTGTAATTATCGAAATAGCCTTGCACCAGAACAATGGGTGTGCCCTTATCACCGGAGCCGCTGGTCAGATCGCACAAAGAGCCGATCAGATCCGTAAGCTGACGGGGGGTTGTGCCTTGCGCGGCCATATTGCCCACAAGACTGCTGCCGTCTTTCTGACGAATGGAGTCGGAGATGGCTTTTTTCAGTGCCTCACCGCTTAAATCCTTAAAATCGTTGTCTGCCAAATATTTAAGCTTCAGCTCGTTGGGTGTACCCTCCAAACCGTCGGTGTAAGCAGGGGAGACCACGGGGTCTGCCAATTCCCAGATCTTGCCCCGGGGGTCTTTGAATGCACCGTCTCCGTATACCATCACTTCTACCTTTTTGCCGGTTGCGTTCAGTATCCGCTGCTGAATATCCAGCACCAGCTCCTTGCAGGCGTAGGGGAACAGCTTGATGCTTTCCTCGGTGGCCTTGTTGGAGCCCAGCAGACCGTAACGCTCGTTATAGCCGCTGCCGTTGACGGGGGCAGTCAGAATGTCATCCAAACCGCATACTGTTTTTGCGCCGGCGGCTTTTAAAATGCGCTTGGTGCGATTGCGGCTGTGAATATCGCAAGTCAGGACCGTATCGGTGTAGTTCAAAATGGTCTTTGGGTTGTTGGCAAAGATGATTTCAACCTGTGCGCCCATTTGCTCGATCAGCTCCCCGTAGTAGGCCACATAGTCCACGCCGGTGAAGGTGTGTTTGTTTTCTCCAAACAGATTGCGGTATTGGCTGAGTGTCAGTACATCCGAGTAGGGGTTGATGCCGGCTTCCTCCACTTTATCCAGGCTGATCAGCTCGTTGCCTACCTCATCAGAGGGATAGCTGAGCATCAGCACTACCTTTTTAACCGCCTTGGCGATGCCCTTCAGACAGATGGAGAAGCGGTTACGGGAGAGAATGGGGAAAATAACACCCAGCGTCTGCCCTCCCAGTTTTGCCTGCACATCTGCGGCGATGGCATCAATGGTGGCGTAGTTGCCCTGAGCGCGTGCAACCACGGATTCGGTAACGGCAATCACATCCCGATCACGGAGGGAAAAGCCTTCAGAATCTGCGGCGGCCAAAACACTTTCTGCTACAATGGCGGCCAGGTCATCTCCCTGACGGATAATGGGGCAACGAACACCCCGGGATACGGTGCCTACAAGACGGACGTTTTCTGACATAACGAATCGATCCTTTCTGTACAACACATTTGTGTCATGGATGTGTTTATATTAGCATAATGCTTTTTTTGACACAAGATATTTTTTTATAAAAAATTGCAATCGGATGCATTTTTACTATTTTGCATAGAAAGCCGACGAATTTTGCGGATATTCTTATACACAGAGTCAATAGGCTTTTCGTTGACAAAAAAATTAACCGATGATATAATTCATACAAGCAACAAAACTTTCTGTCTGAGGAGGAAGCAGTATGCGCCAAAAATCAGTGACGAATACCTTCTATCAGACAGCCGCGCCCTTTTTGGGCGGTGCGTTGTTTTGCGCCTATCTCCCGACTGTGTGACTGCAAAAGCGGTTGCAAGGTCGGGTTTTTTGCTAAAATAACAGCTTAGAAAGGAATAATCACTATGGCAACCTTTATTCAGGAACCCTCTCATACCTTTAATGAGTATCTGCTGATTCCCGGATACTCTTCCAGCCAATGTGTCCCGGCCAATGTGTCTTTGGATACGCCCCTTGTACGCTTCAGAAAGGGGGAGAAGCCTGCCATTACCATGCACATTCCGATGGTATCTGCCATTATGCAGTCTGTATCCGGTGATCGGCTGGCTGTAGCACTGGCAAAGGAGGGCGGTGTGTCCTTTATTTACGGTTCCCAGTCCATTGAAGACGAGGCGGCGATGGTCAAGCGCACCAAGGATTTTAAAGCAGGCTTTGTGCCCAGCGATTCCAACCTCTCTCCGGAGCATACAATGGCAGACGTGGTTGCCCTGAAAAATGCTACAGGTCACTCCACGGTGGCAATTACCTCCGACGGCACTGCCGAAGGGAAGCTGGTAGGCATCGTCACCGGCAGAGATTACCGTGTCACCCGTATGGATCCTGCCACAAAGATTAAGATGTTTATGACGCCTCTGGAAAAGTTGATTACCGCCAAAGAGGGTATTACTCTGAAAGAGGCCAACGATATTATCTGGGACAATAAGCTCAATTCTCTGCCGGTTCTGGATGAGGAAGGCCGCCTGCGTTATTTCGTTTTCCGCAAGGACTACGATATGCACAAATCCAACCCCAACGAGCTGCTGGATGCATCCAAGCGGTACGTTGTAGGCGCAGGAATCAACACTCGTGACTATGCGCAGCGTGTTCCTGCGCTGCTGGAAGCCGGTGCAGACGTGCTGTGTATTGACTCATCCGAAGGCTTCTCCGAATGGCAAAAGCTGACCATTGACTGGATTCGCAGTCATTATGGCGACAGTGTGAAGGTGGGTGCCGGTAACGTCGTGGATGCAGACGGTTTCCGCTTCCTGGCAGAATGCGGCGCAGACTTTGTCAAGGTGGGCATTGGCGGCGGCTCGATCTGCATCACACGGGAGACAAAGGGCATTGGCCGCGGTCAGGCTACTGCGCTGATCGAGGTCTGCAAGGCCCGGGATGAGTACTTTGCGGAGACCGGCATTTACGTACCGGTCTGCTCCGATGGCGGCATTGTGTATGATCATCACATTACACTGGCACTGGCAATGGGGGCAGATTTTGTAATGCTGGGTCGTTATTTCGCCCGTTTTGACGAGAGTCCCACCAACAAGGTCAACATCGGTGGTACATATTATAATGAATACTGGGGCGAAGGCTCCAACCGTGCCCGTAACTGGATGCGGTACGATTTGGGCGGTGATAAGAAGCTGTCCTTTGAAGAGGGCGTGGATTCCTACGTACCCTATGCAGGTTCGCTGAAGGACAACGTGGAGCTCTCCCTGAGCAAGGTGCGTTCCACAATGTGCAACTGTGGCGCACTGACTATTCCCGAACTGCAACAGAAAGCAAAAATCACCTTGGTATCCGCCACCAGCATTACAGAGGGCGGTGCCCACGATGTGATTCAGAAGGAAAAGAGTCTGTCTGTCAAGTAAAAATGTGCTTTGACAGGCTCAATATCGGTTTTTTACAACAGCATTTCCTGCTACTGACGGAAATCGAAAGATGTGGAGCACCACAAAGGAACAGGAGATCGTAAAAAGCCGACTTATGCCGACCGTCTGGGCACACTGAACTCGTGCGAGCTTGGTGTGCCTGTTTTACTTCAAAAGGAGAGAGAATATGAAAAAAGTTGGTATCGTAATGGGCAGTGCCAGCGACCTGCCTGTGGTTCAAAAAGCTGTGGATGTTTTAGCACGCTTTGACATTCCCTATGAGGTGCACATCTATTCTGCGCACCGCACTCCGGAGCAAGCCAGAGATTTTGCGGTGAACGCCCGAAAGAAGGGATACGGTGTTTTGATTGCTGCTGCCGGTATGGCGGCACACCTGGCAGGTGCGATTGCCGCCAACACCACACTGCCTGTCATTGGAATCCCCTGTAAAGGACCGATGCTGGAAGGAATGGATGCCCTGCTTTCCACCGTGCAAATGCCCACAGGCATACCGGTTGCCACAGTGGCCATTAACGGCGGCGCAAATGCCGCACTGCTGGCGGCGCAGATCTTGGCGGTGGAGGATGCCGCCTTGGCAGAAAAGCTGGACGCCAAGCGGAAAATGGACGAAGCAGACGTGCTGAAAAAGGATTGGGAAATTGCCCAACAGCTGAACCTGAATTGATAAAATCATTATTGGAGGACAATAAAATGGAAAAGAAACTTGTTTACACCGGAAAGACCAAGGACGTATTTGCACTGGACAACGGCAATTTCCTGCTGAAGTTCAAGGATGATTGCACCGGCAAGGACGGTGTGTTTGACCCCGGCGAAAATGCGGTTGGACTGACGATCGATGGCGTAGGTGACGTGAACCTGCGGATGTCCATTTACTTCTTCGAGAAGATCAATGCGGCAGGTATTCGTACCCACTACGTATCTGCAGATCTTAACAATACCACCATGGAGGTGCTTCCTGCCAAGGTGTTCGGCAAAGGTCTGGAAGTGATTTGCCGCTATAAGGCAGTAGGCTCTTTCTACCGCCGCTACAGTGATTACTGCACAGAGGGTCAGGATCTGCCTGCCTACGTGGAAACCACCTTTAAAAATGACGAAAAGGGCGATCCGCTGGTGACCAAGGACGGTCTGGTGGATCTGGGCGTGATGACCGGCAAGCAGTATGATGACCTGAAGGCTATGACACAGGCCATTACCAAAATCGTTGCAGACGATTTGAAGGAAAAGGGCTTGGATATGTACGATATCAAGTTTGAATTCGGCTATGATCCCGAGGGCAATGTGATGCTGATTGATGAAATCGCATCCGGCAATATGCGTGTATATAAGGATGGGGTTTACGTGGATCCGATGACCCTGAACAAGCTGTTCTTTGCATAAAGGAGCCTTTTATGGGAGGATTTTTTGGCATTGTCTCCCGGCAGGAATGTCTGGAGGATGTATTTTTCGGCGTGGATTACCATACGCACCTGAGCGCACGTCGGGGCGGTTTGGCCGCTTATGATCCTGAGATCGGCTTACAGCGTAAAATACACAACATTGAAAACAGCCCGTTCCGCACCAAGTTTGCCACGATTTTTGATGAAATGAAGGGCACATCTGCCATCGGCTGTATCAGCGACACCGACCCTCAGCCGATGCTCATTCGGTCGCATCTGGGTACGTATGCCATCTGCACCACCGGCATTGTCAATAATGCCGACAGCCTGATTGAGCAGTACTTTCAGCACAGTGGCGGTCACTTTGACGCAATGACCGGTGGACGGGTCAATACCACGGAGCTGGTTGCGGCACTGATCGACCTGAAAGAGGATTTTGTAAGCGGTATTCGCTTTGCACAGGATGCGGTGGAGGGCACGGCTTCCATTCTGATTTTGCGTGATAACGGTGCTTTGATTGCCGCACGGGACAAGGTTGGACGTCTGCCTATGCAAATTGGCAAACGGGCGGATGGTCACTGCGCTTCTTTTGAAGCTTTTGCCTATACCAAGCTGGGTTTTGAGCACGTGAAAGAACTGGGACCCGGTGAGATTGTGGAGCTGACAGTAAACGAAATCCGTCAGCTTGCACCCCCCAGAGAAGAGATGCGTATGTGCGCCTTTCTTTGGAGCTACTACGGCTATCCCACGTCTACCTATGAAGGCGTGAACGTGGAGATGATGCGCTATCGCAACGGTGCAATTTTAGCTGAAGCAGACAAAGAGAAAAACATTGCGCAGGATATTGACTATATTGGCGGCGTACCGGATTCCGGCACCCCCCACGCCATTGGCTACGCCAATAAAAGCGGCATTCCTTTTGCCCGTGCTTTTATCAAATACACCCCTACCTGGGCAAGAAGCTTTACTGCGCCCAAGCAAAGTGACTCTAAACGGGTGGCGAAAATGAAGCAAATTCCCGTTGTGGATTTGATTCACGACAAGAATCTGCTGTTTGTGGATGATTCCATTGTACGGGGAACACAGTTAAAGGAAACTGTGGATTTTCTCTATGAAAATGGCGCGAAAGCGGTGCATATGCGCTCTGCCTGTCCTCCCATTATGTATGGCTGTAAGTATCTGAATTTCTCCAGAGCAACCAATGATCTGGATCTCATTGCACGCAAGGTGATGCTGGAACTGGAGGGGGAGGAAAGCTTCAATCATATTGAAGAATATGCCGACTCCAATACTCAGCGTGGACAGAAGCTTCGTCAGGCCATTTGTGAAAAATTCAATTTTGCATCCTTGGAATTTCAGTCTCTGGAGGGGGTCATCCGTGCCATTGGCATAGAGCCCTGTAAGCTTTGTACTTATTGCTGGAACGGCAAGGAATAAGGAGAAAAAGATGGAACATAAGAATTCTCAATCTGCCAGCTATGCTGCCGCCGGTGTGGACATCACTGCCGGTTATCAGGCAGTAGAGCTGATGAAAAAACATATTGCCAGAACGAAAAACAGCCTGTGTTTGGATGATGTGGGCGGTTTTGGCGGCTGCTTCGGTCTGCCCATTGCCGGAATGGAAGAGCCGGTGCTGGTTTCCGGCACGGATGGCTGCGGCACAAAGGTCAAGCTGGCAGTGCTGATGGACAAGCACGATACCATCGGTATTGATGCGGTGGCAATGTGCGTCAATGATATTATTTGCTGCGGCGCAAGACCGCTGTTCTTCCTGGATTATATTGCCTGCGGCAAGAATTATCCGGAGAAGATTGCGTCCATCGTCAGCGGTGTTGCAGAGGGCTGTGTGCAGTCCGGTGCGGCACTGATTGGCGGCGAAACTGCAGAGCATCCGGGACTGATGCCTTTGGAGGATTACGATCTGGCAGGCTTTGCAGTAGGCATCGTCGATAAAAAGCGGATCATTGACAACAAAAAAATGCAGGCCGGAGACGTGGTGATTGCGCTTCCTTCTACCGGTATTCATTCCAATGGTTTTTCTCTGTGCCGCAAGGTATTCGACATTGATCATAATAATCCGGAGCTTTACGTGCCCCGGCAGGAGCTGAACGGACAGACCATTGCCCAGGCATTGCTGACCCCCACACGCATCTATGTAAAGTCCATTTTGGCGCTGTTGGAGCAGGTGGATGTAAAGGGCATCAGCCACATCACAGGCGGCGGCTTCTATGAAAACATTCCCCGTAGTATTCCCGATGGCTTGGGCGCAAAAATCGACCGTGAGGCGGTTCGCGTTCTGCCGATTTTCGATTTGATTGCCTCCTGGGGCAATATTCCGGAGCGCGATATGTTCAATACCTTCAATATGGGTGTGGGTATGTCTGTTGTAGTACCGAAGGAGCAGACAGCGCAGGCGCTGGAAATTCTGAAAGCTCACGGAGAGGATGCTTACGTGATCGGACAGATTGTTCCGTCGGAAGAGAAGGTGATTCTGTGAACAAGATCCGAATTGCCGTTCTGGTTTCCGGAGGCGGCACCAACCTGCAGGCGTTGATGGATGCCCAAAATCGGGGGGAGATTCCCCACGGAGAAATTGCACTGGTGCTGTCTAACAAGGAAGACGCATACGCCTTGACAAGGGCCAGGAAAGCCGGCATTCCTGCCACGGTTGTGACGAAAAAGGAGCAGGGAAGTCAGCAGGCTTTTGAAGAGGCCATTGCCCACAGATTGTGCCTTTATGGTATCGATCTGGTGATTTTGGCAGGATTTATGGCAATTTTAAGCAAGGATTTTACAGATCAATATCCCAATCGGATCATCAATATCCATCCTTCACTGATTCCCTCCTTCTGCGGTGCCGGCTATTACGGACTGAAGGTTCATCAGGCGGCACTGGAAAAGGGTGTAAAAGTGACCGGTGCAACGGTGCACTATGTTAATGAAATTCCCGATGGCGGTGAAATCCTGATGCAGAAGGCAGTAGATATTTTACCGGGTGATACGCCCGAGATTCTGCAAAAACGGGTAATGGAGCAGGCGGAATGGCATTTGCTCCCCAAGGCTGCAGAAATGGTAGCAGAAAAATTATGTAAGGAAGGGTTCTGAAATGGCCTTGTTTGATTTAAAAACGTTATTATCTGAAAATTCATATCCCGGACGGGGCATTGTGGTAGGTCAATCTGCAGACGGCAAGAGTGCGATGATTGCCTATTTCATTATGGGACGCAGCGTCAACAGCCGCAACCGTGTTTTTGAAGCATTCCCCGGTGGTATGCGCACTAAGGCGTTCGATGAAAGCAAGCTGTCCGATCCCAGCCTCATTATCTACAATCCCTATCTTGCGGTGGAAAATCACACAGACATCATTACAAACGGCGATCAGACCAATACGGTGTATGACCATCTTGTAGCCGGCGGAAGCTTTGAAAGCGCTCTGCGTACCCGTTGCTTTGAGCCGGACGAGCCCAACTATACACCCCGTATCTCCGGTGTGCTGGACTATGATTTTGCACAGCAGAATTTTAATTATAAGCTCTCTATTTTGAAGAGCGCAGGAGGCAACCCCAGTGTTTGCCAGCGCTTTTTCTATGAGTATGCGCCGATGGCAGGCATCGGTCACTTTATTCACACCTATAAGTGTGACGGAAATCCTATTCCCTCCTTCTACGGAGAACCGGAGGAGGTCATGCTGCCCAACACAGCGCAGGAGCTGGCAGATATGGTGTGGGAAAACCTGAACGAGAGCAATAAGGTGTCTCTTTTTGTGCGGTGCGTGCCTCTGGATGGCAGTGCGCCCACCCAAATCATCATCAATAAGAATGTTTAAGGAGTGGCGCAAATGAATCAGTTGGAATTAAAATACGGTTGTAATCCGAATCAGAAGCCTTCCCGCATTTATATGGCAGACGGCAGTGATTTGCCCATTACCGTGTTAAACGGACGCCCCGGTTATATTAACTTTTTAGATGCCTTTAATGCATGGCAGTTGGTAAAAGAGCTGAAGGAGGCCACAGGTCTGTGCGCCGCCACCTCTTTTAAGCACGTCTCTCCCACCTCTGCTGCCGTGGGCAAAAAGCTGCCTGCGGAACTGAAGAAGGCTTGCTTTGTGGAAGACGTGGAAGGCTTGGACGAAAATCCCTTAGCCTGTGCTTATACCCGTGCCCGTGGTGCAGACCGTCTGTGCTCCTTTGGTGACTGGGTTGCACTGTCTGATGTGTGCGATGAGCTGACTGCAGCACTGATTGCACGTGAAGTGTCCGATGGCGTGATTGCCCCCGGTTATACCGAAAAGGCATTGGAAATTTTGAAAACAAAGCGCAAGGGCAGCTATAATGTGGTACAAATCGACCCGAACTATGTGCCTGAGGAACAGGAGATTAAGCAGGTCTTTGGCATTACTTTCCAGCAGGGCAGAAACAACTTTAAAATTGGCGCCCATTTACTGGAAAACATCGTCACTGCCAATAAGGATCTGCCTCAGGATGCAAAGGTTGACCTGATCATCTCTCTGATCACCCTGAAATACACCCAATCCAACTCCGTGTGCTTTGCCTATGACGGGCAGGCAATCGGTGTAGGTGCAGGTCAGCAGAGCCGTGTGCACTGCACCCGTTTGGCAGGCTCGAAGGCAGACACCTGGTTCTTGCGCCAGCATCCCAAGACTTTGGCACTGCCTTTCCGTGAGGATTTGGGTCGTCCCGGTCGTGACAACGTGATCGACGGTTACATCAACGGAAATGAAGAGGATGTTTGTGCCGAGGGTATTTGGCAGAACTATTTTACCTGCCGTCCTGAACCGCTGACAGATGCTGAAAAACGTGCGTTCTTAGACAGCAAAAGCGGTGTATCCTTAGGCTCTGATGCGTTCTTCCCCTTTGCAGACAGCATCAAGCGTGCCGCCGCATCCGGTGTCAGCTATGTGGCTGAGCCCGGCGGCTCTATCCGTGATGATCTTGTCATTGCCCAGTGCGATGAGAAGAAGATGGTGATGGCCTTTACCGGTATGCGGTTGTTCCACCACTAAGGAGGACGTATGAACATAATGGTTGTAGGTGGTGGCGGCAGAGAGCATGCCATCATCAAAAAACTGAAAGAAAATCCGACAATCGAAAAAATTTACGCATTACCCGGAAATGGCGGTATGGCCGCAGATGCGGTGTGCGTGCCCATCGGTGCGAAGGACATTCCTGCCATTGTGGAATTTGCAGTGCAGCAGCAGATAGACTATGCGGTGGTAGCACCGGATGATCCGCTGGTGCTGGGCTGTGTGTATGAACTGAATGAAAAGTGCATTGCCTGTTTTGGGCACAATGCCAATGAGGCAATCATCGAGGTCAGTAAGGTTTTTTCTAAAAACCTGATGAAGAAATACGGTATTCCCACTGCCTGCTATGAGGTTTTTGACAATATGCAGGCGGCACTGGAATATTTGGACAGTGCCCCCATTCCCACGGTGGTAAAGGCGGACGGTCTGGCACTGGGCAAGGGCGTGATTATTGCACAAACCCGTCAGGAAGCCAAAAATGCGGTGGTTGCAATGATGCAGGACAAGCAGTTCGGAAAAAGCGGTGAGCAGATTGTCATTGAAGAATTTCTCACCGGTCCGGAGGTCTCTGTGTTGGCATTTACCGACGGAAAGACCGTGAAGCCGATGGTGTCCTCTATGGATCATAAGCGTGCCTTGGCCGGTGATCAGGGACTGAACACCGGCGGTATGGGCACGGTAGCGCCCAATCCGTATTACACACCTGCTGTCGCGGCACAGTGTATGCAGGAGATTTTTCTGCCGACAATTCGTGCAATGGAGGCGGAGGGACGTCCCTTCAAGGGGTGTCTGTACTTTGGCTTGATGCTGACACCGCAGGGCCCCAAGGTGATTGAGTATAATTGCCGCTTTGGTGATCCGGAGACGCAGGTGGTTTTGCCCTTGCTGGAAAGTGATTTGCTGACTGTGATGCAGGCAACCACAAACGGCACACTGGCGCAGACCCCGGTAAGCTTCCGTGATGCCAACGCCTGCTGTGTCATTATGGCTTCGAACGGTTATCCGGAGCATTACGAAAAAGGCTATCCCATCCACATTCCCCATCAGGTTGCCCAAAACGTATATGTGGCAGGCGCTTCGGTGCAGGATGGAGCGTTGGTGACTGCCGGCGGCAGAGTGTTGGGCGCGACCGCAGTGGCAGACAGCCTTGAGAAGGCTGTACAGTCCGCCTATGATCTGGTAGCGCAAATTACCTTTGAAAACGCGTATTATCGTCGGGATATCGGAGCGAAGGCTCTGGCGGCGAAGGAGGTTTAACGGATGGTTTACCGTGTATTTGTAGAAAAAAAGCCGGGCTTAGACAATGAAGCCCGGGCATTGCTCAATGACGCGCGGAATTTGCTGGGCATCTCTGCATTGGAGCAGGTACGGGTGCTGAACCGTTATGATGCGCAGTGTATTTCCAAGGAGCTTTTTGACTATGCTGTTGCAACGGTGTTTTCAGAACCCCAGCTGGATATTGCAACTGCCCAGGCAGAACTGGATGGTGCAACCGTGTTTGCGGTGGAATTTTTGCCCGGTCAGTTTGACCAGCGCGCGGATTCAGCCGCCCAATGTATTCAGATCATCTCTCAGGGTGAGCGTCCTGTGATTCGCACAGCCAAGGTCTACGGCTTGTACGGCGCACTGACTCAGGAGCAGATTGCGGAGATCAAAAAATATGTGATCAATCCGGTGGAGTCCAGAGAAGCTGCACTGGAAATGCCTGAAACCTTAGAGATGGCATACGATATTCCCACCACGGTGGAAACACTGCAAGGCTTTACAAAGCTGGATCGGGATGGTTTGGCGGCTTTTGTGAAGCAGTACGGTTTGGCGATGGACGGGGATGATATTGCATTCTGTCAGGACTATTTTAAAACCGAGGGGCGTGAGCCGACCATTACGGAAATCCGAATGATTGATACTTATTGGTCTGACCACTGCCGCCATACCACATTTGGTACGATCATTGATCAGGTGACCTTTGCCGACAAGCTGCTGCAAAATACTTACGAACAGTATTTGCAGGTGCGTCGGGATTTGGGTCGTACAAAGCCCATCTGCCTGATGGATTTGGCAACTGTTGCCGTCAAGCACTTGCGTAAAAACGGGATGCTGGACAAACTGGATGAATCCGAAGAAATCAATGCCTGCACTGTAAAAATTACAGTGGAGGTAGACGGACAGGCACAGCCCTGGCTGTTGCTGTTTAAGAATGAAACCCACAATCACCCCACGGAAATCGAGCCGTTCGGCGGTGCGGCAACCTGTATTGGCGGTGCAATTCGTGACCCCCTTTCCGGTCGTTCCTATGTGTATGGCGCAATGCGTGTCACCGGTGCGGCAGACCCCCTGAAACCGGTCAGTGAAACCATTCCGGGCAAACTGCCGCAGCGTAAAATCGTCACCACTGCCGCCGCAGGTTATTCCTCCTACGGCAACCAGATCGGCCTGGCAACCGGTATTGTGGATGAGATTTACCACCCCGGCTACGCCGCAAAGCGTATGGAAATCGGTGCGGTGATTGCCGCAACACCGGCAGAAAATGTCCGTCGGGAAGTGCCTGCTGAGGGAGACGTGGTGATCTTGCTGGGCGGCTCTACAGGCCGTGACGGCATCGGTGGTGCTACCGGATCTTCCAAGGCCCACGATATGCAGTCTGTAGAAACCTGCGGTGCACAGGTCCAAAAAGGCAATGCACCGGAGGAACGGAAGCTGCAACGCCTGTTCCGTAATAAAGAAGCCACCCAAATGATTAAGCGCTGTAACGACTTTGGTGCCGGCGGCGTCAGTGTGGCAATCGGTGAATTGGCAGACGGCTTGATGATTGATTTAAACGCTGTGCCCAAGAAGTATGAGGGACTGGACGGTACAGAGCTGGCCATCAGCGAATCTCAGGAACGTATGGCTGTTGTGGTGGAGAGCAAGGATGTTCAGCGCTTTTTGGAGTTGGCAGATCGGGAGAATCTGCAGGCCTGTCCTGTGGCGACCGTGACTGCCGAGCCGCGTTTGGTGATGAAGTGGAACGGCAATACCATTGTGGATATCAGTCGTGCATTCTTAAATTCCAACGGTGCCGAGAAGCACATTACAGTTGCTCCTGCCGCCGCAATGTATACGCAAAAACCCTTCAGCGGAAGCTTTACCGAAAACTACAAGGCACTGGCAGAGGATCTGAATATCTGCTCCAAGCGCGGCCTTTCCGAACGCTTCGATTCCACCATTGGTGCGGGTACGGTGCTGATGCCCTTTGGCGGTAAATATCAGCAAACACCGGTGCAGGCGATGGTGCAGAAAATTTCACTGGAAAAGGGACACACAGACGATTGCTCCTTTATGTCGTGGGGTTACAATCCCTTCATTACCGAGCAAAGTCCCTACCACGGTGCGTATTTGGCGGTGGTAGAGTCGGTCAGCAAGCTGATCGCTTCCGGTGCATCCTTTAAGGATGTATACCTGACCTTCCAGGAGTATTTTGAAAAGCCCGGCAAGGACGCAAGCCGTTGGGGAAAACCTATGGCGGCGCTTTTGGGCGCATTCAAAGCCCAAATGGAATTGGGAATCGGTGCCATTGGCGGTAAGGACTCTATGTCCGGCTCTTTTGAAAATCTGGATGTGCCGCCTACTTTGGTAAGCTTTGCGGTAACAACCGGCAAGGTACAGCAGGTGGTCTCTCCCGAATTTAAAGCACCGGGTCATACGGTTGTGCTGATTGCCCCGGAGCAGGATGAAAACGGTCTGCCGCAGACAGATTCTCTGCTGAAAGTGTTTGAGACCGTCACCCAATTGCTGCATACCGGCAAGGCAGTAAGCTGTTATACCTTGGGTATGGGCGGCATTGCGGAGGCGGTGCTGAAAATGGCCATCGGCAATGGCATTGGCCTGACTTTCAATGACAACATTGCGGATGCCCAGCTCTTTGGTTATGGCTACGGCAGTTTCCTGTTGGAACTGATAGAAGATGTGGCAGTGGGCGTTCCTGTAGGTGTCACCGCACAACAGCAGATGCTGACCAAGGGTGCGGAACAGCTGAATTTACATCAGCTTCAAAACCTGTACGAAGAGAAATTAGAGCCGGTTTACAGCTGTAATATTCCTGCCCAGAAGCAGAATATGGAGACCTTCTCTTATACCCATCAGGGCGCTGTACCTGCTCCTGCAATTCGTGTTGCACAGCCACGGGTGCTGATTCCTGCATTCCCCGGCACAAACTGTGAATATGACTCTGCCCGTGCGGTAGAGGAAGCCGGTGCAAAGGCAGAAATTCTGGTCATCAACAACCGTTCTGCCGATGGTATTCGCCGCAGTGTGGACGAATTTGCAAAGCTGCTGAAAGAGAGCCAAATGGTGTTTATCCCCGGCGGCTTCTCCGGTGGTGACGAGCCGGACGGCTCCGGTAAATTCATTACCGCTTTCTTCCGCAACGGTGCGGTGAAGGAAGGCGTCACGGAACTGTTGGAGCAACGGGACGGTCTGATGTGCGGCATCTGTAACGGCTTCCAGGCACTGATCAAGCTGGGCTTGGTGCCCTACGGCAAAATCATCGACACCGATGCAAGTTGTCCCACGCTGACCTATAATACCATTGCACGCCACCAGTCCAGAATCGTGCGCACAAGGGTTGCATCCAACAAGTCTCCCTGGCTGGCACTGACCAATGTAGGCGATATTTATAACGTACCCATCTCCCACGGTGAAGGCCGATTCCTGGCAGATGAAGCACTGATTCGCCAACTGGCCGCCAACGGGCAGATTGCGACTCAGTACGTAGACCTGAACGGAGAGGCTACTGCAGAAGTAAGCTGTAATCCCAATAACAGCCTGTACGCCATTGAGGGCATCACCTCTCCGGATGGACGGGTGTTCGGTAAAATGGGTCACAGTGAACGTATTGGTTACGGTCTGTATAAGAATGTACCGGGCAATTACGACATTCGGATGTTTGAATCCGCGGTAAAATACTTTAAATAATGCAAAAACCCGACTCGGGGGCATTGGCCAATCGAGTCGGGTTTTCAGTTTTTACTATGGAAAAGCTTAATTCTTTTTGTGTTTCTTTGTTTCGCAGTAAATACAGCGGTATTCACCGGTAGCGGGGTTTGTGGGCCGGAACCGATGGGGCAATTCCTGTTCCACGGAAGAGATACAGTTGGGGTTGTCGCAGTACAGCACATCGTCCAAGGTATCCTCCCGGGGCATTTGCAAACCAGCCTCGGCATCCCGTAAAAGCTTTAAGATCAGAGCCATCCGCATATATTTTCCGTTCAGAGCCTGACGGAAATAGGCCGCACGGGGGTCGTCATCCACCTTGACGCTGATCTCGTTAACCCGGGGCAGGGGATGCAAAATCCGCATCGTCTCCTTGGCAGATGCCAGCTTTTCAGGGGTAAGGATATAGCTGTCCTTGAGCCGTTCATATACTGCAGCATCGTCGAATCGTTCCCGTTGAATTCGGGTCATATAAAGCACATCCAGCTTGGGCAGTGCTTCTTCCAAAGAGGTGATTTCCACATAGTCGATGCCGTTTTTGTCCAGTACATCCTGCTTCATATATTCCGGCAGCTGCAATTCCTCCGGGGAGATCAGGATGACCTTGATGTTTTTGTAACGGCTTACCGCAGAAAGCAGAGAGTGCACGGTTCTGCCGTATTTCAGGTCGCCGCAGCAGCCGATGGTTAACTGATCAATGCGCCCACATTCTCTGTAGATGGTCAGCAAATCGGCCATTGTTTGGGTGGGGTGGCAGTGACCGCCGTCACCGGCATTGATGACCGGAATAGAGGCGTTGCAGGCGGCAACATAGGGCGCGCCCTCTTTGGGGTGACGAATGGCCATAATGTCTGCATAGCAGGAGAGAATTTTGGAGGTGTCTGCCATACTTTCGCCCTTGGATACAGAGGAAGAGGATGCTTCGCTAAAGCCCAGTACACTGCCGCCCAATTCCAGCATGGCGGCCTCAAAGCTGAGACGTGTACGGGTGGAGGGTTCAAAGAATAAGGTGGCCAGCTTCTTATGGCGACAGCACTCCTGATATTTTTCAGGATGGGCAATGATATCGCAGGCGGTGTCCATCAGCTCCTGCAATTCTTCGGCAGAAAAATCGGTAATATCAATCAGGCTTCTCATCGTGCAGCTCCGTTTACTTCCAAATATGCTTTAATGCGAGCCACGTTTTCGGCATTGGAGGGGTTTTCCTCCAAGTATTCGATAATATCGTACACATCCACAACAGAGTACACGGGGAAGCCAAATTCCTCACCGACCTCTGCCATGGCGGACTTTTCCGTCTGGCCCTTTTCCTTGCGATCGACCATCACAAAGGTGGCAACCACCCGTGTATCCTGCAAGCCGGAGAGAATAGACATACTCTCACGGATGGCAGTACCTGCGGTGATCACATCTTCTACAATGACGATTTCTTCACCGGCCTTGGGCACATAACCGACGAATACGCCGCCCTCACCGTGATCTTTGGCTTCCTTGCGGTTGAAGAAGAACGGAACGTCTAAGCCTTCTTCAGACAGTGCAACAGCGGCAGACACAGCAATGGAAATACCCTTGTAGGCAGGACCGTAGAGAACGGTCTTTTTGCTTCCAATCTTTTCTGCATAGGCCTTGGCATAGAATTTGCCCAGCTTTGCGATTTGCGCACCGGTTTTAATTTCTCCAGCATTGATAAAGTAGGGAATCTTGCGGCCGCTTTTTGCGGTAAAATCACCGAACTTCAAAACACCTGCATCCTGCAGGAAGGAGATAAATTCTCTTTTGTACTGTTCCATTTTTAAACTCCCTTAATCGCAAAACTCATTCACACAGCGCATATAGGCCTCTACAGGATCAGCCGCGGCAGTGATGGGACGACCCACCACGATATAATCCGAGCCGATTTCCTTGGCCTGAGCCGGGGTCATCACCCGTTTTTGGTCGCCCTTTTCACCGTCAGCAAAACGAACACCGGGAGTGACGGTCAAGAAGTCTGCACCGCAGAGGCTGTGCACCTTGCCTGCCTCCAAAGGAGAGCAGACGATGCCGTCCAGACCGGCATTTTTGGCGGTTTGTGCGTAGTGCATGACTACCTGATCAATGGGCTTTTCGATGAGCAGATCACGTTCCATAGCCTGCTGATCTGTGGAAGTCAGCTGTGTGACAGCAATCAGCAAAGGTCTTGTGCCGTCTGCTCTTGTCAGACCCTCCAAAGCCGCCTCCATCATAGCGGTTGTGCCTGCGGCGTGGAGGTTACAGATGTCCACATCCAGATCAGACAGTACGTGCATTGCCTTTTTGACGGTATTGGGGATATCGTGGAGCTTTAAGTCCAAAAAGATCTTGTGTCCACGGGCTTTAATTTGTTTCACAATTTCCGGACCGGCACTGTAAAACAGCTCCATTCCGATTTTAACAAAAGGCTTTCTGCCTGTGAATTTGTCCAGAAAAGCCAATGCCTGCTCTGCGTTTGAAAAATCGCAGGCAATAATCACGTCCTTGCCCATTATTTTGCGCCTCCTATAATTTCTTGTAACGACTGTATGTTGTATTTTTTCATCACATTGGGTAAATCTTCAATGATCTTGGGACAGATCAAGGGGTCAACCAAATTGGCAGCACCCACCTCCACAGCGGTAGCGCCTGCAAGCATCATTTCCAATACATCCTCGGCACTGCTGACGCCACCCATACCGATGATGGGCACATCTACCGCCTGTGCCACCTGATACACCATACGCAGTGCAACAGGGAAGATGGCAGGACCGGAAAAACCACCCATTTTGTTGGCAATTACCGGCTTTTTGGTGCGCAGATCTATACGCATACCCAGCATCGTGTTAATCAGGCTGATGCCGTCAGCACCTGCATCGGCGCAGGCTTTGGCAATGGTGACAATATCTGTCACATTGGGCGTCAGCTTCATAATCACAGGCTTTGTGGTCACAGACTTTACCGCTTTTGTCACTTCTGCGGCGGCTTTGGGGTCTGTGCCGAAGCTCATTCCACCGCCGTGCACATTGGGACAGCTGATATTCACTTCCAGCCAACCGACCTGTTCCTGTGCATCCAGCATACGGCAGGTGTAGGCGTAATCCTCCACGGAAAAACCGCTGACATTGGCCATTACAGGCTTTTGGAAACAGGCTTTCAGTTTGGGAAGCTCTGTTTGAATCACTTGCTCTACACCGGGATTCTGCAAACCGACTGCGTTAATCATACCGGCAGTACACTCTGCAATTCTGGGTGTGGGATTGCCAAAACGGGGGTCTTTGGTTGTGCCCTTGAAGGAAAATGTACCCAGACAGTTAATGTCAAAAAGCTCGGCATATTCATATCCGTAGCCAAATGTACCGGAGGCAGGGATGATGGGATTATCCAGCTGAATTCCGCATAAGTTTACGCTTAGCTCTCCCATAAAATCTCCTCCTTTTGAAGTACAGGTCCTTCCTTGCAGATCCGTTTATAGCCTGTAACGGTTTTGCAGGAGCAGCCCATACAGGCACCAAAGCCGCAGCCCATCCGCTTTTCAAAGCTGAGCTGACCGGAAGTGCGGCTTGCACGGTACACTGCTTTGAGCATCGGTTCAGGGCCGCAGGTGTAAAAGTAGCTGTAATCGCAGCCGGCCAGCGCATCGGTTACAAAGCCTTTCAGTCCGTAAGTGCCGTCAACGGTGGTGACCGTGACGTTTGCACCTAAATCTTTAAATTCCTGCTCAAAAAACACCTCATTTTTGGTATTGAAGCCTAAAATGACCTGCACGGACTTTCCCTGTGCAAGAAGCGTTTTGCACAGCAGATACATGGGGGGAACACCGACACCGCCGCCCAGCAAAACAGGGGATGCACCGGACTTTGCAAGGTCATAGCCATTTCCAAGCCCTGTAAGCAAATCCAATGTCCCTGTTCTCATTTCGGAAAGCTGTGCAGTTCCTTTTCCCACAACTTTATAAATGATGGTCAGAAAATCTCCCTGTAAATCGCAAACGGAGATGGGACGCCGCAAATACAGTCCGTCCAGCTTGATGTTTACAAACTGTCCGGGGGCAGTGATGGCAGAGGTATCTCCCCGAAGGGTCATTTTGTACACATTTTCCGTAAGGGGCAGATTTTCGACGATTTCAAATATCCCTTGTTTCATTTTCTTCTCCATCAGGCATCAATGGTGGAAATGGTCAGCGTGGTTTCTTCCAGAACGTCCAAAAGCACACGCACCGTATCCAGTGCAGTAAAGATGGTCACATTGTTCTCTGTGGCAACCTTGCGGATTTGGTGGCCGTCGTTGTTAGAGCCTTCAGAGCCGGGCTCTTTCGTGTTGATCACATAGGCAATATGGCCTTGCCGCAGAGCATCGGGAATTTCGTGACTGCCGGTGCTGATTTTCTCTAAAATGTGGGTACGAATGCCGTTGCGCTTTAAGAACATTGCAGTGCCGTAGGTGGCCTGAATGTTAAAGCCCAAATTGTAGAAACGACGGATCAGCGGCAGAGCCTCCTGCTTGTCCTTGTCTGCAATGGTAGCAAGCACCGTTCCGTAATTTTGCAGATGCATACCGGAAGCCTGAAGTGCCTTATACAGGGCACGGTTCAGCTTGTCATCATAACCGATGGCCTCACCGGTGGACTTCATCTCAGGGGAGAGGTAAGCATCCAGACCACGGATTTTATTGAAGGAGAATACCGGCACTTTCACGTACCAGCGCTTCCGTTCCTCCGGATAAATGTCAAAGATGCCCTGTTCTTTCAGAGACTTTCCTAAAATGACTTCTGTGGCAATATCTGCCAGACTGAAGCCGGTGGCCTTGCTCAGGAAGGGAACGGTACGGGAGGAACGGGGATTTACTTCAATGATATACACGTGATCATCGTTGTCCACAATGAACTGAATATTGTAAAGACCCACAATGCCAATGCCCAAGCCAAGCTTTTTCGCATACTGCAAAATTGTGCCCTTAACCTTGTCGGAAATACTGAAGGAGGGGTAAACGCTGATGGAGTCACCGCTGTGCACACCGGTACGCTCTACCAGCTCCATAATGCCGGGAATAAACACGTTGGTGCCGTCGCAAATGGCGTCCACCTCGACCTCCCGACCCTCAATATACTTATCTACCAGAACAGGCTTGTCCTCGTCGATTTCAACGGCCGTTTTCAGGTAGTGGCGCAGCTGATTTTCGTTGGCGACGATCTGCATAGCCCGTCCGCCAAGCACAAAGCTGGGGCGTACCAATACAGGGTATCCGATTTCGTTGGCGGCATCAATGCCATCCTGTATTTTTGTAACCGCCTTGCCCTTGGGTTGAGGAATCTGCAGCTGCTCCAGGATTTTCTCAAAGGAATCCCGATTTTCAGCCTTCTCGATGGCGGCACAGTCGGTACCGATGATTTTGACGCCACGCTCCATCAGCGGCTGTGCCAGATTAATGGCGGTTTGACCACCCAGAGAAGCAATAACGCCCTCCGGATTTTCAAATGCGATGATGTTCATCACATCCTCGGTAGTCAGCGGCTCAAAATAAAGCTTGTCGGCAGTGGTGTAATCCGTAGAAACCGTTTCCGGGTTATTGTTGATAATGATGGCTTCATAGCCTGCATTTTTAATGGTTGCCACAGCGTGAACGGTGGAATAGTCAAACTCCACACCCTGTCCGATACGGATCGGACCTGCACCCAATACAACAATTTTCTTCTTGTCTGTCAGCCTGGAGACGTTCTGACCGGTGTAGGAAGAATAGAAATAGGGGATATAAGCACCGGTATGGCAGGTGTCCACCATCCGGAACACGGGGAATAACCCTTGCTCTTTCCGCAGATTGTAAACTTCAATTTCCGGCTTGCTCCACAGCTTTGCAATGAAGGCATCGCTGAAGCCCAGCGTTTTTGCTTTTTTCAGGGTGTCCACACAAAGGGGATGTGCCTTTACCTCCGTTTCCATGGCCACGATGTTTTGCACAGCCTCCAGGAAATAGGCGGTGATTTTGGTGATATCGTGCAGCTGTGCCACACCGAAGCCTCTGCGCATCAATTCTGCAATGGCAAAAATGTTGTCATCCTGGAAGGTCTCAATGTAGGAGAGCAACCGGTCGCTTTCCCAGCTGTCAAATTTAGGCATATAGAAGTGGCTGACGCCGATTTCCAGGGAACGAACAGCCTTGAGCAGACATTCCTCCAAGCTGGAGCCAATGCCCATAACCTCACCGGTGGCTTTCATCTGCGTACCCAGTGTGTTGGCGGCAGAGGTGAATTTATCAAAGGGGAAACGGGGCAGCTTGGCAATCACATAGTCCAGCTTCGGCTCAAAGGATGCGTTGGTATTGGCAATGGCGATTTCCTCCAGCTTCATACCAACCGCAATTTTTGCGGTCACACGGGCAATGGGATAGCCACTGGCTTTGGATGCCAGTGCGGAAGAACGGGAGACACGGGGATTAACTTCAATCAGGTAATAGTCCCCGTTTTCAGGATTCAGGGCAAACTGCACATTACAGCCGCCTTCGATTTTCAGTTCGCGGATGATTTTAATGGCGCTGTCGTTGAGCTTCTTTTCGTCTTCCTTGCTCAGAGTCATAATGGGGGCAACCACCATAGAGTCACCGGTGTGTACGCCTACCGGATCGATATTTTCCATACCGCAGATGGTGATGGCGTGGTCGGTAGAGTCCCGCATTACTTCAAATTCGATTTCTTTGTAGCCTTTTACGCTTTTTTCAATCAGCACCTGATGTACAGGGGACAGCTTGAATGCGTTAATGCCCAATTCAACCAGTTCCTCTTCGTTGTCTGCAAAACCGCCGCCGGTGCCGCCCAAGGTAAAGGCAGGGCGCAAAACAACAGGATAACCGATTCGCTGCGCGGCCTGCTTTGCTTCTTCTAAATTGTAGGTGATCTCGGAGGGGATGGTGGGCTCGCCAATGGATTGGCACAGCTGCTTAAACAGATCCCGATCCTCTGCCCGTTCAATGGATGCACTGCCTGTGCCCAACAATTGAACGTTGCACTCCTTCAGAACGCCTTTTTTCTCCAATTGCATGGCAAGATTCAGGCCGGTCTGACCGCCGATGCCGGGCAAAATGGCATCAGGACGTTCATAACGCAGGATTTTGGCAATATATTCCAGGGTCAGAGGCTCCATATAAACCTTGTCTGCAATGGAAGTATCGGTCATAATGGTTGCCGGATTGGAGTTGCACAGCACAACCTCGTATCCTTCTTCCTTCAAAGCCAGACAGGCCTGGGTGCCTGCATAGTCAAATTCCGCGGCCTGACCAATCACAATCGGACCGGAACCTAAAATCAGTATTTTCTTAATGTCTGTACGCTTTGCCATATAATCCTCCATTATCACTGCTCTGTTGTTTGATATACGATTTTTCCGTTACATATTGTTGCAATACATTTTCCGTTTACAGTATGACCTGCAAAAGGCGTGGCTTTGCCCTTGGACAAAAATGCCTCCGGACGGATTTGCTGTACTGCATTTAAATCCCACACAGTGTAGTCCCGGTTCATAGGGATGCCGAAACGTTTCCGCGGATTTTCCGACAGAAGCCGGATGAGCTGTTCAAGCCCAATAATTCCGGGCTTTACCAGGTGGGTGTAAAGCAACGGGAAAGCTGTTTCCAGTCCCACAATGCCAAAGGCGCTTCCTGCCAGACCTTTACTTTTTTCCTCCGCACTGTGGGGGGCGTGGTCGGTGGCGATCATATCAATCGTACCGTCCTGCAGACCCTCGATGAGCGCCTGTCGGTCTTGCGCGCTTCGCAGAGGCGGATTCATTTTGAAACGTCCGTCCTCCTGCAAATCCGCATCCGTCAGCACCAGATAGTGGGGGGCGGTCTCGCAGGTTACATCCAAGCCCTTGGCTTTTGCCTGCCGAATCAGCTCCACACTTTCCTTGGTGGAGATGTGACAAATATGGTAGCTGCAGCCGATCTGC
The DNA here is from genome assembly GCA_017465625.1 of Oscillospiraceae bacterium. Taxonomy (GTDB): domain Bacteria; phylum Bacillota; class Clostridia; order Oscillospirales; family Oscillospiraceae; genus Faecousia. The sequence goes on along the minus strand of JAFTVV010000013.1, from coordinate 44,087 downwards.
CCTACAAGACGCAAGTCACGTTCAATCTGCTTATATTCGCTGGCGGAACAAATCCCCTTGTGCCCGTGTGCTTTCGCATACGCCCCATCGTGGATATAGCCGCCGAAAAGCAGGCTGTTGTCCTCGCAATGGGCCACTATGATTTTACCCAATTTTTTGGCTTCTTCCATTGCCTGCCGCATCATCTGTTCTTGCTGAACACCTCTACCGTCATCGGAAAAGGCGATGACCGCATCTGCCATATCACGCATAGCGGCAAGTGCCTGCCCTTGCTGATTGACGGTAATTGCGCCGTATGGATATACGTGGATGGTAGCCTGCTCCCGGATGAGCTGAAGCTGCATATCCAGATGCTCCCGGCTGTCCGGCACGGGATTTAAATTGGGCATAGTGCATACAGCGGTGTAGCCGCCGGCGGCTGCGGCTTTGCAGCCGGTAGAAATGGTCTCTTTATAAGAAAATCCCGGCTCTCGGAAGTGCACATGCACATCACAAAAGCCAGGAAAAACAAAATAATTATTTTCATCAGAGAACAAATCGGATAAACAAGCGGAAACAGGAACACTGAGAGAATGAACATCCTCACGGGAACAACCAACATAGCAGAACTGGTGATTCGTCATTGTGCATCCCTCCTGTATCATAATCCTTGCGATTATACCATAGTATACTGTTCTTGTCAATAAAATTGAGCCTGTTTTTGCATATTTTTGCGCACCGGAAAGGGGACAAAAGCATTGCTCCGGCAGGAATTTTCCACCGGAGCAATGATGCCGACGTTCTTTCGTTATCCTTCGTTTACAACGATTTCCTTGACCACCAAACCCGGGTTACGGCGGACGGTAAAGTCGATCGCCCAATAGCTGGAGAATACCAGCAGATTTCTGCCCCGGTAATCTTCCAGAAGCTCAGCGTCAGATCCCAAATTCAGATCCGACAGCGCACAGGGTGCAGAATCAATCAGGCGGATTTCCTCGTAGGGGAGCATCTCCATTCTCAGATCCACACCGTATTCGTTTTTCATACGGTACTGGAATACATCAAGCTGCAGCGTACCGACTACGCCCACGATGACTTCTTCCATACCGGAATTGGGCACTTTGAAAATCTGAATTGCACCCTCCTGAGCAATCTGCTCCGTACCCTTGACAAATTGCTTGCGCTTCATAGAGTCCTTGGCGGAAACACGGCAGAAGTGTTCAGGCGCAAAGGTGGGGATGCCGGAATATAAAAATTTCTTCGAGGGGATGGTGATGGTGTCGCCAATGGAGAAAATGCCGGGGTCAAACACGCCGATGACGTCACCTGCATAAGCCTCTTCCACAATCTCACGCTCAGCGGCCATCAATTGCTGGGGCTGAGAAAGACGCATTTTACGTCCGCCCTGCATATGGTAGTATTCGGTGTCCCGCTGGAATTTGCCGGAGCAGATGCGCATAAAGGCCAGTCGGTCACGGTGTGCCTTGTTCATATTGGCCTGAATTTTAAAGACAAAGGCGGAAAAATCGGGGGAGAACGTATCAATCTCACCGCAATCTGCAACACGGGGCAGAGGGGGAGGGGTCAGCTTTAAAAAGTTTTCCAGGAAAGGTTCAATGCCAAAGTTGGTCAGCGCAGAGCCAAAGAACACCGGGGAGAGCTGACCGTGCTGAACAGCCTGCAAATCCATCTCCCGTCCTGCGGACAGCAGCTCCACATCGTCAATCAGCTGCTGATGCTTTTTCTCACTGTCCAAAAGGGTGGCAACCTGACTGTCATACAGGTCAATGGCCTGCGTCTCGGCCTTGGATTTTCCACCGTGACCGGAGAAGAAAAGAAGCTGACTCTTTTCCCGGTCGTAAACGCCCTGAAAATCCTTGCCGGAGCCAATAGGCCAGTTCATTGCGTAGGTCTCGATGCCAAGCTCCCGTTCCACCTCATCCAAAAGATCAAAGGGGTCTCTGGTTTCCCGGTCCATTTTATTAATAAAAGTAAAGATGGGAATATGGCGCATCGCACAGACCTTGAACAGCTTGCGCGTCTGCGGTTCAACACCTTTTGCACCGTCAATGACCATCACGGCAGAGTCGGCGGCCATCAGGGTGCGGTAGGTATCCTCGGAGAAGTCCTGGTGTCCCGGTGTGTCCAGAATGTTGATGCAGAAGCCGTCATACTGGAACTGCATAACAGAGGATGTGACAGAGATACCACGCTGCTTTTCAATTTCCATCCAGTCGGAGGTGGCAGAACGGGAATTCTTTTTGCCCTTGACCACACCGGCCTGGGCGATGGCTCCGCCGTACAGCAGAAATTTTTCGGTTAAGGTGGTTTTACCGGCGTCGGGGTGGGAAATGATGGCAAATGTACGACGGCGGCTGATTTCTTCGTGTAATGTAGACATTGCGTTCCTCCAAATATCGCAGGCAATAGCGAATCTATTTCTGAAAGGTCATAAAAAATCAATTTAGTTTACCACAAAAATCCATCCGTTACAAGAGGAAAATACCGCAAAGTGCCTATAATCTTAAAAAATCCTGCCGCATTTTGAATGCGGCAGGACGTTTGCGCTGCATAGAATTAGCCTTCCAGGTTAAAGGCAACCTTCAGATCTTGTACCTCTTCGTCGGTAATGTGAACAATGTTGCCAACTTCCTTGGACAGAATAATGGAATGGGCGGTGGATTCCATAACCTCCAAACGGTCAAAGGCCTTCAGCAGACTTTCACCGGTAAGCACCACACAGCTGTTTTCGATCATCAGTGCGGGGCAGTTGGGTGCAAATTCTGCGGCAACCTCGTCAGGTCTTTCGTAAATGGATTCGTAGGGGAGGGTCTTGATATCCCGCAGCAGAATATAGCTTTCGGGGATGGTGCGGGGGTCAAAGTCTGCATCGGTGACAGCAAAAGCCATTGCGTGGACAGGATGTGCCTGCAAAATAGCTTTAATCTCCGGATGCTTCTGATAAATCTTTTCGTGGAATACCACAGCACGGGAGGGGATTTTGCCCTGCTCCTTCATACCGGCCTTCACCCGTACAAGATCGTCCTCCTGCAGGTATGCACGGTCAAAGTTGTAGGGGGTGATCAGGAAACTGCCGTCAGCCAGGCGCACGGAATATGTACCGTGGGTAGCTGTAAACAGATTCATTTTGTAAGAGCGCTTGATGAGGGTGATCATATCACGGCGAGCCGCCAGCTCCTCGGAGGAACGGCTGTGGGGAATAAAATCATCCATTTTGGTGTGGAATTGGGTCTGGCTGATGCGATAAGCCTCAGGTGCCAGTGCGTGAATGTTGCCGATCTTCTTGGCGACACCTTCCAGCTGAGCGGTGTAGTTCAGGGTCTCAAAGCGCTGGAAAGCGGTAAACATATCCGGTGCACCGATACATACGCCGTGATTTTCCAAAATGGCAATATCACAGCCGTCGGCAAAAACCCGACCGATTTTTTCGCCCAAAGCTTCACTGCCGGGAACATCGTATTTAGCAATCTGCACATTGGAGCAGACCTTCCGCACAGAGGGAACCAGATCCAGATTCGGACAGCGGCGCACAATGGAAAACGCCACCAGTGCAGGGGGATGGGCGTGAAGCACGGCCTTCAAATCCGGACGCATCTTGTAAACAGACTGATGGAAGGGAAGCTCGGAAGAGGGCTTGTGAGGGCCAACGGTAGAACCGTCAGGCTTTACGCAGACGATGTCGTTGCGGGTCAGAGTACCCTTGTCTACACCGGCAGGGGTAATCCAAATATTGCCGTCATTGTCTAAAATAGATAGGTTGCCGCCGGAAGTGGTGGTCAGGCCTTTATCGTATATACGCTGCATAAACATAACTAGTTGGTCTGCGGGATGAATGTATTGAATATTCATAAATATCTACTCCTTTACTTGATTTTTATACTCACTCTACATTCATTATAGCACAGTTTTATGAATCGTCAAGGTAAAAGTGCACAAATGAAATGAGAAAACATACAAAAATAACGCGGTGCAATTGTGCAAAATGCACACCCTTCTAATGGGTGTGTTTTTGCAGTAAATACAAATGTCCTTGGATTCTTGTGTTATTTGCTGTAAAAAGGGCCGCGGAATGGGCAAAAACCTGTAAAATGCGCTAAAAAGTTTAAAGATCGGTTGACAGATGGATTGAGGCGTGATAGTATATGGAAAAACTAATCGCCTTGATAGAGGCGCGGGATTCATCAGTACTTTTCTGCAAGGTCAGGCAACCGCAGAAGAGGAAAGGGGATACCGCCGAAGTGCCGCAGATGCCTGAATGTGCGGTGCTGGGTCGTCAGAGAATATCTGCCGAACTGTCACAATGTATTTTGTGAAGCGCTATCGATGCAGTATTGTTGCAGATCTATTATTTTTGTAACAGCTGTCGGATCGCTTTGCAGGCGATCCGTTTTTTAATTTTAGAAAAAAGCGAGGAAAAACAAAATGAAGAAGTTAATTGCAATTGTACTGTCCCTGATGCTCACGGTGAGCCTGTGCGCCTGTGGCGGCAGCAAGACTGAGTCCGGCAAGACCTACGCAGATGTTCCCGGTTTGGAAGACGGCATCCTGACGGTTGGTATGGAGTGCGCATACGCCCCCTACAACTGGACGCAGATGGACGATTCCAACGGCGCTGTGCCCATCGCCAACAACCCCGGCACTTATGCCAACGGTTACGACGTGATGATCGCAAAGAAGATCGCAGAGCACTATGATGTTACACTGGAAGTTATGGCAATCGGCTGGGACGGCCTGAATCCTGCACTGGATGAGGGCAAGCTGGATGCGGTTATCGCAGGTCAGTCTATGACAGAGGAGCGCCTGGAAGAAGTAGAGATGGCAGGTCCTTATTTCTATGCGAACATCGTCTGTGTAGCCCGTAAGGATACAGCACAGGCAGCGGCTACCGGCATTTCCAACCTCACCGGCACCTGCACTGCACAGACCGGCACGGTTTGGTACAATTCCTTCATCGATCAGATTCCCGGCGCAACCAAGACCAGCGCTGCCGAGACAGCCAATGCGATGATTATGGCAGTAGCAGAGAGCCGCGTGGACTTCATCTGCACCGATATGCCCACTGCAATGGGTGCTTGCGCTACTTATGATAACCTGATGATTCTGGACTTCAGCAGCACGGATGACGATTTTGCCGCCAGCGAAGGCGATATCAATATCGGCATTTCCGTCAAGCTGGGCAACACTGCCCTGAAGGATATGATGGACGAGGTTCTGAAGGATATGACAGTTGAGGACTTCAATAACCTGATGAACGATGCCATTGCTGTTCAGCCTGAGATTTGATAGAGGACTGTAGATTTTATGACCGGTTTTAGCAAATTGTTTGACGATGTAGGCCGGCTTTGGTCGGTATACGGCGAAGCCTACCTGCGCGGTGTGATGAATACCCTGATTCTGGCTGTGGTTGCCACCATTGCCGGCTGTGTGATCGGCCTTGTGTGCGGTGTGCTTAATACCATTCCCAGCACCAAAAACGACAGTATATTCAAGCGTTTTATCCTGAAGCTGATCAGGGTGATTGTCCGCATTTATGTGGAAGTGTTCCGCGGTACGCCGATGGTGCTGCAGGCAGTGCTGATTTTCTACGGCTGCGGTTTTACCTACAGTGTGGCGGATATTTGGACTGCGGCGATCATCGTGGTGTCCATCAATACCGGCGCATATATGGCGGAGTCCGTGCGTGGCGGCATTATTTCCATTGACCCCGGTCAGACGGAAGGCGCAAAGGCCATTGGTATGACCCACGTGCAAACGATGCGTCGGGTGATTATGCCTCAGGTGTTGCGCAACATCATTCCCCAAATCGGCAACAATTTGATTATCAACATTAAAGATACTTCTGTAATGTTTGTCATTGGTTTTGTGGATTTCTTTGCGACCCACCGGAATATTGTGGGTCTGAACAGCAAATATTTCCCCTCTGCCGTGATTGAAATGGTTGGTTATCTGACCTTAACCCTGCTGTTTTCCTTCCTGCTTCGTTTTATTGAACGGAAGCTGGACGGTAATGCAAACTACGAACTGGTGCAGGACGACAGCCTGACGATGACCGCCGGTACTTACAGCCATCCCAAAAGAGGCAGTAATTACGATGAGCACAGCAAGGAATATGCCGATAAGCTGGAAAAGGGAGGGAAATAATATGATTATTGATATTAAACACCTTTCCAAGAGCTTCGGTAACCACGAGGTGCTCAAGGACATTGACTTTGAGGTACACACAGGAGATGTCATTTCTGTGATTGGCGCTTCCGGCTCCGGCAAGTCCACACTGCTGCGCTGTCTGAATCTGTTGGAAATGCCTTCTTCCGGTGAGATCTACTATCGGGATGAAAATATACTTGCCCGGGGTGTGAACGCACCCAAGTATCGCGCCAAGGTTGGTATGGTATTTCAGAACTTCAATTTGTTCAACAATATGACCGTTCTGCAAAACTGCATCGTCGGTCAGACGGACGTGCTCAAGCGCTCCAAGGCGGAAGCTGCGGAGACAGCGATGTTCTACCTGGAGAAGGTGGGGATGACGCCCTATATTAACGCCCGTCCCCGTCAGCTTTCCGGCGGTCAGAAGCAGCGCGTAGCCATTGCCCGTGCCCTTTCCATGAATCCGGAGGTTCTGCTCTTTGACGAGCCAACCTCTGCGCTGGATCCGGAAATGGTGGGTGAGGTGCTTGCGGTTATGAAGCAGCTTGCCACCGAGGGACTGACCATGCTGGTGGTGACCCACGAGATGGGTTTTGCCCGTGAAGTCAGCAATCGGGTCGTCTATATGAACGAAGGCGTGATTTGCGAGCAGGGAACACCGGAAGACATTTTCGGCAACCCCCAAAAACAGGAGACGAAAGAATTTTTGTCCCGCTTTATCAATGCATAAGAAAACATCCACCGGCACATTTGGCCGGTGGATGTCTTTTTATGCTTCGAGATGTTTTTTCTTGTAGTAGCGATGCAGTCCGATCAGAGCCGCAAAGGCGAGTATTGAAAGAAGTGTAATGATGCGACCGGTCTCGTAAGCCCCGTTTTCGTAGCGGAAGGTGACGGTGTGGGTGCCTTTCGTCAGCTTGACACCGACCATTGCTTCGCCAATCAGCGAAACGGCTTCCTCTTTGCCGTCTACATATACGTGCCAGTTGGTGCCGGCCTGGGGGATGGAGGTGTACAGCAGGCCGTCCTGCTTGCAATGGACAGTGCCCTCAATGAAGGTGTTTTTAAAGGTGGTCAGCTCCAGTGTGGACTGGCTGAGCCGTTCCAGCGCATAATCCATTATCTCCTGATCCAATATGGCGCACTGTATCCGCAAATAATTCTTTTTGTTGGCGGCACAGGCTACGCTTACCTTGATGATATCACCGGCTTTGACGTCGCATACGGAACGGGAAAATGCCAGAGATTCGCTCTCGGTGCTGATATGCGTGAAGTTTTCGCCGTCAGAACTGTGACTGATGGTGATGGATGCTTTGTTCGGGTATGTGTAGAAATACAGGCAGGACAAGCCGTCACTGGGGGCGGTGAATTGATAAGTGGCAGTACCGCCTGAAGCGCTGCCCATAATATAGTCATACCCGGAATAGGAGGAAATGGTGGAATAATTTAATCCTGCTTCTGTAGCACCACCGGAGGTGGTGATGGCAATGTTCTCACCGGTGAGAATGTTCCAGGGCTCCAGCTTTTCACCCAGTGCCGCAGACATCAGATCGTTTTGGAAACCGAACTTGTTGCCTGTGTCCCCATTTGCAAAGTTCAGCTCTGATAAGCTTTCGGCAGTCATAAAGCCCAACGGCAGATAGTAATTGTTTTTCAGCAGATGCACAGCACCGGAGCTGTAAATATCCTCAAAGTAGGGGTTATTTACCACCTTTCCGTTTCGTTCAATCATATATTTCAGATTAAAAAACAGATTGCAAACTGGGGAGCTGTTTTTAAATGCGTATCTGTTCCAGGTCGGTGCGCCACCGTATCCCAGGGTGCTCATGAAGGTTGCCATTTTGGCGTTTGCAGAGCTTGTGAAGGTGGTAATGCCGTTGTAGCCGTTCAGCGCACCGTCATTGAAGGTTTGGGTGGATGTTACCTCGGTGCGGTAGAAGAGGGTGTCGTCCTCCAATTCCTTCATCATCGAAAGGACCAGGGCGGCATCCTTACCGCCACGGGGATAACCGTAGAGGTTTGTAGGACCGTAAAAAATGCCAAAGGATATGATGTTCAGCACCAACTCTGCGGCAATGATTACCGTCAGGGATATGGCGGCAAAGGCTTTTCTTTTCTGGAATTTCTGCTGATGCAGGGCGTTTTCCTTGTTGGACCGTTTCCGTGAATCATCTTTGATTTTTGCGCGCAAAGTCAATAGCGTCAGCGCGGTACAATATAGCGCGATCAGCAGAAGATTTACAAAGGGAATAATCGTATCAATGCTGAAGTCCTTCGACGCGGCACTGCTTTTAAAGGCGGCTACAGCATCCTTGTGGGCGTTGGAGGTGAAATACATCAAAAGGGTAAATGCTGCAGCGGTGGGAATCTGCCAGAAGCGAAGCTTGTCCCGCAGATGCCAGGCCCGATAGGCCAGATACAGCATAATAAAGCTGTAAACAAAGCTGAAGCGGTAGGGGATCATATTGGTGAAATGGAAGCCGTGCCAGATGTAATCCAGCTGCCGAATGACAAAGCTGGCGTTGACAAACAGCAGCAGCAGTACACTGCAGATCCGATCTCTCCAATGGACATCCCTGGTGGTGAGCAGCAGCACAATAAAGATGTTGGCGAACACACCGCAGTAAATGTTGGGCAGACCCTCCGTGGCCACGTAATTGGGCTCGACCATACTGAAGGTGTTGGTGGCAACCTGCTTCATACCCTCCAAAAGGCCCAGGAAATTGTCCTTATCCACAATGTTCAGTTCAAATTTTTTGGGGAACACGTTGTTGCCGGAGGAAGTAGTCTGCAGAGATGCCAAAGTGGGCAGTGACAAAATGGCGGTCATACCGATTGCCAAAACGGTGAAAAGCGCCATAAGGCTCAAATCTTCCCAAAACCGCTTCAGCGTTGTGAAATGGCAGATCTCGTAACAAATAAATGCCAGTAGTGTGAAAATACAGGTAAACAGACCGATATAGTAATTGATGAAGACCGACAGAAACAGGAAAACGGTGTACAGGATGAACTTGCGCTCCCGGAGCAGACTGACCATACCCATCAGAACGAGGGGCAGCAGTGCAAAGGTATCCACCCACATGGAGTTCCACAGATAGCCCATCACCCAGGCGCAAGTGGCATAGAAACAGCCAAACAGGGCGGTTGTAAAATCGCTGTGCCCAAATACCTTGTTCAGAAACAGGGTAAAGAACATGGCGGCCAAGCCCATACGCAGAGGGTTGAGGATGGTAAAGTAGGTGGTAAGCCAGCTTTCGGGAACAAGGATGCTGAGCAGGTTTAAAGGAGAGCCTAAATAATAGGCAATCAGTCCCAGGTAGTCAAGTCCCATACCCACATCCCAGGAAAACAGCAGACTGTCACCGCTTAAAAGGGCTCTTCTGTAGGCCTTGAAAAAGGGAAAGTACTGGTGATAGGCATCGGATTTCATTGTGGAGTATATGAAATTGGGATCCTGCGCCCGCATTACGGATGCCTTGACCAGCATCACGACGCCCATACCCACAAAGGTGATCAAAAATGCAATCAGGGCGTAGTTGGTTTCTTGCTGCCGAAATTTACACGTCAGACGCCGTGGCTTCAGCTTGGATAGAACAGAAGAGATATTCAAAGCAAACACTCCTACATTATAATTACTATAATTATACCACATATTTTCCAAAAGGTAAAGAATAGATAAAAATAAAAGGAGAGCTGCAATGCAACTCTCCTTCAATATGACGCGGATAAATCAGACAGCCCGTTCGACCTTGTTGGAACGCAGGCATCTGGTACAGGCATACACGTGGCACGGCGTACCGTTCACAATGGCCTTCACTCGCTTCACGTTGGGCTTCCATGTCCGATTGGAACGTCTGTGGGAGTGGGAAACCTTAATACCAAAGGTAACGCCCTTACCGCAGTAATCACACTTCGCCATTTCTCTGCACCTCCTATCCGTAGATGGCTCACTAAATCACGCCTCTTACAAGACGCTTTGATATGATAGCAGAGAAATGAAAAAAATGCAAGTGTTTTTTCATATTTTTTTTAGATTTTTGAAAATATTATTGATATTCCAGTGGTTGACCGCTATAATACTTATAAAATCGAAAGAAAGAGGTGGCATATATGCCAGAGCACGAGGGTATTTCACTGAAAACACTGGTAGAGCACCTGCATTTGGAGATCGCTTATCAGGCGACGGACTATGAGCAGGTGCACCTCACTGTTGCGGATATCTCCCGTCCCGGCTTGCAGCTTGCCGGCTTTATGGAGCACTTTGAGCCTCTGCGTCTGCAGGTGATCGGCAACGCGGAGTCCTGCTATATTGCCAATCTGACGCCGGAGGAGCGTATTGAAAGCTACAGCCGCATCTTTGCGCAAAGATTTCCTGCAATGCTGGTGGCCCGTGATCTGCCTGTGGATGATGAATGTCTGGCAGTGGCGAAGAAGTACGATGTCAGCATTTTGCGTACCGATGCGGCCACCGGTCAGATTGTTACGGAAGTTACAGCCTTTTTAAAGGTTGCGCTGGCACCTTCCATCACCCGTCACGGTGTGCTGATGGAGATTTACGGTGAGGGTTTGCTGCTCATCGGTGAAAGCGGCATCGGTAAAAGTGAAGCCGCTGTGGAGCTGCTTAAGCGCGGTCACCGTCTGATTGCGGACGATGCGGTGGATATCCGCAAGGTTGCGGAAAACACGCTGGTAGGCACTGCACCCAACCTGATTCGCAACTATGTGGAATTGCGGGGCATTGGCATCATCAACGTGGCAAAGCTCTACGGTATGAGTGCGATTCGTTCGGAAAATAACATCGATCTGGTTGTCAATATCGTACCTTGGAACAATCAGGCGGTTTACGACCGTTTGGGACTGGAAGATCAGTATATGGAAATTCTGGGCGTAAACGTGCCGATGAATACCATTCCCATCACACCCGGTCGTAATCTTGCTGTGATTTTGGAGGTTGCGGCAATGAACAACCGTCAGCGCAAGATGGGTTATAACCCGGCGCTGGAATTTACACAGCAGATCGACCGCCATTTTGAGGAAACTGTAGGTAAACAATGAAAGAGTTTGTAATCGGTCAGAATGATGCCGGTCAGCGGCTGGACCGTTTTTTAGCCAAAAGTGTCCCCTTGCTTCCTGCATCTTTGGCACAGAAGTACATCCGTATCAAGCGCATCAAGCTCAACGGTGGTCGCGCGGAACGGGATAGCCGTTTGCAAAAAGGGGACGTCTTACAATTATATATTAATGATGAGTTTTTTGAAGCACCCCGGGAGGATAATGCGTTTTTGACCGTGGCGGTGCCCAAGCTGCACATTGTCTATGAGGATGCAAACATTCTGCTTGTGGATAAGCGTCCCGGTTTAGCGGTGCATCCCCACGACGGTGCGGAGTACGGCAGAACGCTGATTGATCATATTCAGGCCTATCTATACCAAAAACGGGAATGGCGTCCACGGGAGGAGCATTCCTTCACCCCGGCACTGTGTAACCGCATCGACCGTAATACCGGCGGTATTGTAATCGCGGCAAAGACGGCAGAGGCCTTGCGTGTGATGAATCAGAAGATCAAGGATCGGGAGATGGACAAGCGGTATCTGGCGATCGTGGAAGGCACACCGAAGAAAAAAGAGGGAAGCCTGAAGGGGTATTTATTTAAGGATGCCAAAAAGAATCGGGTTTTTGTCACCGACACGCCCCAACCGGGTTCAAAATCCTGTCAAACCGATTACAGGGTGTTGACCACGGAAAAGGGACTTTCTCTTGTGGAATGTAAGCTCATTACCGGGCGTACCCATCAGATCCGTGCCCAGTTTGCCCACGCAGGTCATCCGCTTTTGGGGGACGGCAAATACGGCAAGCTGAATAAAAACTATGAGCGCAACTATCAGGCACTTTATTCCTACAAGCTGACTTTTGCGTTCACAACCGATGCGGAAGGGCTTTCTTATTTGAACGGCAAATCCTTTCAGGTGGAGCAGGTGGACTTTGTAGGGGAGTATTTTCCCAATTATAAATAATGTAAGAAGTCCGGAGGGCGTTCCCTCCGGACTTCGTTTATTGAATGATGCCTGCACCGATTACCAGATCACCCTGATACAGCACAACGGCCTGACCGGGTGTAATGGCCCGTTGCGGTTGTTCAAAAACCACCTTGATTTCACCGTTTTCCATAGGATACACGGTGGCAGGCTGTTCTTTATGGCGCGAACGTGCTTTTACCGTAACCTCCATAGGTGCATTCAGCTGCTCAAAGGGAATAAAAACGCAATCGCGGGCGTACAGGGTGGAGGTAAAAAGATGGGATTCCTTGCCCACAGTAACCGTATTGGCCCTCATATCCTTGCCACAGACATATACAGGCTCACCCATTGCAAGACCTAAGCCTTTACGCTGCCCTAAGGTGTAGCCTACAGCCCCCTGATGGGTGCCTACAATTGTGCCGTTTAGATCCAAAAAGTTTCCACAGGGGTAGAGCTTGCCGGTGTATCGCTGCATAAAGGCTTTGTAATCTCCGTCGGGAACAAAGCAAATGTCCTGAGAATCCTTTTTCTGTGCGTTAATAAAGCCCTGCTCTTGGGCGATCTGCCGCACCTGCTCCTTGGTGAGCTCCCCCAAAGGGAACAGGGTAGAGGAGAGCTGCTTTTGCGTCATAAAGGCCAAAAAATAACTCTGATCTTTACTGCTGTCCAATGCCTTGTACAAAAGGTATCTGCCGGATGCTTCGTCAAAACGAATACGGGCATAGTGACCGGTAACGGTGTAGTCGTAACCTAATTTTTTTCCCTCATCCGCAAAGAATCCGAACTTCAAAGTGCGGTTACAGCGGATACAGGGGTTGGGAGTAAGGCCATTTTCGTAGTCAGAAATGAATGGTTCGATCACATTTTTGCAAAAATCGTTTTTTGCCTCAAAAATATGAAAAGGGATTTTCAGCTTTTGTGCAACAGATTCCGCATCCCGGCTGTCCACAACGCCGTTTTCACTCCATAAATGCATCATCGCACCGCCGCAGAGGTAACCCTGCTCCACCGCAATATATGCCGCTACAGAACTGTCTACACCACCACTCATTGCGATCAGCGCCTTTTTCATCCGCAGAAACCTCCTTTCAAAATTGTGAAAATATCCTATCATATAAAGCGTAAAAAAGCAACGGAATTTGCTTACAAAAGTGTCACAAATTTGTTATTATGTAAACTCCAAAAAATGGAAAAAGTTAGAAAAACGACCAAAAACAAGAAAAAGATAAACAATCAAATGATAATTTCTTGTCGAAAAAAGTAACAAAGATGTAATAAAATTGCTTTTAGGGGTTGCAATTTCTGTTTCCATCTGTTATAATGGCCGAGAAATATGGAATAAATGGAAAGGAGCAAGAAGCCACAAATGAAACGGATTATCTCTTTGGCACTGTTTTTTGTGCTATTGCTTGGAGTCGTTTTTCCCAATGTTCAAACAGTAGTTGCTACGGGTGAAACGGCAGATCCTGCCCAAGGCACACAGACAGAAGCACCGGCAGAGCCGACAGAGCCTGCAGAGCCTGTTGATCCGGTCGAGCCGGAACAGCTCAAGGCCAGTGATGCGCTGATTAAGCTGCTGAAATATGAGGAAGGTTTCGTAAAGTATCCGGTATGGGACTACAGTCAGTATACTGTGGGATACGGCACTCGCTGCCCCAACGATATGGTGGACTACTATAAGGCCCACGGCATAACGGAATCTGAAGCAGAGCTTTTACTGCGCAACTATTTAAATAATACTGAAAATTCAATTCGCAGAAATTTGATCGAAAAGTATGACCTGAAGCTGAATCAGGGTCAGTTCGATGCCTTGGTTTCCTTCTCCTATAATCTGGGCACCGGCTGGATGAGTGATACGACCAGCAACATTTTCCTGAAGGTGGTCAACGGTGCAACCGGAAACGATCTGATTGATGCATTTGCCCGTTGGTGTAATGCAGGCGGCGTGGTGAACTATGTGCTTCTGCGTCGTCGTCTGTCTGAAGCCAATATGTACCTTAACGGAATTTACGAACATTCCAAACCGGATAACTACTGTTATGTTACATATAACGGAAACGGCGGCTCAATCAGCCACCGTGCACAAGGTTATGATTGCAACTTTGAAGCAGCACCCGCTGTAACTGCCACCAATGGCAATTATACATTTGCCGGCTGGTACACTGCTCAGGTCGGCGGCACCAAGGTGGAAAGCCTGACTGCAGAGCATCACGGTAAAGTGCTGTATGCCCACTGGGCAGAGCTGGGCGGCGGTGACGACGTTACCGATGAAGAGGGCGTAACGGTCACCATTACCCTGAAAAGCGACATTGTAAATGTTCGCAAAGGTCCCGGCACGAATTACGCCATTGTGGGCAGTGCCCGTTATGGTCAAACCTATACAATTACCAATGTAGTGGAAAATGGCGGCTTCCTGTGGGGTCAGTTCAGCGGTGGCTGGATGGTTCTGCAGTATACCAATTATGATGAAGTGGCAAAGGAAGAACTGCCTGAAACACCCAACACAACCGAGCCGGAGGAGACCGAGCCGGAGGCAACAGAGCCGGAAGTAACTGAGCCGGAAACCACCGAGCCGGAGGCAACAGAGCCTCCTACAACCGAACCGGAAGCAACAGAACCTCCTGCAACCGATCCGGAGAAGCCGGCCGCTGTAGAGGGCTATGTCAATGCAGACCCCTACCTGTGTGTGCGTCAGGGTCCCGGAACAGGTTATGCCACGGTGGACACCCTGGTAACCGGTGCAAAAGTGACCATTACAGAACAAAAGAACGTAGGCTCTATGGTTTGGGGCAAGGTTTCCAACGGCTGGATCAGTATGAGCTATGTCCGCATTCTGGAAGAACCTGTGCCTGAGAAGCCTGCAACAAAGCCTGAAACCAAGCCTGAAAATACCACTGGCAAGATGGGTACGGTAACCTGTTCTGAACTGCGCATCCGCAGCGGTGCAGGCGTCAACTACGGTGTAGCAGGCTGGTACTACAAGGGTGACAAGGTCACCATTCTGGAAGAGAAGAAAGTGGATACCACTGTTTGGGGCAAAACCTCCAAGGGTTGGATCAGTATGGATTACGTGGCATTTGACCAGGCAGAAGAAGCACCTCCTGTGACCGGCAATCCCCCTGAGCCTACTGAGCCTGATACACCCACTGTATCTCCTGAGCCGGATCAGATTACCGGCATTGTAACCAGTAAGGATGATCTGCGCATCCGCAGCGGTGCAGGCACATCCTACAGCATTGTAGGCTTCCTGTCCAACGGTGCAAAGGTTACGATTTCGGAGAAAAAAGTAATTGGCGGAACAACCTGGGGCAAGATTGCACAGGGCTGGATCAGCTTAGATTACGTCAAGCTGGACAGCAATGATACAGCCACTGGCAAGCCTGAAACACCTACGGCAGTCACCAAGACGGTGGACTGCAGCTGCCTGTGTGTCCGCAGCGGTGCCGGAACAAGCTATAGCTTGGCTGGCTATCTGTACAGAGGCGCAAAGGTGACGGTCACTGAGACCAAAACTGTAGGCGGTGTGGAGTGGGGCAAAATCTCCAACGGCTGGGTCTGTATGGACTACCTGAAATAAACAGGGGGGTAATCACTCCTCTAATAATGAAAGCCCCTGTGCAAAATGAATTGCACAGGGGCTTTGCTTATTTCTTATTCAGATTTTGAATGACCTGGATGCCGTGATGCAGGCACTTAACCTGTAAGTGCTCGTGGGCCCCACCGTTTTCTCCGTCCAAGGTCCAACACATATCCTTCGGTGCTTCAATGGAAACGCTTGAAATATTATGAAATACGATCAGGGGATGGTCGTATGTTTTCTTTTTAAGGGCGGTGATGCAGCCGGTCAGCTGGAACATACTTTTCGGCTTGCGGATCAGGAGCAGTTCAAATTGACCGTCACTCAAGCTGACAAGCTTTTCGTCCAGTGTCAGAATTCCGCCCACACTGGTGGAGTTGCTGATTGCGCCAAAAATGAAATCACCCTCAATAATTTCCTCTGTAGGAAGAGTGAGCTTTAAGTTGTATGGCTTAATGTGGGTAATTTCCTTAATACCACTGAGCAGATAAGCTGCGTGTCCCAAGGTGTTTTTAAGAGCCTGAGAGGTGGCGTAGCTGGTTCTGGTAAACGCGCCGAAGGAGGCAATATAGGAGTAAAACTGGTCGTTAAAAGAGCCGGCATCCATTTTGACGGGTGTGCCGTCAATAATGTCCTGCACCGCCTCCATAATGTCACTGCTCAAATGCAGACTGGATGCAAAATCGTTGGTGGAGCCTGCAGGTATATAGCCCACAGGAACGGATACACCGCTTTTAAGCACACCGGAGAGAGTCTCGTTGAACGTGCCGTCACCGCCGCAGCAGACCACCAAATCCATCTCCTTGGCAAGTCTTGCGACTGCTTCCAAGCCGTCTCCGGGGGCGGCGGTAATGTAGGTGGTCACCAGGAAATTGGCGCGATTAAATCGATCGATTACTTGTGTTAGTTTGCCCTGAATTTTCTTTTTGCCGGCGCAGGGATTGATCACAAGCAGTAATTTTTTCTCTACCATAAATACCTCACGATGGGCAATCGCCCAAATGATTTTTCCTTGACGGATGATTGAAAAGCTCCTATAATCATATCATAAAATAATCGTTTTACAACCGTTGGAGGCAAAAAAATGGCAGATTTTCAGAAATTTTTTACCTGTAGCTGCGGAAAAGTGCATAATGCGCTGTTGGATGACTACATTGTGGGGAAGGGTGCAATTCGAGAAATTGCATCGCTTATGGCCCGTTACGGAGCGACCAAGCCCTACCTGATTGCCGACCGCAACACTTATCAGGCGGCAGGAAAACAGGTTTGCAAGGTTTTGGATGCGCACAACATTCCCTATAGCCTGTACGTGTTTTCTCAGGAGACGATTCACCCCAATGAGGAAGCTGTGGGCAGTGCGGCAATGCACTATGACGTAAGCTGTGATATGGTGATTGGCATCGGCTCCGGGGTAATCAACGACATTGGCAAATTGATTTCCAAACTCACCAAAACCCCTTATATCATCGTGGCAACTGCACCCTCTATGGACGGCTATGCCTCTGCAACCTCGTCCATGGACGTGGACGGCTTAAAAACCTCTGTGCCCAGCCGATGCGCCAATGTGATCGTGGGCGATCTGGACGTGCTTCGGCAAGCGCCGGTGCAAATGCTGGTTTCGGGACTGGGGGATATGCTTGCAAAATACGTCAGCATTTGTGAGTGGCGGATCGCCCATCTGATTACCGGGGAATACTATTGTCCCACGGTAGCGGAGTATATTCGCAAGGCGTTAAAAAAATGCGTGGATCACGCAGAGGGGTTGCTGAATCGGGAGGAAGAGGCCGTTCGTGCGGTGTTTGAGGGACTGATCATTGGCGGCGTGGCGATGAACTATGCAGGGCTTTCCAGACCGGCGTCCGGCGTGGAGCACTATTTTTCACACGTGTGGGATATGCGTGCACTGGAATTCGGAATGCCGGCATCTACCCACGGCATCCAGTGCGCCCTTGGAACGTTGTATGCCCTGCGAATTTACGAACAGGTGAAAAAATACACACCGGACGTGGCGTTGGCAGAGCAAAAGGTTTCCGCTTTTGACCATCCATCCTACAATCAATTCCTGAAAGACTTTTTGGGTCGCAGTGCGGAAAGTATGCTGGCGCTTGAAGAAAAAGAAGGAAAGTATGACCCTGTGAAGCATCACAGCCGCATTGCCTATATTGCAGAGCATTGGCAGGAGCTTGTGCAAATTATGGAGCAAGAGCTGCCTGCCGCGGCTGAGCTTGAAAGGCTGCTCAAAGCCATCGGTGCGCCTTGCAGTGTAGAGGAGATTGGACTAAGCGCAGATATTCTGCGGCTCACTTTTGAAGCCACAAAGGACATCCGGGATAAGTACGTGCTGTCCCGTTTGTGCTGGGACTTGGGCATATTGGAAGATATTCAAATTTAAAAATGAAACAGTCATACAAAGGCGAAAGTCTTGATCTTAAACTGTAGGGGCACCCGTCCTCGGGTGCCCGGGATACAAAAACAGTACAAAACCTATGCGATTTGCGCAGGTTTTGTACTGTTTTTATGTATTAACTGTGGTTGCCTCAGGGGAGGCAACCCTATAAATTAAGATTGGTATGTACAGCGCCGTAGGGGCAGATATCATCTGCCCGCTGTTTTTTGCTGTGCTTCAGCATTAAGTCTCCGGCACAGCGGTTTCCGACACGGTCGTTTCCGGCACGGTGGTTTCCGGAACGGTAGTCTCGGGAACGGTGGTCTCAGGCACGGTAGTCTCAGGTACTGTCGTTTCAGGAACGGTTGTCTCGGGAACGGTAGTCTCCGGTTCAGAAGTCTCCGGTACAGTCGTCTCCGGTACGGTTGTCTCCGGGTCGGTGGTTTCCTCGGCTTCCTCTACGTGAATGGTTACAGTAAAGGACGATTCCAAAAGCAAGTTGCACTCGGGGGAAAGCACAGTGATTTCTGCATCACCTGCACCGACGATGGTCACATTGCCGTTTTCATCCACCGTAACAACATTGGTGTCGGAGGAGGTGTAAACCAGCGGATCACCGTAATCATACTTCACGGTTACATCCAGCTTAAAGGGGGCATCTGCTGTGGTGCAGGTGTAGCTGTCTGTACCGGTCAGCACCTGGGGCAGAGGCTTGATGGAGAAGCAGCCGCCATAAACGATCACGGCCGTACCGATGGAAACGTTGTCGTAAATTGCAGGCATATTTGCAGGCGGGATGTTGACACAGCCGTGAGAGCCTTCATACAGGTAAGTATCTCCGCCAAATTCGTCATCCGTTCTCCAGGACGCATCGTGAAGACCCTCGCCGCCGTTATAGGGGACCCAGTATTCCACATAGCTGCTCCAGGTAGGGCCGATCAGGGTGCATTGGCGCACCTTTCCGAAGATTTTAAACACGCCGGGATCGGTGTGCGTGAAGCCGGCAACACTGCCGGAAACAATATCCGACTGGGTTACAATAACGCCGTCTCTGTACACCCACAGACATTGGCTGGTCAGATTGACCTCCACATAGTTGCCGCCAAAGGGCAGGGGATCAGCTTCTTCGTCATAAACGGCGGCGTATGTAGCGGAACGCATATTGGTAACGTAGTCAATCAGTTCGGCTTTCAGGGCAGCGGAATCCAGGTCTGCACCGTAATAATCTACTTCGTAGCGAGAGCCGGAAAGGGTTGTGCCGTAGGTGGTGACGAATTGCCCTTTCATTCTCTTGCCGGAATATTTGGAGGTGGCATTGCGCACGTATTCGGAGATGGCCTCCTCATTTACGCTGACGGCATAATCCTCACTGATTTTCACAAATTTGGAAAGATCTGCGGGGGAGAGGGTCACCGTGGCACGCATAAACTGGAGGGTGATCTTGGGGGTTAAATACTTATTTGCCTCCTCGGCGGCGGCAACAATGGCAGGCTCTTCCGAGGTAAATTGGGGATAGGTGTATGTGGCATTTACCTGAGCGGTGGCGCTACTTTGCAGCATAGAAACGGGAAGCTCCAATGCGGAGTTTACGCCGGTGGCGTCAATCTTGACACCGCGAACGCCATCCGCCACGACAAACTGCTTCTTGTCGGAACTGAACTTTACAACGGGATTTTTAGGCCCGTGATTGATGCCCTCCTCCATAAGCTTTTTCGCACCGGAGGTGTCGCACTGTGCCAGGGGTGCGTCGGGAAGCGGTTCACCGTTTGCCAGTGCCAAAAGATATGCAGCAAGATGCTCCTCGTTTAAGGTTACGGAAAGGGAGGACGCAGGAATATCCACATAGCTGTCTAAGGCATAAACCCGTATAGTGTAGCTTTCCATAGCCGCCTTCACAGCATCCAGGGCTTCCTCTGCGGTCATACCGTCCAGCTGTACACCGGCCAGTGCGGTGTCGGCAGGAATCGTGCCGGGAGGGGTAGTAGGTGCCTCCGTTGTGTCGGGGACGGTGGCAGGTTCGGTTGTGGGAGTCGCAGTGGTTTGCTGCGTAACGTTCTTTTTGCTGTTACAGCCGACGATCAGCAGGCTGAGCAGCACGCAAAGCAGTAAAATCAGGCATTTACGCACGATGGTCACCTCTTTGTAAAATATAAAATAGCATAACATATACAATTAAAAAAAGCAAGGAATAAGGAAGAAATATGCAGAGAAAGGGAAATAAAGAAATATTTTTGTTTTTCAGAAAAACCCCTTGACAATTCCTGCCGTGTGCGGTATAATGGCGAAGCTGTTCAAGTGCATATGCTGCTATAGCTCAGCCGGTAGAGCGCATCCTTGGTAAGGATGAGGTCGCCAGTTCAAATCTGGCTAGCAGCTCCAAAAAAATTCCAAGTCGTAAGACTTGGAATTTTTTTGTGTTTGTGTCCGCAAGGACACAACATCGTTTGACCGTTTACGGTCAACATCATTTATTCGAAGGATAACATCATTCCGCGAAAGCGGACACAAAACGATGTTTTGACTTTGTCAAAAACGATGTAATGCTTCGCATCAACGATGTTACACCTTGCGGTGTAAACGATGTTGCGTCTGCAATGCAAACACACGCTTGCGCGTGAGATGTTGCGCTTTACGCAAATTTATGCTAATATCGGCACAGAGGTGATTTTAATGAAGGAAGATAAGCTTGGAACACTTTCTATGCAGTTATCTGTGGATATCCTTGCTTTGGTAAAAGAACTGCACAGCAAGCACGAAACAATTATTTCCAATCAAATTGGAAGAAGTGCGACCAGCATTTGTGCGAATATTGCGGAAAGTAAATATGGTCATAGCCGAGCAGATTTCATTGCTAAACTTGAAATAGCCTTAAAAGAGGCGAGCGAAACAGGGAAATGGCTTGAAATGCTTTTAAAAACAGGATATATTGATCAACCTATGTATAAAGCATTGGACAAGACTTGCAGTACAATTCGTATTCTTTTAATCGCCTCCATTAAAACTGCTAAGAACAACAAATGATCCTGCCAGTTTTTTCAGCCATTGGCAGCCACCTTATAATAAACGGACCGCATCCTTTTGCACCATTTTCGCGAAAGAATGCGGTCTGTTTTCGCATTCAAGAATCACTTTTCTGAACATCGCCCCATCCCCATCATTTGCGGCTTGTAGGGGACGGGCTTCCCGTCCCGCTTTCCTATTAGTATAACATACCAAAAGGAAGGAAGAAAGAGGGGATTGAAAAGTAAGAAAGGCGATGATAAAATATACTCGATACTTCATTAGGGGGGTGAAATGATGAGCAAAAAGTCTAAAAAGAAAAATAGAAGTTGCCGACCTCCACTTTCGCTTCTGGACAAAAGTATCTACTGGCTCGGGCTATTGCTGTCAGTTATCTTTGCCCTTCTGTTTGTATTTTGCTTTGAAGACATTACAAACGCAATTGCGTTCAGAGATTCCTTGGTTGTCGCATACAACAGCCACGCAAGTCTTCTCTTTGTGATGCCCCTACTGTTATATGTAGAGATAAGTGCGTTGGTGTTTTGTATAGTGGCCTTAGAAGGGAAAAAACCGATTTTCGGAAACAGAAAAGTCCGATATGGAGAAACACCTTGGGCAAAAGACTGTTTTCCCTTATTTGATTCAAGAAGGAAAAACATTTATGTAAAGCCATCTAAAAAGCGCTTTCGTCGAGATATGATGATTGTGTGGATAGTAGGATTGTTCGTGTGTTCTTTATTCGCACCATTTGGCTTCTTCGGTCGTGATTGTCTGACTACTGACAACTGTATAATCTCCTATAATGTGTTGAACCAAGAGGATTCCAGTCCATATACAACAGACGAATTTTCTAATCTTACGATTCAAGCAAAGCATGTATCGAGCTATCGGTTAGCTGATTACTGGAAATATGAAATCAAAATTGAAATGAAGGATGGGAAGTCTTTTACATTTTCAAATCGTGATTTTGATTGGCGAAAGGACAATTCTCGAGAATTGTGTCTGGAAAAGATGCTTGAAATAAAATCTTTCTTTGCTTCGGATTTGATAACAATCAAAGGTGAACAGAACATCAAGGAAGTTGTTGATTACTTGGGTCTAAACGACGAGCAAACACAACTGCTTCAAGAGTTGTTCCAATAAAAAATTATAACAGGGAGCCGACTGGCTCCCTGTTTTCACGCTTCCAAAGGGCTCTTGTATTGCAAGCGGTGGTGCGGCTGATGTGGCAGACCCTTGTCAATTGCCTGATGCGCAGTCTCCCATTATGTTCGCATTTTGAAACAACCGGGTCAAATCTCTTGAATTGTTCACAAATAGATGGTATAATAAAGACACTAAAATTTCCGTTATTTACGGAAAATTGATATTTGAATAAGGGAGAAAAATGATGAAAGCAAAAGTACATGAACTGTTAAATCAGCAAATCAACAAGGAATTTTATTCCGCTTATCTTTATTTGGATTTTTCCAACTATTTTGAGGATGCCGGGCTGGATGGATTTGCCAACTGGTATAAGATTCAGGCGCAGGAGGAGCGCGACCACGCAATGCTGTTTTATCAGTACCTCCAGAATGAAAATCAGAAGGTGACACTGGAAGCCATCCCGAAGCCGGATAAGGTTTTTACCTGCCATCTGGATGTGCTCAAAGCAGGCCTTGAGCACGAGGAATATGTAACCTCTCTGATTAATGAGATCTATGCGGCGGCATACGAGGTAAAGGATTTCCGCACCATGCAGTTTTTGGACTGGTTTGTGAAGGAGCAGGGCGAAGAAGAAACCAACGCCAACAATCTGATTACCAAGATGGAATTGTTTGGCTCTGATCCCAATAGACTTTATATGCTCAATCAGGAGCTGGCGGCGAGAGTTTATACCGCACCGTCTCTGGTGCTTTGAACACCCCAAAAGAAAAGCGGTACAGTTTTCTGTACCGCACCGACCGCAGAGACAAACACCTGTCCCTGCGGTATTATTTATACCGATTATTTTGCATCATCCTTTTTCTCGGATTTTGCTCAATATATTCCCACACCGCATTGTAATCCTGCTGATTACGAATCACATGGTCATAATAGGAACGTTGGAACAGTTTTTCACCTGCGGTGTAGTTCTGCCTGTTTACCTCTTTCGTAACCTGATATTTATACCAACCAATAATATTTCCCAATGTAGGGGACGGGTTTCCCGTCCCGTTGTCTATCCGTAACAGGATATGTATATGATCCGGCATAATCACATGTTTTTCCACCGATACCGAAGGATATTTTTCTGTGATCTGCATAATCGTTTTTTCTGCAATCAATCCGGCAGTTTTCGGGACGGGAGACCCGTCCCCTACGATTTGTGACAAAATAGGTTTTCTGTCTTGGGTGCAGATGGTTATAAAATACGCACCATTTTGATTGTAATCATAGTCTGCCAGCCGATTTATTTTTCGTTTCGGTAATTCCATATTGTATCCTCATTTATGTTTGTGGGCGAATTTGGGCATTTTCCCTTACATCCGTGTTCGTAGGGGGCGATGCCTACATCGACCCGTTTTTTGATATTATAACATACCAATAGAAAAGAGGAAAGATTCTTTTCAAATCGAATAGTAGCATTATTTTTGAGGGTGTGATATACTAACCTCGGTCACAATGCAATATAACCGCATCATACATTGTGATTGAATTTTGCCACGAAAGGGTTGGTCTTTTATGAAGAAAATTTTGCGGTGTGATGGGAGGATGCACCTGAAATAATCCTCCAAAACATTACATTATGGAGGACTTGACATGGATTTTGTGTTAGTCAAAACAGAACGATTTCAAGAATTGTTGAATTTACAAATTGCCTATAAAACTGAGATAGGCGAAGATTGTCCAAGCAAAAACGATTTTGAGAGCTTGAAGCACGCAATAGAGCAAGAAAAAATCAACTTCTATGGTTGCGTATGTGGTGGTAAATTAGTTGCCTGTTGCTCAATATGCCTTACTTATTCCACCTTCAATTATGATACCGCAGGTGTGTTTGAAGACTTTTATATTTTGCCTGCGTATCGCCATAAGGGGATAGCAAGAAAACTTGTAATGTTCGCCTATGCTAATAGTGGAGTGAGTTCCCTAAGTGTAGGATGTGCTGATTGTGATATTGGGATGTATAACGCACTTGGATTTGATATTCCTTTAGGTAATATGCTTGCTTATAACTGCTAAAAAAACAGGGAGCCACACGGCTCCCTGTTTTTGTGCTCCCAAATAGATTTTGCACTGCGTTGCAGGTTATAAAATCAGGCAGATCAGGCCGTTTGCCCCTTCATTGACCACCCGTGAAAGTGTACCGCGGAAACGTCCACGCACTTCTTCCGGTGTGCGCAGCAGCTTGGAGGTCAGACCCTCCTGAATCATCGAGCCCACAGATTTTCCGAAAATGTTGCTCTCCCAAAGCTTTTCAGGCTCTTCACTGGTCAAAAAGTCCACCAAATCCTTGGATTGCTTCTCGTCTCCCACCATGGGACTGATCTCCGTATCCACATCCACGCGAATCATGTGAATGGAGGGCGCACCGGCCTTTAATTTGACACCGAAACTGCCGTTTTTGCGCACCAATTCCGGTTTTTCCAGCTTCATTTCCTGCGCAGTGGGCATTACAACGCCATATCCGGTAGCCTGCACCTGTGCCATTGCATCGGAAATTTTGTCGTATTCCTTTTTTATTTGTGCCAACTGGATCAAAATCTGCATCAGTTCCCCGTCACTGCCGATGTCCATACCGGTGCGCTTGCTTAAAATCTCATAAAACAGCTTTTCCGGGAAGGTGACGGTGCAGCAAACAGTGCCGGTTGCCAGATCGACGTTCTGCACAGAGAAGTCTAAAACATTTTCCAGTTCTTTTAGCTTCTGAAGTGTGGGCGCGGCCTGCGCCAGTGTTTCGATTTGCTGAACTCTTGTAATCAAAGCTTCATACAGTGCAGCTTTAATGGGGTGAGAGCACTCCAAAGCATCCATCCATCGGGGAAGATGCACCTGCAGCTGTGTCATAGGGAAGGCGTACAAAAGGGATTTCAGCAGCCCATTGATGCCCTCGCCGCTGAGCGCCTGACAGTCTGCAACAGCAGGCTCTACATCGAAATGCTCCCGAATATACTTCTGCACCGAAAGTGCCTCGTCGGAATTGGGATTGCGGCTGTTGATGATGACCAAAAAGGGCTTTCCTGTGGCCTTCATATCCGTAATGGCACGCCCCTCCGCGTCCAGATAATCCTTCCGCGGAATGTCCGTAATACTGCCGTCCGTGGTGATGACCAGCCCAATGGAGCAGTGCTCCTGCATCACCTTCCGGGTGCCAATTTCCGCCGCCTCCGGCATAGGAATTTCGTAGTCATACCAAGGGGTAGCCACCATCCGCGGCACACCGTCCTCCTCCGCGCCTACAGCCCCATCTACCATATACCCCACAGAGTCAATCATCCGGATCCGCATCGTGGCAGTGCCGTCCGGGGAGATTTCCACCGCCTCCTCAGGGATGAATTTCGGCTCGCTGGTCATAATGGTTTTGCCCGAGCCGCTTTGGGGAAGCTCATCCTTTGCCCGTTCCCGACGGTATGGCTCTTCAATGTTGGGGATCACCATTTCCTCCATAACACGCTTAATAAAGGTGGATTTGCCGGTTCTGACCGGGCCGACAACACCGATATAAATATTGCCCTGTGTACGGGCGGCAATATCCTGATAAATATGTTCCATAGCCTGCCTCCTTGATTGGTCTACTTGAATGTATGCGCGCGGCACAAGCTGTATTCCTGAAAAAGACCAATTGCACCGCAAACACCCATTTTGGCCGCTTCCTGCAGGAAAAGGATGTAATCCTCCTGCGTCCTGTGTAAACGAAAAAGCACCCCGTCTTCGCTTTCTTCAATGTGATAATGGCAAAATGCTTTGTGATCATAAAAAGGCGCGTTTTTAAGAGGGGAGGACAGGGAAGTGATGCTGCATCCGGTCTCGGTCACAGAAAACTGCTGCCCTAAAAACGCCAGCTCCAGCCAGATTTCCCGCCCTTTCCAGGGCGCTAAGATTTTTTCCGGGCTTTTATTGGTCGGCACAGGGGGCAGAAATACTGCTCCGTTGTCGCAGTACGATGGGGGAGAGACTACCGGCACAGACAGGCAGGTACGCAAATGGGTGGTGAGTTCCTGCAGACAGGGCGTATAGGGACGTTGAAAATCCAAAAGAACAGCCTTTGGGTTTTCTCGTTCACAGTACTGTGCAAGCTGACTGCC
The DNA here is from genome assembly GCA_017465625.1 of Oscillospiraceae bacterium. Taxonomy (GTDB): domain Bacteria; phylum Bacillota; class Clostridia; order Oscillospirales; family Oscillospiraceae; genus Faecousia. The sequence goes on along the minus strand of JAFTVV010000013.1, from coordinate 17,699 downwards.
AATCAGAAAAATTTCGTGTCCGTCGTAGGGAATACGGTCATTGAGCAAAAGAACAGAATCATCGGGCAGTGCTTCCGGCAAATGCCCGATTCCGCTGTTTCGGGAGGAGAAACAGCAAGCCATAACGCCACAGCCGTACGGATTGCCGGATGCGGCAGAAAGTTCTGCCCCGGTCATGGCAAGATAAATGGGAAAAGCCATAGACAAATGCTCCCTTCTGTGGTATAGTTGTTATGTATGTATACTATGAAAGAGGAAGAATAATATGTCTTTATCCTTTTTGCCAAAGTGGCGTGCCGAGTCGGTTTTGGAGATTACACCTGCCTTTTTAAAAAGTCAGAATATAGAGCTATTGATGATGGATTTTGACAATACCATTGTGCCTTATACCACCAATACACCCACCCAGGAGGTGATGCAGTGGATGAAGGACCTGCAAAACGCCGGGGTAAAGCTTTGCGTGGTATCCAACAGTAAAAAGCAAAGAGTGCCGTTTTTCTGTAAGGAAAACGGACTGGATTGCATCACCCACTCCAAAAAACCCTTTCCCAAAGGAATTCGGCAGTGCTTGCAAAAATATAATATCGACCCTAAAAACGCCGCAATTGTGGGCGACCAGATCTTTACCGACACCCTAGGCGGCAACGGCTGTAAGGTGACGTCGATCTTGGTGCAGCCCATCCATAACCACAACCTGCCCCTGAAGGCCCGTTATGTGCTGGAATTGCCGATGCGTTTTATTTCTAAAAACAGGAGGATTTCAAAATGAAAAACATTGAAAAGTATTTAAGTGTGCTCACCGATGAGGTAGACGGCCTGCTGCTGACCAGCCGCTACAGCCGTATGTACGGTGCGGAGTTCGACATTGCCGAGGGCGTGGCCATCGTCACAAAGAACGGCTGCCGCTATTTTACCGACAGCCGCTATATCGAATCCGCAGAAAACGGCATTCAGGGCTTCCAGGTACTGGAAGTCAATCGGGAGTTTCCCTTCATAAAGCGGCTCAACGATGCCATTGCCGATTTTGGCGTGCAAACCTTGGGCTACGAAGAGGACTATCTCACCGTCAGAGAGCTGCGATCCTATGAGGAAAAGCTCAATGCGAAGCTTGTGCCCTATAACAGCAAAATTTACGGCTTCCGTTCTGTAAAAGAGCCCTGGGAGCTGGACATTATGCGCAAGGCCCAGGAGATTACCGACAAGGCCTTTGCGGAAGTTTTGCCCCGCATCAAAATCGGTATGACCGAAAAGGAGCTTGCCGCAGAGCTGATTTACTGCCTGTACAAAAACGGTGCAGATAATATGTCTTTCGACCCCATTGTGGTTTCCGGCCCCAATTCCTCTATGCCCCACGGTGTTCCCGGTGACCGTAAAATTCAAGCCGGTGACTTCATCACCATGGACTTCGGCGCACTGTATAACGGCTATTGTGCCGATATGACCCGTACCGTGGCAGTTCAGTTTGCCACCGAGGAAATGCAAAAAGTTTACGACACGGTGCTGAAGGCGCAGGAAGCAGGCATTGCAGTATCCAAGGCGGGTGTCTTGGGTAAGGACGTGGACGGTGCGGCCCGTCAGGTGATTACCGATGCAGGCTATGGTCCTTACTTTGGTCACAGCTACGGTCACTGTCTGGGTATGGAGGTGCATGAAGCACCCGGATGCAGTGTGGCCGGTACAGTGCCTATGGAAGCAGGGATGATTTGTTCCGCAGAACCGGGCATTTATCTGCCCGGCAAGTTTGGCGTCCGTATTGAAGACGTGGTGATTTTTACAGCAGACGGTTGCGAAAATATCACCCACAGCCCCAAAAACCTGATCATCGTGGAAGGATAACGGGAATAAACAGGATGTTTCTGTAAAAAAAGCGTTTTTTCCTATTGCATTTTGCGAATTTATCGGTTAAAATATTGGCGCGAACTTTGTGCATATAAACAAACCTTGTAAAAGGTATATTCTTAGGAGGATAAAAATATGATTTCCGTAAGCGATTTTAGAAACGGCATTACCTTCGATATGGACGGTAAGGTTATGCAGATCATCGAGTTCCAGCACGTAAAGCCCGGTAAGGGTGCTGCATTCGTCCGCGTAAAGATGAAGAACGTCATCACCGGCGGCGTGACTGAAACCACCTTCAACCCCAGCGACAAGTACCCCACCGCATATATCGAGAGACGTAAGATGGAGTATTCCTACAACGACGGTGACCTGTACTACTTCATGGATAACGAGACCTACGAGATGGAGCCCATCGAGAAGGACGTTCTGGACGACAGCTTCCGCTTCGTGAAGGAGAACGACACCTGCACCATTATGAGCTACAAGGGCAAGGTGTTCGGCATTGAAGCACCCCGTTTTGTAGACCTGGTTGTTACCGCTACCGAGCCCGGCTTCGCAGGCAACACCGCTACCAATACCCTGAAGCCTGCTACCGTTGAGACCGGCGCAGAGGTGAAGGTGCCCCTGTTCATCAACGAGGGCGAGAAGATTCAGATCGACACCACCACCGGTGAATATCTGGGTCGTGCAAAATAAGGAGTAAGCTATGACGATTTCCGAAAAGGCAGCCTACCTGAAGGGCTTGATGGACGGTCTGAAGCTGGACACCGAGAAGCCTGAAGGTCAGATGATTTCCGCGATCGTGGATTTGCTGGGCGATGTAACCCGCCGCCTGACCGACGTGGAGGAGACCACCATCGCCATCTCCGATGAGCTGGACGAAATTGAAGAGGATCTGGACGCCATCGAAGACTTCATTATGGACGAAGACGACTATGATGATTGTGATTGCGACTGCGATTGTGATTGCGATTGCGACGATGACGACGAGGAGTATTTCGATGATGATGACTTCGAGGACGAGGGCTTTGACTTCGGCGACGAAGAGACCACCATCTACGAGGTAAAGTGTGCCTGCGGCGAAGTGATCGACTTCGACGAGGAGACACTGGAAAAAGGCTCTATGACTTGCCCCAACTGTGGCGAGACTCTGGAGTTCGTCGTGGAAGACGATGAAGATGAGGACGACGAGGACACTCTGAGCTTCTAATTGCTGAAAAACGGCACAGCGGTTTCCGCTGTGCCGTTTCTTTGCATAAAAGTAAAATAATGAGTGCAATTTGAGAACATCTGTGCTATAATGGATAAAACGGTGAAAGGAGGAAGTACGATGTATCAGCCACTGGCAGACATTCTGCGCCCGGAGTCTCTGGATGAGGTCTTCGGTCAAGAGCATATTTTAGGCGAGAAGGGCATTTTGCGTCGTATGGTGGATTCCGGAAATGTGCCCAATATGATTTTTTACGGTCCCAGCGGCACCGGGAAGACCACTGTTGCCAAAATCATTGCCAAGCAGACCAATCGCACCTTGTATCAGCTGAACGCCACCACTGCTTCCACCGCTGACATTAAAAATATTGCGGCACAGTTGGATACACTGATGGCACCCAACGGCATATTGCTGTATTTGGACGAGATTCAGTCCTTTAATAAAAAGCAGCAGCAATCTTTGCTGGAGTACATTGAAAGCGGTAAAATCACCCTGATTGCCTCCACGACAGAAAACCCCTATTTTTATGTATTCAACGCAATTTTAAGCCGTTCCACCGTGTTTGAATTTAAGCAGATTTCTGCAGAAGCCGCCTTAAAGGCCACGAAGCGGGCTGTGTCCTTTATGGAAAAGCGCACGGCACTGAAGGCAACAGCCGAGGAAGGGGCACTGGAATACATTGCCGGTGCTTGCGGCGGCGACCTGCGTAAGGCCATGAATGCAGTCGAGGTGCTGTTTTCTGCCTGTCCTCCTGTGGATGGCGTAATCACCATTACCTTGGAGGATGCCAAAATGGTATCCCAAAAAAGTGCAATGCGTGCCGACCGTGACGGTGACAATCACTACGATCTGCTCTCTGCACTGCAAAAATCCATCCGTGGCTCTGACCCGGATGCGGCGTGCCACTATTTGGCCCGGCTGCTGGAGGTGGGGCAGATGCAGTCTGCCTGCCGCCGTTTGATGGTGATTGCCGCGGAGGATATCGGCCTTGCTTATCCGATGATTCTGCCCATTGTCAAATCCTGTGTGGATATGGCGCTGATGCTGGGTATGCCGGAAGCGCGGATTCCCCTGGGGGATGCGGCAGTGCTGATGGCCACCTCTCCCAAATCCAATACTGGTCATATTGCACTGGATACGGCACTTGCGGATATTCGCAAGGGTAAAACCGGTGATTTTCCCCGTCATTTGCAAAATATGCACGCAGACAGTTATACGATGGAGCGTGAACAGGGGTATCTTTACCCCCATGACTATCCCAATCACTGGGTAAAACAGCAGTATTTACCCGATGAACTGAAGAATACCCGTTACTATACCTATGGTTCAAACAAGGTAGAGCAGGCGGCAAAGCAGTACTGGGATGCGGTAAAGGGGGAAGGGTAATGGACGTGCGTTTAGGGGATATCCTGACAATGAAAAAGCCCCATCCCTGTGGTGAAAAAAGGTGGCGCGTCTTGCGTACCGGTGCGGATTTTCGGCTGAAATGCTTAGGCTGTGGTCACGAGGTAATGACCCCGCGGCACAAGGCAGAGAAGAATATTCGCCAAATAATCCGTGAAGAAAACATATCGACAGATACATCCGGCAGCTGAGTGAATCAGCTGCCGGAATTTTTGTTTCCTGCCCTTTTGCCGTGGAAGGAAGGTAGGGAGCAGGCGAAAAGGGGAGGATGTCAGCGTCATCCTTGCGACGAATTTTATCCGGCCAAGCCTCTATACTAAAGCCATCAAAGGAAGGGGCGTGAAGGATGAGAACCTATATTGCGTTGGCATTGATGCTCGATTATATTGTAAATCTGTTGCTGCTGTTGGCTTCCGCGCGAATGTCCGGCAGTTTTTGCCGATTCTTCCGATGTGCGTTGGGTAGTTTAGTGGGTACAGTGTACGGGATGCTTTGCTTTGTGCCGTCGCTGTGGTTTTTGAGCAATCTCCTGTGGCGGACGGTGTTTGTGACGATCACCGCGTTGGCCACCTTTGGACTATCCAAAGATGCTGTGCGTCCCGGAATTTTCTATGCCCTTCTGCGTATGGCGATGGACGGACTGACGGGGGATTATGGCCAGTTCACCCAAACGCTCTGGGCATTCTTACTGATGGGCGTGTGCCTGTATGCAGTGTACGGACGGCATAAAGGACGTTATGTGCCGGTAGAACTGCACTACGGCGGAAAAACGGTGCAGTGTGTGGCACTGCGGGATACGGGGAATACCCTGAAAGACCCCATGACGGGCCGGGGTGTTTTGGTGGCGGATGCGGATGTGGCACAGCGCCTTTTGGGCTTGACTGCACAGCAACTGCGCAGACCGGTGGAAGCAATCGGCTTGATGCAGGGCTTACAGCTGATTCCCTATAAAACCGTTTCGGGCAGCGGACAAATGATGCTGGCAATTTCTATACCAAAAGCCACCGTTGCAGGTAGAAAACAGCGGCTTTTAGTGGCATTTTCATCGGAAAAATTGGACGAAAAAGGGTTGTTTCAGGCGTTGATTGGAGGAATGGTATGAAAAAATGGCAGAAATTTATAATGGCAATTTTGGGGCGTGCAGACCATGCAGTCTATTATATCGGCGGCACAGATGTGCTGCCTGCACCCCTGAAGGGGACGCAGGAACAGCAGGCACTGGAGGAATTGGAAAGGGGCAGTGATGATGCTAAAAAGCTGCTCATTGAACGGAATTTGCGTTTGGTGGTATTTATTGCCCGTCGTTTTGAAAATACGGGTGTCTATATCGAGGACTTAATTTCCATTGGTACGATTGGACTGATTAAGGCTATTAACACCTATAGAAGGGATAAAAATATAAAGCTGGCAACCTATGCGTCCCGATGTATTGAAAACGAAATTTTAATGCACATCCGAAAGATCGCCAATCAGAAAAACGAAGTGTCACTGGATGAGCCGATTAATATGGATTATGACGGAAATGAATTGTTGCTTTCGGATATTTTAGGTACAGATGAGGATACCATTATGCGTCCGTTGGAGGATGAGGTGGATTTGTATTTACTCCGTCGTGCGGTGGAGGAACTGCCGGTACGGGAGAAAGAAATCATCGTTATGCGTTATGGATTGGAGGGGCATCAGGAACTGACTCAAAAGGAAGTGGCACAAAAAATGAAAATTTCCCAGTCCTATATCTCTCGTCTGGAGAAGAAAATAATGCTGCGGCTGAAAAAGGAAATTCTGCGCCAAACCGGATATGTATAACAATAAATCCCCTCTGCGCATAATGAGCGCAGAGGGGATTTTGTATCATACGTTAAACAGGAAGTTGACGATGTCGCCATCCTTCATTACATATTCCTTGCCTTCGCTTCGTACCAGACCCTTGGCCTTGGCGTTTGCCATGGTGCCGCATTGCTTCATATCCTCAAAGGCAATGACCTCGGCACGGATAAAGCCCCGTTCAAAGTCGGTATGAATCTTGCCGGCGGCCTGAGGTGCTTTTGTACCCTTCTTGATGGTCCAGGCGCGGCATTCATCGGAGCCGGCAGTGAGGAAGGAGATCAGACCCAGCAGTGCATAGGAGGAACGAATCAGCTTATCCAGACCGGATTCGTTGACACCCAGCTCTTCCATAAACATTGCCTTTTCGTCCGGATCATCCAGCTCGGCAATATCGGCCTCCAATTTTGCACAGATGGGAATGAGCTGACTGCCTTCGGTGTCGGCAAGGGCCTTTACAGCCATATAGTGACGGTTCTGCTCCGGCTCGTTGATCTCGTTTTCTGCCAAATTGCCTACATAAATGGTCTTTTTCAGAGTGAGCAGGTCGCTGGTGGCAATCAGTGCCATATCTTCTTCGTCACCGTCGAAGGTACGTGCCAGCTTGCCTTCATTCAGATGCTTCAGCAGGTCACTGAAGAGGTCGGCTTCCCGCAGGAATTTCTTGTCGCCACCCTTAGCGGCCTTTTGTGCCTTATCAATACGGCGTTCCACCATTTCAATGTCGGCCATAACCAGCTCTAAGTTGATGATTTCAATATCACGCAGGGGATCGGTGCTGCCCTCCACGTGGGTAACGTTGGAATCCTCAAAGCAGCGCACAACGTGCACAATCGCATCGGTGGTACGGATGTTGCTGAGGAATTTGTTGCCCAGACCCTCGCCCTTGGAAGCACCCTTTACAAGACCTGCAATGTCCACAAATTCAATAACGGCAGGAGTGGTCTTCTTGGGGTTGTGGAAATCGGACAGCCATTGGAGCCGTTCGTCGGGCACGCTTACAACACCCACATTGGGGTCAATGGTGCAAAATGCATAGTTGTCAGCAGGAACACCTGCATTGGTAATAGCGTTAAACAGAGTGGACTTGCCTACATTGGGCAGTCCAACGATACCTAATTTCATATTCTATCTCCTTAAGGAACAATGTAATATCCACATTATAGTATATTTTCGTCGTTATTTCAATAGGAATCGTTGAATATCTATCGTTGTTTCACTTTTTTCAAAATTTTAGAAAATTAAAGTCTTACTAATGTATTCTTCGAATTCCTTGCGCTTTACCAATTTCTTTTTCCCCACAAACAACACAAACGGACAGTTGGGAGTACGCAACAGCTTATCGATTAGATTCATTCCGATGTTGCTGTATGCGGCTGCCTTCTTGACGGTCAGAGAATATATGAGAGTTAAAATCGAGTTTCAAGAAAACTTTACAGTTCTATTGACATCTGTAAAGTAAATCTGTATAATACGGGGGATGTAAATGCTCATGCCGTAAGGAAAGGTACGTATGAAACAGAAAATCGAACAGCTAAAGAATCAGAAGAATGCGGTCATTCTGGCACATTATTATGCGCCTGCCGAAGTGCAGGCGGTGGCGGATTATGTAGGAGATTCCTTCTATCTTGCGAAGGTTGCCAAGCAGTCGTCAGCAGATATGCTCGTCTTCTGCGGCGTCTCCTTTATGGGCGAAAGCGCCAAGATTTTGAATCCCGATAAAAAAGTGCTGATGCCGGATCTGACTGCAGATTGCCCTATGGCGCATATGGTGAAACCGGGGAAGATTGCGCAGATGCGTGCGGAATATGAGAATCTGGCAGTTGTATGCTATATTAACTCCACTGCGGAATTGAAGGCGCAAAGCGATGTGTGTGTCACATCCTCCAATGCCATTAAGATCGTAAAGGCACTTCCCAATAAGAATATCTTCTTTATTCCTGACCGGAATCTTGGCAGATTTGTCGCACAGCAGGTACCGGAAAAGAACATCATTCTCAATGATGGGTGCTGTCCAATTCATGCCCAGATATATCCCAAACTGGTTTTGAAATTGCTTGCTGCACATCCGGAAGCAAAGGTTCTGGCCCATCCGGAATGTGAGCCGCCCGTACTGGCACTCGCAGACTACATAGGCAGTACTGCCGAGATCATTGCCTATGCAAAAAGCGATTCCGCAGGAGAATATATCGTGTGCACAGAATATGGGGTGGAATACAAGCTTCAGCAGGATAACCCGCAGAAGCGTTTCTACTTCCCAGACCCAGCTCCGTGCTGTGCCGGCATGAAGTTAAATACACTGGAGCGACTCTACGCCGTCCTCCGGGATGAAACAAACGAAGTGCTGGTTACGGATGAGGACCGGGAGCGAGCACTATTACCTCTTGACAAAATGTTGGAGTTAGCGAAATAATTATGAAGACAGATATTTTGATTGTCGGCTGCGGTGTGGCGGGCCTGTACTGCGCACTGAATCTGCCGGAAGACAAGAAGATCACCATCATCACAAAGAACGAAGCGCCGAAAAGTGACTCCTTCCTGGCCCAGGGCGGCATCTGTGTTCTTCGGGATGAAGATGACTTCCAGGCCTTCTACGAGGATACCATGAAGGCCGGACACTATGAGAACAATCCCCAGTCCGTGGAGATCATGATCCGTTCCTCTCAGGATGTGATTGGGGATCTGGTATCCTACGGTGTCAACTTTGAAAAAGACGGAAAGTCGTTCCATTACACCCGGGAGGGTGCCCATTCCAAACCCCGCATCCTTTTCCATGAGGACGAGACAGGTAAGGAGATCACCTCGCATCTGCTGGAAACGGCCCGTTCCAGAGCGAATATTACCTTGATCGAAAACTACACCATGGTAGACCTAATATGCGATGGCAACATGTGCTGCGGTATCGTAGGTCATGATGCAGGCGGTAATTTCAGCACCATTGTTGCGGATTATACGGTCCTGGCGACCGGTGGCGTTGGCGGCCTGTTTAAGCATTCCACCAATTATCCCCACCTTACCGGCGATGCTTTGGCACTGGCTCTGAAGTATGGCATTAAGCTGCAGCATATCGATTACATCCAAATCCACCCCACCACACTGTACACAAAGAAAGACGGCAGGGAATTCCTGATTTCGGAATCTGTGCGCGGCGAGGGTGCGATCCTTCTGAATGCCAAAGGAGAACGCTTTGTCAATGAGCTGCTGCCCCGGGATGTGGTTGCCGGCGCGATCTTTGAGCAGATGAAGAAGGAAGGCAGCGAGCATGTGTGGCTTTCTTTGGCACCGATCCCGGAAGAACATATCAAGACCCACTTCCCGCATATTTATCAGCACTGCCTGGAAGAAGGTTACGATGTGACAAAAGAGCCCATCCCAGTTGTTCCTTCCCAGCATTACTTTATGGGCGGTATTGATGTGAACTGCTTCAGTAAGACCTCTATGGATCGGCTGTACGCAGTTGGCGAAACCGCTTGCAACGGTGTCCATGGCCGGAACCGTTTGGCCAGCAACTCCCTTCTGGAGAGCCTGGTCTTTGCCAAGCGAGCTGCCGGTGACATTACAGCAACCTACCAAGCAATGAAACCAATCCAAGAACCTACCGTGGATGCTGCTGCATACGACGGTTATCAAGAAAAATACAAGCTATCCGTTTTGGAAGCCATTGAAAAGGAGAAAAACAGCCATGAATAATATTTCTATGAAACTCAACGCAGATCCTCTGATCCTGAGCGCACTGCAGGAGGACATCACCAGCGAGGATATCACCACCAATTCCGTTATGCCCCATTACCAGCTGGGTGAGGTGGAGCTGATCTGTAAGGAAGACGGTGTCATTGCCGGCCTGGATGTGTTTAAGAGAGTATTTACACTTCTCGACGAAAGCACCGAAGTCACCTTTACCTGCAAGGATGGTGACCGGGTCCGCAAGAGTGAAAGACTGGGCGTTGTGCGTGGTGACATTCGGGTACTGCTGTCCGGCGAAAGAACCGCTCTGAACTTCCTGCAGCGTATGAGCGGTATTGCGACATACACCAGAAAGATTGCTGATCTTTTGGAAGGTACCAAGACCAAACTGCTGGATACCCGCAAGACGACTCCCAATATGCGTGTCTTTGAAAAGTATGCTGTTAAGGTTGGCGGCGGATACAATCACCGTTACAACCTCAGTGACGGCATCCTGCTGAAGGATAATCATATCGGCGCAGCCGGCGGTGTCAGGGAAGCTGTTCAGATGGCAAAGGAGTATGCTCCCTTTGTCCGGAAGATCGAAATCGAGGTTGAAAACCTGGATATGCTTCGTGAGGCGCTGGAGGCCGGCGCAGACATTATTATGCTGGACAACATGAGTGTCGAGGATATGCGTGAAGCCGTCAAATTGTGCGCTGGTAAGGCTGAGACAGAGTGCAGCGGCAATGTTACAAAAGAAAATGTTGCAAAACTGGTGGATATTGGTGTAGACTATATATCAAGCGGAGCACTGACCCATTCCTCTCCCATTTTGGATCTGTCTCTGAAAAATCTGCATGCAGTATAATGAGGTGACCCCATGAAGGCGGACGAAAGAAGAAAAGCGATCGCGAATCTGCTGACAACTGAACAAAAGGCAGTATCCGGTGCTGCACTGTCCGCTGAGTTTGGCGTTTCCAGACAGATCATCGTGCAGGACATTACGGCACTTCGCAGTAGCGGATATGATATCATTTCCACACACAATGGCTATCTGATCCAGAAGACTCCCCTGAAAGAACGGGTATTTAAGGTCTACCATACTACGGAGCGGACAGAAGAGGAACTCAACCTTATTGTGGATCTGGGCGGTACCGTGGTGGATGTGTTCGTATGGCATAAGGTGTACGGTCGTATGCATGCGCCACTAAACATCTATTCCCGGGCGCAGGTCAAGCAGTTTATTGACGGTGTCCGCACAGGCAAGTCTACAGAACTGATGGCTGTTACCGGTGGATATCACTACCATACAATTCGGGCTGAGTCCGAATCCGTATTGGATCAGATTGAGAAAGCACTTTCAGAGAAGGGCTTCCTTGCTCCTGGCGAATAACGTATATAGCAAAGCGGCAGCCAATTCGGCTGCCGCTTAACTTATTTGATTTTAGGCTGATACCGCATATCGCTGACGGAATAGACGGTGACAAAGGCTTTGGGATCTACCTTGCGGATGTAGTCCATCAGCTGCTTGTACTCGTGCTTGTCAACGATGGTGACCATCTCCATCTTGGGAGACTTATCATAAGCACCGATGATCTCATTCAGCGTTGCTCCGCTGTGGAGCGTGTGCAGAACATAATCAACGATATTATCCAGGTCTTTGGAAATGACGCAAACTCTGCGCTTGATGTTGATACCGAAAATGAAATGATCCACGATCATACCACCGAAGTATGTACCCAGCAAGCTGAGAACGACGGTCTTGCTGTCATAGCACAGTGCGGAGGACAGAGCCACGGCAACACCGGAATAGGTCATTGCCTTACCAAGATCAATCCGCAAGTACTTGTTCAAAATCTTTGCCACGATGTCCAGACCGCCGGAAGAAGCGTTCCGGGAGAACAGAATGGCCAGGCCTACGCCAACCACCAGAATGTAGCAGATCACATCCAACAACGGGTCCTGGGTAATGGATTGGAAGTTGGGGAAGATCCATTCAAAAACACCCATGATAAGAGGCATCAGAATGGAGCAGTAGATCGTCTTGACACCGAATTCCGGACCAATGAGAATGAAGCCGATGATCAGAAGACCTACGTTCATGATCAGGGTGATGGTTGAAACAGAGAGCGGGATGAAATTGCTCAGCACCATGGCCAAAGCGGCACCGCTGCCCACGGAAACGTGGCTTGGCAGCATAAAGAAGAATACAGCTGCGGCGACGATGGCGGTACCCGCCGTGATGATGACAAACTCCTTGATTGTATTTCGAAGTTTCATATTTTTTTCTTCTTTTGCGAGGAATGCCATGGTCTATTATACGCTTCCTTTCGCAAATTTCCAGCTGCTTTTACACATTTCTTCTACGCCGTATTTTGCTTCCCAGCCGAGGAGTTCTTTTGCCTTGGTGGCATCAGCCCAGAAGGCAGGCAGATCGCCGTCCCGGCGGGGACCGATCACATAAGGCAGATTCATGTTGTTAGCCTTTTCAAAGGCGTTTACCAGTTCCAGAACAGAGATGCCGTTGCCGGTGCCCAGGTTGATGGCTTCCACACCGTTGTGGTTCTCAGCATACTCCAGAGCCTTCAGGTGGCCGATTGCAAGGTCTACTACATGGAGGTAGTCTCTCTGGCAAGTGCCGTCGGGGGTGTCGTAGTCACCGCCGAAGATGGTCAGCTTTTCCAGCTGACCGGCAGCCACTCTGCCGATATACGGCATCAGGTTGTTGGGAATGCCGTTGGGATCATCGCCCAGTAAACCGCTCTCGTGGGCACCGATGGGATTGAAGTAGCGCAGCAGTACAGCACAGAACTCGGGGTGGGCAGTGCAATAGTCCGTCAGGATTCGCTCGATCATGACCTTGGTCCAGCCGTAGGGGCTGGTGGACTGGATGGCGGGCATTTCTTCTTTATACGGATGGGGATTGTTCGGGCCGTACACTGTTGCAGAGGAGGAAAACACCAGTTTCCGGCATCCGAACTCCTCCATTACTTCTACAAGGGACAGCGTTGTGTCCAGGTTATTGCGATAGTATTGCAGGGGCTTCTTGACACTCTCACCCACAGCCTTAAAGCCTGCAAAGTGGATTACAGCGTCAATATCATTATCATGGAAGACCTCCCAGAGCTTTTCTTTGTCTGCGCAGTCCATCCAGTAGAAGGAGACACTTTTTCCGGTGATCTCCTTGATGCGGTCAATGACTTCAACCTTGGCGTTGGACAGGTCATCCACAATGACAACCTTATGTCCGGCATTCAGCAATTCCACAGCGGTATGGCTGCCGATATATCCGGCACCGCCTGTAACTAAAACTTTCATACGCATTCTCCCTGATTTACAAATTCAATAAAACGGTCAAAGGCTGCAGCACCCTCAGGCGTTCGCTTATAGACACCGGCATGCTCCAGAACCTGCGCAAAAACCTTGCCCACTTCCATTTTCAGAATGCTTGCGGTGGTTTCGGGGGTGAACATCTGCTTATCCATCAGTTCCTTGACCCAAGCTTCGTGCTTTTGAAGCTCACCCATCAGGGGAACACCGGCGAGAATGGCATGCTCAATGCCGGCCAGCTCCTGCTTCAGTCTGGCGGGCAGCACTGCCAGGCCCATGACTTCAATCAGGCCGATATTTTCCTTCTTGATGTGGTGCAGCTCTGCGTGGGGATGGTAGACACCCAGAGGATGCTCCTCGGTTGTAATATTGTTGCGCAGCACCAGATCCAACTCGTAATCTTTCCCTCTGCGGCGGGCAATGGGGGTGATGGTGTTGTGGGGCTCGCCGCCGGTCTTCGCATAGATGAAAGCGGCCTTATCGGTGTAGATCCGCCATCTTAGCAGGATCTTGGTTGCCAGATTGCAAAGCTCAGTTCTGTCGGGACTGGTCAGACGAAGGACGCTCAGAGGCCACTTGACGATGCCGGCCTTGACATTCTCAAAGCCCTTGAATTCCACGGTTCTCTCAATGGGTGCGCGCTCCATGGGAAAGCTGAAGTGACCGCCCTGGAAGTGCTCATGGGTCAGGATGCTGCCGCCGACGATGGGCAGGTCCGCATTGGAGCCAATGAAGTAGTGAGGGAACTTGGTCACAAAGTCCAGCAGCTTTTCAATGGTTGCCTTATTGATGACCATAGGGGTGTGCTGGGAGTTGAATACGATGCAGTGCTCGGGATAGTACACATAGGGGCTGTACTGCAGGTTCCAGTTTTCTCCTGCAAGCTCCATGGGAATGATCCGGTGATTCTGCCGGGCAGGATGATTCATTCGACCAGCATAGCCCTCGTTTTCTACGCACAGCAGGCACTTGGGATAGTCGGACTGGGGAGCTGCCTTTGCGGCAGCGATGGCCTTGGGATCCTTTTCAGGCTTGCTCAGATTAATTGTGATATCCAGATTGCCATACTCTGTCGCAGCCTTCCAGCGCATATCCTTCTGGACACGGTAGCGGCGGATGTAGTCGGTGTCCTGGCTGAAGCGGTAGTACCATTCGGTAGCTTCCTCCGGGCTCTTTTCGTACAGAGCAGCGAACTTGCTGCGAACTTCTCTGGGCAGCGGAGTCAGGATGCCCATCAGCTTGGTGTCGAACAGGTCACGGCTGGTGATGTCATCGGAGATGATGCCTTTGCTGACTGCGTAGTCCGTCAGACCCTTCAGAATCTGCTCTAAAGACATGGAACGGACTTCTGCGGGGCAGAAGCTGTCCAGCTGCAGAGTGGCAAGCAACTGGTTTATGATAAACGCCTTATCGCAGTGCTCAATCAGCTTCTTGTCGATGCCGTATTGAGCCAAGGCGGCAATATACACATTTACTTCCATTGTTTCCATAAAAAAACACTCCTTACCAAACGGGGGTACCCGTCCGGTTCGGAGTGTTTTATCCCTCCGAACCGTGCTCGGGTTTCACATAGGATATAACTTTTATACCTGAGAGCTTACTGAATCCGGATGCCGCCGTAAGGACGGACATTCAGGACGTGGCAGCTGCCCTCGCCAAGATTTGCTTCGATTGTCTGCTTAAAGGTTTCCAGCATATCGTGGGAAACGAATGCCTGGACGGTGCCGGCAAAGCCGCCGCCGTGTACCCGGTATGCGCCTCTGCCACGCAGCAGCGTGTCGCAAAGACTTAATGCATAAGCAACGGGCTGGGTATCCACCGCACCAGTGGGGTTAATGTTCTGCATGTACATCCAGGAGCTGTGGCCGGATTCCTTTGCCAGACGCAGGAAGGTATCAACTGCGCCGGCCTTCAAGGCCATAGCCTGGGAGACCACACGGTCGTTTTCACGGTAGACATGCATTGCTCTGAGGATCGCACGGTCAGAAACCTGCTTGCGCAGCTCCGGCAGTGCGGCCATAAAGTCAAATTCGGGAATCTGGCGCAGGTACTCCTTGCCAAAGTAGGCGCACAGTGCTTTCAGTTCGCGGGTGATGGCGGCATATTCGTCAGTCAGATCGGCATGATCTGCGCCGCTGTCGATGATGCAAAGGTCGTAGCCGGCTTTCTGGAAGTCGAAGTCGATCTTCTCAACCTTGGGCTGCTGGGTTTCGTTGAAGTCGATGAAGACCATGCTGCCAACAGAAGAAGCTGTCTGGTCCATCAGGCCGCAGGGCTTGCCGAAGTATACATTCTCGGCATACTGGCCGACCTGGGCGATCTCCACCGCACTGAGCTGCTTGTCGAAGAACAATTCATTGCAGATCGTGCCTACCAGCACCTCGAATGCTGCAGAGGAGCTAAGACCGGAGCCGGGCAGAACATTGGAGGATACTTTCATATCAAAGCCTTTTACCTTGGCACCCCGTTCTACAAAGGCGGCTACCACACCGCGAACCAGAGCAGCTGTGGTGTTGGATTCTTCTTCGTGAACGGTAAGGTCGGTCAGATCCACATAGAAAGAAGGATATCCTTCAGACTGAACGAAGATCTTGTCAGTTCCGTTGAAAGTAACGTCTGCAACAGTTTCTAAATTTATGGCAGCGGCCAGAACACAGCCGTGCTGATGATCTGTATGGTTGCCGCCGATCTCGGTTCTGCCGGGAGCGGAAAACTGATAATGCTGATCCATAATCTCTATGCCCCTTATTATGCGTTTTTCTGAGCGATCAGCTTCTCGTTAGCCTTTTCCACACGCAGGAACACCAGCAGGAAGCCGACGGCTGCGTTGAGGATGATGGGCATCCACAGGTACAGGAATTGCATCATGCTTACGGTAGAAGCGGTCTGAACAGCAGCGTTCTCAATATATCCGGCTGCGTCCAACATCCAGCCACAGATTGCGGTACCCAGTGCACCGCCCAGCTTGATGCCCAGGGAGGAGCAGGAATACATCATGCCTTCCAGTCTGTGACCGGTGGTGAGTGTAGTATGCTCAGAGCAGCAGGCAATCAGTGCGTTCAGGTCGCCCTGCAGAGGTGCGATACCGATGGTGGATACTGCAGTGAAGGCCAGCATCAGAGGCAGATTACCCATGTAGCCGCCGACCATAACACCGACTCTGCCCAGAGCGGCAATGATGTAGCCAAAGATGTTCAGCTTATACATACCTCCCATCTTCTTGATCACATAGGGAAGAATCGTAAGGGCGACAACCATGGTGATGTTGATTGCCAGGGAAATGGTGCTGAAGATCTCTTCATTGCCCATGATGTACTTGGTATAGTAGGTGCCCATACCGATAACAGATGCGTAGAGCTGAGTCAGGATGTAGCTGCAGCAGATGATGACATAGTACTTGTTCTTCAGCAGAAGCTTGAAGGACTTCAGGAAGGTCAGCTTATGCTCTTCTTCTCTTTCTTCTTCCATTTCCTCATCTGCTTCAGGCAGCTCTTTGACGGAAAATACGGAGTAGGTGTTGGTGATCAGACCGACGATTGCGTAGATAATAGCGATCATTCTCCAGCCAACCACACCGCCGCCGAGCCAGCCCACTGCGAAGATGGTAACGGCCTCAATGACGATCTTGGTTGCGAAAGCGAAGATGAAGCGGAAGGAACCGATCTGAACACGCTCGCTGGTGTTCTTGGTGATCAGGGCGGTCAGGGATGCGTAAGCGATGTTATTAGCGGTGAAGAAGACTGCGTTCAGCAGCGTGTAGGACAGGAAGAAGAAAATGTACTGTGCGGTCTGGCCCCAGCTGGTGGGGATGGAGAAGCAGCATACCAGAGTAACTGCACAGCCGATATAGGGCCACAGCATCCAGGGGCGGGCCTTACCCATCTTGGTCTTGGTCTTGTCGATCATTCTTCCGAAGAAGAAGTCGGTAACACCGTCGAATACCTTAGAAAGTGCGATCAGGGTACTGACAACACCCATGCTCATGCCGATGGTGTCGGTCAGGTAGATCATCATGAATGCGGTCAGCAGTGCGTATACGCAGTTACCAGCAATGTCACCGGCGCCGTAGCCGATTTTATGGTGCCACTTCAAATATTTCTTTTCTTGCATAATAATGCTCCTTTACATCATTTCGTCGGATTGATTATTTCAGTTCGGGGATGATGCGGATCTCAAAGTCGATGACTTCATCGGTGAGGGCGTATTCTCTGCGAAGGACCGGGCCGCAGCTTGCGGAACCGATACCGTTGTGCCGGTAGTCCAGGCACAGGACTGTGCTGCCGCACTCTTCCAGCTCGTAGTTATGACCCTTCTCGGTCATCTCTTCCTGGGTGTAGTGGGAAGCGTTGAAGCTGAAGGCTTCCAGGCTGACGGCGGTGAGCCGCAGCTTCTCGTCTTCCAGGATCACATAGTTGCAGCCGCCATG
>JAFTVV010000012.1 GCA_017465625.1 Oscillospiraceae bacterium | reverse complement strand
CACACGGAGGTACACATTTTCCACTGCGCCCTGGCCTCTCATTGCCAGGAAGGAGCCTCTGCCCCATACGGTAGCATTGACGAAGGAAATGTTCTTCAGAACTGCGCCTTCCACCTCAACACCGGTGTCATTCGCACCGAAGTACATTCCGAAGAAGCCGCCATGCATATCTACGGAAGAGGTCTTGGTGTACATATTGAAAATGGAGTAGCCCTGTCCGTCAAAGGTGCCGGCGAAGGGTACGGTTGCATCGTTGGAGTATGCAACGCCGTTCATATCAATGTCATTGACCAGCACATAACGACCGGTGGGATTTTCCTTCATAACTGCAGGGAATGCCTGCAGATCTTCAGCAGTGCTGATTGCCATCGTATAAAGTTCCACATTCACGGGAACATTCATCGTCTTCTGGCCATTGCTGAAGGTCAGGTTCAAGGTCTGCTCACCGCTGAGCGCCTGAATCGCTGCACGGTCCAGAGCTACCACACCGTCAGTATAGCTTGCAGAAGTAAAGGCAGTGCCGTTTACCGCAGCGCCGGACAAGGTATAGCCCTTCAGTGCGCCGTTGTAGTCGCTCAGGTCGATGGTGAAGTTCTCCCCTGCGCCGTAAGCGCCCACTGCAAAGGTATCGCGAACCACAAGGTTTTCCTCTGTGCCGTTTACATAGTCTTCAGCGGCATCAAAGTAATCTGCGGCATAGGTCAGCATTGTCTTCAGTGCATCGCTGCTGGAGTCCTTGCGGTACATACGGGTGATGTAGTCCATGGGGCTGTAGCTGACACTCAGACTGTCAGTGCCGTCGGAAACAACAACCTGAGCCTTGGTGTCCATAGCTTGCGGATTCAAATCCGGTGCTTCCACATAGAACATTCCGTCCTTTTTCACAGCTTCACAGGATTTACCGTTGCAGGTGTAGGTATAGCTTCCGCTGCCGCTAACGGTGAAATAGAACCGCAGAGCGATCTTGCTGCGGAAAACCATACTGACACCGTAAAAGTTTACACCGTTTAAATTGTCGGAAACTTCTACGCTGGGAACTTCCTCGGGAATTGCATAATTGCAATCCAATTCGTAACCGGCATTGGCAGGATTACCGGTATTGACACCGAAGTAGCCCTGTGCCGCTGCACCGTAGTTCAGCATCCACTTAACCAGGCTCTTCAGCTCCTCGGTGTACTTACCTGCCAGAATGGCATCGGCATAATCCCGAATGGAGGAGGTTCTCTCCAATACGGTCTGACCACCGGAAACCAAGGTCAGCTTCACCTGTGCGGTCATTTGGGGTGCGCCCAATGCCACAGGGAATACATAGCCATTGTCTCCTGCGGTCATTTCGCTGACCGCAAAGGTCTTGTAGGTCTGACCGTCTACTGTAACGGTCATCACGCCGTCCGCGGCGTGTTCGCCAGAGATGTTTGCGTAGAAACGCATGGTAAGATCTTCGCCCAGTTTCAAATCCGTGCCAACCCATTGGGTCGTGCCGGATTCGGTGGCAAATGCGCTGATGGGGAGTATACCCAGAATCAACACAAGTGCCAGCAAGAGAGAACAAACTTTCTTTGCTGTTTTTTGCATAATAACATCCTTTCGTATTTTATTTTCAGGAAACCGCTGAAAGGTATTTTCAGATGCTTCCCTAAGTTTTAAGAGATCCCCCAATCTCTGTAGACTTCCGTAAGTTCACGCTGCTCATGCTCATGCGTAATACCGAGCGCGATACAGTCTGCCTTAAAAGACTGCTTCATCTGCAGAACCTGCTCGGCGCTATAAATTCCGGAGTGGGAGGTAATCAGCTCATAACGCAGGAATATACTCTCCATTTTTACATGGTTCATATAGATTTCATAATTGGGATCGGTGTTTTTGCCCTCATTCAGCGCCTCACTCGCCTGATCGACCAAGCCCTGCCAACGCAGCAGCATTTCTCTGGGCCAGTAGTTCTCACCTGTCAGGACGTCATAAATACGGCCGGTATACTCTACCGGGTAAGCCTGTTCCAAATAGCGCATCCAGCTCTGCAGCTCCTCAAAATACTGCTGCATAGGTGCTGCGGCTGCGCCGTAGTAATTTTGGAAAAAGTCATTCACCATATCCTGATAGCTCAAGCTCAGATCCATTGCCGCCAAACTGTCGGTATAGACCTTCAGACCGGTAAAGCCGGTGGAGCACGCCATATTGTGCTGACCCTGAATCATCACGATATCCACATTGTTTTCATAGCAGAACCGAAGGTTTTCTGTATCCGAATCCCAACTGTCATAGGGATACAGATAGCCTGCGTAATTGGTCTGGTACAGCCAGTAATACATCTTACTGCTGAGCGTTGACCAGGCCTTCATCATTTCCGCAGATTCTGCATTTTCCTGCTCATAGAAATTGTGAACATATTTGGCTTCGATGGGTGCATAGATCACACCTACATTCTCGTCACATACCAAAGATGGATCGTTGGGAGTATAGGTGCCGTCACTGTTTTTGACGACAGGCGGTTCCACGAACTTGTGATACGCCATTAGATATAATGTAAAATCTCTCTTTTCCGTGCCGTTTTCATCGGCCTCTTTTTGCAGGGCGCTTTGTATCTTTCGGCTCAGCATATTGGTAAACTGAATAACCGCCGCACTGCGGGTGCCGTACTGCTTTGCAGAGTCGCTACAGGCCTGGCATTGGCAGGAGGTCCAGGTATCGGCCATAGTAAACTGGCCTGCGTGGATATTCGGGTTTGCCATGATGTTTTCCAGCATCAGCCGTGCCGCCTCGGAGGTCATTGCATCCAACTCCTCCGCATTGCCGCCGGCAGTATAGCAAAGCTGATCCTTTTGGTCGGAGAACCACAACGGATGCTCATTGTAGTAGGTCTCTGCCGGCAGGTACAGCAGGCTGGTATGATTGTCCAACCCCTGAACAAATAAGAACTGCGTCTTGTAATCCGAATATCCCATCAGATACAGGGCATCCGCGGAGAAGGTATCACGCCAGTTTCCCAGCAGAATGTTGCCAACATCCGGCTTTTCGGCGATTTCCATATCCGGCAGTGTGGTGCCGTCCTTGGTGTAGACAAAGGTGTCCTGACCGTAGACCTGCATACCCAAAACATGCTTCAAAAACGCAATCACCGCATACCGTGCGCCAAAATCCTGCTGTGTCATTAAAAACACATTGTCGCCGGCGGTTTTGATATAGTAGCCGGTACTGTCCAAATCCACGGCAGGCATAGTCAGGCCGGCCTTTTCAAACAGTTGGGTATTGTTGAAAACGATATACTTTCCGCCCGCATCAAATTGGGATGCCTCGGCGTATTCCAGCCGACAGCCGGTTGCCTTTTCCACATAACGCAGAATATAGTCTGCGGCAATTTGGTTGGCTTCCCCTTCTGCCACGATCAGCTTGTAATCCGTTGCCCCGTTCACCACAAAGGGACGGGTGCTTTCTGTTACAGATACCTGATGCAGCGTAGCATTCACCTTGTGGGATACATAATCCTCTACCGGATTTACTGCAGACGCATTTTTGTCACCGTTGCCCTTTTCGCCGCAACCGGAAAGCAGCAGCATCAGGGAAAGACAGCCGGCACAAAGTGCCTTGATTTTTCTGTTCATATCCCTTCCTCCTTACTTTCCGTCGTCTGTGACCGTCACAGACCAGGTCTTATTACAGATATAACCGTCGCCGTCTACCACCATAACAGTGAATTTATACGTTCCGGCCTGGGCAGCCCATACAGAATTGGAATCTGCAGGGATCGTAACGATCACACCGCTGGGACCGGTAACAGTCTTGAGCACGATCAGCTCCTCTGCCGGAGTCTTGCTGTCGGATACGGTAAGCTCCGGAATGCAAAGCGCATCGCCTGTCTTGGCTTTCGTGGGCAAATCACCCTTGAACTGAATCACAGGCGCAGAGCCATCCACAATATGCAAAACATAGGAAAGACCGCCTTCTTTTTCGCTAAAGCTTTCCTCGGTGGTATAAATCACATCATACCGACCTTCCGCTGCGGCGGTAATGGTGTACTCCCGGTTGGGGTCAACATTTTCCAGTACAGTACCGTCCTCGGCAGTAACGACTGTATTGCCCTGCTTCACGGTGAGGTGGAATGTAATATTGGGATTGAGCACATCCGCCGCATAAGCCGCCGGCAGAACGATCTGCGTACCTGCCTCGAAGCGGCCGCCGTAGTTGCCTGTCACATCGATCCAAGCCTCCACGCGGTCACGGTTGGAGTTGTTTAATGTGTGGTTATTCAATGACACCAGACGAAGCTGTGCGCCCGCATCCGCTTCCCGGAAGGCCATGGAGAGGGTGAGATAGTGAGAATCAAAGTCCGTAAAGTCGCCGATGTCAATATTGAAGCCGGCAATTTGCAGCTTGCCTTCCGCATAGGTAACGCGCACCTGATGGCCCGCATTCAAGCTGACCTCGCCCATATAAAGGACGGTATTGCCCACCTGAACGCCCAGAACGCCATTTTTTTGCAGCAGTTCCACTGCCAGGCACTTAGAAGCGTCTGCAGAATCCCGGAAGGTCAGTACCAGACCGTCAAAGTCTGCCTTGCCTGCTACACCCTCCAGCACCAAAGAGAAATTGGTTGCCAGCAGGGGGTTTGCAAAGGTCCACCGGGCATCGGGCGCATTGACAGTAAAGAGTATGCTCGCTTCCTCGCGGGTACAGGTAAAGCCCTGACCTACAAAATAGTTTTCCAAAAACAGTCTTGTCTTGCCTTCGTCGGAGTCAAATGCCTTTATGACCGGTCTTTCCACCTGATAAACCGCGCCCTCACATTCAAACGCAATGGTCACCAGGTCCATATTGTTTTCCACGCGGACCGCAAAGGTTTTTCCCGCCTCTACCGCAACAGCACCGGCAGCATCCTGAATCTTACCGGTAGCTAATTTTTTCTCTACCTTGCCGCTGCGGTAATCATGAAAGTACACGCTGGGGAAGGAATACTGGGAATCCTCAATCAAATACTCCGGAAGTTCGATCCGGTCTACCATAATTGGTTTGTCGCCGATTTCGACCTGAATGGTCTGTTCCAGAGTTTGGCTCTGGCCGGCACAGTCGGTAATCTGATATGTAAGCTGATACTGCCCCGCGTTCTCAAAGCAGTAATTTTCCGTCAGCACCGTCTGCTCACCGTTTACGGTGGTAAAGATCTGCACCGTTGGCAGACCGCTGTGGCAAGTGGTAGTGTATTCGGCAGGCACGAAGTATTCGCCCAATACATATTCGGTCTTAGCCTCACCGCTAAACGCAATGGTGGGCTTTTCCACCTGTTCCAGCGATTTGATCCACAGAATCTCCCGTCCCAAATTGCCATAGGCATCGGTAGCCTCGTAAACAATGGCATAATCGCCTACATAGTTTGTTTCAAAGCATCCGTCCTCAATATTTAAAATTGAGGCATCCGGAGAGCTGTAGTTGTACCAGGCGGATACCTGCACATCGGATACTGTGCCGGTATGATCCTTCGCTGTTGCGGCGGGGACACGATAGGTGCCGCCTTTTACTGCTGCCGGAGGTGTTTCATACGGGGTCTGTATCTGAAATACAGGCGGCTCAGTATCCTTGATGATCCGCTGAGATAAATCCAAATTGCCAACAGCACTCAGGAAGAAGTTGGCTGTAAGGCCCTTATAGTTCTCTGCCCAGACCGTTAAATAAGCCTTACCGCTGGGGAAACCGCCCCAAGGGGACTTCTGATACTCCACACTGTCTAAGTCCACAACCATAGTGCCGTTTGCAAGAATCTGCATTGTGGCTGTGTCAAGGCTCAGATTGATACCACTATTCAGTACATCGGTACATTCATAGGCAAAGCCGTGGTAAATATTTCTTCCCCACAGACCTTCTGTCCAGAACTTGTCGGCGTAGTTATCGAAGCCGATGATCTCCTGACCGTTACCGCCGGCGGTAACGTAGGAAGCTCTGATATCCGGACTGCCCGTGTACTGACGCACAGACATATATAATGTAATTTCAGGATTTTCCGCATCTGTGAAGAGGAAGCACAGCTTTTCATAATCCAGCGTTCCGACCTTTTCAGGAATTGCGAAGCCCTGAATCAGCATACCGTCTTCCAACGCATCTACGGAAATCGGAGCATTCAATTTCAGCTTATCGCCGTATTTCAGAGATACATTCAAGCCGGATACACCCTGAACACTGGGTGCCTTCCCGTAAACCGCGGTGGAATCCTCCGAGGTCAACACGCAAAATTCCTGCATTACCAGGAAAGAAACCTCATCCACATATACCTTACCATTGGCTACAGCTGTGTACACGACTGTGTATTTGCCTGCATCGTTCAGGGCAAATTCTTGCCTGGAGGTAACTGTTCCGTCGGGCAAGCGTACAACCGCAGTGACCTCAGCCTGCTGCCCGTCAACGCTCATTTCCCGTTGGGGCACGGTGAAAATTGTCCCCAGATCATACTGCTGCTCGATTTTCGCAGGCAGCCATGTCGCTTTCGCTCCGATTTCACCCACAAACAAGACTCCGGCAACAACAGCAAAACACAGTATTGCACTGATGAGTCTCAAGTGTTTTTTCATCGTTCCATCTCCTTAATAAACCATCTGCCCCCAGATATTCTTATACTGGCTGAGCATGCCGTTAAGGTAATCCGCCAAATCTACATCGCCCTTACGCATAGGCACACTGGGGCTGCCATAATGCGTGCCGCCAATGACGCTCTCCCACATATCCACCATGGTAAAGCTGCCTGCCTGGTTCACGTAAATGGGCTCAGCGGAATAAGGGAATACGATCTCGGAATTCTTCTGCAGTTCCATAACGGAACGACCGAAATTGGTCATCTGCGTCATCTGTTCGTCTGTGATCTCATACTTCAGTGCCTTGGGCGTATTGGTTACCTGAGAGAACTCAACCAGTGCCTGGTTGGAATAAGCAAACCGGATGAAGTCCAATGCGATGGGTTTCTTCCACTCTTCAATGTTGGCCTTCATAAAGCACAGCGAATAGCTGTTCTCGCACAGGGTGTTCACACCAAGCTCATTGGCATCAAGCTTGGGCAGAGGCATGATCGCAAACTTTCTGTTCTGCTGGGAATAGCTGTCGCCCATAGCGTCAACCATGTCCTTGTAGGTAGCCTGTGCCTCGTTTTCCCACCATGTGCCCTCTACCAGCATCGCAATGGGGGCAGTCTGACCGTTGTCGTGACCAGCATAAAGGAAATCCTCCTGCGCGTTCATATGGGAATACGCAGTGTTGAAGCCCAGTTCATTATAATAAGCATCGTTGGATACCATCTGCTCCAGGAAGCTCAGTGCGTAGTATCTGCCCTTGGTCCGAAGCATTTCGTAGCCGTTTGCGGCAGTAATGGTGGTGGGCTGTGCGTCCTTCACAAAACCAGCCCCTGTAACGGTGCCCAAATTTTCAGCAGTGCCGTTCATCGTGAAGTTCAGCATTGTCTGCTCTCTGCCCTCAACATTGGCCAGCAGCGCCTGCAAGAGGTTACCGATGTAGTCATCCCGGTTCGCGCCGTTCCAGTTCATGGGGGTTTGGCCGTTGGAAGCGATGTAATCACACAGAATGAAAAATTCCTCATAGGTTGCGGGCAGGCCGTCATCAGCAGTGCCATACTGACCGTCGGGGCCGGCACTCTTTTCATCGGTGCTTCTGACGATGAAATAGTCCTCAACATTCTGTGCATCGGTTACATTCTTGGCAAAGTAATACTTTTCCTTTTCAAACAGGTCCACATTGTACATGAGGCTTGTGTAGGATGCGTAATGGGGAATGGCGTAGTACTTGGTCTGACCGTTATCATCCACACCTAAGTATTCCTTCTGCTCCTCGTACATCTTGCCTTCTATTGTGGTTCCGGCAGGATCACCGTAAGCAGCCATATCACCGGTAACCGCTTCAGTAATGTCTGCCAAAACACCCTTGTTCAGCAGGGAATAGTAATATGCCTTCTCTGCGAAGTAAATCTCTTCCTTGTTGTGCAGGATCTTATCTTCCAGCTCGGTGGCAAGGGCTTTTTCGTTGTTAATAATGATCTGAATGCCCTTTTTACCCTCTTCATAAACATCGTCCTTATGAAGTTCCTCATAACGTTCCTTCAGGTTTTTCAGCCACTCCACGCCGTAACCACCGTTAAAGTTGTGGATATACAGCTGGGTACGCTCGGTATTCACCGTCTCAGCATTTCCCTCAGGCCCTCCGGAACCGGAGCTTCCGCAGGCTGCCATACTCAGGCTCATCACCAGTGTCAGCAGCAAGGCCACAATACGGGTTAGGTTGTTACTCTTTTTCATTGTTCATTCCTCCATATTGATTCAAGAATTTTTTATATGTATCGTACGCAAATGGCACATATCCACTTAGGTAGTGATTGCATCCCGACCCCAACGGCGTTTTCCACGATACGAGCAAGATCCGCTTTTCTGCATAAGAATACGGGATCTGTTCCAGCAGAAGTACCTCTTCTCCCACCAATGCTTCACCGGTAGTCAGCACTTCACCCGTCAAAGCATCCTTCACCTCATAGCTGCAGGGTAAAACCTCGCCTGTGTCATTGACGGCCTTCAGCCCAATGCTCCAGTTCTCCGGCTCTGAGAAGGTCAGCAGGAACGGCTGCTGTACATTCTTAATATAATGATAGGCCAGCTTCTTTTGGTAGTAGTAATCCACCACGGCATCGGAAAACTGAGGCCAACCGTCAATCAGATTCCACCAAATAATACCGCCCCGTTTTCCCTTATCCAAGCGGAACAGTTCAATGAAGAATTTCATGGCCTCTGCCTGAGATATTTGACTGGCGAGAGCAAAATCTTCTATATTCTCGGGAACAAAACCGAACAGTTCCCGAATCTGATCTGCCATCAATTTGATACGGTATGTCCAGGGGCCCTCCTTGGCAGGATTGGAGCAGTGAATGATCCAATCTTCATTCTCCTGCCACGGCCACACCTTTTCCCGGGAGATAAACTTGTAGATAGATGCCGGTTCAGGACAACCGTGATAACCCATTTCACTGGCAAAATGGGCAATATTTTTACTGTAATATGTACTTTTGAAATAATCTCTCGGTCCCCACAAATGCTGCTCAGAGAACAGGCCGGGATCCTTTCCAAAACACTGCCCGTCAATAAACGGAGAGCTGGGCAGGTAAGGTCTTGCAGGGTCTTCCTCCCGAATCACCGCAGGCAGCACCTGTCGTGTGAGAACATTATCGTTGGGATTGCGACGGAAAGTAGTGCAGTAAGCAAATTGATCCACCTCATTATCTCCGGCCCACAGCAAAATACTGGGGTGCTGACGCAGTCTTCTCACCACCGCTGTCGCTTCTGTATAAAGCATCTCCTGCATCCGCTGTCCCTGGGGGTACAAGCCGCAGGCCATCATAAAGTCCTGCCAGATCAAAATGCCGTGCTCATCACAGAAATCATACAGATAATCATCTTCGTAAACATTGCCACCCCACAGCCGGATGGCATTACAGCCAATATCATCCAGCAACTCACACGCTTTGGGCAAACGCTGCCGGTCTCTGGAGTGGAACGCATCCATAGGCACAAAATTTGTACCCAAAATAAAGACTTTTTCTCCGTTTACCTCGAATTGGAACTTACCGGACATTTCCATATCCGTCAGACTGGTACGCTCCAGCGCAACCGTGCGGATACCTGTACGGAATCGTTTGCTGTCCAGCACTGCGTTATTCTTTTTTAAGGTAACGCAGACATCATACAGATAGGGAGTGCCGCTTCCCTTGGGCTGCCACAGTTTGATATCCTGCAGACCCTCCATAAAGATCTGATCTGCCACGCTCCATAACCGCTTTTTTGCAAAAAACCTGCTATCACCGCAAACGCCTTCTATTTCTATGGTATACGAAGACAAATCTGCCGACTCGATATCCAGCTCATAGAAAAACAGCAAGGATGCCTCTTTTTTCTTTTTATCCGCTGATACCGTCATCAGGTATGCTTGCTTAATGCTCTCTACAGGACGGTATTGCAGATATACCGGGCGAAAAATACCGCAGGTAACGATTCGGGGCATAATATCCCAGCCATAACTATGAGGCGCCTTTCGGATATGCAGGGAATCAAAGTTATAGGGCATGTGGGTATTGCCGGCTTTGACCTCGTACTTTCGGGCTTCCATAGTTACAGGCAGGAAATGCAGAACCAGCTCATTTTCCCCGTCCACCAGATTGTTCGGCCGGAATGTATGGGGAATAAACATATTTTCCGTTTTTCCCAAAAGCTGTCCGTTGAGCCAAATTTCGCAAATGGTATCCAGTCCCTCGAATACCAATTCCGGAATATAGCCCTCCCTTTTTTGATAGGAAAAGCTGCAGCCGTAAAAGACATGATAGCTTTCATATTTTTGAAGTTTTAAAACATTTTGATCCTTATATATCTCAGGAACAATTCCGTTCTCCTCCAGTGCCAGCGCAAACTCTATCGGCACATGGACTGTCATCTGTCCTTCCCCGTAAGAAGCAAGCTCCGCAACTGTTTTGGGAACCGATTGGGTATCTACAGCCTCGTGGGCAATATATGCAATTTTCCACTGCTCGCTAAATGTGATTTTTTTCCATTTATTCATGGTAATATCACTCCTATTGTGAAATACATCAATATTTTAACATCTTTTTGCGCATACTTCTTGTGGATATTGACTGTAAATTTGCTATTTTTCACTGAGGTCTTTTATCTTTTCAACAAATATGATAGTATGTTTTCAGCACACCTCATACCTTTTCCGAAAGGAGTTCGGGATATATGAATGATATGAATACACCCCATTTTGCGAATAATGGTCAGGTTGATCCTGTAGCCTCCATTGATTTAGCCAGTCCCTACCATAATTTGGATGTTGCATTTCACTGGAAAAACGTTGATTATCCCGCTCTGCACACCCATGAGCATTGGGAGATCTTTGTTGTTATGCAGGGCGAAATTATGCATACCATCAACGGTCAGGAAAAGCTCTGTAAGCGCGGTGACGCCTGGCTGATACGGCCCAACGACCTGCACGCACTGCGCTTTTCTTCCGCCGCCTCACAAAACTATCAGAATATCAATTTTATCTTCTCTTCCCAGTTTGCAGAGCAGCTTCTGCGGCCTCATCGGGACCCGAACGAGCTGATCAACGCCCAGAGACCACTGTCCTTTTCCATTAACGAATCAGACCTGAACAGCATCTACGACAAATGCCTTTATACCCAAAATCTTCCGAAAGAGCAGTATGAGGCAAGTGCCAAACTGCTGGTTGCTCAGTTGATGCTGATCTTTTTGGAGCAGGATACGGTCTTTGACTTAAAATATCCGGTTTGGTTCAACAATTTCTTAATCTATATCAGCACGCCTGCCAATTTTGACCTGTCACTGAAAGAACTGTCCCAAGCCACGCCCTATTCCTACTCCCGGCTGGCGGTTTTGTTTAAGGAATATACCGGCATCACCTTCGCAAGCTATGTCACAGAGAAGAAGCTGACCTACGCCAAGCAGCTTCTGCGCACCACCTCCATGACCACATTGCAGATTTCCGAGAAGGTGGGCTACACCTCTTTGTCCGCGTTTAATCACCTTTTCAAAAAGACCTTTTCCATGACGCCATCGGAATATCGAAAAAAACATAAATAACAAAAGGGCACCTCTAAAAAAGATTTTAGAGGTGCCCTTTTTTACTATGTTTTTTGCCATTTCGTCGGTGTGCAGCCGGTATGCTGCTTAAAAACTCTGGTAAAGTGGCTGGCATCCATATAGCCCACCGCCTGCGCCACATTGCTGACCGGCATAGACTTTTCTTCCAAAAGCTGCATCGCCTTTTCCATACGCCGACCCCGGATATACCGGGTAATTCCCGTCCCGAAATACTCCTGAGAGAGCAGGTATAAAGAGGTTTTGGATATACCGAATTCCTTACAAATCAGCTCCACAGACAGCTCATCTGCCAGATGGGCAGTAATGTATTCCTCAATAGCAAAAGCCGTGGGATCTCCCCGCATGGTGATCAGATCCATCAGCCACAAATAAGAGGTGCACATCTGCGCCACATTGGCAATAGCCTGCAGCTTTTTTCGGCTGAAGTGAGGCAGCTCTTTCAACTCCTCGCGAAGCTTACCTCTGTACGCCTCCTCAGGAAAATTGGCAATTGCCTTATGAATCTGTTCAATATTTTCTGTTTCTACCGTTTGCCCCAGCATCAGATAGCCGATCACCGTTCCCTTTTTTATGATGGGCGCTACACACTCGGTCAACCCCATGTGGCAGGTATAAGTACAAGTCCCCTGATTGGCCTTTGCTTTGTCAAAGCCATAGCGGTCACAGGCAAAACACCGTGCTTTCAGCTCCGGCAGCTGCCGCACACGACCGCAAAAAGCAACCATCTGACGTGGATACTCACATATAATGCGCCCCTTTTCATCAAACAGTGCACACTGAACCTCCGTGGAAAGGCTTAAATCCTTCATCACCTGACGCAGTTTTTCCGTTTGTTTGGTTATCACACCCATCACCTCTCGTTTATTATAGTAGTATTATGCGTATAAGTCAAATTTTTAACGATTTATCCTATTTTATAATCAAATAGCCTACTGCTATTTCTTTGACCTGTGCTACTATCAAAGTAACCACAGACAATTTCATCATCGGTTACGCAAAAGCAAAAGGAGCGTGGTTCTATGTGGTACCAAACCGCCTATCGCAGGCATCTTTGCGATATGCACATTGAGGATTGGGACGAGCAGTTTTTAAGTCTCTTCAGCCCTGAAAAATATGTGCAGGACTTAATCACCGCAAAAGTACAAAATCCCATGATTTATCTGCAATCTCATGTGGGTCTTTGCTACTATCCCACCAAAACCGGGCAGATGCACAAGGCTCTGGTTGGTCGGGAGGATCTTATAAAACGAACGGTGGATCTGTGTCGGGAAAAGGGTATGCCCGTGGTGGGCTATTACAGCCTGATCTTCAACACCCGGGAGCACGATGCCCACCCGGACTGGCGGATGCACCGTCCAGACGGAAAATCCCAGCGTGAAAATCCCCAGCCGCAGAGCCAGGCTATGGATTTCAGCACCGCCCCCTCCTACCGTTACGGTCTGTGCTGTCCCAACAACCCGGACTACCGGCAGTTTGTGTATACTCAGGTGCAGGAAATGCTGGATTACTTTACTTTGGAGGGACTGTTTTTTGATATGCCCTTCTGGGAGCACACCTGCCACTGCCCCCACTGCCGTGCCCGCTGGGAAGCAGAAGTGGGCGGATCTATCCCCTCGGATGACCCAACTGACCCAATCTATCCCACGCTGCTTCAGAAAAAGCGGCAATGGATGGGGGATTTTATTCAGTCCATCACCGATTGGATTCAGAACATCAATCCCCGGATTTCTGTAGAATACAACTATGCAGCGGCTATCTCCCACGATGCCTCCCTGTGCTGCGGCTTCGAGGTGGCGCAGGCCAGCGACTATGTGGGCGGCGACCTTTACGGCGGTATTTACAATCATTCTGCAGCCTGCAAATTCTACAAAAATGTCACCAAAAATCAGCCATTTGACTATATGTTCTCCCGTTGCAAGCCCCGGCTGAGCGTGCATACCCTGACTAAGACCCACGACCAGCTTCTGACTGAAGTAATGGCCACCGCAGCCCACCACGGTGCGTCTATGGTCATCGATGCCTTAGATCCGATCGGCACGACCGACTCCCGGTTTTACGAAACGATGGGAAAAGTTTTTGGCTTTGAGAGTAGGTACGAGCCTTATTTTGGCGGCAAGATGGTGGAGGATATCGGCATCTACTATAATCCCACTTCCCGCTATAATCCCCGGGGTGAGGAATACCATATGATGCCTGCCCTGAAAACCCTTACCAAAACCCTGATCTGCCACCATATTCCCTTCGGTGTGACCGGCGTTTTCCACACGCTGGATAACTATCAGATTTTGGTAGTCCCCTCCATTACCGATATCGATGCAAATGATTTCGATCGCTTGGAAAGCTACGTCCGTGAGGGTGGTAATCTTTATCTGAGCGGTCTGGAAAGTGCTGAATTTATCAGCCGGATTTTAGATTGTAAGATTCAGGGGCGCACAGAGGAAAATCATATTTATATTGCCCCTGCCGCCCCATACGAAGAACTTTTTTTAGGGTTTAATGCCAAGTACCCCCTGCCCTTTAACGGCACCGCCCCCCTGATCACGCCCTCGGAGGACAGCGAGATTCTCGCCACACTGACACTGCCTTATACCGGTTCTAAGGACTTTAAATTTGCATCCATCCACTCCAATCCCCCCGGTGTTGCCACACAGCAGCCGCTCATGATCAAAAAGAAAGTGGGCAAGGGTACAGTGATCTGGTCTGCCGTAAATTTGGAGGCAGTGGATATCTATGAATACGGCAAAATCTTTACAAACCTCATGACCCTTTTTAATCCTGCCTATGCGTTCTCCTCCACCGCCTCCAAAAATGTGGAACTGACCATGTTCCGGCAGGAAAACCGAACCCTGATCCACGCAGTACATATGACGGAAGATGAGTATGTTATTGACGAGCCGTCTTTTACCGTTTCCGTTTCCACCGCCACAGCTCCAAAGCAGGTGCTGCTGGCACCGGATAATGCCCATGTTCCATTTGAGTACCACAACGGCTGTACCACCTTTACAGCCAGACCCCTGCACATTTACGACCTATATCTACTACAATTACAGGAGGAATGATTATGGAAAACAAAACACTTGCCCAGGAATTATTGCAGGAAGGTAACGGTGTCCTGCGGCTTGCCCCCGCATGGGTTCCCCGTTCCTTCTGCCGTCCCGGCAGAAGACTGAAGCTTCATCCCGATGATTATTACGCATTGGGTCTGGAACGTGGCGGTATCGACGAGCGTTGGTTTGCCTCCACCACCCACGCAGAAAACGGCCCGGAGACACCTGCTGACGAAGGTCTTTCCTATGTAGTCAGTGCCGATGGCAGCAAGAAAATGCTCTTAAAAGATATGGTAGAGCTGCTACAAGAGCAAATCATCGGCTCTGATCTGTGGAACAAATACGGCAGATGGCCTGCTTACTCCAAATTCTTTGATAACCAGGGTCCTCTGCCCCACCACATCCATCACCGCAATGAACACGCCGCCCTCACCGGTCAGCTGGGCAAGCCGGAGATGTACTTCTTCCCCGCCCAAATGAACAACTACCGGGCAGAACGGGCAGAAACCTATTTTGGCCTGAACCCCGGTACTACCAAAGAAGATTTAAAAGAATCCCTGATGAACTTCACCAAGGGCGATAATAAAATTTTGGAGTTGTCCAGAGCCTATAAGCTGGAAGTGGATACCGGCTATGATGTGCCTGCCGGTGTACTTCACGCACCGGGCACTCTGTGTACCTATGAGCCCCAATTCGCTTCCGATGTATTTGCGATGTACCAGTCCGTTCTGTGGGGCGATCACGCCGTGCCGGAAAACCTGCTGTGGAAGGACACCCCTGAAGACAAGTTAGGCGATTACGACCATTTGGTGGATGTACTCGACTGGGAGAAAAACGTAGATCCTCAGTTCCATAAGCACTATTTTATGGCACCCAAGCCGGTTCGTCCTCCGGAAGAAATGGAAGGCTATGTGGAGGAATGGATCTGCTACAAGTGTCCCCTGGCCAGTGCCAAGCGGCTCACCGTCCTTCCCGGGCAAACCGTTACTATTCACGACAGTGCAGCTTACGGCCTGATTATGCTTCAGGGACACGGCACTCTGAATCAGTGGGCACTGGAAACGCCGACGCAGATTCGTTTTGGTCAGCTGACCAACGACGAGTATTTTGTCACAGAGGCTGCCGCTAAGAAGGGCGTTGTTATTCACAATCCCTCTTCCTGCGACCCCATCGTAATGCTGAAGCATTTCAGCGAAGACCCCGACCTGATCATCGAATAATCCTTGGATGTCGGTAAAAACGAAATTGCACAAAAAGGGGCTTCCTCACTAAAAAACTCCCTCATCCGAGGGAGCTTTTTTGGACTCTGCTACTGAAAGTTCTCTGTATGATTTTACTGTTCCGGGAAATACTGTAAGGGTACAAAATTACCTTACAGGAGGACACCTATGCAGGGAAAAGTAGAGATCTGCGGTGTAAATACCGCCCGGCTGAAAGTTTTACCCCAAAATGAGATGGATCAGCTGCTTCTTCAGGCCAAAAATGGGGACGAAAACGCCCGTCAGCAGTGCTGCAGTAGACGCATTGGAGTCCTCACAGAAGTTGTCAGCCCTTCACGATAACAATGTTGCACGACTTCCCAAGCCCTCACGGAGCAAAGATAACCTCCGTGCCTTGTTCGACTATTTGGAGCAGCATCCCATTATTGATATTAAGCGAACCGCGGCAGACTTGGGTATCAGCTATAATACCACCGCTACCGCTGTCAGAAAGCTGCAAGAGCTTGGCATTTTGAAGGAAACCACCAACGCCGCCCGTAACCGCGTCTTCGCCTATGAGGACTACCTGCACATCCTACGCCAAGGCACTTGATACAACCATCTCGCAGAAACATCTGCACGAAACAAAACCCAGTCCTGTTGGGGAGCCCCCCAGCAGGACTGGGTTTGTTTATCTGCCAATTCGTCCTAATTGCGCTTTATTCTGTTGTACCGATTTGGTTTGCCTCGCTAGAAATTAATGTTACTACAGAAATAACAAGCATAACTGGGTTTCTGTTTTGGGTCATTTAGTTTACATTCAGGCAGAAAGCTTCTGCTGCCAAATAGTAATTGTACATTGCCTTTACCAAGGTCTTCAGGCTTTCCGTTCATAGGCTGTGCAAAGGCGGCAGCATAGGTTCCAGCCCGCATTGTTGTCCTCCAGCGATAGCTGTCTTAAATAAGCGTCCAGTTCTTTGAAGCCGTCCTTGATTTCCGGCGGATCGGTTTCGTGTGAATCCTGGTATGCGCAGAACAGCTGATCCAGCACCGTTCTGTTTTCCGGATCACCGGTTTCAAAGCTATGGCTCTCCGCGCAACGCCTCAGTAGTTCTAAAAGGGTTTGCATTGTCATCACCTCCCAAGTGTGGGTGTGATGTTAACTCTGCTGCCGAAAGTATGCAAGTAGCTAAGTTTACCAAATATGCCGGTTTTATTTTAGTAATTTCGGTTGTATAACGAATACCAGTTGTTTAACGAATTGCGGTATTTTAACGAAATGAAAGCACAACATGTTGCATTTCGGCAATCCGGAGGCCGTGGAAAAGCACAATCCCTGGGCAACGGAAAGGAAAATGCGTTGCAAAGTTTAGGAAATGGCCCTGTTTTGGGGTGAAAATGAATATAAAAATACCTACCCTTGCTGAACGAAAAGTATCAAATAAGGGTAGGTATTATGGCATATACTACACTTTTTTGTACAATGCAACGCAGTTACTCCGAGCGTTGCATTCGTTAAATCACCGGAACACCCTGACAATCGAATATCCGATATAGAAAAACACTTCCCTTGCCAAGAATGGAATCTGTGTTTTTGCACTTCTGTACATAGTTGTTGGTGTTGGGGAGGAACAGGCATCTATACCGTAGTCACTTGCCATTAACATAGCTCGCTTCATATGTAGCGGATCACTAACGATGATCGCCGTATCTAACGAATGCTCATCCATGATTGCTTTTGCGTATTCCAGGTTTTCCTCGGTGATCGTGGATTTTTCTTCAATGTATATTACTTGTTCGGGAACACCCTTTTTGATTGCATATTGTTTTGCTGCAAAGGCATCCGATATTTCGTTTCCGTTGCCGATTCCGCCGGTCAGGATCAAATAATCAACATATCCGTTCTCATAAAGCCAAATGCCGTGATTGATTCTTTCGCGGTACACAGGGGAAACTTCTCCGTCTGATGTTGCCGCGCCCAAAATGATCGCCACATCACAATGCGCTTTCTCATCCACTTTGCCGTAATGTGTAATATTGACCGCAGTAATAATTGCGAAGAGTATGATCAGGAAAACAACGAGCAAAGAAACCAGGATAACCAACTTTTTTCCGCGTAACTTTTTCACTTGGGTTCACCACCTTTGGTATTATTATATCGGAAATGCTTGACTGTTGCAATACAAACATAAAAAACGGCCCTGAATGACACGAATTGTATCAATAAGGGTCGGTTAAGAGGTGTGTAATATGCCGGTTTCCTGTTGCGGTGCCCGATAAAATCTTCGGGCTTACGCTTTTCCTCGATTTTATCGACCGCTGCCACTCGCTTCGTCAAAGCACAAGCCACAATGTTACATTTTCCGCAAGTGGAAAATTCCACCTGTGTCTTGGCTTCTCCTTTCCCCGCAAAGCCTGCTTTGCGGGGACACCAAGTATTTCTGCCACCGGCGGTGATCGGCTCACTCCCCAGACTCTCACCTGCGGTTCGAGTCCAAGCGGTACAAAAACAAATCCCATAGTGAATGTATCATTCACTATAGGATTTCAGTCTGTCAAAGAACCCCTGTTTTCACCTAACGAAAACAGGGGTTTTGGCGTATTTAGGTGTAAATATGAGCAATATCTGTGAGAAAAAGGAGTTATTCCAACTCCAATTTGCCAGCTTTTTCAGATTCATGGCAGCATATTTAAGCCTGACCCATCTTGTGACTGCGGCCAAGCCTCTATGATGTGTATATCTCATTGCGTGCTTTTCTTTCGCGTCCGCAAAGACTCGTTCAATCGTCTCTTTGCGCTGTGCATAAATATCTCTCGCACGCTGTGTCTTTCGTATCTGTTCTACCAAATCCAGATACTCCTGCCAAATATGAGCTGTGTATAACTTTTGTCCCTTTTCGTTTGCTCCGCACTTCGCTTTGCAAGGACAGTTGACGCACTCCTTCGGTGTGCTGCGGTAGGTTCTCTTGCCGTCCCGGTCTGTAGTGGTATGTCTCAATATTCCTCCACGGGGACAGGTGTAGGTGTCATTTATAGAGTCATAGGTATACTCCCAAGGTTTATATCTATCCTGGTTTCCATTGTATCTTGTGTAGGGTAAAACTGGAACTTTACCATCATCCAAGGTCTTCTTTGCAATCCAAGGGGTCTTGTATCCGGCATCCATTGTTACAAACTGTACTGTGTGCTTATGTGTTACATTGTCATATAGGTTATCCCACGCTACACTATCGTGTACATTACCTGCGGTTACTTCTACACCTAATACAAATCCTCTGCTGTCGCACGCCGTATGGGCTTCATAAGCAAACTGTCGTTCGTGTTCTCCCTTAACAAACATTCCACTATCCGGGTCAGTTGAGGATACGGTCTTTTCAGTTGTTCCACCACCGGTAGGGTTCTGCGGATCGTTGTCATCATCTTCTTCAATAGGCTTCTTGCCTAATGCTTCACGCTCCGCATTAACCTCTCTACGCAACTGTCCGGAATATACTTTTGCTGCCTTTGCTACTTGTTCCTTTTGGAACTTCTTTTTGTTCGCACTGGCTTTGATATGGGTTCCGTCAATGAAAATAATACTGGGGTCTACCATTCGGTTGTTGAGTGCTTTGTTGAGAATGTGTTCAAAAATTTCTGCCGCCAGTTCTTCCGGAAATCTCTTGCAGAAGGCATAGCTCACCGTAGCAAAGTGAGGAATCTCGTCCAATAAACCGTACCCTAGGAACCAACGGTAGGAAAGTGTGTCTTGGATTCGTTGATGCGTCTGACGAAGTGACGGAATACCAAACAGATGCTGTATAAGCACCATCTTTATGAGAACAACAGGATCTGTGCCGGGTCTGCCGTTGTCGTGGCAATAATACGGATCTAAACGTTCATACAGCCACTCGTAATCCATTACCTTTTCTATCTTACGAAGCAGATGATCTTGAGGCACTAATGCCTCTAAATCCACAATAATTGCTTCACTTCTTGCGTCCTTTCTCCATTGTTCCATAAAAGCACCCCCCGTTTCCTTTATTATACCAGAAACGGGGGCTTATTGGAAGTTTTTTGTCAGTCTGTCAAAAAAACTTGGTTTTTGACAGACTGGCAGAGGTCAAAGAAGCGCCAAAGACAAGCAACGCGACCCCGAAGTGTATGTGGATACTCGAGAGGGGAGCGTTGCGCAGTAAGTCAAATATATTGCGTAGCAAGGCGATTTAGGAAATTGCATACGGGACGGGAAACCCGTCCCCTACGGTATGAATCAAAATATTTAAATTTATATTTTGACGGTTTGGGGGTTCTTTGACACTCTGAAATCCCATAGTGAATGTATCATTCACTATAGGATTTATTGGCATATACTACACATTTTGATACAATGCAACGCTAACGGTGAGAGCGTTGCATTCGTTAAACGTCTCTGCACGCAAGATTACAATTCGCTGCAGAGCATATCAAAGGAAATTTCGTAGGATTTGTTCCCTTGCTGACCATAGATGCCGATTCGTGTGTGATAAGATTGCAACATTGGACTTCTGTAGCGAAGCTCCTTTAAGACATATGAAGTGTCTGCCAACAGATAATATTCTTTTCCGTCGGTCTGAAATAGCGGAAACATCCAAAAATGATCTGCCATAGGTTTCAAGGATTTT
Source organism: Oscillospiraceae bacterium (assembly GCA_017465625.1). Lineage (GTDB taxonomy): Bacteria > Bacillota > Clostridia > Oscillospirales > Oscillospiraceae > Faecousia. The sequence goes on along the minus strand of JAFTVV010000012.1, from coordinate 27,869 downwards.
CGAATCTTCTCTGCTGCGTCTGTGTCATACTCCAACACACCGATAGAAACACCATACTTCTTGCATTCTTGCTGAAAAGTTATTTCGTTTTCATTAGAAACCGCATTATCAAGCCATTCTTGAATATCGGTCAAATGGTCAGTATATCGTATGCTGTAAGCATGGTTTGTAATGCTGTTCAGATAGTCGGCAATGGCATTTGTAAGAACTGGAAGGAGAATTTCCTTTTTGTGTCCCGTTAGGATCAGTTCTTTGTGCGTTCCGCTATCCATTAATTCCGCGTTGGCATAACGGACATAAAACCATGTCTTCAATTCTTTCAGCATTTCCGAAGCGGATTTGTCGAAAAAGTTGAAACGCCTATAAAACCCACCGAACGAAAAAAGATGGTCATGAAAAATGCGGGGAGTAGGCTTCGTTTCCTGTCGGAAAAGACAGACACCATCCAAACTCATTTCCTCAAAATGTCCATTTAAGCTTTGTACACGGTTAGAAAGCGGTTTATATCGCAAACATCCCGGACACTTTTTTAATATCAATTCCCGCAGTTTTGCGTTGTATTCCTCTTGACTATATACCTCTGCATGTACCGGATATATGTTGTCCGCATTTTTTATCACAACGCTGCACGGCGCATCGTTATACCCACGCAGGAAATACGGAGCCATGCTGCGACCTTTCATAACACTGAAATTTCGAATACCGTGGTCTTCTCTCAAGGGAATGGCATGTAATTCCATGGGCAGAGTCCCATTATGTACGGCATCCAGAAAACTGCTATAATCCGGAAATATGTTCGGCAGCAAATAATAGTTATCTTCATAATAAAACGCATTGGACACGATTGTCATCCCCTTTTTGCTTATTATTTGAAGTATAATTATGTTATCACAGTTTATATGGCATTTCAATGTATTTTGTCTGACATATAAAAATACCTACCCTTGCTGAACGAAAAGTATCAAATAAGGGTAGGTATTATGGCATATACTACACAATTTGATACAATGCAACGCTAAGCGACAGAGCGTTGCATTCGTTAAACGGCTGGTGCCGAGACGCAAAAGCTCACCATTTCCTTTGTAATGTTTAAACCCCGGCGGGAAAATTCCCGCCGGGGTGTTTGCTATGGGATAATCTGTTTTAATGTATGTGGTAAGGTTTTACTTGATGGCTTCGAATATGTAGTGGGTATCTCCCAGCCACCATGCATCGTTGCCGCTGCCGTAGGCATAGTGCCAGGTCCAGAACTCACACTGGGAGCCGATCTTTTCGTCGGTCAGATTAATGGTGACGGTCTCATAGAGGGGTTTGTTATCCTTTGTGCCAAATCGCCACTGCCAGCCGCTGGGGGTGCTGTCCCACTTCCATTCCTTGATGGTATCGCCTGCGGGGTCCCAATGGCAGGCAAAGTACAGGCCCTGATTGCCCTGATCCCATTCCTTCATCTGGAAGGTGAACTTGACCACCAGCTTGGTGTAGCCTGCATCGATCAGCGCCTGCTTGTCAAAGCCGGGGTTGATCTTTTCTGTGAAATGGCCGGGCTCGTCGTTGCCCTCATCATCCCAGACCAGTTGATCCGCTGTGTTATCTCCGCCATCCCATCTGTGCTTGAATTCGCCATAATTCTTCACCCACTTAGCGGTAACAGTCACATCGCTGGAGGTAATCCAGTAGCCGGTGGGATCATACTTCGTATCGCCAATGTACCAGCCCAGGAAGGCGTAGTTCTCTCTGGTGGGCGTGGGCAGGCTGCTGGGCTTCACAGCATCGAAGGTCGCATTCACACTTGTCGTACCGACGGTACCGCCGTTGGCATTGAAGATGAGCTTGTAGGTATTGGCTGTCCACTTGGCGTACAGGGTCACGGTGCCGTTTGCCTCAGCGGTGAGGTTCTGCACCACCTGGCCGGCATCGCCAATCTTAGTCTGACAATCGCTCTCTGCGTACCAGCCGCCGAAGGTGTAGCCGGGCAGGTAGGGAGCGGCAGGCAGGGTGAAGCTCTGGTCATAGGTGGCAGAAATATCTGCTGGGACATTATCCAGCTGAGAGTTCGTCAGTCTGGGCTTGTTGCCATCGAATGTGACGGTATAGGGATTGGCCGTCCACACAGCATACAGATGCACCAGCTCGCCCTTGTTTGCGATATCCCGGATGACCTGACCGTCGGTGTAGGTGGATACGATGATCTTCTCTTCACCCTCAACAAAGGATTCACCGTTTGCGGGGTTGGTTTCGTACTGTTCCCAGTTGGTGAAGGTGTAGCCGGTCTTGGTGAACTGATTGGGCTTGAGCTCCTCAGCGCCTCCTACGGAGTGGATGGTTTTGTGCATTTCGCCTTCACCGCTGTTTGCGTGGTACTTGACGAAGTAGCTATTTTCAACAGACGCCAGGATCTTATCCACGGGGATGGAGTAGCTCAGTGTCTCACAGGTGGGATGGTTCAGGGAGTTGATGTCGGGGTAATACAGCAGCATGGTGTGCATATTGTCCAGCATACTGTAGGTATTCAGCTTGTATTCTCCGGTTTCGGGAACATAGGTCACAATACCAAAGACCCGGATATTGCCTGCCCGGACATAGGCATAATAGCCCTCAGGAGAATCCTTGGAAACTGTGATGGTTGTAGTGGTAGCAGTGCCCATGGATTCCACAAAGGACAGCTCGGAGGCTACCTCTTCGCCGCTTTCTGTCTCCTCACCGTAGCTGCCGCCCTGGACAGAGCTTCCGCCCCAGGACTGACCGCTGGTGTTGGCATAGCCATAGCCAGCTTCAATGGAGGTCTTGACAGGCCAATCTTCCTTACCGATCTCAATACCGATGGATTCGTTGGTGCTGTGCTCGATGGAGTTTTCTTTTGCCCATTCCTTGCTCTCCTCCCACTCGCTGGAGGTGGCAACAGACTTGGAGATGGTCTTGGCGATGGAATCGGCAATACCCTGCTCCATAGAGATGGAGTTTTCCACACTCAGTTCAAAGTCAGCCGCACCGGTGTGGTTATACAGATCAGGGGTGGAGCCGCTGAGTTCTTCCAGAACCACATGCTCCAAAGTGCCCAGTTCCACGATAAAGGAATAGTAACCGGCATCTTCGTAATATTCTGCCAGCATCACATTGTTGTTGCTGGGTGTAGCCACGTTACGCATCAGCTTCCAGTTGGCGGTCAGGTTCAGATTACCGGTGGTTCCTGCGGGGATTTTGTAGTAGGTATTGTTGTCACGGACTTCGGTCTGGACACTGTTTGACGGGTCGGTCCAGCCGGTGAAGCCCAGACCGCTCCACTTGGGATTATTCAGGTAGATCTCGTCCTCCACGGTGTAGGAGGTAACATTGCTGTTTTCGGGAGTTTCAAAGTAATTGATGGTGTAAGTCACCAGATCCCATCTTGCATAGAGGATATAGTTCTGGGTGCTGCCTGCGGGGATGTAGTCCACAACAGTACCGCCCTCAGAAGCAGTGTACCAGCCCTTGAAGGTATAGCCAGGTGCTTCGGGTACGGGCAGCTCGTCCAGACCGGTGTGCTCAGCATACTGGCTGGGTTCAGGGCTTTCCGCACCGTTCAGGTTACGGTAAGTAATGGAGTGATGCTTTGCCTGGAGCATAGGAACTTCCTCCTGCTCCACAAAGACTTCACCGCAGACAGAGCAGTGAGAGCCTTCGGTCAGGCCGGTAGAAGTGTAGGTGGGGGCAACTGCCTCATCGATCACTTCGTTATGACCCTCGGACACCAGAACGATCTGGCTCCAGGTCAGCTCGACAGTCGCTTCAGCATTATTAAAGTACTTGCCGCAATCATCGCAGACATAGTAGGTAACATTGCCGTCTTCCGTACAAGAAACAGCCTTGTAAGGCACTTCTGTCATATCAATGTGCAAGCATTTGGTAGAGGGTTTCAGTGTAATGTTAAATCCATCGGGGTCTGTCACACAGCCATCGGAAACATACTGACAGATCTGAATCACATCACGCAAGTCCATCACACCGTCGTCATTGACGTCGGCTGCATGCTCAGCCAAAGAAATATTAAATCCGTCAGGATTGGTCATACAGTCATCGGAAACGTACTGCACAAGTGCAATCACGTCCTTCAGGTCCACCACCGTATCGCTGTTGACGTCACCGGGCACATAATCGATTACCTGAACGCCACCGCTGACGCAGGTGGTCTGTACATCGTTCTGCTTGGTGTCAAGAACCTGCTTTGCTACGATGTTGACTGCCTGCTTCTTGCCCGGGGTGGCATTTTCGCTGATTTTGAAGGTCAAGGTCAGAAATGTGCCATCCAAAGCTTCGGAAATGGAGTCGCCGTACCAGATAAAGTTGGTACCGGCAGGGTTAAAATTACTGGGCTTCTGGTAATTCAATTCGTCAAAAGCTTCTTGCTTTTTGGCAGAGATCAATTCCAGACCGTCTGACCAGGAAATTGTAAATGTACCGCCCAAAACGCCCGGGTTGTTCTGGATGCTGACATCTACCTCGACAGTTTGTCCGGCAGTTGCCCATACCTGCTCAACGGTGACCACCGCAGGTGCGGTGGTTTCCGTCGCAAATGCCGTAGCAGGAAGCATTGTCAGCACAAGAACGATCATACAAATGAAACTTATCACTCTTTTTTTCATTGCTTGTTCCTCCTGTAAATGCTTATTGTTTGTAAAACACTTATTCTACAGTGATGTAGCCGTTAATCACGAGAACTGTTACGTCCGCACTGTCTGTATCCAATGCCTGCTCGATAACCAGTCTCACAGGATAAGTTCCCGGTGCTGCATCATCAGCTACATCAAATCGGATATAGAAAGCGTCACCGTCCAGGACTTCTTCCACTTCTGCTGCATAGAAGATCAGCTTACAGCCGTTTTTGAAGTTCGCAGGCTTCTGGTAGCTCAGCTCGTCGAAGGCTTCCTCAGTACCTGCTCTGGTAGCAGTCAGTACGGTATCATCGTACTCAAGTCTGACTGTCAAACCGATAATGCCAGGGTTATTCTCCAGCGCAACCATCAATTCAACTTTGGTATCACCAGCTTCCGCCGTTTCATTACTAATTGTTAATGTAGGGGAGTTGTCCTTTGCATATGTAGCAGTAACCGTCAAATCACCGGTCACATTGTCGAATGCCTTGTCCCAACCGGCAAAGGCATAGCCGGAACGGGTAGGATCGGCAGGAGCGGTGGCTGCCTTGCCGGCTTCCACGGTTTCCCTCTTCAGCTCGGTGCCGTTGTAATCCAGGAAGATGACGGTATAAGTCGTTGCTGCAGGAGGATTCTGACCGCTGCCGGTTTCGACGCCCACATAACCGGCATCGATCTCGGAGCCGTCGCTCAGAACCAGGATCAGGTGCATTTCATTGTTGATATAGGCATTAACAACGCTGACGCCCTGGATGCCCTGGATGCCCTGCGCACCGGTCTCACCCTTGTCGCCTTTATCGCCCTTGTCGCCTTTATCGCCCTTGTCACCCTTTTCGCCCTTGTCGCCCTTTGCGCCGGTTTCACCCTTCAGGCTTGCCAGCCATGCAGCCTCGTCACCTTCGAAGCCGTTCTTGACAGCGATCTCATAGGCAGACAGACCGTTCTTGCCAGCCAGGGAGCTGAGCCATTCTTCCTCAGAACCCTCGTAACCCTTATCAACTGCCAGCTCGTAAGCAGATTTACCGTTGGTGCCGTTCTGACCGGCTGCGCCAACCAGGCTTGCCAGCCATTCCTGCTGGGAACCCTGATAGCCGAGATCGACAGCCAGCTGATAGGCGCTCTTACCGTCAGCACCGGTTGCACCGGTCTGACCCTGTTCGCCCTGGTCACCCTTGTCGCCCTTTTCACCTGTTGCGCCGGTTGCACCAACCAGGCTTGCCAGCCATTCGGTCACAGAGCCATCAAAACCGTTTTCCACTGCCAGCTCGTAAGCAGACTTGCCATTGGTGCCATTGACACCGCTCACACCGTCTTTGCCGGCAAGAGAGTCCAGCCATGCAACCAGATCGCCCTCAAATCCATTTTCCACTGCCAGTTCATAAGCGGACTTGCCGGCAGCACCCACCAGGCTGGTAAGCCACTGGATCTCAGAACCTTCGTAGCCTTTTTCTACAGCGATTTGGTAAGCAGACTTGCCGTCAGCACCGGTTGCACCGGTCTGACCCTGTTCGCCCTGGTCACCCTTATCGCCCTTTTCGCCTTTTTCACCCTGAGCGCCCTGAGCACCGGTTTCACCCTGGTCACCCTTGTCGCCCTTATCACCTTTATCACCCTTGTCGCCCTTTTCACCCAGGACGCCCTGCGCACCGGTTTCGCCCTTCAGGCTTGCCAGCCATTCGGCTTCGGAACCCTGATAGCCGTGCTCCACAGCCAGTTCATAAGCAGACTTGCCGGCTGCGCCGTCTTCACGGGTCAAAGATGCCAACCATGCATCTACGTCACCTTCAAAGCCATTTTCCACAGCGATCTCATAGGCGGACTTGCCGGCTGCGCCGGTCTCGCCCTGGTCACCCTTATCGCCTTTGTCGCCTTTGTCGCCCTTTTCACCCTGGGGACCCTGAGCGCCGGTCTCACCCTTGTCGCCCTTTTCGCCCTGAGGACCCTGAGCGCCGGTCTCACCCTGCTCGCCCTTTTCACCCTGAGGACCCTGAGCGCCGGTTTCACCCTTATCGCCCTTTTCGCCCTGAGGACCCTGAGCGCCGGTCTCACCCTTGTCGCCCTTTTCACCCTGAGGACCCTGAGCACCGGTTTCACCCTTATCGCCCTTTTCGCCCTGAGGACCCTGAGCGCCGGTCTCACCCTGCTCGCCCTTTTCACCTTGAGCGCCATCCTTACCGTCCTTGCCATTGACACCGTCTTTACCGTCGGTGCCGTTCTTGCCGGTTGCACCGAACAAGGAATCCAGCCACTGGGCTTCTGTGCCGGTGTAACCATGTTCAACAGCGATCTCATAAGCTGACTTGCCGGCTGCACCGGCTGCGCCTGCTTCGCCTGCCAAAGATGCCAGCCACTCCAGCTCAGTACCAGTGTAGCCATTTTCTACTGCCAGTTCGTATGCGCTCTTGCCGTCTGCTACATTGGAATTACAGCCGGTCAGGAACCCACCTCCCAGCAGTGTGCAAAGCATGGCAATCGCCACTAACAATGCACCAATACGATTGTTTCTTGTCTCCATGACCTTTCCTCCAGTTATATGTTAAAGTTTTTCTCTTAATAAAGCTGCTATGATCGGGGCCACGATCTACGCCATAGCGGCACTTTCTTTTACTGATTCTTCGACCAGTATACTTATCTGCATTATAGACCCATTTCATATAAAAAGGGGGCGCACTGCCCGAATCGTACTAAAAAGGTACTGAATCGACAGTGCGCCCCATATTCAAATAAACCGTCTCAAATTACCTGGACTTTACACCGTCATCTGCCCATTTTTACACATATACTTCAAGTAAACATCCTTAACCTCTTGATGCTTTCCACGAGGTAACGGAATCTCTGTCAAGCAAGACATAGTAATGGTGTGATAGGATAGCGTCTGCACATAGTCCAGATTGATCAAATAAGAACGATGGGGACGGAAGAAACAATCATACTGCTCCAACTGTTTGCTCAGTCCATCCAGACTGCCGGTGCTTTCCAAAACCTTTCCGCTAGTCAAATGAATGAACAAAGTCCGGTGGATTACTTCGCAGTATTCCAAATGCTTTAACTCGATTCGAGTGATTCCGTCTTTGCATCGCAGAACCAGGCTTTCTCCCCGTTCCTTTTCACAGGCTGCAATGGCGGTATCCATCAAGCGAAAGAAGCTTTCCTCCCAGATAGGCTTGATCTGATAAAAATACGCACCTACCGTATAAGACTGCACTGCGTATTCTGCAGAGGAAGTCAAAAAGATGATCTTCACATTGCTATCGAAATTCCGAATCTCTGCTGCTGCGTTGATCCCAGTCTGCCCGGGCATAAGAACATCCAAAAACAGAATGTCAAAAGCAGCACCCTTTTCTACTTCGTTGAGCAGCTCCAGCGGACTGTTAAACGCAGTATATTCGATCTCCTGGTTGCGCTTTACCCGATATTTATCCAAAAGCACACGCAGCTCGTTAAGAACAGAAAGGTCATCGTCGCAAAATGCTATCTTGACCACACCATATCACCTCTATCTTGCCGCAAAGGATTCTTGCTACAATTTTGCGTATAGCAATCCAAATATTTTATATCATATTTTTTCACATTTTGCACTATGCTGTATGAAATGTACTTTTTTTGTCCTGAAATGTCGTTGGCAACCCGTTTCTCCTGTGATACAATTAAAATGTATGATTATGCATTCCGCAGAAATGATCCGGGTTATGTATCGCAATGCGGAAGCCGCAAGGAGTGATCCTATGAATATTTCCGCATCATCCTCCGCACTGACCCTTGTTTACGTGTTTGTTCTTCTTTGGATCTTAATGGGCGTGGATATAAAAGCCCTTAGCCGGAAAATGCGCTGGGTGAGTCTTGGCGCTATCGTGCTTCTGTGCGTGTACAACGAGGTGCTCTCCGCGCTGATCCCTTTCTCCGCGTATGGACGGCTGCTGTTTCTTAATATGCATCTGCCTATGTTTTTGCTGTATCTGTACATCGCAAGGCGGGGAGTTATCAAAACCGGCTTTATGATCATGACTGCGCTGGTGTTCTCCGCACCGCCTATGATTGTGGGCAACATACTGCATAACCGGTTCTCTGTCGGTATGCTGGGGGTGCTGATCAGCCACATCATCGTCTACCTGCTGATGCTTCTGATGGCATTTTTTGTATTCCGCAGCGTCTTTGGCTATTTGCTTACCTACAGCAACAATTCCTTCTTCCTGCTGTTCTCTCTGGTTCCGGTAGCATATTATATTTACATCCTTGCGTATATGAATGTGGATATTTCCTCCTTGGATTCCCGTTCCGGTTTTTTGGTCCGCTTGCTGCCTAATCTGGAAGTCTTCGGCTTCTATTTCCTGCTGCCCTACATCTACAAGAACCTTAGAGAGAAGATGGTGCTCAAGTCTGCCGGAAATGCGCTGAAAAAGACCCTCGCCGCCTCCGAAGACCAGATTGCTCTGCTCAATGAAACCAATCAGCAAATGGCAGTTTACCGGCACGATGTACGCCATCATATCAATTTGCTGAATGGATTGTTGGCCGATGGCAAAATAGAGCAGGCACAAGAGATTTTGAACGCCTCAATGGCTGATTTGGATGCCATTACCCCCAAACGGTACTGCGAAAACGAAACCCTCAATCTGCTCTGTTCCTCCTATAACAACAAGGCCAAGCGTCTGGGTGTGCAGATGAAGATAAATACCATGCTTCCCAAGGACATCCCTCTTTCTGATACCGAACTGTGCTCGGTTATTTCCAATGGTCTGGAAAATGCTCTGCGGGCATCTTCTCAGTCGGAGCTGTCTGATAAGTGGGTGGAGTTTTTTTGCAATGTCAAGCAGAACAAAATCTTTATCCAAATTCAAAATCCTTATACCGGTCAAGTAACCATCCGGGAGGGCTTACCTATTTCCGAACGGGATGGTCACGGCTATGGCTGCTACAGCATACAGACCATAGCCCAACGCAATGGCGGTCTGTGTTCCTTTGAGGCAAAGGACGGTCTGTTTTCCCTCCGGCTGTCTCTTCCTTTGCACACCGACAGCGCAGATTAAGGCCAAAGCAGCAATTACATCGCCCAAGTAGCCGTGGGTTAAGCCTATTATATCGTCAACAAACCGCCGATCCTGCATTTGTGTTGCATTTTGGTAATACGGAGACCGGGAAAAACTCAATTTCTTGGCGATAGAAAAGGAAATGCGTTGCAAAGTTTAGGAAATGACCCTGTTTCTGGGTAAAAATGAATATAAAAATACCTACCCTTGCTGAACGAAAAGTATCAAATAAGGGTAGGTATTATGGTGCCGGTGTCCTGTTGCGGTGCCCGATAAAATCTTCGGGCTTACGCTTTTCCTCGATTTTATCGACCGCTGCCACTCGTTCGCCTCCCTTGACTCCGCCACCGGCGGCGGTCGGCTCACTCCCCAGACTCTCACCTGCGGTTCGAGTCCGAGCGGTACACCAATAAATCCCATAGTGAATGTATCATTCACTATGGGATTTATTGGTGCACCTGAGCATTCTATAATCGAACCGTTTACTTCTTTTAGAGTCACGGTTTTCTCGTTCCCTTGTTTTTGCTTGGTGAATTTATAGAATTAGTCCTCTACTCTAACGACAATGTTATTCATAGATTTTACTATACAGCCGGCTGGGATCACGCCTCTTAAAGAGCATACAGGATATACAGAGGTGTTTCTACCGATCACGGTACCTGGATTTAAAACACAGCCTGAACCTACATCGGCATAGTCAGCAAGAATTGCACCGATTTTACGAAGCGCCGTGTTGTAATCCCTGTCACCGTGTATTACAACAGGCTTTTTGTCGGTCTTCAAATTAGAACAGATCGAGCCGGCTCCCAAGTGGGCAAAATTACCCATTACGGAGTCGCCTACATAGTTATAGTGCGGTGCCTGAACTTTTTCGAGTAAAATGCAGTTTTTAAACTCGGAAGAATTACCGAGCACACAGTTCTCGCCTGTGATTACACTGCCTCTGATAAATGCACCCGGACGGACCTCTGAACCTGATCCTATAATGGCCGGTCCCTCAATAGTAGCAGTGGGATATATCTTAACATTCTCGCCTATAAGCACATTATCGGAATATTTTATATACCCCGCTATACCTTTTTCTATAAGAGAAAGTATATATTCCTTGATTTTCGGAAGCATTTCCCACGGATATTCGCAGGAGTTAAAAAGGGGTGCAAGATATTCGGTTGTACAGTTAAAAAGCTCGTTTGTTTTAACCTGTTTATTCACTTAAATGACCTCTTTCGATTACAACTTTTTCTATCATATCAATATATTTGTCGCATAACTCTTCGCTTTCTGCCTCAACCATTATGCGAATTACCGGCTCGGTGCCACTTTGACGGAGTAATGCTCTGCCTTTGCCGTCAATAAGCTTTTCCACCTCTTCCTTAGAAGCCGAAACAGCCGCGTCATTTAAAACAGCCATTTTATCCTTAACACGAAGATTTTTCATCTTTTGAGGATAGAGCGCAACGGGTTCTGCAAGCTCACAGAGGGAAAGTTTAGAATCACAAACTTCTTCAGCCAACATAATTGCTGTTAAAATGCCATCACCGGTGGTAGCGTATTTTTTTAGAATAATATGACCTGACTGCTCGCCGCCTAAAGAATAACCATTCTTCTGCATACATTCATAAACAAAGCGGTCGCCAACGGTAGTTTGTACGCATTTAATGCCTATCGCTTTGAGGGCAGAAACAAAGCCGCTGTTAGACATAATGGTTGCTACAACGGTGTTATCGTTCAGCATACCTCTGTTTTTGAGGCGCTTTGCCAATATATACATAATAGTGTCTCCGTCTATTATGTTGCCCTTTTCGTCAACGGCTAAACATCTGTCCGCATCACCGTCAAAGGCAAAACCCATATCAAGATGTTTGTCCTTTACAAAATTGCAGAGATTTTCGATATGTGTTGAACCGCAGTTTTGATTTACATTAAGGCCGTCAGGCTCAGCACCAATAACGTAGGTCTGCGCGCCGATTGCACTAAACACGCTTTTAGCTATCATCCAGGATGCGCCATTAGCACAATCAAGACCAATTCTGAGTTTCTTGTATGAGTTAGAAGCAAGAGAGATAAGATAACCTAAATATCTGTTTCTTCCCGATACATAGTCTACAATACAGCCTATTTTACTTCTAGTAGCAAGCGGCAGATCATCACCCATCACTCCAAGCGCGTTTAAATTTGAGTCAAGATAAGCTTCTATCAAAGCGGTTGTTTCGTCGTCTAATTTTTCACCATAGCGGTTGATCACCTTGATACCATTATCATAGAAAGGATTGTGCGAAGCGGTGATCATAATACCGCAATCAAATTCATCTTGATGGGTAACATAGGAAACACTCGGTGTTGTAGTTACATGAAGCATATATGCATCTGCGCCCGAAGCGGTGATACCTGCCACGATAGAATATTCGATCATATAGCTTGAGCGTCTGGTGTCTTTGCCTATAACAATCCGCGGACGATAGTTAGGTTTATCACAGCCTGAAAGAGATGACGAGAAATACCAGCCTAAAAATCTACCAACCTTGTATGCCTGAAGAGAAGTAAGGTTAAGGTTTGCTTCGCCTCTGAAACCGTCGGTACCAAAATATTTAAGCCCCTTATTTTCAGATTTGCTTTGTGCTTTAACCTCGTTTTTATCGAGTAATAACGCATCGGTAGAAACGTTGAACAATTCACAAAGCATTAAAACCTTATCTATTTGAGGTAAGGCCTGATTCATTTCCCATTTAGAAACGGATTGACGTGAAACATTAACTTTTTCTGCAAGTTCTTCTTGAGAGAGACCTATGTTCATACGGAGATTCACTATTTTTTCTCCAAGAGTCATATATAAACCGCCTTTCATATTTTAATGCTGTGTTCACTGATATCATTCATCAACAACATCAATTTTAACAGATATAAATAAATATATCTACCAACTTTAATTATAAAAAAGACGCAACCGTAAGTTGCACAATCTTTCTTTTTGGTTTATTTTAAAAAGCAAATCATTATATATTGTTTTAAAATGTAAAGTTTTGTTACTAAATCATACCTACATTTTAGAATATCTGAAAAATTCAAAAAACAGAAGCATAGAAACTAGTTATATTAAAACTTGGGTGTATCCGATGATTGTATACCTAATACTGTCTAAAGGCCAATAGTTTAAAAACGCATTAGCTATGACGAAGAAAATAATTCTGATTATGTACGAAAATCATTCAAAACGAAGAAGTGGCAGTACAGAGTTCATCGCTCTGTACTACCACAAACAAAGGCGAGTTAACATCTTCTAAGATAAACAACAAACCCGAACGTTTCACCGATTGGTAAAAGGTTCGGGTTTGAATGCTTTGGTGCCGGTGGCCGGACTCGAACCGGCACGCTGTCGCCAGCGGTGGATTTTGAGTCCACTACGTCTACCATTCCATCACACCGGCAGGTGTGTATTCATTACTTGATGCATTATACATCATATTTTTGAAAATAGCAAGGGGAATTTTTGCAAATCCCTCATTTTTATCTATTTCCAAAAAATCAACTGCCCCTGCAAAAATTCTGCAGGGGCACATTGATCAACGTCCGTTTTTTATCAGATGCGGATGTCACGGGAGGACAGGTACTTGCGCACCATCAGCGCCACCTTAAACACAATGGCGTGGTCAAATTCCCGCAGATCCAGACCGGTCAGCTTCTTAATCTTCTCCAGACGGTACACCAGCGTATTGCGGTGAACGAACAGCTTACGGGAGGTCTCGGATACGTTCAGGTTGTTCTCAAAGAACTTGTTAATGGTAAACAGTGTCTCCTGATCCAGTGCATCAATGGAGTTTTTCTTGAATACCTCAGTTAAGTAAATATCGCACAGCGTGGTGGGCAGCTGATAAATCAGACGGCCGATGCCCAAATTCTCATAATTGATGATGCTGCGCTCGGTATCAAATACCTTGCCCACGTCAATAGCGGTTTGCGCTTCCTTATAAGCATCACTGAGCTCCCGCAGATGCTCTGCAACCGTACCGATGCCGATCACGGTTTTGACGTACAGCTCGCTCTTCATCTTGTCTTCGATGGTTTTGGCCATTGCTTCCAGCTCTTCTGCGGAGGTTTCACCGGACAGCTGCTTGATGACCGCGATATCGGTCTCGTTGATGCTCAGGACAAAGTCCTGCTGCTTATCGCTGTACAGCTCCGACAGCATATCCACTGCCGTCACATCACCGCGACCAACCTGCCGCACCAAAAATACAGCACGGGGCACATCGGTGGCAAAATGCAGCTCCTTGGCGCGGATATAAATATCACCGCTGAGGATGTTATCCATAATGATGTTCTTGACGAAGGTTCCACGGTCGTGCTTTTCCTCATAGAAGGTTTTCGCATTATTCAAAGAGACATAGGCCAGAGAGCAATAGGTCCGTGCCTGCTCATCGTCACCGGTGCAGAATACCGCATATTCAAAGCGGTTATTGCCGCCAAAAATGGCCTTAAAGGTCTTTTGTGCAAAGGTCATCGTCTGCCCTTCACTGCTTGCCAGCTTTACGGCAACATCCGTCCAGCGCTCGCCCAAAAGGGTCACGTCGGTACAGGATACCACGCATCCATCGTTATCAATGACACCGAAGGTCATATTGGTAATTTCCTTCAATTGTACGATTACGCTTTGAAACACATTGTTAGACATAAAGGGAAGCCTCCTCAAACTCTTTATTCTCTGCGCTTTATACAAATATGTAATCTGATTATATACTGCATTTGCACATTTTGCAAGTGTTATTTGACGTTTTATTGCAAAAAAGCCCTTTATTTTTGTGGAATATGCCAGTACGCCTTTTATACGCCCAATTCCCGGATTTCTTCAGGGGTCAACGGGCGCACCTTGCCCCGGGGCAGATCCCCCAATGTCAGTGTTCCTTCCCGCCGACGTTCCAGATAAAGCACCGTCATATTTCGTGACGCCATCATTCGACGCACCTGATGATATTTGCCCTCGCAGACCGTAATCCGGCTCTCCCCTGCCCCAATGCGTTCCAGCACCGCAGGCAGGCACACCGTACCGTCCCGTAAGGTCAGCCCCTGAGCAAAGGCCTTTACATCCTCCGGTGTTACATCGCCTTCGTGACGGGCATAGTACACCTTCGGCACTTCCTTTTTGGGACTGATCAGCCGATGGAGCAGATCTCCGTCATTGGTGAAAAGCAGCAGTCCCTCCGTCTGTTTATCCAATCGCCCAACCGGCTTTAAATCCAAAAATTTATATTCCGCCGGCAGCAGCTCCATCACGGTCTGCTCCTGCCGATCCTCGGTGGCTGTTACATAACCTGCCGGTTTATTGAGCATCACCACCACCTGCCCCACTGCCCGAAGGGGCGCACCGTCCAGCAGAACGGTCTGCTTCTGCGGATCAATTTTACAGCTGTTATCCCGCTGCACCACACCGTCCACCGTCACCCGTCCTGCCTTTAAAATCAGTTTTACCTGACTGCGTGTTCCTGCGCCGCAGTCGCACAAAAATTTATCCAGTCGTTCCATCGCTGCTCCGTTCTATTCCCCCTGTCCGTTCATAGACTGATAGTGTGATTCAAGATGTAGGAGGAATGGTTATGATGTTTATGACCGCAAAGGTCAATATAAAGAAAATCGCCATTGCTGTGATTGCCGCTGTAGTGGCAATCTGGGCGCTGAGCGCAATATTCGGCGGCAAAAAAGCCGCAACCCCCACCGCTGTGCCTACCCTTTCCGGCAATGATGCCCGTGTGGCTTTTTTAAAAAGCTTCGGCTGGGAGGTCACCACTTCACCCACCGAGTCGGGACAGGTGCGTATCCCCAAGGCGTCCAGTGAGGTCTTTGACCGCTACAACGCCCTGCAAAAAAGTCAGGGGTACGATTTAAGCGCCTATGCCGGCAAAACCGTTATGCGGTACGTATACAAAATTGAGAACTATCCCAATGCCACCGACCCGGTTTATGCCACCTTGCTGCTTTACAAAAATCAAGTCATCGGCGGTGACGTGACCAACACCTCTCCCAAAGGCACGGTCAGCGGCTTCAAAATGCCTGCTGTCACTACGCCCACTGAGCCGGAAGTGCCGCCCACAACCTGAGTTTACCATATTATTCCCCACTTGACAACTATGTAAAGTCGTGGTATGTTGTTGTAAATAAATATCACTTCGGGGCAGGGCGCAATTCCCGACCGGCGGTAAAGTCCGCGAGCCGAGAGGCCGAATCGGTGCAATTCCGATACCGACAGTACAGTCTGGATGGAAGAAGATTTTTGGTACAGGTATGCCCTGAGCATTTTATGCTCAGGGCATTTTATAATGTAAAGGAGGAAGCGTATGCTGTGGGATCAACTAAAGGCACATTTTGGCTTTGTGCTCACCATTATTGCCATCATCGCAGGCCTTGTTCTGCTTTCGATGCTTTTTGAGCGATATTCCAAAAATAAACGGAAGGTGTCATCCACACGGCGGATCTGCATTATTTCTGTCTCCGCGGCGCTGGCCTCTGTGCTGATGCTTATTGAATTTCCCCTGACCTTTCTTGCACCTGAATTTTACAAGTTAGACTTTTCCGATGTGCCCGCACTGCTGTGCGGTTATTATTTGGGACCCACCGCCGCTGTGCTGTGCGAGGCAGTGAAAATTATGCTGAAGCTGCTTTTAAAGCCCACCTCTACCGCTTTTATTGGCGAATTTGCCAATTTTGTGGTAGGCTGCTCATTGGTATTGCCTGCGGTGATGATTTACAAGCTGAAAGCAAAACGCAGCTATGCCATTTGGGGTATGGTTTTGGGCACGGTTTCCCTTGCGGTCATCGGCAGCAGCTTTAACGCCTTCTTCCTGCTTCCCAAATTTGCGGAATTTTACGGTATGCCCTTGGACGCCATTGTGGCAATGGGTACTGCCGTTAACGGCAGCATCCACTCTGTCAGCACATTTGTCCTGTTCAGCGTTGTACCCTTAAATATTATAAAAGGCTGTGCCGTTTCCATTCTGACCCTGCTGCTGTACAAACGGGTCGCACGGCCGCTGTATTCCATCTGATTTAAAAAGGATTTTTGAAATTTATGGCAGGAATGATTATAGAAAAAGAAATTGCCAATATGGCAACCTTCCTCAACTACATCTACACCAACTATAAAGAGCGCACCGCCTTTTCCTTTACGGCAGGAAACGAGCAAAAGGAAATCACCTACGGTGCATTTGCCGCAGATGTCAACGCCCTGCGGCATGATCTTCAGGCACGGGGCTATTGCCACGAACGCATTGCCCTGATCGGCGAAAATTCCTATAGCTGGATCGTCGCCTACTTTGCAATCACCACCACCCAAAATACGGTGGTCCCTCTGGATCGTGAAATTACATTGAGCGAAGCATCACGCATTGTAAAAGAGTGCGAAAGCCGGCTCCTGATCCACAGCGCAGACTACCGGAGCTTTGCCGAAAATCTCGCAGCAGAAACCGGCATCGGACTTTTGCCGATGACCGATTTTCCTGTGTCCGGTGCGGATTATCAGCTGCTCAGCGAAACGGCAGAAAATCCTGACGACATTGCCTCCATCATCTACACCTCCGGCACCACCGGTTCTGCCAAGGGTGTCCAGCTGCGGCAGAAAAGCATCTGCTTAGACACCATCATCACGGTGGAACGGCTGGATCTTTGGGGCAGTACCCTGCTTCTGCTCCCCTTCCATCACTCCTACGCCTGGACTGCAACGGTCATGTGCAGCCTGCTCAGCGGCATCATCCTGGGTATCAATCAAGGTATGCGCTATATGATGCGGGATTTTCAGGTCATCAAACCCACCACCATCTTCTTAGTGCCGCTGTATGTGGAGACCTTCCACAAAACCCTGACCCGGGAAGCAGAAAAACAGGGCGTGTCTGTAGCATCTGTTGCAAAGGCTTTCTTCGGCGGACGGCTTCAGGTGCTGGTCAGCGGCGGTGCCAAACTGGACGGTCGGTATGTGGACGCTTACAAGCAAATGGGCATTGAACTACTGCAAGGCTACGGCATTTCTGAATGTTCTCCGGTGGTTGCGGTGAATACCATCGAGCGCCACCGCATTGGCAGTGTAGGTCCTGCCCTCTCCCACACCCTTGTAAAGGTACGCAATCCCGATGATCACGGCATCGGCGAGATTTGCGTCCGGGGCGACATTGTGATGGCAGGCTACCTGAAAAACGAGAAGGCCACTGCCGATGCTTTTGACGGAGACTGGTTCCGCACCGGTGACTTAGGTTATATAGACGAGGACGGGTTCATCTTCATCACGGGAAGAATCAAAAACCTGATCATCCTCTCCAACGGCAAAAACGTCTCCGCAGAGGAATTGGAGCAAGACCTGATGTGTATTGCAGGCATTACGGAAGTGCTTGTCTACGAGCACGAGGACAAGATTATGGCGGAAATTTTCCCGGACGTTGCCTTTTGGGGCACGGAAGACGAAGCACAGCTGCAAAAGCTGCTTTGGACGCCCATTGAAAAAGACAATGCCGAAAAACCCATGCACAAGCGCATTGGCGAATTAAAGATTCGTCTGACCGAATTCCCGAAAACCTCCTCCAAGAAAATCAAAAGATAAATCAGCGTTTAAAAGAAAGAGAGTATCAGTATGCTGGAAAAAGTTGTAAAAATCATTGCAGACTATCAGAAAATTGATCCTGCCACCGTTACCCCCGACAGCCGTCTGGTGGCTGATCTGGGGCTCAGCTCCCTGGACGTGGTTATGCTGCTGTGCCAGTTTGAAGACACCTTCGGCATTGAAATTGCCGATGAAGATCTGATGACCTTGCAGAATATCCAAAGCATTGCAGATTACGTTCAATCCAAAAGCAAATAACCGGATGTGTAAAAGGTTGCAAAGAAGCCCTGCTGTTTCTTTGCAGCCTTTTTCGTTTTCCTGTGCTCGACATTCTTTTTGCAAGCAATGGAGTATAATAAAAAAGTATTGCTGTTTTTTGGCTTTTTTAGGCTTTATTTTATACGCTTTAGACTTTTTTGTGAAAAACAACAGATTGAAGCTTGTTTTTTTATGAAATTTTACACTTTTCTTATTTTGTAAAATATGGTATGTTATCCGTGGATGGTTATGCCCTTTTTATAAATACAGGGCTATACATACTACTTCTTCCCCTACGCACAACAAATAACAAGGAGATGTCATTTATGTACTTCCAGAAAAAACGCTGCATCGCAATGCTGCTTGCCGGTGGTCAAGGCAGCCGTCTGAAGGTTTTGACGGAGAAGACGGCCAAGCCTGCTGTTCCCTTTGGCGGCAAATACCGCATCATCGACTTCCCTCTGAGTAACTGCGTAAACTCCGGGATTGATACGGTGGGTATTCTCACCCAGTATCAGCCCCTTGAATTGAACGAATATATCGGCAACGGTCAGCCCTGGGGCTTGAATAAGACCCATAGCTGTGCCCAGGTTTTGCCCCCCTACGAGCGTCACGACAAGAAAAGCGGCTGGTATAAGGGCACAGCCAACGCCATTTATCAAAACATCGACTTTATCGAGCGCTTTGATCCGGATTATGTGGTTGTCCTCTCCGGTGACCATATTTATAAGATGGACTACGCCGCTATGGTGGCTTATCACGAGAAAAACGGCGCATCCTGCACCATCGCTGTGCGTGATGTGCCTCTGAAGGAGGCCTCCCGTTTTGGCATCCTGAACACCAACCCCGACGGCTCGATTTACGAATTTGAGGAAAAACCCAAAAAGCCCAAGTCCACCAACGCCTCTATGGGTATTTACGTATTCAACTGGAGCGTTCTGCGGGAATTTCTGATTGCCGATGAGGAAGACCAAAATTCCTCCAACGACTTTGGCAAGAACATTATTCCCAATCTGCTCAATGCCGGTCACAAGCTGATGGCCTACTCCTTTAACGGCTACTGGAAAGACGTGGGTACTATCGATTCCCTGTGGGAAGCCAATATGGAGCTTCTGGGCGACAACCCTGAATTCAACATCCGCGGTGACGAGCGCAATAAAATCTACGCCCGCAACAACGCCCAACCTTCCTCTTATATTGATGCCCACGCCAAAATTTACAACAGCTTCATTGCAGAAGGCTGTGAGGTCTACGGCAAGGTGCATCACAGCGTTATTTCCTTAGGCTGTACCATCGGTGAGGGTGCAGTGGTAGAGGACAGTGTGGTGATGCCCGGTGTGGTAATCGAACCCGGTGCAATTGTGCGCCACGCCATTTTGGGCGAGGACAGCCGCATTGGCAGAAATGCCGTAGTAGGCGGTGCTTTCGACTCCAAGGAAAAAATGCAGATCAGTGTCACCGCCAAGGGTGCAGTGCTGGCGCCGAATGCCGTCCTGCAGCCCGGCGAGATGATTTAAGGAGGGTTTGGCTATGAATGTTATGGGTATCATTTTTGCAAACGATGCCAAGATGGGCGCGCTGACCGATATGCGCACACTGGCCAGCCTACCCTATGGCGGCCGTTACCGTCAGGTAGACTTTGCGCTTTCCAATTTGGCCGCCACCGGTGTGTGTCACGTGGGTTTGATCACCCGTCATAATTATCAGTCCCTGATTAACCACGTTGGCTCCGGTGAAGAATGGGGCCTGGAGCTGGAAGAGGGCGGTTTGGAATACATCACCCCCTACGCCGCCTCCACTGTGGACAACTACCGCGGCAAGCTGGAATCCATTTATACCGCACTGCCCATTTTGGAAAAGGGCGATGAGGATCTGGTGGTGATGATTGACGCCGCTGTGCTGTGCAACATCGACCTGAAAAAGGTTCTGCAGGCACACGTCCAAAGTGGTCGGGATATTACCGTGGTTGCCAAGGACGGCATTGCCAACGGCAAAAAGCAGTTGGATCTTGCTGTGAAGTTGAATGACGACGGTGAGATTGCAGACCTGGCAGTGGACTACTGTGCCCCCAAGGACTATCTGGCCGGTATGGACATCTACGTGCTGTCCAAGTCCTGGCTGATGGCACAGGTACGGGAGCATATTGCCCACAATCTGTATCATATGGATCGGGATTTGGTGCTGAATCTGTGGCAGAAGGGTGAGGCAACCGTCAATGTATACCCCTTTGACGGTGTGGCGCTGTTTAACGAAACCGTGGAAGAGTATTTTAGAAACTCTCTTGCCCTGATCGAAAAAGAAGTCCGCCACGACCTGTTTGTAGGCAACCACCCTGTTTACACCAAGGTACGCGACCGGGTGCCCTGCTACTACGGTGAAGAGAGCGAAATCAAAAACTGCATCATCGCCGACGGCTGTGTATTAAACGGCAAGGCCGAAAACTGTGTCATCTTCCGTCAGGTCACTATAGACAAGGATGCAAAAGTAGAAAACAGTGTGATTATGAACGACACCGTGATCGGTGAAGGCGCACAGCTGAAATACGTGATTTTGGACAAGGACGTTACCGTCCGTCCCGGCACCAAGCTGTTCGGCACCGCCACAACCCCCATCATTATTAAAAGAGGAGACACCGTATGAAAATCGCAATCCTCGCCTCCGAGGGCGCACCTTATGTAAAATCCGGCGGTCTCGGCGACGTGATGGAGGCTCTGCCTGCCGCGTTGGCACGCATCCCCGGTAACGAAGTGACGCTGATTCTGCCCTACTACAATAAAATCAAGTATGATCCCCAATATGAAGTGGAGCAGGTGGCACAGTTTTATGTGGCACTGGGCTGGCGGCAGCAATATGCCGGCATTATGAAGCTGAAAGGGCGCACCGACGGCGTACAGGTTTACTTCATTGACAGCCAGTACTACTTTGGCGGACGTGAAGCCGCCATCTACGGTCACGGTGACGACAGTGAACGTTACGCATTTTTCTCCAAGGCTTGTCTGGATGCACTGGTAACACTGGGTGCACCGGATGTGATTCAGTGTAACGACTGGCAGACTGCTTTGGTGCCCACCTTCCTGAAGGCCCACTACCGTCCCCTGTTCCCCAATACCAAGTGTATGTTCACCATCCACAACGTGGAGTATCAGGGCTGGGGGCACGGCAATTACTTTGACGATGTGCTGAGCCTGCCCTGGGAGTACCGGGGTGTAATGGATATGGGCGGTGCAGTCAACCTGATGAAGGGTGCGATTGAAACAGCCGACCTGGTCACCACCGTTTCCGAGTCCTATGCCCGGGAACTGATGTATCCCTACTATGCCCACGGTCTGGACGGCGTGCTTTCTGCCGCCGCCTGGAAGCTCACCGGCATTACCAACGGCATCGACACCGGCGTGTTCAATCCTGAAACCGACAAGGCACTTCCTGCCCACTACAACAGTCAAACCTTTGCAGAGGGGAAAGCCGCCTGCAAAGCCGCACTGCAGCAGGAAGTGGGTCTGCCTGTAAAGCCGGACGTGCCGCTGATGGTGATGGTCACCCGTCTTGCAGGTCACAAGGGTCTGGATCTACTGTGCTATATTGCCCGCAGACTGCTGTGGGAAGAGGATTGCCAACTTCTGATTTTGGGTACAGGCGAAGGACATTTTGAGGACTTCTTCCGCAACCTTGCCAATGAATTCCCTGACCGCGTGGCGGCAAAGATCACCTTCAATTTAGGTCTTGCCTCCCGTATTTACGCAGGCGGTGACATTTATTTGATGCCCTCCAAGAGCGAGCCCTGCGGCCTGAGCCAAATGAACGCCATGCGGTACGGCACTGTGCCCGTGGTGCACGCCACGGGCGGCCTGCAGGATACTGTTCCCCCTGCCGATGAAAACGGCAACGGTGGATTGGGCTTCACCTTCCAAAGCTACAATGCCGATGATTTCTATGGGGCGCTAATCCGTGCTCTGCACCTGTATCGGGACAATCGGGACAGCTTCCGTGCCTTGCAAAAAAGAGGTATGGAGCAGGACTTCAGCTGGAACGTCCCCGCACAGCGGTATATGGAACAATTCAGAAATATGCTGGCACAATAAATATTTTACAAAAAGAGCGTGTTGCATTTAAGCAACACGCTCTTCATCTTATTCTGCCTGCGGCTCTTCTTTTTTGTTTTGGTCTGCCCGGATAAAGGCCATCAGTTCTTCACCGGTAATGGTCTCCTTATTGAGCAGGTATTCGGAGATTTCATCCAAAAGACCGCGATTTTCGGTAAGCATCCGTTTGGCATCAGCCAGTGCCTCTTGCAGGAAGTTCTGCACCTCGGCATCCACACGGGCGGCAGTCTCCTGAGAGCAATCCATATAGGACTGCCCGTCCAGATATTTATTTCGCACCGAGGCAGGTGCCATCAGACCCAGTGCGTCCGACATACCGTACTGGGCGATCATATTCCGCGCCAGTGCTGTAGCGCGCTGAATATCGTCAGCCGCACCGGTAGTCTGCACACCGAATACCACTTCCTCTGCCGCACGACCGCCCACCATCGTACGCAGGCGTGCTTTCAGCTCGTGTGCTGTATGGAGGAACTTTTCCTCCTCCGGAAGCTGCATCGTGTAGCCCAATGCGCCGGAAGTATGGGGCACAATGGTGATCTTGCTCACCGGCTCGCTGTTCTTTTCCAGTGCGGTGATCAGTGCGTGACCTACTTCGTGATAGGAAACCAGTCGTTTTTCCGTATCGGTCAGCACGGTATTTTTCTTTTCCGTGCCTGCAATCACCGTCTCGAAAGAGACCAGTAAATCTTCCTGCGTGACCATCTTCCGACCGTGGCGCACCGCACGCAGTGCCGCCTCATTGGCAAGGTTTGCCAGGTCTGCACCCACCGCACCGGCCGTTGCCTGGGCAATGCGGCGCAGGTCTACGTCTTCTGCCAGCTTGATCTTACGGGTGTGCACCTTCAGGGTATCCAAACGCCCTTGCAAATTGGGAAGCTCCACCGTGATACGACGGTCGAAACGACCGGCACGAAGCAGTGCCTTATCCAAGATCTCAGGACGGTTGGTAGCCGCCAAAATCACCACGCCTTTGGAAGAATCAAAGCCGTCCATCTGCCCCAGAAGCTGATTGAGTGTTTGGTCACTGTTGCCGAAACGGTTGTCACGGGTATGACCCACTGCGTCGATCTCATCAATGAACACAATACAGGGGGCGACCTTTTCCGCCTGCTGGAACAGACTGCGGACACGGTTTGCACCCACGCCTACAAATACTTCTTCAAAATCCGAGCCGGAAATGGAGAAGAACGGCACGCCTGCTTCACCGGCCACCGCCTTTGCAAGCAAGGTTTTACCTGTACCGGGAGAGCCTACCAGCAATACGCCCTTGGGCAGCTTTGCGCCAATTTCTTTATATTTATGGGGATTATGCAAAAAGTCGATAATCTCCTGCATGGATTCCTTGGCTTCGTCCTGACCTGCCACATCCTTAAATGTGACACCGGTCTGTTTTTCCATATACATCCTGGCCTTGTTGCCGCCCAGACCGCCCAGCATTCCGTCGCCACTCATTCGTTTGGTCAAAGAACGCATCAGCATAAAGGTCAGCAGGAACATACCGGCGTAGAACAGGATCATAATGATGCCCGAGTTATCCTCAATAATGGGCGAGGTGACCTTGACGCCCATGGCATCCAGCTCGTTTGCAAGCTCCATGGCATTGCCGTAGGGCAAGCCTGTGTAATGCGCCTTACGGGCAGAGGAAGGCTTTTCCATCTCCTCCTTGGTGAAATATTCCACCCGATCGGCATAAATGTCGATTTCCACGATGTTGCCATTATCCTTGTCCTCAAGGAATTGGCTGTAGGTGACCTTTTTATACTGGCTGCTGCTCACCATATTGTAAATAAAGCTGATGGCAATAACGATCACAATGGTGATCAGTAATGCCGTACCTATACCGCGGGGCTTTTTTTCCGAGCCTTGCGGATTTTTCTTGGGATCGTTGTTTTTATCCACTTTAGATACCTCCTAAAGCTTATAGTTTTCCTATCATATCACATTTTTCCGCCGCCTGCAACGAACATACTTCTTTTTCAGGTAAATTTTCTGTTAAATATTGGTTTTATGAAAATTTTTGTTGTAGCTTTTTTAATTGTTTGATATAATGACCTTAAATATATTGGATTACTATATGCACAGGAGGTATTGCTATATGAAAGAGCAATACAGGCGCAGCTCCGGTCCTGTACGGGACAAGCGGGAGATGCCTGAGGAAAACGAAAATCAGTTGGAAGGTCGCAACGCCCTGACGGAAGCTTTAAAAAGCGGACGCACCATCGACAAGGTGTTCATTGCCGCCGGCGAAACCGATCGGGGTTTACAGCATTTGGCCGCCCAGGCAAAAGAGGCCGGTGCCGTGGTTGTTCCGGTTGATCGCAGAAAGCTGAATTTTATGAGCACCACCGGTGCCCATCAGGGTGTGATTGCCTTGGCCGCCGCCCGTGAATATGCAACCATTGACGATATTCTGCAGGTAGCCGCCCAGCGCAATGAAGCCCCTTTGATCGTCATCTGCGACGAGCTGTCCGATCCCCACAATTTGGGTGCAATCATCCGTTCCGCGGAATGTGCCGGTGCCCATGGCGTGATCATTCCCAAGCGTCGCAGTGTGGGTCTTACCGCAACCGTGGCCAAAACCTCTGCCGGTGCTTTGGAATATATGAAGGTCGCCAAAGTGACCAATATCGTCTCTGCTATTGAGGAACTGAAGCAAAAAGGCGTGTGGGTGTTCGGCACTGCCGCCGAAGGCTCTGTGCCCATGTATCAGGCGGACTTGAAAGGTCCTGCGGCTTTGGTCATTGGCTCTGAAGGTGACGGCATGAGCCGTCTGGTGCAAAAAAGCTGTGATATGACGGTGCACATTCCCATGAAGGGTCAAATAACATCTCTGAACGCATCCGCCAGCGCCTCAATCTTACTGTACGAGGCAGTGCGTCAACGGACGTAATTGGATTTTAAGTAACCGATGATCAAATGGTCTGCGGTTACTCAACAGGAGGTATTTATGGAAAACAATCCTGAAAATCAAGAATTAGGGCAATCTCAAGAGCTGGATTTAGAAGCCATTATGCGGGAATTTTCCGACCATTCGGAGGACGAAACAGATCCCGAAATTCAGGAAGAAGCTCCATTGGCGCAGGAATACACAGAGGAACCCACGGCAGACTTCTCTGTGGAGGATGTGCCTGAAGCGCTTACTGCCGATACCGTAACATTGGAGTTTGGCGCGATTCAGCAGGAGGAGCAAGCGCCTGTGCAAGAGCCTGTTGCTGTCCCGGCAGAGGAGTCTGCCACCACCCAGTGGATGCCAGAATATGCGCAGCCTGAAAGCACGATCGTGCCCCCTCAGCCGGTGCTGGTACATCCCCAGTCCCGTCTGAAGGAGCTGAAGAAAAAGCTGGTAAACGGTCCGGAAAAGCGGTACTATCAGCTCTCCGAGAAAGGGACGGGCAAGCTTCATATTTTAATTTTCCTGGCCGCCATCATCAGTCTGCTTTGCATTGGCTCTACCGTGCTCTATGAAATGGACAAGGTGCAGCCCAACCGTATTCGTCTGATGGTATTTGGGCAGATTTGGCTGATGTTCTTCAGCGCGTTGCTGGGGTCTTTCCAGTTGATTGAAGGTGTCAGCGATTTGTTCCGCCGCCGCTTCTCACTGAACACGTTGTTGGTATTTTCCTTCATTCTCTGCTGTGCAGACGGCGTGATGTGCCTGCAGGAACTGCGCGTGCCCTGTTGCGGTGCGTTTAGTTTACAGGTTTGTATGTCTCTGCTGGACACTTTATATATGCGCCGCAGAGAGGCACGCCAAATGGACACCCTGCGAAAAGCCACCAACCTCACCGCACTACGGGTCAGCGATGCCAAAGCCGATGGCAATCACGTCATTGTCCGCAGTGAGGGGCAGGTTGAGGACTTTATGGACCACTACAGCATCCCCACAAAGCCGGAGAAAATTCGTTCTGTCTATGCCCTTTGCGCATTAGGCGCGGCAATTGCTGTCGGTGCAGCAGCCGGAATCATCAATGGCATCAGTGCCAGTCTGCAAGCTGCCTCTGTGGCACTGCTTGCCGCCATTCCTGCCAGCTTCTTTATCAGTCTGTCCCGTCCTGCAGATATTTTGGAGCGTCGTTTCAACAAAATCGGCACGCTGCTTTGCGGATGGGACGGCATCAGCCGTTTGCGGAAAAATCTGCTGTTCCCCCTCAGCCACAAGGACCTGTTCCCGACCGGCACAGTCAAGATGAACGGTGTAAAATTCTTTGGCAGCCGCAGTCCCGACGAAGTCGTGGCATACTGCGCCGCCCTGATTTCCGCGGACGGAAGCGGTTTAGTACCGCTGTTTGATCAGCTTTTGGAAAGCCGCAACTGTCATCACCTCAGCACCCAAAACTTTGTCCGCTACGACGGCGGCATTGGCGGTGAGGTGCGGAGCGAGCCGGTTCTGGTTGGCTCTCTGCATTTTCTGCAGGAAATGGGTGTGGAAATTCCCCAGGGTCTGCGCGTCAGTCAGGCAATCTGTGTTTCTGTGGACGGTGTGCTCAGCGGACTTTTCGCCATTAGTTACGAGCGCACCCGTGCCGCCTCCGACGGCTTTGCAACCCTCACCTCTTATAAGGGCGTTCAGTGTGCCCTTGTAGACAGTGATTTGCTGCTCACCCACGGGTATTTGCGGCACAAGTTCTCAGTAAACACCAAGCGGATGTCCGTTTTAGATGAAGAGCTTTGCAAGGATATTGTGGAGCTGCAAGGTGATACCACCATGCCGGTCAGTGTGCTGACCACCCAGTCCGATTTGACCGCTGTAGGCTTCGGTGTTACCGGTGGACGCACGTTGGGCATTGCCTCTTATTTGGGGTTGATTGTGCATATCATTGGCGGTATCATCGGTGTGGCCACCATCCTGTTTTTGGCAATCAGCGGCAATATGCAGCTGCTGACACCGCTGAATGTGCTGCTGTATCAGCTTTTCTGGAGTATTCCGGGACTGATATTAACAGAATGGACACGTCTCATCTAATCTCAGGGAGCGTCAGGAAATGCAGACCGCATAAAACACATTAGTATATTTATTTTTAATGTAATATTTAAATCGTTTTATGCTTCGAACAAACTTCACCTCTCGGCATACCTTTTAATGCATACTGCATAATTTTACGGGACGGCAACGCCGTCCCGTTTTTAGTTGAAAGAGAAGAAAAAGCGATATCCCCCAGTCGAAAATCAGAGATTTTCGACAACGCCTGCGGGCGTCCGGTCGCGGCTCTGACAGCCTACCAGGCTGTCATTCACTACCGCGACTGCGCTTCGCTTACCCTTTAGGCAAGGGGGCCAGATT
>JAFTVV010000011.1 GCA_017465625.1 Oscillospiraceae bacterium | reverse complement strand
ACTTCATCAGCCATGTAGTTTTCGATCATTGCCATGCCGGTGTCACCCATATCATCATAGGACATGGATTTCTCGCTGCTGTGGTAATACTTCATACCGTGTGCGGTTCGATACTGCGGATTGGCGTCAAATCTAAGAGCGGCTTTCTTTGCTTCTCTCAGCCACTTTTCAGCACCGGCTTCATCGCCTTGCAGCATTCGGACTTCCGCAAGAATCGTATAGATTCGCACATCGGTCTTGTCGATAATGTTGACAGTATCCGGATGTTTCAATCCCCAGCCAATATGCAGAAGCCAATGCATCAGATCCTCGATTGGTTCTAATCGTTCCATTGCACCGTAGGCATTCGCATAGCCGATGCAGATCTCATAGATTCGGGCATAATAGTTGTGCAGTGCATCAGACAGATAGCCAAGGGCTTCTTCTGCTTTCTCTGGGGCCTGGGACAGGAACAAGCCAATCTTGGCATCGTTTAACCCGCCAATGTTGTTTTGCTTCAGCACATCAACGGCTTTTTCCATATTATCCAGGTAACAATAGCAACTGGCGATCTGATTCTGAATAGTGATAACACCAACAGTTTCATCGGTGTTCTGATCGATTAACTCAATGGCTTTTTCAAGAAGTTCAATTGCTCTCTGGGCACTTTTCCCCCGGTAGTGGATCATGGACATAAAGTAAAGCAGAGCGCTTTCATAGACCACATCAAAGCTGTTGGGGTATTTCTGGAGGGCACGCTCCGCAAAGCGTATGCCTTCTTCGAAGTTGCGCTCATTCCTAAAAGCACCGATTCGTTCTGCGGTCTGCCCCATATTTAGTTTCTGCCAACCGTAGTTCAGCATAGCATCTACAGAAGTTTCAAAAAATTCCGCAAGATCTACCAGCATCTCCAACTCCGGGGTAGCTTTGTCAGACTCCCACTTATGGACTGCGCTGACTGACACACCCATTGCTTCCGCAAGCTGCTCCTGGGTAAACCCGGCATTTTTGCGGAGTTTACGGATACTTTCTCCTAATCGGATTTCCATCTGCACATCTCCTTTGCGTCTTTGTGCCTTAATTATAACACCAACGGCCTAAAAGTCCACAGACTGATAGTAAAAACGGTAAAGTATTTTTTTGACCAGCAGTAAAATAACGGCCTGGATTACTCCAGGCCGTCGTCAATTATTGCACAATACGTCTAACGTACTTGTTTCCGAACCTCATCACTCAGTTCGTTCACAATTTTACTGTCAGTTGGAATGTGGATCCCCGGCAGAACAACGCATCCATTTTTATGTCCATATCATTAAACGGATAGTTTCATATCGCCGTCTTTTACCCAGCCGATTTTCCGCAAAATGCGGTCAAAAAGCATAGATAAAGCCGCCGGCAGTATAATACAAATCATCAGAAGTCCCAGCCAGTCCAGTGCGTTGGGCGTTACTGCCACAGCACCCTCTGCCACCGGATCAAACCAACCGGAAATGACACCGATCGGTCCTACCATACCGCAGGTGCCCATACCGGCAGATACCGGTGCACCGTTCATTTGCAGTTTGAATACAGTGGTAGCAATCGGCCCTGTAATGGCAGACGCAAGGGTGGGTGCAATCCAAATACGGGGATGCTTCACAATGTTGGGCACTTGCAGCATCGATGTGCCCAAGCCCTGTGCAATGAGGCCGCCCCAACGGTTTTCCTTAAAGGAAATAACCGCAAAGCCAACCATTTGCGCACAGCAGCCGGCAACAGCCGCACCGCCTGCCAATCCACTGAGCAATAATCCTGCACAAATTGCCGCGGAGCTGATGGGAAGTGTCAGAATCATACCCACCACCACGGAGATTACCATGCCCATTAAAAAGGGTTGCTGCGCAGTTGCCCAAGTGATGATGCTGCCCAAAGCTTTTGCGCCGTTACCGATAGGCTCGGCAATCAACAGCGCCAGACCGCAACCAACCAGCACGGTTACAAGAGGCGTTACAATCACATCTACCTTTGTTTTCTTGCTGACAAGCATTCCCACTTCCGAGGCAACAATGCCCACAATCAGCACCGCCAGTGGGCCGCCTGCGCCACCCAAAACATCGGTGGCATACCCAACTCCTGCTAAAGAGAACAGCACCAGCGGATGCGCCTTCAGTGCGTATCCGATTGCCATTGCCATGGCACATCCGTCAGCAGCACAGGCAAAGTCTCCTACTTTTACCAGTATGCCGCCAAAGTCCTGCGCCCAGGCTGCCGCAATGAGATTTGCCATCTGCTGACCTAAGGTCTTGATGATTGTGCCAATGAGCAGTGTTGCAAACAGTCCGTTTGCCATTGCCCCCATTGCGTCAATAAAATACCGTTTTGCGTACTTTTGAAGCGTGGCTTTTGTGCCCTGCTTCTGCTTTTGATGATTCAATTTTTTCTCCTTTCTTAATCCGGAGGCCTCCTCCGATTGTTGCTTATTATAGCACTCCTGATTTTAGATGGCAATGAAATTTTTGGCTTTTAATACAGAATTTTATTGAATTATAATCTAAATTATGCTATGATTTAAAAAAATATAATGGGAGGTATGTGTTATGAACAACCTTTTTATTCCTGAAGAAACACCTGTACTGCAGGAGGTTCTTGCCGCTTATGACTTTCCGGCTACCCTGATGGGTGCTGTACGATACGGTCAGGGCCACATCAACGACACCTTCTGTGTGATTTGCCAGCCCCAGGACGGTGACGCTGTTCGCTACATCCTGCAGGGTCTTTCCTCTGCCGCATTTCCCCATCCTGAGGAACTCATGGAAAATATGGTCGGCATCACTTCTTATCTGAGAGATCAGATCATTTCCGCCGGTGGCGATCCCTTACGGGAAACTCTGAGCCTTGTGAAAACCAGGGACGGCAAGGATTACTATACCGACAATTCCGGCAAGGTTTGGCGGCTTACAAACTTCATCGAAAACACCGATTGCTATCAAAAAGCAACCCCTGCACTGTTTGAGGCATCTGCACGGTCTTTCGGTCGCTTCCAGTATATGCTTCAGGGCTATCCTGCTGAAACCCTCCACGAACCCATTGCCCGCTTCCACGACACGGAAAACCGTTTTGAAAAGTTCATCGCCGCCTTAAATGCGGACAAGATGAATCGTGCAAAGGATGTTCAGGCTGAAATTGACTTTGTAATGGCTCGTAAAAACGACTGCTCTGTGGCAATGCAGGCCTTACGGGATGGAAAGCTCCCCCTCCGTGTCACCCACAACGACACCAAGCTGAACAACATCCTCATTGACCGCACCACCAAGGAAGGCATCTGTGTCATTGACTTGGACACCACCATGCCCGGTCTGTCCATCAACGATTTCGGCGATTCCATCCGTTTCGGTGCGAACCACTCTGCCGAGGACGAAAAGGATTTGAGCAAGGTTAATTTCGACATCGAGCTGTACGAAGCCTACACCCGTGGATTCTTGCAGGGTGCGCAAGGCTCTCTCACCCCTGCAGAGCTGGAATACCTGCCCTGGGGTGCAAAGCTGATGACTCTGGAATGCGGTATCCGCTTCCTGACCGACTACTTAGATGGCGACCACTATTTCCGCATCCACTATCCGGAGCAGAATTTGGATCGCTGCCGCACACAGTTTAAGCTGGTCTCCGATATGGAGAAGCAGTTTGACGCAATGCACGCTGTGGTTGCAAAATACGCATAAGAATAATGCGCCTTCTGCAAGGAAGGCGCATTATTCTTATGCGTATTTTGCAAGGAAGGCGCATACTTTTATTGTTCTTTCGGGAGGTTTTTCATGGTCAGGCTGATGCGCTTGCGTTTTTCATCCACTTCCAGCACCATCACCTTTACAATATCCCCTACCTGGACCACCTCGGAGGGATGGCGCACCTTATGGTTTGCCACCTGGGAGATATGCACAAGTCCATCCTGATGCACACCAATATCCACAAACACACCAAAATCGATCACGTTGCGTACCGTTCCCGACAGCACCATACCAGATTTCAGATCCTTCATTTCCAGTACATCGGTGCGCAAAATGGGAGCAGGCAAATCATCACGGGGATCGCGACCCGGCTTCATCAATTCCTTTACCACGTCTTCCAGTGTGGGTACACCCACGCCGCAGAACTGAGCGGCTTTTTCTGCGCCAACCTCTTCAAAGCGGCTTTGAAGCTCACCGATGTTACCGGATGCTACATCCTTTTTCTCGTAGCCGCACAAGGTCAGCAGCTTCTGTGCTGCCTCATAGGACTCCGGATGGACACCGGTATTATCCATAATATCCTTACTCTCCGGCACGCGGAGGAAGCCAGCGCACTGCTGGAACGCCTTGGGCCCCAGCTTGGGGACTTTTTTCAGCTGACTGCGAGAGGTAAACGCACCGTTTTCTTCCCGATATGCCACAATATTCTTTGCAGTGGTGCTATTAAGACCGGAAACCTGCTGTAACAGGCTGTAGGATGCGGTATTCACGTCTACACCCACTGCATTTACGCAATCCTCCACAACACCGCCCAGCGCTTCATCCAACCGCTTTTGCGGCATATCGTGCTGATATTGCCCCACGCCGATGGCCTTGGGCTCAATTTTCACAAGCTCTGCCAGAGGGTCTTGCAAACGACGTGCAATGGACACTGCTGAGCGCAAATTCACATCGTAATTGGGAAATTCCTCTGCCGCCAGCTTGGATGCGGAATAAACGGAAGCGCCTGCCTCATTGACAATCATATAGCTTACGCCGGGAAGATTCCGCAGCATTTCCACCGTCATTGCCTCTGTTTCACGGGATGCCGTACCGTTACCGATGGCAATGTGCTTTACACCGTGGGTACGGATCAGGTTGGACAGTATGCGAATAGCCTCGTCCTTCTTATTTTGGGAGAACGTGGGATACACCACTGCCGTATCCAACACACGGCCTGTTCCGTCCACCACTGCCACCTTACAGCCGTTGCGGTAGCCGGGGTCTAATCCCATTGTCACGAAGCCTTTCACAGGACGAGCCAGCAACAGGGGCTTCAGATTCAGGGCGAAGTTGGCGATGGCGGCTTCTGCCGCACGGTCGGTCAGCGTGTTGCGCATTTCACGCTCTGCACTGGGTGCAATCAGGCGGTCATAGGCATCCTCTGCGGCGGCCTTTACGAACTGACTGATCTGGGCTGTGGGCTTCAGGGCGCAACGGCAGACCAGTGCCTGCCCCTCTACGCCGGGCAGTGCAATGCTCACCTTTAAAAATTCTTCTTTTTCGCCACGATTGATTGCCAGAATCTGATGGTTTTGCAGACGGGATACGGGGGCAGAAAACTGGTAGTACAGCTCATATACACTTTCTTTTTCTGCGTCCACTGCCTGCACGGTTATGACCGCCTGACGCTCCATCTTCTGCCGCAGAGCCTTACGAATATCCGGGTCGTCGGAAATCATTTCGGCAATAATGTCCGATGCGCCTGCCAGTGCATCTTCCACTGTGGGCACGCCCTTTTCTTCGTCCACATACTCTGCGGCCAACGTGGCAGGATCATCACCGTTTTGGGCAAAAATGGCCAGTGCCAAAGGCTCTAACCCCTTTTCCTTCGCCACGGTGGCTCTGGTGCGCCGCTTTTGCTTATAAG
The DNA here is from genome assembly GCA_017465625.1 of Oscillospiraceae bacterium. Classification (GTDB taxonomy): domain Bacteria; phylum Bacillota; class Clostridia; order Oscillospirales; family Oscillospiraceae; genus Faecousia. Next base: position 26,725 of record JAFTVV010000011.1, on the reverse strand, counting down.
GACGGTACAAATCCTCCACCTCTGCCAGAGTTGAGGCGGCTAAAATCTCCGCAGACAGCTCCTCGGTCAGCTTTCCCTGACTTTCAATGGAATGAATGACTTCCTGCTTCCGTTCTGCCAGGTTGCGCAGATACTGCAGGCGTGTTTCCAACGCACGAAGTGTGGTATCATCCATACTTCCGTGAAGCTCCTTACGGTAACGGGCAATAAAAGGAATGGTATTGCCCTCGTCCAAAAGTTCCACAACGTTTTTTACATATTCTTCTTTTTGCTTCAGCTCTAAGCTGAGCACAGAAATGATATTTTCCATAACTTTCTCCTGTTCCAAAAATCCTTTACATTATACCACATTTTCCCTGCAGTGACAATGATTTTTATTCCCTTTGGAGCAGGAATTTATTATGCATTTCTTTCTTTTTTGGATTTGACATTGGCCGGTATTGCCGCTATAATAAAATTATCAAAAGGTTAAAGGAGGATTCTCTATATGGAAAAGAAAATCATCACCATCAGTCGTGAATTTGGCAGTGGCGGACGCACCATCGGTCGCGCTGTAGCCGAGAAGCTGGGCATTCCCTTCTACGACAAGGAATTGGTCGATCAGATTGCCCTGGAATCCGGCTTTGCACCTCAGTTTGTGGAAGAAAACGGCGAACACGCTCCCGGCAAGAGCTTTTTCTCTTACGCCTTTGCCCATCAGGGTGTTCCCGGCATTATGAACGGACTGTCCACCGCGGACTTCCTGTGGAATATTCAATGCAATGTGATTCTGCAATTGGCTGAAAAGGGCCCCTGTGTCATCGTCGGACGCAATGCAGACTACATTTTGAAGGACCGCAAGGACTGCCTGCACGTTTTCATTCACGCAGATATTGACTATCGCGCCCACCGCATCGTCACCCGTTACGGTGAATCGGACAAGAGCCCTGAAAACCGTCTGCAGGAAAAAGACAAGCGCCGCCGTGTCAACTATCAGCACTACACCGGTCGCTCCTGGGGCACTGCGCAAAACTACGACTTGTGCCTGAGCAGCAGTACATTAGGCGAAGAGGCTTGTGTGGATATCATCGTCAAATCAGCACTTGGTAAATAATAAAAAGTCGGCGTACCGATTCATTCGGTACGCCGTTTCTTATTCCTCGTTAATGTGAATATTGACACCGTTTACTTCTACATTGTCATCGGCACAGATGAGAATATATTTCACACCGCCAATGATCCGTGTTTCGATCAAATCCGCACACTGGGGATTGACGTTGATGGTCACATCAGGGGTTTTAATCTCGAATTTACGGCTGTTGATAATGTTCTTAGGATGGAGCAATGCATCCGCGCCAAAAACCTCATCGTATTCCACCGAGAACTTACTAAGCTTCTGCTCCCCTACGCCACCGGCAGTCAACGCCTGCTTTACCTGCTCTTTGTTGATCAGCAGAGGCTCTGCCACCTTGCTCTCTTTATGGATCTCGATGCACTGGCAGATCTGTTCGTGGACGTTCTGTACCACTTCCATACTGCACTCCTCCCCTACAGCTCGGGTCAAAAGCGCCTCGAAGGAGGTCTTCTGCTCTGCGGCAGGCTTGGGGGGCGTGACATTAAACAGTGCGTTGATGACGTCCTCGTAGATGTGCTTCGCGCTTCGTGTGTAAAACAGTGCACCGTATATGTTCGTCTGACGGTCATCAAATGCGGGGAACAAAAAGCCCAGCTCCGGTGCACAGGCAATATGCTCCGGTGTGCCGTCGTGAAACACCTTGTTCTCCGTGTCGTAGCACAATTTTGCGTTGGTCTGCTTTACGGGGCAGACTGCACACTGCATATAAGTATAGACTTCGGATGAGGCATCGTTTTGTGTGTCGCCGTCCTTGCTTTTAAAGGGCATATCATAGCTGTTTAATCCCAGCAGAATCAGATAGCTGTCGTCAAATGTGACGTGTTCAATAATCTTTTGATAAAGCTCCAGCCGCAGCTGCTCGTCCTTCAGGCTGCTGTTTCGCAGATCCATCAGGAATTTATGCTCGGGGCTGTCTGCCACCTGTGCGGTACGGAAGCTAATATCGATCAGATTCTTTCCAATGCCGCCGCTCAGGGTTTTCTTCAAAAGTCCAAAATACTTTTCTGCCTCGTTTTCCGGCATCATACCAACGCTTTGCCGAAATTCAGAGACAATTTCCTTCTGTGCATTGACGTAGCATCCGTAAATGGATGTCATATTACTGCGATCCCGCCGCGTTCTGCGACGAAGTTCGCCAATTTCCTTTTCGTTCATACTGCTCTCCTGATTTGCGCCGGTGCAATGCACCGGCGCAGATTAATTATTTGCCTAACAAACACTTGCCGTTTTGGACAAAGTATTCAATGCCGGAATAGACGGTGGTGACAACAATCACCACATTCACGGCAATACCCAGCCACTCCACAGTGGGGAATGCCATCATACAGCACAGACCAATCATAGTGCTGGCGGTCTTAACCTTGCCGCTCCAACCGGCGGCAATAACATTTCCCTTGCCGACCGCCACCAGACGCAGACCGGTAACGGCAAATTCACGGGTCAGAACAATCATCAGTGCCCAGGCAGGCATCAAGTTCCATTCACAGAACACACACATTACTGCAATCACCAGCAGTTTATCGGCCAATGGATCCAGGAACTTACCAAAATCGGTAACCTGATTGCATTTTCTCGCAATCTGCCCGTCTACATAGTCGGAAAGGCTGGCAATGATAAACACTGCAAAGGCAATCCAGCGGTAAATGTCTGTACCGGTATTGCCGAATAAGTACATAAATACCATTACCGCGGGAATCAAAAGTACCCGCACACACGTGATTTTACTTGCTAACGTCATCTCTTTATTCCTCCCAAATATAGCCGGACAAATCGCCGTCAATAATTGCATCAATACAAATCTTTACGAACGTTCCCTCGGAGACAGGCTCCTCGGAAGCAATCCAGACTCTGCCGTCAATCTCCGGTGAGTCGGCATAGGTGCGGCCATAATACTGCTCATAGCTCTCGTCATAGCCATCTACCAAAACATCCAATATTTTACCCAGCATCGAAGCATTGTAGTCGTCCATAATGGAGGACTGAAGCATCTCGATCATCTGCGCACGATGCTGTGCGGTTTCCAAATCGGGATGGGGCATTTCGGCTGCAGGTGTGCCCTCTTCAGGCGAGAACGGGAATGCGCCGACACGCTCCAGACGGTGCTTTTTCAAAAATTCGCACAGCTCTGTAAATTCTTCTTCCCCTTCACCGGGCAGACCGGTAATCACGCTGGTACGCAGTACAAGATCCGGGATTCTGCTGCGCAGCTTTGCAAACAGCTCCTCCAAAAGCGCCTTATCTCCACGGCGGTTCATCAGCTTTAAAATCCGGTCGTTACAGTGCTGAATGGGTATATCCAAATATTTGACAATCTTCGGCTCTGTAGCAATCACGTCGATCAGCTCATCGTCCAGCTCATCCGGATACACATAATGGATGCGAATCCACTGAAAACCGTCGATGGCGCAAAGCTGACGCAGCAGCTCCGGCAGTAACCGTTTGTGCTCCGGAAAATCCGTGCCGTAGCGGCTGGTATCCTGGGCAACCACAATCAGCTCCTTCACGCCGCTGTGCGCCAGCAGACGGGCTTCATACAGTACATCGTCCATATCCCGACTGCGGAACTTGCCCCGTAGATAAGGAATGATACAATAGCTGCACCGATTGTCACAGCCCTCTGCAATTTTGATAAAGGCGTAATGCTCAGGGGTGGTCAAAATACGACCGGTCTCAACCTCCGGGGCGTCAATGCTGTCAAAGCGCTCCACCTTTTCGTCCTGCAGAAGTGCTTCCACAGCCTCCACCACCCGATCGTAGCTGCCGGTGCCCAACACACCGTCAACCTCCGGCATTTCCTGCATAATCTCTTGCTGATACCGCTGAGAAAGACAGCCGGTCACCAAAATCTTACCGACCAATCCCTGCTCCTTCAACTGCGCCATTTGCAGGATATGGTCAATGGCTTCCGACTTTGCAGAGTCGATAAAGCCACAGGTGTTGATGATCACCACATCACTGCCCACTACATCCCCCTGCACTTCAAAGCCTGCCTCCTGCACACGGAACATCATCCGTTCACAGTCTACCTGGTTTTTAGCACAGCCCAGAGAGATAAATCCGATTTTTGCCATTACTCGTCCTCCAACGCGTCCTGCAAATCCATTACACGGCGAATCATACCATAACTGTGGCCTTTTCGCAAGAGTGCGTCGATAACCTTTTTCATTTCTTTCACATTTGCCTGCTCCGGCAGGTGATTTTCTACGTAATTTTGTATAAATTCCACCTGATCCGGGTAATCCGCCAGTGCTTCTTCCCAATATTCCTTGGGGATGCGCTTCTCGTAAAGCACCTGCTTTGCCCGTGCCACGCCGTATCCCTTTGCAATGCAACGGGATACCACCTGCTGTGCGGTCTGACGGTCGTCCACAAGCTCCATTTCTAATAGCCAGGATACCGCATTTTTGGCGCTGTCGGGATGTTCGCCTTTTTGAATGAGCCGTTGCTCCAAATCTTTTTTGGATACGCTGCTGGCTGATACAATACGCACGGCACGCATTTTGGCAGACATCTCCCGATGGGCAAGCTGAAGCTGCTCGTATTCCTCCCCGGTCAGCTCCCGTCCTTCATAAAGAGCGAAATCCTGCACCGTTTGGCGGTACAGACGAAGCACTGTTCCATCGGAAAAAACGGCTCTGTGCCGCCCAACCCGATCCGGTTGGGCGGCAATAGAATCAAGCCTCATCATCAAAATCGTCAGCGCTGACGGCTACAGGGCGCTCTGCGGCCCGTGCAGGTGCTTTTGCGCCGCCGTTATTCATCTTCCACAGATTTTCACGCACCTGCGCTTCTACCTGCTCCGCAATCTCAGGATTCTCCTGCAGGTAGGTTTTTACGCTCTCCTTGCCCTGACCGATGCGCTCATCTCCCATACCGAACCAGGAGCCGCTCTTCTGAATAATATCCATCTGCACTGCCATATCCACCAGCTCGCTCCACTTGCTGATGCCCTGACCGTACATAATATCAAAAACAGCCTCACGGAAAGGAGGTGCAACCTTATTCTTCACAACCTTTACACGGGTTTTGTTGCCGATGACGTTGCCGCCATCCTTCAAAGACTCCACACGACGTACATCCAAGCGGACAGAGGAATAGAACTTCAGCGCGTTACCGCCGGTGGTGGTTTCGGGATTGCCGTACATTACACCGATCTTCATACGAAGCTGGTTGATGAAAATAACCACGCAGTTGGTCTTGGCAATCGTACCTGCCAGCTTCCGCAATGCCTGAGACATCAGACGTGCCTGCAGACCCACAAAGGTATCGCCCATTTCGCCCTCAATTTCCTGCTTGGGTACCAGTGCGGCAACGGAGTCCACAACCACTGCATCCACGGCACCGGAACGCACCAGTGCATCGGTAATTTCCAGTGCCTGCTCACCGGTATCAGGCTGAGAGACCAGCATATTGTCGATATCCACGCCCAGTGCGGCGGCATAGACCGGGTCTAAAGCGTGCTCCGCATCCACAAAGGCTACTTCGCCGCCCAGCTTCTGTGCCTCTGCCAAGATGTGCAGAGCCAGCGTGGTTTTACCGGAGGATTCCGGTCCGTAGATTTCAATAATTCTGCCCTTGGGCACGCCGCCGATTCCCAGCGCCGCATCCAGTGCCAAAGAGCCGGTGGGAATAGCGTCCACACTCATTTCCGGACGGTCGCCCAAACGCATTACCGCACCCTTACCGAAGTTTTTCTCGATCTGAGAAAGTGCGGTCTGCAATGCCTTTTTCTTGTCGGATGCAGGCACAGGTGCTTCATAAGAGGTCTTTTTCGTAGCCATAATCAATCTTCCTTTCTGTCATAACGGCCAATGACGGCGCGCTCAATATTGCTATAATCTTTGGAACGTTCCAATATGGTATATCCGTTTTCTTCCATAATGCGGCATACGTCGTCCCCCTGCCCCATACCAAATTCAAAGCACAGGTAGCCGCCGGGCTTTAACGCCGCTTTATAATTTTTTGCGATGCTTCTGTAGAAGTCCAGCCCGTCTGTACCACCGTAAAGTGCCAAATGGGGCTCGAAGTTTTTTACGCTGTCTGCCAGCTCCGTCATTTCCTGTGCTGTGATATAGGGCGGATTGGAGACGATCATATCAAATTTCCCCAAAAACGGTGCAGGTGCTCCCAACGCATCCGCCTGCACGCAGGAGACCCGTCCTGCCAGCTTATGGGCGGTAATATTCTTTTTTGCAACCGCCATCGCCTCTTTGGAAATGTCGGCGCAGGTGACTCTTGCATCCTTTACACGGGAGGCAATGGCAATGCCGATACAGCCGGACCCTGTACACAGATCCAAAATGCGCGGTGCGGACTCCAAAAACAATGCCTGTCCGATGGCAAGGTCGGTAACTGCACAGGTATCATCCCGTGGAATGAGCACATCCTTTGTAACGGTCAGGGTCAAACCGTAGAAGTCCCACTGCCCCAAAACATAGGCCAGCGGCTCTCCGCTGAGCACCCTGTTTACCGCCTGCTCCATAGCTTCGCAAACATCATCGCCGGCGTACATTTGACCGTCTGCAATCAACTGTTCTTTGGTCTTGCCGGTAATGTGGCACAACAAATTGCGGGAGAGCAGTCCTGCAGTTTGCAGATCCTCCTGCTGTGCAAAGGCCTTGCGGCCTTCCATATACAGGTCCGACAGTTTTTTTACCAACGGTCTGCCCCCTCTTCCTGAGGAAGCACCGCCTCCACTGCCGCAATTGCCACTTCAATCATACTGTCGTCCGGCTCGTTGGTAGTAAAGTTTTGAAACCACATGCCGGGAGCAGTAATCATACGGCTGAATCGGTTGTCGTGACGTCCTACAAAACGGTTGATCTCGTAGCTGAATGCCACAACAAGGGGCAGCAGCAGAAGCTTAAAGCACACCATAATCAGGCTATACAGGAAGCTTCCACGCATCAATGCCAGCTTGGGTATCACGCTCAGCAGTGCCGCAGAAGAAACAGAGAATACCAAAATAGACAAGATCATTACCACAAGCAAGAAGCTTGTACCGCAACGGGGGTGCAGTCTTGTCTGCTTTTGGATGTTTTCGACCGTCAGTGGCAAGCCTGCCTCATAACAGCGGATGGTTTTATGCTCTGCGCCGTGGTAGGAGAACACCCGTTTCATATCCTTCATTTTGGAAACCAAAATGATATAGGTTGTAAACAAAATGATTCGAACCAAGCCTTCGATCAGGTTCAGAAGCAGATTGCTGTGAATCCAGTTGGTGAGTACGGAGCTGATCACCATCGGAAGCAGGAAAAAAAGGCCTATAGACATTGCCAGTCCCAAAAATACCGCAAAGCCCACTACAAAGCTTTGGAACTTTTTGTTGCCCATTTTCTTTTCCAGCCACACATCCAGCTTGGAGGGCTTTTCCTGCACCTCCTCCGGTGCAAAATCCGCAGACTTCATCAGCGCCTTTACGCCGGTGACCTGCGAGTCGAAGAAATTGACCACGCCACGAATCAGTGGCCATTTGGCAATGCTTCCCTTTTTGGGCAGTTTCCGGGGCGTGACATCCAGTTTCAAGCCGTCTGCAGTGCGGCAAACAATGGCATCCTTTTCCGGTCCGCGCATCATAATGCCCTCAATCAGCGCTTGACCGCCAATCATTGTTTTGAATTTTTCTTGTGTATTTGCCATGTATCTGTTCCTCTTTCTTACCGGGCTTCCGGCAAAAGTACTGTAACAAGGGTGCCGCCTCCCGGTGCATTCTCCAGAGTTAATGTGCCACCGTGCATCTGCACGATTTCATCACACACCGCCAGTCCGATACCGGAGCCGCGAGCCTTGGAGCTGCCCTTGTAAAATTTCTTCTTCACCAGCGGTATTTCATCCTCCGGAATGCCTGCACCGTAGTCCCGAATACGGATGACCACGTTCCGGTTTTCCCGGGAAATAGAAGCATCCACCCGTTTTCCGTCGCCACCGTGCTTGGCTGCGTTATCCAAAAGATTTAAAAATACCTGCCGCATACGCTTGGGATCGCAGGATATTTCCGGAATATCCTCATCGGTTTCGTCATAATGCAGGCTGATGCCCTCCTGACGAAGCCGGTTGGTGTACATATACACCGTATCTTCAAATTCACTACGGATATCTGCCGTTTCAATATTCAGGTTCATACGACCGTCCTGAATACGGGTAAAGTCCAACAGATCCAACACCATTTCCGTCAGGCGGTTTGTTTCTCCGTGAATGATTTTCACACCGCGACGGGTATCCTCGTCCACATCCTCACTGTTTAGAATCGTCTCACTCCAGCCTGTGATTGCTGTAAGGGGTGTGCGCAATTCGTGGGACAGAGAGGATATAAAATCTGTCTGCATTTTCTCGTTTTGGCTGATTTTAATAGACATTTCGTTGATGGCATCTGCCAAATCGCCAATCTCGTCATCATAACGCTTTTGAAGCTGGATGCCGTAGCTGCCGCCGGAGATCATTTTCGCCTTATCGATGATCTCGTTCAGCGGTCGCAGGATGGAACGGATATAGTAGTTACTGCTCAGCAGCACGATGGCCACAACCACCGCAAATACCGACAGACTGATCAGTCCGATATAGACAATTTGCCGATCCATCAGTCTTGTAGAGGTGACGTAGCGCAAAACACCGATCACTTCACCGTTTTTATAAATAATCGGACTGGACACCGCCATAATGCGTTCACCGGTTTGAGGATTGCTGCCACGAAACGTACACACACCACGGGTGGTGATGGCACGCTGAATTTCCTCCGTTGTCATCGCAGACACCGCCCATTCACCGTAGGAGGAAGCCACCAGATCGCCCTTGGTATTGATAAACTGAAGCTCAATGTTGTTTTTTTCCTCAAAGGTATGGGCGTAAGTAATGCAGGACTGATAATAGTCGTTATAGTTCATATTCTGGTAATCGGCAAAAAAGGTCGTAGTCGTTTTGGCGCGATAGCGCATATCCGATTCCATCGCAGAATAATAGTTGGTCGCAAATGCGGCCGTAATGCCCAGCACACACACCAGACCCAATGCGGTAACTACACCCACCGTATTGAGCAGCCAACGCCTGCGCAGGCCTTTAGCTTTTAGCACGGACATCCATTATGCCCCCCATTTGTATCCAAAGCCCCATACCGTTGTAATGAAGCTGGGATTGGCGGTATCGTCCTCGATTTTAATACGCAGACGGCGAATATTCACGTCCACGATTTTCAGCTCTCCGTCATAATCCTTGCCCCATACACTGGACAAAATGTCCTCTCTGGAAAGGGCACGACCGGGATTTTGCATAAACAGCTTCATAATGGCGTATTCCACCTGTGTCAGCTTGATGAAGCTGCCGAATTTTTCCAGCGTGTGATTACGCAAATTCATCACAAACGGTCCTTGGGTCAGAAAATCGGAGGTCATTCCACTCTCTCCGCCGATGCGGCGGTACAGCGCATCTATACGGGCAGTAAGCTCTGCAGGAGAAAAAGGCTTGGTCACATAATCATCCGCACCGGTCATCAGACCTGTAATCTTGTCCATCTCCTGTGTGCGCGCGGTAAGCATAATAATACCAATCTGCTTGGTGGTTGCGCGAATACGACGGCAAACCTCGAAACCGTCAATATCCGGCAGCATAATATCCAAAATCGCCACACCCACATCCGGATGCTCCCGAAGTTTTTCCAAAGCCTCCATACCGGTACCGGCCTCGATCGCCTCGTAGCCTGCACGTTTCAGATTGATTACCACAAAACTGCGGATATTCTCTTCATCTTCCAGAATCAATACTTTTTTCATGGCGCACCTCTTATGTTTCTCCTGTATTCCATTGCTGCTTCACCAAATGGAAACAGCTCAAAAGGTCCTGCTGCGTGATTTTGGCCTGCACACTTCCTTCGTGAAGCTGCGCAGAATAAATCACCGTTTCTGTTTTATGCAGCACAAAGCGGCTTCCCTGTGTGCTTTGCGCTTCCCTGCTTTGCCCTGTCAGGGTATAGATGGAAAAAGCCTTGACCGGCTGATTGCCTTGCCAAACGTAAAAATCGCTTACCGTACCCAGATCAATCACGCTGATGTTTTCTGCCAAGGTGTCACGCACCTCGCAGTACCAGCCGCCCAAAAAATTGTGGTAGGTATATATTTTATGCACTTTTTCCCCATTCAGGGTCAGAGTGTACCAGTCCACCAAATTCTCTATGCCCTCCGGATTGGTCATATCAATGGCACGCATAGGCATCAGCTTGGGAAGCTCTATAATGCCGTCACCGTCGATATCGTCGGCATAGACAAAGTGATTTCGCATCGTTTGCACACTGCTCCCCGACTCGGAAGAAAGGGTCACATTTGTAAAGACGCCGTCGGAAATAGCATAGATATCCGTAATCAGCGCGCGATCGTCCACAGCACCTGCCACAAATACGGCCGGTATACCGTTTTGAAGCTTACCGACTAAAACACGCTTCAGATTCTCGGCAGGTTCTGACATTGCCACCTCTACGGAACGCTCCACAATGCCGGATCGAACACTGTAAAGCGCCACCACACCCCGATCGGATTCGGTGGGCCCGGAGGTCAGAACAAACAACTCGCTCATACCGTTTCGGTCCAAATCCACCGTGCGCCAATATCGGTAATCCGCATTGACCAGCTGACGGGCTTCTCCATCAGAAAAGCTGTACATAAAGGCAGAGCCGGAAAGCTGTTCACTCACCTGTGTACCCACAATGATCTCTGCCCCACCGATGCCATCGATTTGTGCGTATTCCACCTTATCGAAAGCAGAGCCCACCAAATCCACCGTATCGACGTGAACATAGGTATCCTGCTTCAAAGCAAATACCAAAATATGCAGTGGCAGGCTTCCACTGTCTTTGGCAAAAACAAGACATTCCTTTACACCGTCACCGGTCAGGTCTACAGACTGAACAATCTGCTGATTCTCTCCGGAAACCGGAGCACAATACTCCATCTCCGACATTGCGCCGCTGATCGCTGCCTGCAGGTTGTTATCGTCCTCGGATCGCCTGGGTACGTGATATAGCTTATCAATCGTGCCCAATTCACATCCGCACAGCAGAAGTGTTGCCGCAACGACCAGTATTGAAATGATTTTTCTAAGCATTGCAACTTCCTCCTGCTGCGTTTTCTATTTTACTACAACATTCTCTTCGCCCAACACGTTTTGCAACTCGGCAAGCATCGTGCGATAAAGGGCGCACCGGCTTCCCATCCGTTTGCCGGTATCCGCGAAATAAATCACCACGCTGTTTTCACCGGGGAACATTCCGCAGATGGCTTTGACCTTATTGAGCCGTTCGTCTTCCGCATTCGGCAAGCGCAGGTACAGCGTGCCTTTTTCAATGACAGACCGCTCCTCTTCCGAAAAATTGCCCTTTGCAAAATCAGACATCGGACGGGCGCGGTTTACAACAATTTGAGGGTCTTTGTCGTCCCGTACGGAGAACCGGCCTGTTACCACCACCGGCTCATTCTCCCGTAAATAGCTGCCATACTGACTGATGACGTTGGAAAATACCAGCATTTCGATCGAACCGGTATCGTCCTCTAAGGTCACGTATGCCATCATAGAATTGTTGCGTGTGGTCTTCATTTTTACCGCCTGTACCACGCCTGCAACACTGACCACCTGATCGTCGGTATAAGCAGATTCCTCGCCCATCAGATCTGCGATCGGTACAACGTGGGTATTTTTCAGATAGGCACGGTAATCATCCATCGGATGACCGGACAGGTAAATGCCGGTGGTTTCCTTTTCCATCAGCATCAATTCTGCCTTGCTTCGTTCTGCCATATCCGGGATGGGAATGGCCACAGCCGGATCTTGATTCATCATTCCAAACAGACCCATTTGTCCATCCAGATTCTTCTTTTTGGATGAAGAAATAGAGTCCATCATGGTCTCATATACCGCAAGCAGCTGACTGCGGTGATAACCGAAGCTGTCCATTGCACCGCACTTGATGAAGTTTTCCACAGCACGCTTATTCAGCTCGTCACCCATTCGCTGGATGAAATCCTCCAGAGATTGGAACGGGCCGTCCTGAGCACGATGGGCAGACATTGAACGAATCAGACCCCGTCCCACATTCTTTACCGCACCCATACCAAATCGGATGCAGTCCCCTTCTACGGTAAACTTGTCTTCAGAATGGTTAATATCCGGAGGAAGTGTCCGAATGCCCAGCTCCTTACATTCGTTGATGTATACGGATACCTTTATGGCATTGTCCAGCACAGAGGTCATCAGTGCCGCCATATATTCGTGGGGATAGTGGCACTTCAAATACGCCGTTTGGTAGGATACCACCGCATAACAAACCGCATGTGCCTTATTAAATGCATAGTTGGCAAAGTCCACGATCTCGTCATAAATGGACTGTGCAACCGCTTCCGGAACGCCTTTATGAATACAGCCGGGAATCCCCTGCTCCGCATCACCGTATACGAACACCTTCCGTTCAGACTCGATGACCTTCATCTTCTTTTTGGAGATGGCACGGCGAATATTGTCGGCCTGACCCATGGTATAACCGCCCAGAGATCGGAAAATCTCGATAACCTGCTCCTGATAGACGATGCAACCGTAGGTGACCTTCAGAATCGGCTCTAAAAGCGGCGTCTTATAGGTAATCTTGCGGCTATCCAGCTTGTTGGCAATAAATTTGGGAATGGAATCCATCGGACCGGGACGGTACAGCGCCACAATAGCGGTCATATCTTCAATGGAAGTCGGACGCATATTGACGCACACGCCGGTAATGCCGGCAGATTCCAACTGAAAAACACCCTGGGTTTTTCCTTCAGCCAGCATTTTAAAGGTTTCAGGGTCATTATCCGGCACTTTATTGATGTCGAAATCCGGCTGCTTGCGGCGAATCTGCTGCTGGGCATCCTCAATCACCGTCAGGTTGCGCAGACCCAGAAAGTCCATCTTCAGAAGACCCAATTCCTCGATGGTGGTCATGGTATACTGGGTGACGATGGTATCGTCATTCTTAGACAGCGGCACATACGTCCGCACCGGTTCGGCTGTAATCACCACACCGGCGGCGTGGGTAGAGGTGTTACGGGGCATACCTTCCAGGGACATGGCTGTATCAATCAGCTCCCGTACCTTTTCGTCATCCTCGTACATCTGCTTCAGCTGAGGAGAAACCTCCAGTGCCTCTTTTAAGGTGATGTGCAGTGTGGTGGGCACCAGCTTTGCCACCACATCGGTTTGTGCATAAGAAAAGTTCAGCGCACGTCCCACATCGCGAATCGCTCCACGGGCCGCCATCGTACCGAAGGTCGCAATCTGCGCCACGTGATCAGCGCCGTATTTGCGCATCACATAGTCAATTACCTCGCCCCGGCGCTCCTGACAGAAGTCCGTATCGAAGTCGGGCATACTCACCCGTTCCGGATTCAAAAAGCGTTCAAAAATCAAGGCATACTTCATCGGATCCACTTCCGTGATATGCATACAGTATGCCACGATGGAAGCAGCGCCGGAGCCACGTCCGGGACCGACAGGAATGCCGTTTTCTTTGGCGTAGCGGATAAAATCCCATACGATGAGGTAATAGTTTACATACCCCATACGGCTAATGACACCGATTTCGTACTCCAGACGTTCCCGATAGCTTTCGGGTGCATCCGGATAGCGCTCCACAAAGCCATCGGCGCAAAGCTTGCGGAAATACGCCTCATTGGTATAGCCCTCAGGCACAGGGAAAGAAGGCAAATGGTATTCATTAAACACAAATTCCACATTGCAGCGTTCTGCGATCATGGCTGTGTTTTCTATCGCCTCCGGGCAGGTGGGAAACAGCTCCCGCATTTCCGCTTCGCTCTTGAGGTAAAATTCCTCGGTTTCAAAACGCATACGGTTGGGATCATCCACAGTCTTACCGGTTTGCACGCACAGCAGCACATCCTGCATTTTGGCATCCGCTCTTCGCAGGTAATGGGCATCATTGGTGGCAACCAAAGGCAATCCGGTCTCTCTTGCAATGCGCAAAATGCCCTGATTGACCGGCTGCTGCTCAGCAATGCCGTGATCCTGAATTTCCAGATAAAAGTGATCCGGTCCAAAAATGTCGCTCAGGTTCAATGCATAAGCCTTCGCCGCGTCATAATCTTCATTTAAAAGTGCCTGAGGAATTGCGCCTGCCAGACAGGCAGAGGTGGCAATCAGGCCCTCGTGATGCTTGCGCAACAGGTCTAAATCCACACGGGGTTTGCCGTAAAAGCCCCTTTCAAATGCCTCAGAGACCAGCAGGCACAGATTCTCATAACCTTGCCGATCCTTGCACAAAAGCACCAAATGATAAGCATCATTGTCAATGCCGTGGACACGGTCTTCCATACGGCGACGGGATACATATACCTCACAGCCGATAATTGGCTTCACGCCAGCCGCCATGGCCACTTTATAAAAATCAATACAGCCGTACATCACACCGTGATCGGTGATGGCAATGGCCGTCTGCCCCAATTCCTTCACCCGATCCATCATTCCCGCAATGCGACAAGCACCGTCCAGAAGGCTATACTCAGTATGAACGTGTAAATGCACAAAGCTCATTGGGTAACCTCCTTGGAAAGTTCTACAAGCTTCTTCAGGCGATGATTCATCGCCGGTTTTGTAATGGGCGGCTCCATCATCGCAGCCAATTCCGTCAAAGAAGCCGCAGGATTTTGCTCACGGGCAATAAACGCCTGCTGCATTTTAGGTGCCAGCTGTTCCAATATTCCCTTCTCCCGCAAAATGCGAATGGCATTCAGCTGTTCCTGTGCCGCTTCAACAACCTTGGAGGTATTGGCCTCGTCACAGTTGCAGCGACGGTTGACTTTATTGTTTAACTCTTTTTCCAATTTTGCCTCGATAATACCCATCGAAGCCACCGAAGCGCCCAAATAGGCTAAGCAGTCGGAAATCTGATCGCTTTGCTTCAGGTAAAGCACCTGTCCACCGCCACGCTTGGCAATCTTCGGGTAAAAGCCCAACACTTCCTGCATCAGGGTATAGGCCTGACGGGACACGCCCTGATGGATGGTTGCCAGTTCTAAATGGTAGGCTTTTCCCGGATCTGTTACAGAGCCGCCTGCCAAAAAAGCACCCCGAAGAAATGCAGCCTTGCAGCAATCCTCTTCCACAATGGGCAGATTGATGTGCAATGCAACCGTGTTTTTGGCGTCAAAACCATAGCTGCCCATAATCGTTCGGATTTTATCCCCGTCTGTAACAGCAAACACCTGCTTGCCCTGCTCCGGGGTTTCCGGCTGAACATCAAAGGTCACCCCAAATGCTTTCCGAAATAATCTGGGCAGCATCTGCGCAAATTCCTGACTTTCGGTAATAATGCGAATGCCGTCCGCACCAAAGCTGTTGCAAAACAGCAAAATGCCAAAGCACTCTGCCAGAGCACAGCAGGACTTTTGGGGTGCGCTCTTACACAGCTCCACCTTCGCGCCCGCAGAAAAAGAACTTGCCATTTGAGTGACCTCCTTTCCGTAAAATGCTTCTTTTTTACCAGATCCGAACTTCCGGCTCTAAACGAATGCCGGTTTTTTCAAATACGATGTCCGATACCTCTTGCAGTACCTTGCGCACATCTGCCGCAGTGGCATCCTTCAGATTCACCACAAAGCCGGCGTGTTTTTCAGAAACTGCAGCACCGCCTACCTGATAGCCCTTCAGCCCGGCACCGTCAATCAGCGCGGCGGCATATCCACCTACCGGACGTTTGAATGCCGAACCGGCAGATGGCTTATCCAAAGGCTGAGAAGCCTTGCGCTTTGCCATCAGCTCTTGCATACGCGCCTTAATTTCCTCAACCGGCTTTTTTACAAGGGCAAAAACAGCACCCACAACAATGCCGCCTTCGGTCTCCAACTGACTATGCCGGTAGGAAAAAACCATTTCTTCTTTTGTGAAGGTGCGCAAAATGCCCTTGGTATCCAGCACATCCACGCACTGGCAGATGTCCTGAATCTCACCGCCATAGGCACCGGCGTTCATATACACGCCGCCCCCTACCGTACCGGGAATACCGTGGGCAAATTCCATGCCGGACAGACCGTGATTTGCCGCAAACACTGCCGCCTTGGTCATTGTGACGCCTGCACCCACAGCAATATGGGTCTCATCCAGCAACGCAAGATCGTCCAGGCCGTCCTTCAGGCAGACGGTCAGTCCTTTCAGTCCTTCATCCGGCATCAGAATGTTTGTTCCTGCGCCTAATATATAGGGTTTTGTGTCCAATACAGCGGACACTTCCAATATACGGGACAACTCTTGTACGCTCTTGGGCGTTACCATCACCTCTGCAGGTCCTCCAATGCGGAAGGAGGTGTGGTTTTTCAGCGGTTCGTTAAAAGAAAGAGAAAAATCCGGTAATAAAGTGGATATTTTCCTCTGAAAATCCGTCATTTCAGTCATAAACGCCTCCGGGTGTATGATATTAAACAGTATACCACAACGGTTACAAATATGCAATTAAAATTGGTGTAAAATCGTCATTTTGGTTACACTTTTTTCTAACGAAAAAAGCCTGCTGCACTTTGGCAACAGGCTTTTTATGTAGCTTACTTTTCTACGATTTCCAGAATTTCCATGGGGCACGCCTTGACGCAAATGCCGCAGGCAATACACTTGGTGGTAGGGCCTTCCGCAGGGCAAACCATCACCTTCATCGGGCATTCCTCTACGCATTTGCCACAGGAGGTGCACAGCTTCTTGTTGATCATATAAACACCGGTCTTGGGATTCTGGGTAATAGCACCGGCTTCGCATACCTTTGCACATTTGCCGCACTGAATACAGGTCATCGGCTTTGCACCCGTACCCTTAGCAACAACCTTGATACAGCTCAGGTCCGGATCAAAGGTCTTAAAAAAGGCATTGGAGCATGCACGCACGCATTCCAGACAAGCCATACATTCTGCGGTTTTCTTTACCATTAACTTCTTCATCGGAAAGAATTCTCCTTTTTATTATTTCCTGATAATTATACAGGATAACTCCAAAAATAGCAATGGGTATTTCAACATTTTAAAAATTAAAATGTATAAATCTCCTTCTCCGGGAAATACTGAAAATGTATTCCAAATACAGGAGGATATTATGAAAAAATTTGCTATTTTCGCACTGGTATTCACTTTGGCGCTGGCGCTGTGTGCTTGCCGTATGGGCAAAGACGAGAATCCCGAAATCACAACCGATAACGGCACACAAAACACAGCTCCTCAGGTAACAACCCCTATTATTGATCCCACCATGGGTACGAACGTACCCGACACCAATGTGGACGATACCCACCTGAATCCTGAAGGTCTGATTGAAGACTTAACCGGTGGCGCAAGCAAACGCTAAACATAGAATTACTGCCCGGGGACAACACTTGTCCCCTACATCGTGCTTACAAAATGGTGAAATAACGCTTCAGGTTGTTCTTCATCCGAAGGACAGCCTCTTTTGCATCCTCTACATAGTCCGTGCCGTCTTTTTCTGATATCTGCCACGCGGCCGTGACGGATGTGCCCACGCAAACAGCAATGCCGTGTCCTAACTTGTCGGCAGCTTCCGCACAGTTTTTGGCGTTACCGTTGGGATAATCGTAGCCATCAATTAAAATAAACAGATTTTTATACTTTTCGCGCAGCTTTTTCAAAATAGCCGCAGACGATGCCGGGCCGATCAGCGCAACACGGTCATAACCGCTACGGGTTGCCTTTTGATTTTTAAAGCGATTGACGATATCCGCCTGCGCTTCATAAACGTGACGACCGCCACTGAGCAAATCCTGCAGCTCAGGAGCAGTGCGATTGCCGGTACGCACTGCCACAAACAGGGATTTATCTGCATCTTCCAGTGGGATCGTGTAGGGCATAATGGCATCACTGCCAATAAACGAGGTGATGATCAGACCATCAAAGTTCCAGGTGATCCCATTCTGAAACAGCAAATCCGCATTGCATTCGGCACGCTGAGCAGACAGTGCCTCCGGCGCATCCAACAGAATATAGTATCCCATTTTTCGCGCCTGCTCCGAAACAAAGGACAGCGCACTCAGGCCATCACCGCCCAGCAACGCAAAAGCAGAAAAGCTGAAACGCACTGCAGGTACAAGTCCTTTCAGTCCTTCCAGCAGCTCCACGCAAAATCGGGCATAGGCTTTTGCAAAATGTACCTCCTGGCGCAAAATATGAGGGGGAATCTGATCCGGTTTTATGTCAAAATCAAGCACCGCAACATTTTTCGTCTTTCTGATTTTTTCCTGCAGTCGATCCATAGACATTTAAAACTCCTCCTTTATATTTTCAGTCCCAGAAAATACCTTTTTTCTTTATTATAGCACAGTTTTTTGTGATTGCAATGGGAAACCTTTCAAGAAATACCGCAACCTTTTACGGGCATAATACAAATGAAAGGAAGTGAATACAAATGAACATCAAAGGTATTTTAGCCGCTATGGGCGTTGGCGCTGCCGCCGGGGCAGTAGCGATTATGATGATGCCCAGCGGAAACCCCACAAGAAAACTGGCGGAAAAAGCCGCTCAAAAAGTAGAGGATGCTGCACAATCTGTTACAAATAAAATCAGCTCTGCAATGTGATTAAAATAGAAAGATGACCCCCTTGTTCAAGGGGGTCATTTGTATTTACAGTACGCTGCCGCTTACAGAACGCATAATGGTAATTTCCTGCACGCCTTCGGCTGTGCTCAGTGCTTCCACTGTCTGCAGTGCCTGTGTCGTCAGCTCCACTTCAGCAACCAGTTCTATATGGTCGCCCTGCAGGTTTTTATTCTTCAGCACAAAGCGCGGAAGCTGCTCCACCGTCTTAACCGCCTCACAGCCTTTGCTATAGCGCAAAACGATCATATAACTGCCCCGTTTTTGCGTTTTGGCAAAGGCGTGTACAGCAACAAACAGCAAGCCCAGTAACAGTGTCACCAGTATGGATACGCCGATGTAGCCTGCACCGCAGATGATACCAGTGGCAATGCCCCAAAACAGAAATGCCGTATCAGTAGGCTCTTTGATGGCTGTGCGGAAACGAACAATGGACAATGCGCCCACCATACCCAGCGACAGCACCACATTGGAGGAGATCACCAAGATCACCACTGTTGTGACCATCGTCAGCATAATCAGGCAACGGGTAAAACCTTTGCTGTAGCACACGCCGCCATAGGTGATGCGGTAAATCCAGGATATGAACAGGCTCAGTGCAAAGGAAAGGCCAATCGCAATCAGCGCAGTACTGACGGAAATGGCAGAAAACTCTTCCAAAAAGGAATTTTTAATAATATCTTGAAAACTCATCTTTTTTCCTCTCTTTAGATGGTATTTAAGCAAAGAACGTACTTAGAAATAGCCAAAGGCACTTTGGGAATTTCCTCCAGCACCTCTGAAAGATAGCCCGGAAGAAAGTCGTTGTATTTTACCTCCAAAACCGCCATCCCCTCTTCCAGCACCGGCACCATCGCCCCGGTTGAGGCAATCAAATCCGGACTGTATGGACGGGTACGAATATGCTCGTCTACGGTGATTCGTGTCTGACCGGCACTGCACACAAACGGCGTGCGGTCATAGTCCACCAAAATGGCAGGATGCAACCCACAGCGAATGCCTGCTTCCAGCTCCCGCATCAGCGGACCGCTACCGGTAAAACCGCCTTCCCGAATGCCCTTTTGCAGGTACAGCGCCTCTTCACGGGAAATGCGCTCGCCGGTTTTGCGAGTCAACTCCTCGTGTTTTTCTTTTTTCTCCAAGCGGATCTGGTCTAAATTGTAGTTGTAAAACCGTATGCGGTACTTCACGCGATCCCGAAGACCATCCAGTTTTTCATCGTATGCAGTGAATTTTTCATCATCAAAATACAAGCTGCGGATGGTGTACTGCCCTGTCGGGCCTGCATAGGGGTCCCGATCCATCACACCCCGAAGACGGTGCTTCAGCAGTACGGCGCTTTGGGTGGAAATGAGATATTTATGCTCGTGTCGGAAGCCGTCCTTCATTGAACCCACCTCCCGAAATATTTCTGGGTTTCCTCACTGCTCAGCCATACGTACCGCTGCAGGCGATAAACCATTTGCGCAGGATGATTGTGATTGGTGATGAAGCTGCGCAGTTCCTGTACCCGGGCCTTCCAAATGCCCACTGTGCCGCCCCAGCGGCTCTTCTCCCGGTACATTTCATTTAACAGGGTCGTTTCCAGCTCATCAATACGCTTGAGCACGTTTTCTGTAGAGAGGGTATGCTCCAAATGGTAGCTCAGACGGGAGAAAAATTGCGCTCTGAATTCTGTATTTTCAAAAAGCGGTCGAAGCAGGCGCACGTGCTGCCATTCGGTATTGGGGTCTAACAGCGTTCCAAAGGGGTTGTGGTAATAAAACGCCCAGTCCAAATCGTACAGCGCAGGCTCATAGCGATAACCGTTTTCCGAGCTGCGGAAGTATCGCAAGTTTTGCTGAACGTCTCCGTTGGTGCAATAAGCCTCAATAATCATCCAGTCAATAATACTCTCGATATCCAGCTTAGAGCTGACATATTCATAGTGCTCCTGCACCGATAGATCGTGGGTGCGCATATACGCCATTAACCCATAAACCTCCGTATTTGGATACACCGGTGCTTGCAGAATTTCCACGCTTTCCTCGGAAACATCCCGATTTTGGGCATAGTAAAGTTCGGTAAATGCCTCTTTCAGATTGTAAATACCAAAGTATTGACCGTTGATATACACCACGCAGTGCCGACTGCGCTGGGTCAGCACCTCGTCGGTCATATCCTGACACAGAGATACAAACAATTCCTCCCGAAAAAACGCAAACAGATAATCCTGTCCTGCCCGAATACACAGGCTGTCGTAAACCTGAGGGGCATCTTCACCGTATACGGGATAAGTCAGGTATTTTTCACCGTAGCGACTGCGGAAGTTGATTTTAAAGCTCTTTTTGGGATTCATCAGGCCAGTGTGACCGTGCATTTTAATGCCGCAGTCAATGGAAAAGCCGTTCCCGTCTTCATAAAAGGAAACGTTACAGGGCACTTCTGCCTCAGAATTATAATTGGTATAAATGCCACCGCCGCCAAAAATGGAATTTGGATCTGCAGAGATGCTCAGCACCGGAAATTCGTGCTGTTCGTTGATGATGTATCCGGCGGTCAACGTCCTGCTGGGAAGCTTCCCCTCCGCAAAGCTGATTGCCCGTACGGTGGTTGTAGAAGTCAAGCAAAGGGGCGTGGTATACAGGGGCGAATTTACAGTGGGTACACTGCCATCTAAGGTGTAGCGAATCTGTCCTTCCCCGGAAAGGACTACCTCTACGCCCTGCACGTTGTTGTACACGCCTGCCGGGGTTTCAACAAAAGGGGTGTCTGCAATCTGCGCCTGACCGCCCTTGTTCTCCTCCTTGGGGGTGGGTGTTGTAAAATAATACAGCGCCGTTTCGCCGTCTTTTCTGCCCACACTGCCGCCGGAGGGTACATTTTCCACCCTGTAGCCGTCGGAAAGTCCCTCTTCCAAATGGGTCACATAAACCCAGCACTGCTGATAATTCAGCCCAAAGGGGGCGTGGATATAATTGCCTGTCAGCGCGGTATTGCCGGAGCAAATGACCACAATCATCTCTCCGGGTTGGAGTGTCCTCTCCGGAAGGGGGAAAAGATGCAGATTGTCCTCCTGATCCGACAGGGCGTAGTCAGCCAAATTGATCGGTCGGTCAGATACATTTTTCAGTTCCACCCAATCATAATAATTGCCGTCATTTTGAATCATATAGCGGCTGTTGGAGGGCATCACCTCATTGATTGCCAAACAGCCACGCACAGTACAGGTATCCCGGTACTGCTTCGCGCCCTCCTGCGTATTCGGATAACCGGGACTTACCTCCTTGGAGAGCAAAAATTCCCCGTTTTCAACACATTGATAGGCTTCGTCCGCCGCCATTGCAGGGCACACGACCTTGCTCAGTTCATTGCCGTAAATACCGGAAAGCGTTACCGTGCAACCGCTTTTCGACAGTCCGAAGGGAGCTTCATCGGCTTCTGCACTGTCACCGGCGCAGGCAATCACCTGATACGCGCCCGGCTGCAGCACCAGCTCCGGCAATGCCCATTTCAAGGGATCGCCCTCCTCATTAGACAGATAAAAACCCGTCAATGTTTGGGGCTCACTGCCATAGTTATAAAGCTCAATCCAGTCGCAAAACTGCCCATTGCCGCCCAGCACACTACTGCGGTTGGAGGTCTGCACCTCGTTAATGCGCACCGTGCAATCCCCTTCTCCCTTAGAAGCAAGCCATTGCTGAAATCCCTCCTGCGTATTGGGATAGCCGGGCGTTGCGAAGCTTCCCTCTGTCCAGTTGCCGTCCGCTCCCCGAATCAGGGGTACATTCTTTTCCGTTGCAGACACCTGGACGCGGTCAATCAGCACATTTGCGCTGTTATAAAGATATACTGCTTCGTCTCCTTTAGCGGAAATACCAAATCCGGCGTATGCACCGCTGCGGTCTTCCTTGTTACAGAATACCACCGTGTAGCCACCTGCAGGAATCACCGCATCACCGGAAAAGGTATAACCTACTGCTGTTTCCTTGTCAGAGAGTTTGTAGCCAGAGAGGTTCACCTGATATGTATTCGGATTGTGAATTTCAATAAAGTCTAAATATGCGCCATTATCATCGGGATATAGGGTATTACCAGACAAAATTTCGCTGATTACCACACTGCCTGCAGTGACGCCGTTTTCCTTTTTTGTGCCCTCGGACACAAAAAAGAACGCGAGTGTAAACACAAGCAGGCACGCAACCAGGGCAATCAGTATTTTTATTCGATCCTTGCCCATTGTACACTTCCTCTCTTTACAAAATTTGCCATTTTTCTAATCATATCACAGTTCACATAGAAAAACAATAGTTCAGAAAAAAAGAAAGCATCGCACCAAATCCTCTATTTTTTTACTCTTTTTAACCATTTCTTGCCGTCTGCATACCGGGACACCAAAAAAGATACTACAAAATCTCCCGTTGCGTTGATCATCGTTGCAGGAGGGTCAACCAAATTGCCAATGGTCACCAAAATCGGGAACGCCAATTCCATCTGACCCGGGAAAAACAACACGCAGATGATATACTCCCCTACGTAGCTTCCACCGGGAACACCGGACATTGCCACCGACGAAACCACTGCCACAGCCAGCACCGGAAGAATCATTCCCCACGTAAAATCCAGACCCAGCACACCGTATACAAACGCAATTTTAAGCACACAGGAAAAACACGAGCCGTCCATATGCATCGTCGCTCCAAGAGGCATTACAATTCCGGCAATCTCTTTGGATATGCCCGCCTTTTCTGCTGCGTCCATATTTGTTGGGACAGTGGCAACAGACGAACACGTTCCCAAAGAAACCATTGCAGGCCGTAAAATATGTCTGAAATACGTCTTTGCGCCCCCTCGTCCGCCGCCAAGCTGTGCAAACAGCGGAAACACCGTAACCATATAAATTGCGCACAACGGATAATATACCGCCAGGCCTCTGCCATAAGCACCGGCAATCTCAGGTCCGTATGTAGCCACCAAATTGGCAAAGAATCCAAAAAATGCAACAGGCGCATAGTAGGTTGCAATTTGCAGCAGCTTCAAAAGCACCTCCGCCATACTGTTTAATCCTTTGCCCACAGGCGATGCCTTGCCGCCGCACAAATGAACCGCAAAACCGAACAGTACCGCAAAAAACAAAAGCGGAAGCATTGCCTTGCGGCTGAGTAAACCCGAAAAATCCTCCGCTGTAAAGAACTGCACGAACAACTCCGAAAAGTCAGAATGCGGTGCAATTTCTTCCGGTGCTACAGAGGTCCACGGCTTTAAAACCGGCGGGATCAGCTGCATCAGCACAAAAATCAACACCGCCGCAAGCAATCCTGTCAGCACAAAAACGCCCAAGGTCACGCCCATAATTTTTCCGGTCTGCCTGAGACTTTCCATATTGGCCACCGTGCTTGAAACCGCAGCAAATACCATCGGCACCACAAGACAAAACATAAAGTTGATAAACACCTGTCCCAGAGGCGCAAACACTTTCGCCCCCGGAAATACCGCACCCACAACACACCCGGATACGATGCCCGTCACAAGCATCAACAGAAAACCGTAGCTTTTCATAAAATTGTTTTTCATTATAATTCCTCCTTTCGGTCTTCTCTCTTGGATACACCCGGGCAGTCCACTATTCTTCATTTCAAGGGAATTTTCTTTGTTTTTCACCGTGCCACAAAAAATTATGATATAATATTCAATATTTTTCCCCACTGTGAAGGATTTTGGCTTTTTGAAGTGTAATACAAACAGAAAAGCTTTTCTGTAAAGGAGACTGCTATGGGACTAAATGACGATTTCCCCCAGGTGGTTCAGCGGTATCAGGATTCTATTTTTCGTCTGGCATTCAGCTACACGAAAAATCGCTTTGACGCAGATGACGTAACACAAAATGTCTTGCTCAAGCTTTATAATTGCGACAAACCATTTGAAAGCGAAGCGCATCGCAAAAACTGGATTATGCGTGTCACTGTCAACCAGTGCAAAAATCTGTTCCGTGCCCCCTGGCGCACCCACGAATCACTGGAAGATTATGCCGAAACGCTGGGCTTTGAAAGTCCTCAAATCAGCGAGGTATTTTTAACCGTTATGCGTATGGACAAAAAATACCGCATTGTGCTGATGCTTTATTATTACGAAGGATATGCATTAAAGGAAATTTCTTCTATTTTGGGCATCCCCGAAAAAACCGTCTCTACCAGACTGATCAGAGGACGGCAAAGGCTCAAAAATCTACTGACGGAGGAGGTATAACAAAATGGTGAATCAGCAATTTATATCCGCCTTTTCTCATTTGCACGCCTCCGACAACACGTTGCAGAAGGTGCTTGCAAAAGCAAACACCTGTCACAAAACGCCCCGTTTCGGAAGAAGATTCGTGTTGATCGCGGCCATCATCGCGCTGCTTTGCGGTATGGTTACTATTGCCCACGCTACCGGATTGCTGGGCGACATTTGGGCAGTGCTCCACCCTGCAGATAACAGCGGCGAAGCACTTTCGCAGGTTTACGGAGACTTTATATCCACCGATAATTCTCATATGGCAGACCATCAAGGCAATCCCATCCAAATGCCGGATATGGAACGCATCACTTTGGAATGGGCGCAAGCGGAGCAGATATCCGGGGACTACATTCACTCAGTAGATGCCTCCTTCACAATCAGAAACAACACCTTCACACTTTGCAATTTTATGATTGACGAAAATGGCGTTGGGATGCTCACCTGGACTGTGGAAAACCCCAACGGTATCGACTACCAAAGCACCGGCTATGGTGCGGTGGATTTCTTCTCCTTTAATAATCCCATTATGACCCATATCCGAAAAAACGGCACAAGGGCATATTGCTCCTGCTATAACTATCTGATCGAAAGTAAAAACGACGGGAGAACATTGAAAATTGCATCCTTCTTCGCCTCCTTCGACCAATACGAACCGGGTGAAAGTCTGTTGTGGGAAGTGCTGGGGACGAGTATACAGATCGAACCCATCCATTATGCGCCTGTAAAAATATTCGAAAGCAGCAGCGGCATCATTGCGACTCTTTCCAGCCAAGGCTTAGCTATCCATAACAACGCGAACCAGGAGCGCATTTGTGAATCAGTCATTTTAAACTTCCGCGATGGGCAACAGAAAGTAATTAAAGGCAAACAGACAAACAATCTCTCCGGGAGCCTTTGGCGCAAAGCCGGTACATACACCTACGGGAAAATCCTGTTTATATTTAACACGCTGATTGATCCGCAGCAGGTTTCCAGCATTCAGGTGCGGTGGCGCTGGGTCGTATCAGAGGAGCATTCCGATGGCAGTTATGAAAACATCTTCTATGAAGAGGAACTTTTGTTTCTTCCATAAATTGGAGACGTCCAAAAACTTTTGTAGGGTCACCGCTCCTGAAGTGACCGCAGCCAATACGTAAAAACAGCACAAAATCTGCTAATTTAAGCAGATTTTGTGCTGTTTTGTATCCCGGACACCCGAGGACGGGTGTCCCTACGAGGACTTACGGTAGGTAGATGCATATATGGGAAACGGATTGCCGTAACTCCGAAAAACCTCAATTAGCGGGCAGATGATATCTGCCCCTACGATGATGGACGTACCAATCACATTTTGTATGGACTGTTGCAGGCATAAAAAGAACGGATTGCCACGGGTGCTTTTAGCACCCTCGCAATGACAAGCGATTACGGAGGGTAAAAAAAGAGCCAGGCGTTTGCCTGGCTCGTTGTGTTCGCGTTACCTATCTTCCCGGGCAGTCGCCCGCCAAGTATTGTCGGCGCAAGTGAGCTTAACTTCTGTGTTCGGGATGGGAACAGGTGGACCCTCACAGCAATCAACACGAACTATATAAATGGCTTTTAACCATTATTTACCTTGGTGACCCGTGGGAGAATCGAACTCCCGTTACCGGCGTGAGAGGCCGGTGTCTTAACCGCTTGACCAACGGGCCATGGTGCACCTTCACGGACTCGAACCGGGGACCCACTGATTAAGAGTCAGTTGCTCTACCAACTGAGCTAAAGGTGCATTTT
>JAFTVV010000010.1 GCA_017465625.1 Oscillospiraceae bacterium | reverse complement strand
TTTCCATTTTCAACTTTCAACTAAAAACGGGACGGGTTTGCGTCCCTTGTCATTCCGAGACCAGTTCGCAAACTGGTCGTGGGAATCCGTTTTCCTGCGGTGCAAAGCACCGCACCGCCTTAGGGCGGCAAGGGGTACGGATTGCCACGCCGCTTTCGCGGCTCGCAATGACAGTTCCTTCGGACGTACGTTGCTCATTATGTAAATAACGGGACAGCTCTGCCGACACCATAATCTGGCCCCCTTGCCTAAAGGGGGCAGTCGAAAATCTCTGATTTTCGACTGGGGGATATCACTTTTTTCTTCTCTTTCAACTAAAAACGGGACGGCATTGCCGTCCCGTTAAATTATGCATTAAATTGTGCGGTCTACGCCAGCTGACGCTCCCGAATTAGGTTTTCTTGACGAAACGTTCCTTACACTTGGGGCAGGTGATAGCAATTTTCCCCTTTTTACGGGGCACCCGCACCTGCTGTCTGCAACGGGGACAGCTATAATACCGATGCTGCCGATCCTTCAGCTTCACAAAGAAATGAAGAAATCTCCGATTTTCCTGATACCGCTTATAGGTATTGCGGGACATCATCCGGAAAATGCAGTAAAACATCAGGATCATATAAACGGCCATCATGACTGCACTGGCTGTTGCGTTTTTAATAAACAGCGACACAATATAGATGACCAGCGCCGTTACCAGCATAGTCATATTCAGTTGGTCACTGCCGTAGCGCCCCATCATAAAACGGCGCATACCCATGCCTATTCGTTGAAAAAAGCCCATAAATTTACCTTTCAGATTATAATACAGGGCTATTATAGCCTTATTTTTGTCGTTTTCAACTGTTTTGAGTCATTGTTTACGGAATATTAACAGCCTTGCCCCAATACTGCTATTTGTTTTTTGCGTTTTTTTCAGCAATACGGTGAAGCACACCAGCAGTGTTGCGGCGGTGAGCAGCCAGGAGATGGGATAAGATAGGTACAGCCAGGAGGGGGTATGAACCTTTTGAAAGACTGTGAAAATCCATAAAATGCGCAGTCCGCAGATGCCCAATACGCACACAGCCATGGGCAAAGTGGATGCCCCCATTCCACGCAGGCCACCGGACAGCACATCCACCACACCGCACAAAAAATAGAACAGACAGATGATCTGCATCCGGTTGATGCCGTGCTGAATTGCCGCACCGCCCTCCTTCAGGTACAGCGGCAGTAGCTGCTCTGCAAAAAGGACGAACAAGCCGCCCAATACGATGCCCACCACTGTGGTACACGCAATGTTCAGCCACACCACTTTGCCCACGTTTTTATACTTGCCTGCACCCACATTCTGACCCACAAAGGTCATAGAGGTCTGCTGGAATGCAATCACCGCCACATACACGAAGGTTTCCAGATCAATGGCGGCAGAATTGCCGGAAAGCACCGTTTCCCCAAAGGTGTTGACGGAGGACTGAATCAGCACGTTGGAGATGGAAAGCAGCATGGTCTGTATTCCGGCAGGCAATCCGATCCAGACGATTTTACATAGCATAGAGCCGCTGATTTTCAGCTTTTTCAGTTCCAGACGGCAGCCGTCCTCCCGTCTGGAAAGCTTCCGCAGTACGAGTATGCAGGCCACGGTCTGAGAGATGGTGGTTGCCCAGGCAACACCGTCTGCACTGCGCTTCAAAACCACTACAAAGAAAAGATTTAAAAGCACATTCAGCACACCGGCAAAGGACAGGTAGAGCAAGGGACTTTTGGTATCGCCTGCGCCCCGTAAAATGGCGGCGCCGAAGTGAAACATCAGCATGGGAATACCGCCTGCAAAGTAAATCCGCAGGTAAACGGAGGATAGTCCTACCACATTTTCCGGTGTGCCCATGAAGCGCAAAAGCACCGGTGCCAGCACGATGCCCACCACGGTGAGCAATGCGCCGCCGATGATGCCTACGGGAATGGCGGTGTGTACCGCGCGGTGCATCCGTTCCCGATTCCGTGCACCAATGCCTTGCGCCACGCACACACCTGCACCGGTGGAAAGTCCTACAAACAGGCAGGTCATCAACGTGACCAGTGCCGTTGTTGCACCAACCGCACTGACCGCATTGTTGCCCCGATATTGCCCCACCACCATCAAGTCCACTGCGTTAAACAGCTGTTGAAGCATACCGGTGAGAATAATCGGGACGGTATAGCGTATTATTTTTTTCAGGAAAGGTCCGGAACAAAGATCCGGTTGCTGTTTTTTTCTCATTTTCTATCTTTCGTCAATTAAAATTTGTGCTTAAATTTCTGCCGCAGCTTTTGCTTGCTCAAAGAGTTGCATTTGCTTCTTCCGCTTTTGCAGTAAAACAGCAAAGCATACCAGCAGTGTTGCACCGGTAATCAGCCAGGAGATGGGATAGGAGATATACAGACAGGCCGGGGTATGAACCTCTTGAAAGATGGTGTAAATCCACAAAATGCGCAGTCCGCAAGCGCCTAAAATGCTGACGATCATCGGCACAACAGATGCGCCCATACCACGCAGACCGCCGGACAGTACGTCCATCAAGCCGCACAAGAAGTAGGGCAGACACACGTATTGCATCCGGTTGACACCGTGGATCACGGCATCGCCACCCTCTTTCAGGTACAGGGGCAGTAATTGCTTTGCAAACAGGAAGAATAAGCCGCCCAGTGCAATGCCGATTACAGCGGCACACGCCATATTCAGCCGCACCACTTTGCCCACGTTTTTGTATTTTCCTGCGCCCACATTCTGACCGGCAAAGGTCATTGCAGTCTGCTGGAAGGCGTTCATTCCCATATACACAAAGCCTTCCAGATTGGCGGCGGCAGAATTGCCGGAGAGCACCACTTCACCAAAGGAATTGACCGAGGACTGAATCAGCACATTGGAAATGGAAAAGAGCATACTCTGCACACCTGCAGGCAGGCCGATGCGGATGATTCTGCCCAGCACGTGCCCGTGGATTTTCAGCTTTTTCAGTTCCAGACGGCAGCCGTCCTCCCGTTTTGACAGCTTTCGCAGCACCAGCACGCAGGCCACGGTCTGAGAAATGGTGGTTGCCCAGGCAACACCGTCCACACCGCGATCAAAAACCACCACAAACAAAAGGTTTAAAAGCACGTTGATCACGCCTGCAACAGACAGGTAAATCAGGGGACTTTTGGTGTCGCCTGCACTGCGCAAAATGGCCGCACCGAAGTTAAACACCATAATGGGAATAATGCCTGCAAAATAAATCCGCAGGTAAACGGTAGACATCCCCACCACGTTTACGGGGGTGTCCATCAGTCTTAAAAGCACCGGTGACAGCACAATGCCCACCACGGTGAGCAGTGCACCGCCGATAACGCCCACGGGAATGGCGGTATGCACCGCGCGGCTCACCCGTTCCTGATCCCGGGCACCGATGCCCTGTGCCACGCACACGCCTGCGCCGGTGGAAAGACCCACAAACAGGCATACAATCAGATTGACGAGAGAGCCGGTTGCACCAACCGCACTGACCGCATTGTTGCCCCGAAACTGCCCCACCACCATCAGATCTGCCGCGTTAAACAGCAGCTGCAGCATACTGGTGAGAATGATCGGAACGGTATAAAGAATAATTTTCTTCAGAAAAGGACCGGAGCACAAATCCAGCCGCTGTGTATCTCTCATTTTTTTATTCCTTCATAAAGTCAAATTTGCCCATCATACCGATTTTATCCGGGGTATGCTCGGGAAGCTGATAAATGTCGTGACCGGGATGGTCGTTGCCCTCCACCAGACAAGGACCGTCCGGAGTAAAGGCCACGTCCCAGCCTACATAACCCATTTGGGGTACTTCGGTGGCGGCCTTCATACACAGGTCAATGGCCTCCTGCCAGTAGGGGAAACGGAAGCCCTTGATGGGTGTGCCGGTCATGGGATGGACTTCGTAGAGATTCTTTTTCTTGTCGATGGCGCTTTCATGCACCACACCGGTTTCCTCATTTACAGGGGCAACCATACCGCCGTTATTGAAGTTGTCCACGTGCTTGCCGCCGTTGCCGATGCGGAAGTAGGTGCAGATCAGATGGGGGGTACCCTTGTGGTTGATGGTCACCACACGCAGAGTGTTGATGGCGTGGGGGTAAAGACCGTTCAAAATTTCGTGCTGAACCAGTACTTCTTCCAGCTCGTACTGTACGCCCAGGCTTTGAATGTGGTCATAAAGTCCCTCGGCAGAGCCGTAATCTGCCATCTTCAGCTTTTCCACGCCCCGTCCGCAGCAGCCGTCCAGAGGCTTTGCAATCAGGGTGTCGTGCCGGCGGATAAAGTCCAGTACCTGCTCCTTGTTGTCCTCTTTAATGAGAATCCACTCCCGTTTGATGTAGTCTGCAAAACGGGTGTTAAAGGCGGCCTTGTTGGTAAAGCTCTCACTGTAGGCCATATCGCAGTACTTTTTCACCAAGTCGTTATTCCGTCCACGGGTCAAATAGGTGTCTCTCTGCTCGTCGGTCAGGTTGTACATCTCGAACAGGTCGTAGTCCATATAGCCTGCACCGTACTTGATGCCGCAATCCTTCATATCCTTGAAAATCTTGATACGGGACATTCCGGTTTTCTTGTGGATGGAGTTGATTTTCTTAAACATTGCACCGAAGTTCATGTGCAGGATGCGCTTGATCAAATATCCCTTTGTCATACTTTTTCTCCTTTTTTCACCGCTTCACGAAGTGCGGCGGCGATTTTTAGCATCGGTTCGGGCTGTACCTTGCAAACCTTGCGGTCGTAGGTCAGCAGGCCGTTGATTTCGTCCTCTACATCGGAAACCTGGGTATAAATGGCGGCGCAAAGTCCTTTTCGTGCCGCAGGAATCACCTTTTCGGTATAAAGCATTTCCAAATCACGGCAAAAATCTTCAGAAGTTTTGCAGGATTTGTAGCCGTAGGACTTTTTGGGGTTAAAGATGTGCTGTTTTACGGCGTAGCAGTAGCCGCCGAACTCGCTGAGCACCAGCGGACGGTTCTTGGATTTCAGCTTCTTCCAAGAGCCAAAGTAGATGTGCAGACTCTCCACATCCGTGTTTTCTCCTCTGAACCAGCCGGAGGTGGCATCGATGAAGCGGCTGCTGTCCAGCGTCCGCAGATGGGCGCACACGTTGTCACTGTCAAACTGCCCCCAGCCCTCGTTGAAAATGGTCCAGTAGCACACACAGGGGTGATTTTTCAGCTGCTGCACCGTGTTTTCCATCCCTTGCAGAAAGGCTTTTCTGCTTTGGGGATCTTTGTGGAGCTTGCGGTCACTGCGCTTTTGCAGACCGATGGTGGGCAGTGCGGTATCTCTCAGGAAGCTGTAGCGGCCGTTGTTGACCATATCCTGAAAAACCACCATACCCAGCTTGTCGCACAGATAATAAAACTGCTCCGGCTCGACCTTGATATGCTTGCGCAAAGTGTTGAAGCCTAAAGCCTTCATCTGCAGAATGTCGATTTCAAAATTCTGCTCCGAGGCAGGAGTGAACAGACCGTCACTGTAATAACCCTGATCCAGCAGGCCGTGGAAAAAATAAGGCTTTCCGTTCAGGCACAACCGCTGTACACCGTTTACCCTTTCCACCGAAAGGGTGCGCAGTGCAAAGTAGCTTTCCACCTGATCTGCACCGGCCTTTACGGTGAAGGTGTAAAGGTGGGGATTTTCAGGACTCCAATATTGAGGATTTCGGGGTTTTAATACCGCCTTGCCCCCTTGAAGCGCAACCGTCTGCCCCTCAAAGAGCACCGTGCCGTCCAGTGCCGGAGTCACGGTGACAACCGCCTGTGCATCATCGGTTTGAATGTCCAGTTCGGCAATATAGCTTTGGGGTACTTCCTCCAGCCATACCGTCTGCCAAATACCGGAAACCGGGGTGTACCACATTCCGCCACGGGTCAATGTCTGCTTGCCGTAGGGCATACGGCAGGAACGCAGATCGTCGGTGGCGCGAACCGTGAGCTGATTTTCTTCCTGCAGAAAATCGGTAATGTCACAGGAAAACGCCTGATAGCCGCCCCAATGGGTGCAAACCGGTTTTTGGTTTACATAAATCTCTGCGTACTGATCCACCGCACCAAAATGAAGCAAAATCCGATTGCCGTTTTCAGGCTTTTTGATGGGAAGAAGCCGCCTGTAAAACAAACTGCTGCCCTCCGGAAAATGGGTGTGGATCCCGGATAACAGGCTCTCCGGGCAATAGGGCACCAGAATCTCACGGTCATAGCATGCAGGCAGCTGCGTCTGGGAAGACACCGTAAATGCCCACCATCCGTTTAGGTTTACATAACTTTCTCGCCTCATTTGAGGACGGGGATAGCTTTGCAGGGGCGCAGAGGAGATCTGCTGACCCTGAGGGGTATATAAATCAACCATATCGTTTTCTCACTTTTTACTGCTTTTCATCAGCGGAATCAGCGCCGCAAAGACAAACACTGCCACCACGGCTGCGGCCATAAAAATCCGTTCATTGGGCAGGAAGGATTCCGTGCCGTCGGAATTTTGAATCATCTGCGCACCTTGCAGTACGGCCGCACCGATGGCAGGACCGATGACGCCGGGTAAAAGCACCTGCCCGATGATGCGCTGACCTTGGAACATACCTGCTTTGTTTTTGGGTGTGTGGTCTCGCAGCATCGCACCGAATACCGCCATGCCTGCCAAATAGCCGCACAGCATCAGCACGGTACCTGCAAACACCGGCACGGTTTCACGGGTGAAATACAGCACCATATAGCCTGCAATCAAAAGTCCCATTGCAGGCAGAACGGCAATGCGGAAGCCTTTGCGGTCGTACACCCGTCCGTACAGGGCGGTAAATACTGCCGCAAGCAAAATGGCAGGTGCAAAAATCAGCACATAGTCGGTCATTCCCAGGCCTTTTTCGTAGTACAAAATCAGGTAGGGCATAAAAATGTTGATGGAAACGCCAAAAACCGCATACGCCAGCAGTGTCCAGTAAAATTTGGGATGGGCACGAATCACTTTGGGACGGAAGCCGTAGATCAAATTTTTGAAGTAATGGGTGTTTTCCGTGTTGTCCACCTGAGGCTCTTCAATCAGGAAGAAGCCTAAAATGCCCATTACCAGCACGCTGCCGCCAATGACGGAGAAAATCACCGTCCAGCTTTGGGGCAAATCCTGATTCAGTCCCATAAAGCCGCCAAACACCACCAAAATGGCCACCAGCGGCATCATGGCGTTGATGCCCTCTGCGGCACCGCGGTTGGTCTGGTCGGTGGAGTCGGTGAGCCAGGCGTTAAAGCAGGCATCGTTGGCAGTAGAGCCAAAGAAGGTCATGATGCAGTCGAGAATGATTACCAGTGTCACGCCCACAGAGGCGGCAGACACGGCGTGGGGGAACAGTCCCTGTAAAACGTCCATCCGAATCAGACCGAAGCACAAAATGGACACGCCCCACAGGATGTAGCCTGCGCAGATGAACAGCTTGCGCTTGCCGACTTTGTCCGACAGCGCTCCCACAAAAACGGTGGTGACCGTGGCAGCTACCGCAGAGGCGGCAACCATTAAGGAAATGCTTTTCACATCGGCGTGAAACATTTTGTAGATGAATACGTTCAGGTACATATTCTCTACCACCCAGGCGACTTGTCCTATCAGAGAAAAAATCACCAGAGCCAGCCAAAACTTTCCGGACAATTTGGTTTTTTTCATCGTTTTGCCATCCTTCCCCATTATAGAATTTTATTATAGCATCTTTCAAGTAGCAGAGCAAGTCCCAAATCCTGCACATACCTTATATTATATTCGGCAGATTAGGGGTTGAAAAGACGGGTATTTTGTTATATACTAAAGGTTGATAATCGGAAAGTGCGGGCTTTTGACGGAAGCGAAGTGGGAAAATCCACTTTTTCTTTCCAAGTCCGCAGAAACTGCAAAACCTTTTCAAAGTCAATTTTGGAGGAATGATTTATGTCTGTATTTGCAAACAAGACCCTGATGATTACCGGTGGCACCGGCTCTTTCGGCAACGCGGTGTTGAACCGTTTTTTGAAGACCGATATTGGCGAGATCCGCATCTTCTCCCGTGACGAGAAGAAGCAGGACGATATGCGCCACGAATTTCAGGCGAAAATGCCTGAAGTAGCCGGTAAAATCAAATTTTTCATCGGTGATGTACGGGATTTGGCTTCTGTGAAAAACGCTATGCACGGGGTGGACTACATTTTCCACGCCGCCGCCCTGAAGCAAGTGCCCTCCTGCGAGTTCTTCCCCATGGAGGCGGTAAAAACCAACGTAATCGGCACAGACAATGTGCTGACTGCTGCTATTGATGCAGGCGTCAAAAACGTGGTATGCCTTTCTACCGACAAGGCCGCCTATCCCGTCAATGCTATGGGCACTTCCAAGGCCATGATGGAGAAGGTAATCGTTGCCAAAAGCCGCACCGTTGCACCGGAGCAGACCAAAATCTGCTGTACCCGTTACGGCAACGTGATGTGCTCCCGTGGCTCGGTCATTCCCCTGTGGATCGATCAGATCAAGGCCGGTAACCCCATCACCATCACCGATCCTGCCATGACCCGTTTTATTATGTCGCTGGACGAGGCGGTGGATTTGGTGCTGTTTGCCTTTGAAAACGGCATCAGCGGTGATATTCTGGTGCAGAAAGCACCTGCCTGCACCATCGAGACTTTGGCAAAAGCGGTCACCGGTCTGTTTGCACCCGGTCACGAGATTCGGGTCATCGGCATCCGTCACGGTGAAAAAATGTACGAGACCCTGCTGACCAACGAGGAATGTGCTCACGCACAGGATTTGGGCAATTTCTACCGCGTGCCCTCCGACAAGCGGGATCTGAACTACGACAAGTTTATGGAACAGGGCGACACGGAGCGCAACACCCTTACCGAATTCAATTCCGGCAACACCCAGCTTTTGAATGTGGAGCAGGTACAGCAAAAACTGCTCAGTCTTGCATACATCCGTGAAGAACTGGCTGCCCGGGAGGCTTAAACTATGAACATTCTCATCACCGGTGCTGCCGGCTTTGTGGGTAAAAATCTTGCCGCGGCATTGCAGTGCCTGAAAAACGGCACCGACCGCACCCGTCCCAATCTGTCTGTTGGGACGCTGTATCTGTACGACATCGACTCTCCTGCAGAGCTGTTGGAGGAAGGCTGTAAAAACGCAGATTTTGTGTTCAATCTGGCAGGTGTCAACCGTCCGCAAAATCAGGAGGAGTTTATGCAAGGCAACTTTGGCTTTGCATCCACCCTGCTCGATACCCTGAAAAAATACCGTAATACCTGCCCGGTGATGCTGTCGTCTTCCATTCAGGCTACGTTGGTGGGC
Organism: Oscillospiraceae bacterium; assembly: GCA_017465625.1. Taxonomy (GTDB): domain Bacteria; phylum Bacillota; class Clostridia; order Oscillospirales; family Oscillospiraceae; genus Faecousia. The sequence continues at coordinate 69,409 of JAFTVV010000010.1, read as the reverse complement.
CGCTATGCTGACGGAGCGTACGGCAAGAGCAAAAAGGCCGGTGAGGAACTGTTTTTCCGTTATGCCGCCGAGACCGGCGCAAAGGTACTGGTTTACCGCTTCCCCAATCTGTTCGGCAAGTGGTGCCGCCCCAATTACAACAGTGCTGTTGCCACCTTCTGCAACAATATTGCGTGTGATTTACCCATCACCGTCAGCGATCCTGCCGTCCAATTAGAGCTTTTGTACATTGACGATCTGGTGGATGAAATGCTGGACGCGCTGGAGGGCAAGGAGCATCACTGCGAATTTGAGGGCGTGGATACGGTGCTGCAAAATGACGGCCGCTACTGCGCCGCACCGGTCAGTCACAAGGTGACGCTGGGGGAGATTGTAGAGCTGCTGCATCAGTTCAAGGCACAGACTCAAACCCTGATGATGCCGGAAATTCCCAACGGCAGCTTTGCCAAAAAGCTGTATTCCACCTTCCTGAGCTATCTGCCGGCGGAAAAGGCAGTTTTTGATCTGAAAATGAACGAGGATGCCCGTGGCAGCTTTACAGAACTGCTGAAAACAGAAAAATGTGGGCAGTTCAGCGTTAATATTTCCAAACCGGGCATCACCAAGGGTCAGCACTGGCACCATACCAAATGGGAATTTTTTATTGTGGTTTCCGGTACAGGCCTGATTCAGATGCGCAAAATCGGCACCGATCAGGTGCTGGAGTATCGGGTATCCGGTGAGCGTATTCAGGCCGTGCACATGCTTCCCGGCTACACCCACAACATCATCAATCTGTCCGAAACTCAGGATTTAATCACGGTGATGTGGGCCAATGAGTGCTTTGATCCCCAAAAGCCGGACACATTTTTTGAGGTGGTAGAATAATGGATATGAAACTGGACTACAGCGATATTTCTTTTGAAAATAACGGCAAGCTGAAGCTTCTGATCATCGTGGGCACACGCCCGGAGATCATTCGGCTGGCCGCCACGGTGAACAAGTGCCGTCAGTACTTCGACTGCATTTTGGCGCACACCGGTCAAAACTACGACTATACCTTAAACGGCATCTTCTTCAGAGACCTGAAGCTGAAAGATCCGGAGGTTTATATGAACGCGGTGGGTGACGATTTGGGCGCAACCGTGGGCAACATCATCAATTGCTCCTATAAGCTGATGGCGGCCACCAAGCCGGATGCACTGCTGATTTTGGGGGATACCAATTCCTGCCTGTCTGCCATTGCCGCCAAGCGCCTGCACATTCCCATCTTCCATATGGAGGCCGGTAACCGCTGTAAGGACGAGTGCCTGCCGGAGGAAACCAACCGCCGCATTGTAGACATTATTTCCGACGTGAATCTGGCCTATTCCGAGCACGCCCGGAAGTATCTGCACGAATGTGGTCTGCCCAAAGAACGGGTGTATGTGACCGGTTCTCCCATGGCAGAGGTTCTGCAGAATAACCTGCAGGAGATTCAGGAAAGTGACGTCCACGCCCGACTGGGACTGGAGAAAGGCAAGTATATTCTGCTTTCTGCCCATCGGGAGGAGAATATCGACACCGAGGAGAATTTCTTCAGCCTCTTTAACGCCATCAACGAAATGGCGCGCAAGTATGATCTGCCCGTTTTGTACTCCTGCCATCCCCGTTCCCGTAACCGTCTGCAGGCCACCGGCTTTCAGCTGGATGCGCGCGTGCGGATGAATGAGCCCTTGGGCTTCCACGATTACAACTGTTTGCAGATGAATGCCTTCTGCTGCGTGTCCGATTCCGGCACACTGCCGGAGGAAAGCAGCTTCTTCACCTCTGCGGGGCATCCGTTCCCTGCTGTTTGCATCCGTACCTCCACCGAACGCCCGGAGGCACTGGACAAGGCCTGCTTTGTACTGGCCGGTATTGACGAAAAGAGCCTGTTGCAGGCGGTAGATACGGCGGTGCAGATGCACCAAAACGGAGACTACGGTATTCCTGTTCCGGACTATGTGGAGGAAAATGTTTCCACCAAGGTGGTAAAATTGATTCAGTCCTACACCGGTGTGGTCAACAAGATGGTATGGAGAAAGAAATAAAATATGAATTTGCGTAAATTATGGGTTCTGCTGCTGACGCTTTGCTTGCTTTTGGGCGGCTGCGGCGGCGCACAAAGCCAAACACCTACCACCGAAGCCACGCAGAAAGTCGAAATGACCACCCAGGCACCTACGGAGCAGACCGTCACCCAACCGCCTACGGAAGCGCCTGTTGTGGACGAAACCCAATATCCTGTTCCACCGGAGACCAGACCCGTTGCCCCCGATACCACTAAGCCGGCGGAAAATCCGGTGATGAGTGGACTGCGTGTGTACTTTATCGACGTGGGGCAGGCAGATGCCGCACTGGTGCTGTGCGGTGATGAGGCAATGCTCATTGACGGCGGCAATGCGGACGATTCCAATTTGATGTACGCATTCCTGAAAAATAACGGCATCAAGCATTTAAATTACGTGGTGGCGACCCACGCCCACGAAGATCATATAGGCGGTCTTGCCGGTGCGCTGAATTACGCCTCTGCAGAGACGGTGCTGTGTCCGGTTACATCCTACGACAGCAAGGCGTTCAATAACTTTGCAAAAACCGTGCAAAAGCAAGGCGTTTCCATTACCGTGCCCAAAAGAGGGCAGACCTTCTCCTTGGGAGATGCCACCTGCACCGTTTTGGCGGTCAATACCTCTTCCGACACCAATAATTCTTCCATTGTTTTACGGGTGGTGTACGGCGCAACCTCCTTTTTGTTTACGGGGGATGCAGAATACGAAGTGGAGCAGGCCATTATCAGCAGCGGCGCACCCTTGGGTTCAACGGTGCTGAAGGTGGGGCATCACGGCTCTTCCACCTCCTCCGGCTACCAGTTTATTTGGAATGTGATGCCTCAATATGCGGTCATTTCCTGCGGCAAAAATAACTCCTACGGGCATCCCCACGATGAAGTGGTCAGCCGTCTGCAGGATGCCGGCGCAACCATTTTGCGCACAGACCTGCAAGGAGATATTCTCTTTACCTCCAACGGGCAGACGGTTACTTATCGGGTCTCACGTAATGAGGGCAGTACCCCCGACAATGTGACCCCGAAACCCACCGATCCACCGGTGGTCACTCCGGGAAATACCGAGCCGGAGCAGGTGGGCACGGCTTATGTGCTTAATACCAACAGCAAGAAGTTCCATTACCCCTCCTGTGGATCTGCGCAGAAGATCAGCAGTAAAAACAGAAAAGATTATGTTGGCAGCAGAGCAGATCTGATTGCCGATGGCTATTCCCCCTGCGGCGTTTGCAAGCCGTGAGACACACTTTCTTGAAAGTGTGTCTCAATGAATTGCCCTATAAAATTGCGCTGACGCGCATTTTTATAGAGCAATTTAAATCATGGAGCGCAGCGAGAAATCATGATGCGAAGCATCAATTCATGACACACAGTGTCAATTCATTAAAAAATCAAAAAATCTAAGTAATTCGATACATAAAGCAAAATGATCACCCTGCCGAGCACGCGGCAGGGTGATTGTTTATACTGCTTTATTTTTTCTTCTTCATATCCAGCAACAGGCCGACGATCATGGTTGCGATAAATACGATCATAAACCACAAGCAGCCCATCTGGTGGCGGTAGATGCTGGCGATGATCATAAACACACTGCCTGCAAATGCCAGCGCAGGCACTACAAAACGACGCAGTGCGCTTTCGCCCTTGGCCTTCACCATCCAGCAGATGAAAATGGGCAGATACATCAGGTAGATGGCAATGATGGGCAGCTCACTGGAATCGAAAGCGAAGGGAGCGCCGGCAGGAACACCGCCCCACAGATTCGCCACATAGAAGTACAAAAACCAAACCGCACAAGCCACCAGTGCAAAGGTGGCAGAGTTGGCAGGCATATTGGTGGCTTTGTCCACCTGACTGTACATATCGGACTTCGGTCCTCTTTTCCGATCAGCCAGAGAGTACATACAACGGGTACAGCCCAGCATCAGACCGTTGGTGGTGCCGATACAGGAGATGGCAATAAACAGGTTCAAAATGTTGCCCACCACACCGCCAAAAATGTTGGTATAAGCAACGGTTGCGCCCTTTTCCATCAGCTCTGCCTTGGTTGCACCGCCTGCAGCACCGATGTAGTACAGCAGATAGGTGGCCATAATCACAATGCCGCCTACGATCAATGCCTTGGGCATATTCTTTTTGGAATCCTTGATTTCGGAGTTGATGGAGGTGGCGATGATCCAGCCTTCATAAGCAAATGCGGTGGCGCACACAGCCGCAAACAAAGGATTGGAGGAAGTAGGCTGTACGTTTGCCATATCGGTGGTGAAATTCTCTTGCAGCAAGCCGCTGGTAATGCCTGCAATCAGACCCACCACAGCCATCAGTGCCAGAGGAATCATCTTAATGATGGTTGTGCCGGTCTGGAACTTGCCTGCAATACGGGGCGACAGATTGTTCATGGCATAAATGACGATCAGATAAACGCCTGCCAGCACCATGGTTTCCGGGCCGGTCACGCCGTTGGGAATCAACACCGACAGGTTGGGGAATGCGGAGAGCAGGAATGCCATAGTGTAACGGGCAGAAACCCACGCCAGCACGGAGGTCATTGCAGGGAAGTAGACCGTGGTGGAGAACCAGCCCATAATGTAGCCGTACTTCGGGCCGACCAGTGCTTCTGCATAGTCCACAATGCCGTTTACCCGTTCGTGCCGCTGACTCATAAAGGAGAAGGACAGCAGGCAGGCCAGCATAATGCAGCCGCCGATAATCCAGGCGTACACACCGGTGGACATATCGCCGCCGGTAATGGCCAGAATGTCACCGGCCTTGAAAAATACACCGGAGCCGATTACAATGCCGACCACCATACAAATAGCGGTAAACAGTCCGTATTTACGTGTTAGTTTATTGCTCATACAAACACCTCTTCTACATTATTTTTATATTTTAAAATATTTCGTCCATTTTATGCTATAATTCACGGTTTGTCAATTATTATCCTCCTTCGCAACTGCTGATTGGGAAAAGTTTTGAATTTCCCTTGTTTTGCTTTATTTTTCTGTTGACAAGAAGAAAAAGATGTGATAATATACTTGAGCAATAAAGAAGGCCAATCATCCGCCTCACCTCCAGCCACCGTGCAAAGAGGTTTATATTCCACTTTCCTGCGGGAAAACTGTGAGTATGCGGATGCTGGGCATCCGCTTTTTTGTTGTTCTTTTGAACAACCAATTTTTGGAGGTGCTTTACAATAGCCAAGTTAGATCATCAGCTCAATGAGGAAATACGGGATAAGGAGATTCGTGTCATCGGCGAAGATGGCGCACAGCTGGGCATTATGTCTGCCGACGAAGCCAATAAAATGGCAGAAGAGCAGGGCCTGGATCTGGTAAAAATCTCTCCCAATGCTGTTCCCCCTGTCTGCAAGATTATGGACTACTCCAAGTTCTGCTTCGACCAGAAGAAGCGTGAAAAGGAAGCCAAGAAAAATCAGAAGGTTGTGGAAATCAAGGAAATCCGTATGAGCCCCAGTATCGACACCAACGACTTCAACACCAAGGCCAAGAGCGCGCAGAAGTTTTTGAAGGACGGCAACCGCGTGAAGGTCAGTGTCCGCTTCAGAGGCAGAGAGATGGCGCACACCAACCTGGGTGAAAAGCTGCTGATTGATTTTGCTGAGGCTTGTGCCGAAGTCGCCACCACCGAGAAAAACCCCAAGCTGGAGGGACGGTTTATGTCCATGTTCCTCAGCCCCAAATCCAGTAAGTAATTTATTTTAACCAAAGAATCGGAAGGAGAAATACACTATGCCCAAGCTGAAAACTCATAGCGGTGCAAAGAAAAGATTTAGCCTGACCAAGTCCGGCAAGGTTAAGAGAGCCCGCGCTTACAAGAGCCACATCCTCACCAAGAAAGATACCAAGCGTACCCGTCGTCTGCGCACCACTGCTTATGCCGATGCTACCAACGTCGATGCAGTGAAGAAGATGATTCCGTACAAATAAGGATAGGAGGATATAAAAGATGGCAAGAGTTAAAGGCGCAATGATGACGCGCAAAAGAAGAAATGCTACCCTGAAGCTGGCCAAGGGCTACTGGGGTTCTAAGTCCAAGCACTTTAAGATGGCCAAGCAGGCCGTGATGAAGTCCGGCAACTACGCTTTCGTTGGCCGCAAGCTGAAGAAGCGTGACTACCGCAGACTGTGGATCACCCGTCTGTCTGCTGCTGTTGCTCCCTACGGTCTGAATTACTCCACCTTTATGAACGGTGTGAAGAAGGCCGGTATCGAGATGAACCGCAAGAGCCTGTCCGAGATGGCTATTCAGGATTCCGCTGCTTTCGCTGCTCTGGTAGAGAAGGCAAAGGCCGCTCTGAACTAAACCAAAAGGGAGTGTTGCAAAAAATCTGCGACACTCCCTGATTTTTATTTGCCGATATTCCGTGGATGTAGGGGCGGATATCATCCGCCTGCCGTTTCCCGGATACGAAAAGAATAGAGAATAGAGAAGAGAAAAGGTGTCGGCAGAGCCGACGGATTAAAATAAATCGGGCGGATGATATCCGCCCCTACGGTCAATATATCACGTTTTCATATTCAATCGTAGGGGGCGGCGCCTCGACGCCCCACAAAAACTTTCCGCTTTCCACTTTCATCTTTCAACTACTTCTAATCCGCCCCTATGAATTCTATCGATACGTTTTGCGCAATTTATAATGTGTCCTTTTTAAAGAAAACACTTCCCGGGGAGAATCGCAATGGAAAACCTTTTTCACCTACAATTTGATATCAAGCAGGTCAACGCCATCTCTGCCGTGGGATTGGCGCACATTGGCGATGGGGTGTATGAGCTGCTGTGCCGCAGTCACCTGTGCGTACAGGGGGATAAAACCCTGAAAAATCTCCACAACCACACCATTTCCTTGGTAAAAGCCCCTACGCAGGCAAAGCTGGCACTGTCGGTAGAGCCGCTTCTGACCGAGGAAGAGCAAGGCTTCTTCCGTCGGGGCAAAAACGCCCACACCCATGCCCATCCCAAGTCTGCCACCGCTAAGGAATACGCCCTGGCCACCGGTTTGGAGGCGCTGTTCGGGGCACTGTATCTTTTGGGACGGCAAAGCCGGATTTTGGAGCTTTTTTCCAAAATGATGGAGGTTTACGATGGCCTTTGATGCGTATTTTTTAAAGGCGGTTTTGGATGAATTACGGGCAGTTGCCATAGGCAGTCGGGTGGAAAAAATCCATCAGCCCGGACGGGATACGGTACTTTTGCTTCTGAAATGTCAGGAGGGACGGCAAAAGCTGCTGCTTTGCGCCAATCCTACCGCACCGCGGCTGCATCTGACTGCCGAAAGTCCCGAAAATCCGCCTGAACCGCCTATGTTCTGTATGCTTCTGCGGAAGCATCTGTCCGGTGCACGGCTGAGCAGCATTACCCAACCGCCTATGGAACGGCTGGCAAAGCTGACCTTTGACTGTATCGACGAGCTGGGCGATCCGGTGCAAAAGCATTTGGTGGCAGAGCTGATGGGACGCACCTGCAACATCTATCTTTTAGGGCCGGATGGGCGCATCATCGACTGTTTGCGCCGCATCGGCATTGACGAGAAAATCAAGAGACCGGCTCTGCCCGGCTTGTTCTATACCGCACCGGAAGCACTGGAAAAGCAAGATCCTGCCCAAATGGATTTGCAGTGTTATGTAAACCTCTTACAAGCACCCGGTGCAGACCTTTTAGCCGATCGGCTGATGGACAATCTGGGAGGACTTTCTCCGCTGGTGTGCCGTGAGGCGGCACTTTTTGCACTGGGGGATGGTCAGGGACGGCTGGAAAAAGCAGACCTTGCCCAAACCGCAGAAAAACTGCACCTGTTTTTCTCCACAAATCTGGCATCTCCTGCGCCTTACTACGTGCCGGACAGGGAAATGCTGCCCAAGCAATATGCGTTCTGCCCCATCCGTCAGTACGGCACGTGCTTGCAGGAAGTCAGCTTCGGTCTATTGCTGGATCGATGTTATGCCCAGCGTGACCGCAAGGAAGCGATGCGGCAAAAGGGGCAGGCCGTGCGCAAAACCGTGGCCAATCTTTTGACCCGCGCCCAAAAGAAGATGGTGATTCAGCAGCAGGAACTGCAGGAAACTTATCAACGGGAGCGACTGCGCCAATTGGGTGACATTGTCACCGCCAATCTGCACAAAATTCAAAAAGGACAGCCTGTTCTGCTTGCCGAGGATTTCTATGACGAGAATATGACGGAAATAGAAATTCCCCTGTCTGTGACCCTTTCCCCTCAGCAAAATGCCGCCAAATTCTATAAAGATTACGGACGGATGAAAAACGCGGAAAGAGAGCTGACCGCCCAACTGGAAAAGGGCGCGCAGGAAGTGAAGTATTTGCAAAGCGTTTTGGAGGAACTGGAACGGGCAGATGCGGATGCAGAGTTGGAAGAGATCCGTCAGGAATTGCAGGACGGCGGTTATCTGCGGCCCGACAGCGGCAAAAAGCGGATGAAAATTAAAAAATTACCCCCTCTGCGCTTTGAATCCACCGATGGCTACACCATTTATGTGGGCAGAAACAACCGCCAAAACGAGGAACTGACCCACAAGCTTGCCAAAAAGGACGACTTGTGGCTGCACGCACAGAAAGTGCACGGCTCTCACGTGATTATCTGCTGTGAGGGCACTGTTCCGCCGGATAACACCATCACGCAGGCGGCACAGCTGGCGGCATACTATGCAGAAACCAAGGGCGGTCAGAATATTGCTGTGGATGTGACCCCGGCAAAGCAGGTTAAAAAACCGCCCAATGCCAAGCCGGGTATGGTGATCTATCACACCTACCGAACGGTGATCGTCAATCCCTATAAGGACATCGTGATGGACGCCCTGAATGCGGAATAATTTACGGGACGGCAATGCCGTCCCGTTTTTTAGTTGAAAGTTGAAAATTGAAAATGGAAAATTATGTTATAGGCAAAGCTGTCCCGTTATTTACATAATGGGCAACGGACGTCCGAAGGAATGGTCATTGCGAGCCGCGAAAGCGGCGTGGCAATCCGTACCCCTTGCCGCCATAAGGCGGCGCGGTGCTTTGCACCGCAAGAAAACGGATTCCCACGACCAGTTTGCGAACTGGTCTCGGAATGACAAGGGACGGGGTCCCGTCCCCTGCTTTCCACTTTCCACTTTCATCTTTCATCTGAAAATTGTCAACTGTCAATTGTCAATTGTCCATTCATGCCGTCAGGCAATTCATTTAAAAAACAGGACGGCATTGCCGTCCTGTTTTTTAACAATAAAAGTCCTTAATTTTCTTTGCGCGGCTGGGGTGGCGCAGCTTGCGGATGGCCTTATTTTCAATCTGACGGATACGCTCACGGGTAACACCGAAGCTTTGACCCACTTCTTCCAGCGTGTGGGCACGTCCGTCTTCCATACCAAAGCGCATACGCAGCACATCTGCTTCACGGTCGGTCAGGGTGCTGAGAATATCCCGCAGAGCCTCTGCCAGCATGGCATTGGAGGTGGCATCTGCCGGACCGGGGGTACGCTCGTCCTCTACGAAAGAGCCGATGGAGGTATCCTCTTCGTCACCCACAGGGGTATCCAGACTCAGCGTGTCGGCGGCAGTGCGGTTTGCCTCGATGATCTTTTCTACAGGCAGACCCAGCTCAGCGGCAATCTCTTCCACCGTGGGCTCACGGCCCAATTCCTGCACCAGTTTGCGGTTGCAACGGGTTGCCTTGTTGATGACCTCCACCATATGCACCGGCACACGAATGGTGCGTGCCTGATCGGCAATGGCACGGGTAATGGCCTGCCGAATCCACCAGGTAGCATATGTAGAGAACTTGTTTCCCTTTGTCCAGTCGAATTTGTCTACGGCACGGATCAGGCCGGTGTTACCCTCCTGAATCAGGTCCAAAATGTGCAGACCTCTGCCGGAATATTTCTTTGCAATGGAAACCACCAAACGCAGGTTTGCTTCCGTCAGCTTGTCCTTTGCCGCCTGATCACCCTCAGACACCCGTTTTGCCAAATCCACCTCTTCATCGGCGTTCAGCAGAGGAATCTGACCGATTTCCTTCAGGTACATCCGAACAGGGTCGTCCAGATTGTACTCTGCGGCCAAATCCACCGGGTCAACCAAATCCTCTTCGCTCAGCTCCAAAGACAGGTCGTCACCCAGATCGTCGCCCAAATCCAGGTCGTCAACCAAATCCAGCTCCAGCTCTGCACCGGCCAGCTGGATGTTCATTGCCTCAAACTTATCGTAAATGTCTTCGATTTTATCGGGGGAAAGCTCCATCTTTTCCAAAAGTGCATTCAATTCGGAAAGGGGAATGATGCCCTCCTTGCGCCCACGGGCAATCAGCTCCTGCAGTTGCGCCTGCAGTTCTTCCTGACTGGGCTTGGGCGTGCTCTTTTTGGGTGCGGATTTCTTTGTGCTCATTGTATGTCTCCTTCTCTCTTCACCGTGTAATCTGTTCTTCCGGTAGACTATAGCCTGATTTTTTCAAAACGACAAGGGTTTTTGAAAAAATTTTTTTATTTTTGCCTGACTTTGTCAATTCTACGGAAAAGAGGTATTTTCAGCACCGGGCGTGCTGAAGCTTTTTCTACAATTTTTGTGGGTATATTATAAGTATTGCCCTGATTTTTCATAATATGCAGTTTACAATTTTCCAATTATTTTGTATAATGTATAGTTAGAAAAATATGCATCCCGGCAATCAATGTCATTTACCTCGTTTACACAAGGAGCAAATCGTATGACCGAACTTTCCAAAATTCGTAATTTCTCCATCATCGCCCATATCGACCACGGCAAATCCACCTTAGCCGACCGGCTGTTGGAGGAGTGCAATGCCATCGACAAACGGGAGATGGAGAGCCAAATCTTAGACTCTATGGATTTGGAGCGTGAGCGCGGCATCACCATCAAGGCCCGCGCCGTACAGCTGACCTATCACGCAGACGATGGGCAGACCTATGCCCTGAACTTAATCGACACCCCCGGCCACGTAGACTTTAACTACGAGGTCAGCCGTTCTCTGGCTGCCTGTGAAGGTGCGGTGCTGGTGGTGGATGCCAGTCAGGGCGTGGAGGCACAAACACTGGCCAATACCTTCCTTGCCACCGATGCAGGACTGGAAGTACTGCCGGTAATCAACAAGATTGACCTGCCCTCTGCCCGTCCCCAGGAGGTGAGGCAGAAATTGAGGATATTATCTGTATTCCTGCCGAGGATGCGCCGGAGATCTCTGCCAAAAACGGCATCAATATCCACTCGGTTTTGGAGATGGTGGTACGGGACGTGCCTGCTCCCAAGGGCGACCGTGATGCTCCTTTGCAGGCTCTGATTTTCGACAGCCAGTACGATTCCTACAGAGGCGTGATTGTCTATGTGCGCGTCAAAGAGGGTACGGTGATGCCCGGTATGGACATTCGGATGATGGCCACCGGTGCAGAATATAAGGTGGTGGAAGTGGGCACGATGAATCCTTTAGGCTTAACCCCCACAGCGGCTTTGGGCGCAGGTGAGGTTGGCTACATCACCGCCTCCATCAAAAACGTTGCCGATACCCGTGTGGGTGACACGGTCACCACCGTTTCCAATCCTGCCGCCGAGGCACTGCCCGGCTACCGTCAGGTACAGCCTATGGTCTACTCCGGTGTCTACCCTGCCGACGGTGCAAAATATCAGGATTTACGGGAAGCACTGGAAAAGCTGAAGCTGAACGACGCTTCTATGAGCTACGATCTGGAAAGCTCCATTGCACTGGGCTTTGGTTTCCGCTGCGGATTCTTGGGACTTCTGCACATGGAGATCATTCAGGAGCGACTGGAACGGGAATACAATTTGGATTTGATTACCACCGCACCCAACGTGGTATACCGCATCACCAAAAACACCGGCGAAGTGCTGATGGTGGATAACCCTCTGGACTATCCCGACCCGATGGACATTCAGTTGGCAGAAGAGCCCTATGTGAAGGCCAGCCTGATTGCGCCCCAGGAATATGTGGGCAACATTATGGATTTGGCAACCTCCCGACGCGGTGAGTTTAAGGATATGGTGTATCTGGACGCCAAACGGGTAGAACTGCACTACGAAATTCCCCTTAACGAGATTATTTACGACTTTTTCGATGCCCTCAAGTCCCGTACCCGTGGCTACGGCTCTTTGGACTATGAGCTGATCGGCTACCGACCCAGCCGACTGGTCAAGCTGGACATTTTGCTCAATGGCGACATTGTGGACGCTCTGAGCTTTATCCTTTTTGCGGACAATGCCTATCCCCGTGCCCGTAAAATCTGTGAAAAGCTGAAGGACAACATCCCCCGTGCCCAGTTCGAGATTCCTGTTCAGGCGGCCATCGGCGGCAAAATCATTGCCCGTGAGACCATCAAAGCACTGCGCAAGGATGTGCTGGCCAAGTGCTACGGCGGCGACATTACCCGTAAAAAGAAGCTGCTGGAAAAGCAGAAGGAAGGTAAAAAGCGGATGCGTACCTTTGGCACGGTGTCCGTACCCTCCGAGGCCTTTATGGCGGTGCTGAAGCTGGATGAGGATTAAAAATGGCTCTGTTACAACGAAAAAATAAAATTCCCCTGGGCATCTATGTCCACGTGCCTTTTTGCCGCAGTAAGTGTCAGTATTGCGACTTTTACTCCGTGACCAATAAAAAGGATTTGGACTTTGACGGCTACACCCAGGCGGTCTGCACCCACATCAAGGAAGCAGGTATGCAAGCGCCCAATCACATTGTGGATACCATCTACTTTGGCGGCGGCACGCCCAGCTTTTTCGGTGGTGAGGGGATGGCCATGATTTTGGCCGCCATCCGCAAAAATTTCGACGTCAGTCCCACGGCAGAAATTACCTTTGAAGCAAACCCCGATTCCGTGACCGACCGCCTTTTGCGCAGAGTACGGGGCGAGGGCTTTAATCGGGTCAGTCTGGGGATTCAGTGCGATAACGACAACATCTTAAAAACCCTTGGCCGTCCCCATACCTATGCCGAGGCGGTGACGGCAGTAAAAAAACTGCGGAAAAAGGGTTTCCGGAACATTTCCGTGGATCTGATTTACGGTCTGCCCGGTCAGCGTCTGCAAGACTGGAATGCCACGCTGAACAACGTGCTGTCTTTGAAGCCGGAGCACATCAGCTGCTACGGCCTGCAGGTAGAGGAGGGCACACCCCTTTACAATATGCAGGAGTTTTACAATTTGGCGGACGACGATGCGCAGGCGGATATGTATTTGTCGGCGGTGGAAATTCTCCGCAAGCACGGCTATCACCAGTACGAAATCTCCAATTTCTGCAAAAAAGGGCACACCTCCCGTCACAATATGAAATACTGGACCGGCGGCGAGTATCTGGGCTTCGGCCCGGGTGCCAGCTCCGATTTTGGCGGCAGCCGTTTTTCCATGGTGCGGGATGTGCACCGTTATATCGAGGGTGTTTTGCAGGGCGGCACAGTGGTAGAGGAACTGCAGGAGGTCGCGCCTCGGGAACGGGCGGCAGAATATCTGATGATGCGTCTGCGCACCACGGCCGGCATCGATCGGGAAACCTACGAAAATACCTACCTTCTGCCTTTTGCCCCATTGGAAGACTTGCTTTTAACGTATAAACAGCAAAATCTTGCAGTGCAGACTTATGACGGGCGCTGGCATTTGACGGCACGGGGCTTTTTGCTCAGCAATTCCATCATTTCCGATTTACTTCTGGTGCAGGAACGTTCCAAATCCCTTTAAAAAGCACTTTACTTTTTCTGTCAATTCGTGTATGATATGGTCAAACAGAGTAGGACGCCTTGCGTGAAGTGCTGTCAAAATGGGGAGTTGAGTGACAGACGAAGGGCATTGCCCGCGATAAGGTATCCGCACCCGCTGCAATCATATTGGAGAAGCCTCCTTTATGTAGCAACGATAATCGGCAAAAGCCGACCCTATCTGCTTTATAAGAATCTCCCCAAAATGCCAAGGCATTTTGGGGATTTTTTGTAAAACGAAGGGCATCTGTTTACAAAAGGAGGAATTTTTATGTCAAAAACCCGAACAACCACCCTGTACAAAAGTCCTTTTTCCAAGCAGTATTGGAAGGATGCCGCCGCAGAGCTGAAAGATCCCCGTATGCTGGTGATCACTGCCCTGATGATCGCATTGCGCATCGCTCTGAAGCCTTTGGCCATTCCCTTAGGGCCGCAGCTGAGCATTCAGACTGCCACTTTAGCCACCGCCTTAGGCTGTATGATTTACGGACCGGTGATGGCCATTCCTGCCGCCATCATTTCCGACACCGTCGGCTTTATGATTTTTCCTACCGGTGATTACTTCCTGCCCTTTGTACTGACGGAAATTGCCGGCAGTGTGGCATACGCCCTGTGCCTGTATCGGGCAAAAGCCTCTACCACCCGTGTGATGCTCAGCCGCTTCATCATTTGCTTCTTTGTAAATCTGGTGCTGCAGCAGGCCATCTTCGCCTGGCAGTATACCTATATGGGCAATCCCGAAAAGGCAAAAGATGCCATTTTGGGCACATTCGCAACCGTGCGTGTGTTCAAAAACCTGTGTATGTTCCCCATTGAATCCGTGGTGATCACCCTGTTTTTAAAAGCACTGATTCCGGTGACTCGTCGTGCAAAGCTGACCTTTGCAGATACATCCAATATGGTCTTTACCACCAAACGGGTGGTTGCGCTGGTGCTGATGTTCGCGCTGGGCGTGGGCACTGCCGCAGGCTATCTGGCATACCTCTACGGACCTCAGAACAACCGTTCCCGTTCCGCAGACTACACTGCCGCACAGCGTGTAGAGGCCAATAAAGAAATGTCCGAATACATCCTGTCCGTCACCGACGACTGGGACAAGAAAAAGGTGTTCTGCGTGGTAGACAGTGCCTACAGAGGACTGCTGGATAAGACCACCGACTTTACCATCTCTGTGTACATTCTGGATGAGGCAGAATTTGCAAAAAATCAGGCTGCCAACAAAGATTATAACGAGGATACCATTTGGGGCTACTCCAAGAGCAAGCCGAAAAACGACTCCTCTTTGATCAAGGTTGGAGAGTTCACCGTGGTGAAAAACGAAAAAACCGGTGAAATGACAGACTTTGCCTTGACGGTTATTGATCAAGATACCGGGGCAGATGCAAAATAAACAATCGCGGGCGGCAAATTGCCGCCCGAACCGGCTCCCCTTGTCAGGGGAGCTGGCTAATTGCCGACTTTAGGCAATTAGCCTGAAGGGTAGTCGTTCTCTCCCTCAGTCAAAAATCGGAGATTTTTGCCAGCTCCCTCGTCAGAGGGAGCCTTTTTTGGTTGTTACTATAGAGGAGAAGAACTGTAGGGGACGGGTTTCCCGTCCCGATTTTAATGAGCTGCCTTACCCTAAAAACAGGGTACGCAGTAAATTTTTCCAGATCTGACCAAAGCTCAGACGTGGAACGGTTTCCTCTGCCACCAGTGGAAGCTGTGCCAAAATCTGCTCGCCGCATCGGACGGTCATTGTGCCCAGCCGTTGCCCCTTGCTCACCGGTGCAGTCACTTTCTCCATAACCTCCAAGGTGCAGCGCACCTCATTTTTTTGCCCTTTATCAATTAAAAGGCTGCATCGGTCTGTAGTTGTGACCTTCACCTGCTTTTTTTCGCCCAGTGTGATCTTTACCTCCGGGTACGCTTCAACGTTGGGCGCGATCACTGCAAAATTGGCAAAGCCGTAGTCCAGCATACTCTTGCAGGCAGAAAAGCGCTCCTGTGAAGTACTGCATCCCAAAACCACCGCAATCAGCTCCATATCCTCCCGCATTGCCGATGCAGAAAGACAAAAGCCTGCCTGGGAGGTGTAGCCGGTTTTCAGTCCCGTGCAACCGCTGTAAAACCGCACCAGCTTATTGGTGTTGGAAAGACCGAATGTACCGTCACGCACCGTATCCATCCAAATGGTGGTGTAATTCTTCACCGAGGGGTGGTAATAAAGCAGTTGTCGGGACATCAGGGCAATGTCATAGGCGGAGGTCAGGTGATTTTTCGCATCCTCCCCATCGTCCAGACCGGTACAGTTTACAAAATGGGTATCCTCCATTTTCAGTTCTTTGGCGCGCTGATTCATTTTCTGAACAAATGCCGCCTCACTGCCTGCAAGGTGCTCTGCCAAGGCACAGGCCGCATCGTTGGCAGAGGCCACCGCCACGGATTTGAGCAGGGTCTCCACCGTCATTTGCTCCCCAACTTTTAAGTAAATCTGACTGCCGCCTTTGGCGGCGGCAGACTCGGAGGCGGTAACCGTATCCGTCAGGGTGATTTTCCCCTGATCCAGCGCTTCCATCACGAGTAACATGGTCATCACCTTGGTCACACTGGCCGGATGCAGTTTTTCGTGGGCATTTTGCTCATAAAGCACCGTGCCGGTGGCCGCATCCATCAGCACTGCCCCTTTTGCAGGAAGCTTCATTTCTTCTGCCGCCGCCGTCAGCGACAGACTGCCCATAATCAGCAATACCGCCAAACACACCAAAAACAGTCGTTTCATAAAATCCCCTCCATACGGTTTGGTTTATTCTATGAACGAGCTGTTTGAATTATTTCTTTTTATAAACCGTACCGGTGTTATCCTCGTCCACCGTCATATAAAAAACCTCTTTCAAAGAGATATTTTCTTTTTGAAGCTGACGGTACAGCCACGTGGGATCTTTTCCTGCTTTTTTCAGATTGTCGTGACAGATTCGACCGTCTTCCACCACGGAAAAGGGCAGATACTGCGTTTCGGGCGTAATGCCTGCATCCTTGGCGGTGGCAGGCTGTTCCTCCGGATAGGGGAAGACGGAAAGATTGCCCCCGGTTTCCAAAATGGCATACTGCACCCGTGAGGGGTCTATCACATTCTTTTGCCGCAGTTGGGCGGTCAGCTCATCCACGGTAATACGGGTTTTCTTCATATTTTTCGGAATAAATCGCCCGTTTTCTATTAAAATGACCGGTTTTCCACACAAAAGCTTCCGCACAAACACGCTGTTCAGCGACAAGGTGGAAAGCAGCAGTTCCATCACAAGCACCGTCCCGATGGGCAAAATACTGGATAAAATCGGCTCGCTGACGTCCTGCATGGTGGTGGCCGCCAAATCCGCCACCACCATAGTCACTACCACCTCGCTGGGCTCCATCTGCCCAATTTGCCGTTTGCCCAAAAACCGAATGACGCCAATCAGAATCAAATACAGCGCCGCTGTGCGTATAAGCATCATAACACCCCGTTACTCCTTTGGATCATACTGCATATTTTACGAAGCGGCGCTGTCCATTTTATTGCATACGGATGACGTACATCCCCGGTGCTGTGACCGCCAAAATATTGACCCTGTACAGGGTGTTGGCCATCACTTCTCTGGTAAGGGGCGCGTCCCACTGTAAAAAAATGCCGTTTTCAGCCATCACGCAGACAGAATCTGCCGCCCATGCAGGTACATCCTGTACCATATATTCTTCTGTACCCAGTGCCAGTGCATTTTGCAGAATGACGGCCGCCTCTGCCTGGGTAATGGGAATATCGCTGTCAAAGCTGCCGCTTTCTACCGCCTGCCAGCCGTTGAGCAGACCGGAACGGATCGCCGCCGCCACGTAGGGGCGCAGCCACTGGGGCACATCCGCAGGGACAGCCGCATAATCGCTTCGATCCATGGGAATCTCCAAAAGCTTTACCACCGCAGCAAGAAAATCCCCCCGACTGACCGTTTTTTCGGGATAGAAGCAATGGGCATTGCCCACCTGCTCGCCTACAAATAATCCCTTGTTTTTCAGCCACTCCGCTTCAAAGCGGCAGTCGGACTGCAGCGTATCCGTATATGCGTCGCTGTTTTTTGCTTTTAATACCTGCACCGTCACCGTGGCGGTACGGGAGACGTTGCCGTTTTCATCGGTGGCGGTGTAGGTGAAGGAGTCCACACCCACCTTGTTTTTCTTGGGGGTATAGGTGAAGCTGCCGTCCGCCCGTAATTCCACTGTGCCCCGTTTGGGCTTGCGCACCACCGCAAAGGTCATTTGCTGTCCCTCCGGCTCAGAGACCGGCAGTGTGCCGTCGTTGGGAATGTTTTTATAGGTTTCCAGAGAGGAATCCCTGGCAATTGGGGCTTTGTCGATTTTACCCCAAACCGACAAGGTGATGGTGGTGGCCTTCTCCACCCGATTTTCGTAAATGGGCAGATAGGTCAGCTGGGCAAGTTGGTCTTCCTCATTTTTCAGGGGCACAAAGGTGAGCCGATTCAGCTCCTCTGCAGACAAAATGTCTCCGGAGCGGATGACTGTATTGCCCAGCATCACCGTGCCGATGGCAGGATCGGGCAATTGGGTGACGCAGATGCCCAGCACCGGTCCTTTGGAGGAAAAATCCTCCGGGGAAAAGCAGTATACGCTGTCGCAATCCACCTCTGCCGCGAACGCAAACGGTACACAGCCTATAACGCACAAAAGTGCACAGATCAGACAAAATTTTCTCATATTCTTCCTCCTTTTTTCTGCCAATGTCACTTCGTGAAGCGTTTTGTAGGGGTCGATTGAGCACATCGATCCCTGCTACCTTGTTACAGCTAAAACTGTGCGTCATTGTTATGAAGGAACGCCACAAACGCCTCCCCTGCAGGGGAGGTGGCTCGCCGTAAGGCGAGACGGAGGGGTTCACGGAGTTTCCGTTTATTACAAACCTATAGCAAACATTCTGCTCTGTAAACCCCTCAGGCATATCGCCTAAAATCGGCAATATGCCAGCTCCCCTACAGGGGAGCCGTAAGCAGCCTAATGACATTGTTTTTTCTACAACGGTATTGTTTGTAACGAAAAACAAAAATATACAATTTCCTTTTCCCAAATTCTGTGATATACTGAATAAAAAAGAACCTTTTGGAGGACGGTTTATGGACTACATTGTAAAATACAGCAACGGAAAACCCGATTGGAGCAGTATTCCTGCTGTGGCCTTGGAAAACCATCAGTGGACAGAAAAGACCGCCATTTACCCCACGGCACAGGTTGCCTGGGACGAAAATCATTTTTATGTGCGCTTAGAAGCGGTGGAGCAGGAGATTTTGGCCCGCTATACAGGCCTTTGTGACCCGATTTGCACGGATAGCTGTTTGGAATTTTTCTTCTGTCCGGAGCAGGATTCCGACCGTTATTTTAATTTTGAGCTGAATCCCAACGGTGCAATGTATGTGGGCTTTGGCTATCCGGGTGCACGCCGCTGCCGACTGTATCGGGAGAATTTTGCGGAGCTGTTTCAGGTTGTACCCTTCTCCAAGCCCAACGGCTGGGGGGTAGAGCTGACCATTCCTTTTGATTTCCTGCGGATTTTTGTGCCTGATTTTGAGGTAAAAAAGGGCAGTGTACTGCGCGGCAATTTCTATAAGTGCGGTGACGAGACTGTAAAGCCTCACTATATCTCCTGGAACAAGGTGGAAGTGCCCACCCCCAGCTTCCATCAGCCCGGATTCTTTGCGCCCCTGATTTTAGACTAATATCTTGTTAATGCTAAAATAATACGTCATTGTTATACAGGAGCGTTGCCAGCGCCTCCCCTGCAGGGGAGGTGGCTCGCCGTGCGGCGAGCCGGAGGGGTTAGAGGAGTTCGCGGCTCTGTCGCAACGGCAAATTAAAACCTTCTCTCTGTAAACCCCTCAGTCATATTGCCTAAAATCGGCAATATGCCAGCTCGCTGAGGCGAGCCCGGTCGCGGCTCTGACAGTCCACCGGACTGTCATTCACTACCGCGACTGCGCTTCGCTTACCCCTGCAGGGGAGCCGTAAGCAACCTCTCCAGTATGGTAATGATAAGAAAATCTTTAAGCCTTAACAAGATACTAAGCGTGTGCAGAAAAAGATATTTGCGGAGGGAACAGTATGGAAATTCGTTTTGCGGAAGGCAAGGATGTAGCCGGCATTTTGGAGCTGCTGCGGCAGGTTGGGAACGTGCATCATCAGGGCAGGCCGGATTTGTTCCGCAATACCGCCCAAAAGTACGGTGCGTCTCAGGTTTTGCAGATGCTGGGCAGCAGTACAAACCCCATTTTCGTTGCGGCAGAGGGGAATAAAGTGTTGGGCTACGCCTTTTGTCAGGTGAAAAAGCGGCAGGACGACCCGGTATTTTATGACCGCACAGAGCTATATGTGGACGATTTGTGCGTAGACGAGGAAAGCCGGCAAAGCGGTGTAGGGCACGCCCTGTTTGAAGCGGTGAAAAAGTACGCTAAAATGCGTGCTTGTCAGGCAGTGACCCTGAATGTGTGGTGCTTTAACGAGGCGGCCATGGCCTTTTACTTAAAGCAAGGTCTGGAAAACCGAAATATTACAATGGAATTGGTATTGGAATAAATTGTATGTTGGAAAAAGGGAAAGTTTATCAGGCGCAAATTGAAGACTATACCGCCGAAGGACAGGGCGTGGCAAAGATTGAAGGCTGTGCCGTATTTGTGCCCAATGCGGTACGGGGAGAAGTCTGCCTGATTAAAATCGAAAAGGCGCAGAAAACATGGGCGGCAGGCAAAATCACCCAAATTTTGGAAAAATCGCCCCATCGCATCAACCGGCAGTGTCCGGTGGCGAAAATTTGCGGCGGCTGTGATTTTCAGCACATCGACTATGAGGAGGAGTGTTTCCTCAAGAGCCAACGGGTAATGCAGGCACTAAACCGCATCGGCGGTGAGAATCTGCAGGACGTTCCCTTGCTTTGCGCTCCCTCCACCACCGGCTACCGCAATAAGGCGGTGTATCCGGTGGGCAGTGAAAAAGGACGGGCATACGCCGGCTTTTTCAAGGCCGGCACCCACCAAATCGTGGAAAACAGCCGATGCCTGATCGTTTTTCCGGAGGCCGACAGGATAAAAGATGCGGTTATTGATTTTATGAACTACTACCGCATTTCCGCTTATGACGAGACGGTACATCAGGGCTTGGTGCGGCATATTTTTGTCCGCCGCGGCTGGGAATCCGGTGAGATTCTGGTCTGCCTGACGGTAAACGGCAACCGCCTGCCCCACAAGGAAGCGCTGATCGAACGGCTGAAAAAGATTCAGGGCTTTACCACGCTGGTACTGTCGGAAAATACCAAACAGGGCAATAGTGTGCTGGGCGATAAAATGCAGGTGCTGTACGGCAAAGGCTACATTGAAGATACCCTGTGCGGACTTTCTTTCCGCCTGTCCGCCAAGTCCTTCTATCAAGTCAATCACCCACAGGCCCAGCGCCTGTATGAGGCCGCCATCAGTCAGGCAGGCATTACAAAAGACGATTTGGTGCTGGATTTGTATTGCGGCGTAGGTACGATTACCTTGTGTATGGCCAAGGCCGCCAAAAAGGTCATTGGTGTGGAAGTGGTGGAAGCGGCAGTGACCGATGCCATTGAAAACGCCAAACGTAACGGCATTGAAAATGCAGAGTTTTTCTGCGGTGACGCAGGAAAAGCGGCACTGAAGCTGGAACAGGAGGGGATTATTCCCGATGTGGTGGTGGTCGATCCGCCCAGAAAGGGCTTGAATGGGGATACCATCGAGGCACTGCACAAAATGCGCCCCAGAAGAATCGTTTATGTTTCCTGTGACCCGGCAACCCTTGCCCGGGACGTGGCACTGCTGAAAGAAAAGGGCTACCGTTTGCACTCTGCCCAGGCAGCGGATCTATTCCCGCGCTGCGCGCATGTAGAATCTATTGTCTGCCTGTGCAGACAATAGATTCAGCGATATAAATTCCTGATGGAATTTGCGATATGCGCTGACGCGCGCGATATTCCGCTTCGCGGAGAGATATGCGCTGCGGCGCGTAGGAATTTATATCATATCGCAACCAAAGGTTATATCGCATTTGCAAAGCAAATATATCGCGTTGCGAAGCAACATATCGCAAAAAGGGTGAAAATATTGAAATTCATTTTTAATAAAAATGAATTTCATCGATATAAATCCCTGACGGGATTTTCGATATGCGCTGACGCGCGCGATATTCCGCTTCGCGGAGCGATATGCCTTGCGGCGAGAACGAAGAAAGAGAGAGTGTTCACAAAATGCAAACACTGAAACAGCGTGGCTTAACGGGAAAACGCAACTCATCTATAGAATTATTGAAAATTTTTGGCATTTTCTTAATCGTCATCAACCACGTTATTCAAACTCTGCACGAGCCCAATTCAAATTTTGTAAACAATGATTATGTTCTTAATCTGGATATGGCGACCACAAATATTCAGCAGCTGATCCTATCCATTCTGCGCTACAGCGGGTCGATGGGCAATATGATATTCTTCATCTGCAGTGCGTGGTTTTTGTTGGACAACGACAAAACAAACAAGAAAAAGCTGCTCCAAATATTAATGGATGTTTGGGTCGCTTCCGTAATCATTTTAGTGGTGGTATACATTCTCCGGGGCGGTAACCTGGGTATGAAAATGATCATCAAACAGCTTCTGCCGACCACCTTTGAAAATAACTGGTACATCACTTGCTACCTGCTTTTCTATCCGCTGCACACATTCTTAAACTGGGTGATTCACAGAATGGATCAAAAGACTTTACTGCGGACAACCCTGGTTTTAAGTGTTTTGTATGTCTTCGCAAATTATGTTTATTCCGGAGTCTTTTTTGCCACAAAACTCATTTTGTGGACCACCGTTTACTTCTTAATGGCCTATATGAAGTATTACCTGGTGGACTTTTCAAACAATATGAAGGCCAACATTCTGATGCTGGTTTTCGGACTTGTGGGCAATATCGCTCTCGTCTGCCTGACAAACTTTTTTGGGGTGCGCTTTGGAATATTCCGCGGCAGTCTTTTAAAGTGGAATTCATTCAGCAGCCCTTTTCTGATACTGGCTGCCATCAGTATGCTCAATATCGCAAGAAATGTACATTTTCAAAACCGCGCAGTAAACTACATTTCCGGTTTGTCCCTGCTGATTTACATCTTCCACGAAAATATGTTGCTGCGGATTTTCTACCGTCCTTTAATGTGGGACTATGTATATAATCACTTTGGATATGAATACATTTTGGTTTGGATGGTCGTATTGGTGGCCATTGTCTTTGGCTTTGGCTTGATCGCAAGCATTCTCTATAAACACACCGTTCAAAAGCTTATTGCGCTTGTATGCAACCGACTGTACCCGATTTTGCAAAATATCTACGGGAAGATCGAAAAGGTTCTTTTAGGGCTGCATTGATTCAGCGATATAAATTCCTGATGGAATTTGCGATATGCGCTGCGGCGCGCAGGAATTTATATCGAACTTGTTGCCGTTAGGCAACATATCGAAATTCTGCGAAACAGAATTATATCGATTTTGCGAAGCAAAAATATCGAGTTTGCCCACGGCAAACATATCGACAAAAGGAAGTATGTTTATGGAAAGCACTAAAAACCAACTTCGAGAGGACAGTATTGGGTTTGCAATTGCTGTTTCAGACATCTGTGATACTATAAAAGGGTGTTCCGCATTTACAAACCAGCTTTTGCGTGCATCCTCGTCCATCGGTGCAAATATTCATGAAGCAAAATATGCACAAAGCCGTGCGGATTTTATCAGCAAGTTAGAAATTGCCCTGAAAGAAAGCTCTGAAACGGATTATTGGCTGGAACTGCTGTATCGAAAGAATAAGCTGAGCGAAGAGCAATACAAATCTTTGCGCAATTTGTGTGGATCTATCCGCCGTAGACTCATCGCCTCCATTACCACTGCGAAGGGAATAGAATGAAATTCGTCGATATAAATTCCTGCGGAATTTTCGATATGCGCTGACGCGCTCGATATGTGCTGACGCACTCGATATGCCTTGCGGGGCGAGAGGGGATTTATATCGAACTTGTTGCCGTTAGGCAACATATCGAAATTCTGCGAAACAGAATTATATCGATTTTGAATAGCAAAAATATCGAGTTTGCCCACGGCAAACATATCGACAAAAGGAAGTATGTTTATGGACAATGCAGCAAAATCCGTAAGCTTCTTATTTCTTCCATTACCACTGCGAAGGGAATAGAATGAAATTCGTCGATATAAATTCCTGCGGAATTTTCGATATGCGCTGACGCGCTCGATATGTGCCGACGCACTCGATATGCCTTGCGGCAAGAAAAAGAAAGGAGACAAGCAAAATGCGCATTGCCGGATTGCAGAAAATGACCTTGCTGGATTATCCCGGAAAGGTGGCGTGTACGGTGTTTTTACAGGGGTGCAATTTTCGTTGTCCCTTCTGCCACAACCGGGATTTATTAGACCACGACGGGCCGTATTCGGTGGACGAGGAGGAATTTTGGGCGTTTTTACGCAAGCGCCAAGGTCTTTTGGACGGGGTCTGCGTCACAGGCGGTGAGCCGACGGTGCAAAAAAGTCTGCCGGACTTCCTGAAAAAAATCAAGGCTTTAGGCTACAGCGTCAAGCTGGATACCAACGGCTTTCGTCCCGACGTGCTGGAGCAGGTGGTTTCAGACGGTCTGGTGGATTACGTGGCCATGGACATTAAAAACAGTCCTGCCCGTTATGCCGAAACCGCAGGTCTGCCCCATTTGGATTTGACTTGCATTGAAAAAAGTATTTCCTTTTTGACATCCAATAAGGTGGATTATGAATTTCGCACCACGGTGGTGGAGGAATTTCACGATGAACAGGCCTTTGTGGAAATTGCCCAATGGCTGCAGAAAGTATCCGAAAACACTCCAAAAGCCTACTTTATCCAACAATTTACCCAGAGGGACAGTGTCCTGCAGGAAGGGCTTTCCACCCCCGAAGCGGAAAAGCTGGCGCGTTTTTTGGACATAGCCGCACCTTTTGTCCACCGGGCAGAGATACGGGGCGTAGAGTTGTAAAACACAATATATTGTGTTTGTGCAACTTTTTTGGGCACTATATATTGACAAAAACAAAATCCACTCCTATAATACAGGCGTTGCACATTTTACAGGCAGCGCCTGTATTTCTTATAAGGAGGATTTTATGTATAAGGTATTGAAGCGAGACGGCACCTCCGCTGAGTTTGATATCAGTAAGATCAGTGCCGCCATGGTCAAGGCATTTGACGCTGTGGGCCGCAATCACCACCCCAGCGTGATCAATATGCTCTCTTTGCAGGTCACCTCCGCCTTTGAAATGAAAATCAAGGACGGAAGCATCTCTGTGGAGGACATTCAGGACAGCGTGGAGCAGGTGCTGTCCGAGTGCGGTTATTCCGATGTGGCGAAGGCCTACATCCTGTACCGCAAGCAGCGGGAGAAGGTGCGTAACGTCAACTCTGCGTTGCTGAACTATAAGGATCTGGTAGACAACTACCTGCAGATCAACGACTGGCGCGTCAAGGAAAATTCTACCGTGACCTACTCCGTAGGCGGTCTGATTCTCTCCAACTCCGGCGCGATTACCGCAAACTACTGGCTCAGCGAGATTTACGACGAGGAAGTGGCAGAGGCACACCGCAGTGCGGCAATGCACCTGCACGATTTGTCTATGCTCACCGGCTACTGTGCCGGCTGGAGCTTGAAGCAGCTGATTCAGGAAGGTCTGGGCGGCGTTGTGGGCAAGATCACCTCTTCTCCTGCCGGCCACTTATCCACCCTTTGCAACCAAATGGTGAACTTCCTGGGCATTATGCAGAACGAGTGGGCAGGCGCACAGGCCTTTTCTTCTTTCGACACGTACCTTGCACCCTTTGTCAAGGTGGACAACCTGACCCAAAAGGAAGTTAAGCAGTGTATTCAGTCCTTCATCTACGGTGTGAATACACCCTCCCGTTGGGGCACACAAGCACCCTTCTCCAACATCACACTGGACTGGACCGTTCCCCCCGATCTGCAGGATCAGCCTGCCATCGTCGGCGGCAAGGAGATGAATTTCACCTACGGCGACTGCAAGAAGGAAATGGATATGGTCAACAAGGCCTTCATCGAGATTATGATCGAGGGCGACGCCAATGGCCGTGGCTTCCAGTATCCCATTCCCACCTACTCCATCACCCGTAACTTCGACTGGAGCGAAACCGAGAACAACAAGCTCCTGTTTGAAATGACCGCAAAGTACGGCACACCCTACTTCTCCAACTACATCAACTCCGATATGGAGCCCTCCGATGTGCGTTCGATGTGCTGCCGTCTGCGTTTGGATCTGCGTGAACTGCGGAAGAAGTCCGGCGGCTTCTTCGGCTCCGGTGAATCCACCGGCTCCATCGGCGTGGTCACCATCAACCTGCCCCGTATCGCCTATCTGGCAGAGAATGAGGCGGATTTCTACAAGCGTCTGGACAAGCTGATGGACATTGCTGCCCGCAGCTTAAAGACCAAGCGCACCGTGATTACCAAGCTGATGGAATCCGGTCTGTATCCCTATACCAAGCGCTATCTGGGTACGTTTGCCAACCACTTCTCCACCATCGGTCTGATTGGTATGAATGAGGTAGGTTTGAATGCCAAGTGGCTTCGTGCAGACCTGACCCACGAAAAGGTTCAGCAGTTTGCCAAGGAAGTGCTGGATCACATGCGGGAGCGTCTTTCTGACTATCAGGAAGCCTACGGCGACCTGTACAATCTGGAAGCAACACCGGCAGAATCCACCACCTACCGTTTCGCAAAGCACGATAAGAAGCTGTATCCCGATATCATCACTGCCAACGAAAACGGCACACCCTACTACACCAACTCCTCCCACCTGCCTGTGGGCTTCACCGAGGACATCTTCACCGCCCTGGAAATTCAGGACGAGCTGCAGACCCGTTACACCTCCGGTACGGTATTCCACGCCTTCTTAGGCGAGAAGCTGCCGGACTGGAAGGCCGCCGCATCTTTAGTGCGGAAGATTGCAGAAAACCACAAACTGCCTTACTACACCCTGTCTCCCACCTACTCCGTCTGTGCTGAGCACGGCTATCTGGTAGGCGAGCAGTTTACCTGCCCCGTCTGCGGCAAGAAGACCGAGGTATACAGCCGTATTACCGGCTATTACCGTCCGGTGCAGAACTGGAACGACGGCAAGACCCAGGAATATAACGACCGCAAGACCTACAACATCGGCACTTCCGTGTTGAAGAAGGAAGCACCCGTTTCTGTATGCGAAGCACCTTGTGAGGAGCAAGCAGCACCGGCACCTGCCGTCAGCGGCAAAGCGATCCTCTTTTCCCGTATGACCTGCCCCAACTGCCGTGTGGCGGAGGGCCTGCTCAGCAAGGCCGGAGTAGCCTACGAAAAGCTGATTGCAGACGAGAATCTGGATCAGTGCAAATCTTACGGTGTAAAGGGCGCACCCACCTTGATTATCACCGACGGAGAAAACTTTAACAGCTACTATTCCGTCCCCGAAATCAAGAAATACTTAGCATCCCTGTAATCCGGAACGGCACACAGGCCTATGCCATTAAGTTTGTGTCATTGCGAACCAGTGACCGTGTCACTGGTGTGGCAATCTCAGTGTACAACGCTATACTTTGAGATTCCCACGCCAGTGTGCGCACTGGCTCGGAATGACAATAAGGCTGAACTTCATGACATTGGCACACAGGCTGTTCCCTACGGTCAAATTGTAATAAGCATAGGTTTTCGAGGGCTGTCTCATTCCTTTTGAGACAGCCCCGAAGTCCGCACAGGGACGAAAAACGAAAGGAAAATACGATGTACGATATGATTATTATTGGCGGCGGTCCTGCAGGACTGACTGCCGCGGTTTACGGTCTGCGTGCCGGAAAAACCGTGTTGATTATTGAAAAAAACGGCTTTGGCGGACAGATTGCCTTTTCCCCCAAGGTGGAAAACATCCCCGGCTTTGCCACCATCAGCGGTGCGGAGTTTGCGGAGAAGTTTGTGGATCAGGCGATGAATTTGGGCGCGGATGTGGAGCTGGAAAATGTAATCGCTGTGGAAAAGACTGCAGACGGCTTTGCGGTGTCCACCGAGGAGGGCAGCTGTTTTAACGGCCGCACCGTGATTTTGGCTGTGGGCGTGAAGCATCGCACCCTGGGTCTGCCGGGAGAAGAAGAACTGATCGGCAACGGCATCTCTTTTTGTGCTGTGTGTGACGGTGCGTTCTACACCGGTCAGCAGGTTGCGATGATCGGCGGCGGCAATTCTGCTTTGCAGGAGGCACTGCTGCTCAGCGAAGTGTGCGAAAAAGTGACCATCGTGCAGAATTTGGCGTTCCTGACAGGGGAGAAGAAGCTTGCGGATGCTTTGGCACAGAAAAAGAACGTGGAAATTCTCTACAGCACTTTGGTTGCAGGCTACAACACGCAGGACGGCAATTTGGTCAGCATCGACCTGCGCAACGACCTGACCGGTGCAATTTCCACGTTGCAGGTGGACGGTGTATTTTTAGCGGTGGGTCTTCAGCCGGAAAACGATGCTTTTGCGCAGCTTGCAAAGCTAAACGACTGGGGGTATTTTGACAGTGACGAGGGCTGTACCACCCAAACAGAGGGACTTTTTGTGGCAGGAGACTGCCGCAGCAAGCACATTCGTCAGGTGGTAACCGCCTCTGCTGACGGTGCGATTGCCGCCATGGCCGCCTGCCGTTATTTAGACCGATAAGAGGGGATTAAAACCAAAATTTCAGGTACGGAACGGAAAAATTTTTGAACTTAATACTTTCTTAAAATTTATACGCTTTTTTATTTAAAATCTTTCCTCTACTATAGAGGTAATAAATCTTCATTTCATTTTCCTTTCCTCTTTACCTATGCAAAGGCCTCGGAGTAAATCCGAGGCCTTTGCTTTTTCAGAGGATCAAAGAACCACCAAATCGTCAAAAACAAGGTTTTTTGACAGACAGAGCAGGAAGGCATTGCCGTCCTGCTCTGTTTTTATTCCGTTTTGGAAAGTTTTTCGTTTCGTTCCCGTTCGGCCTGGGACAGGCGCAGGTAGTTGGGCTCTAAGGCGGCGGCATCGCAGACTTCTCCCCGTAGGAGCATCTTTTCTGCCACCAATGCCACGCCTGCGGCACGCTGATGCATTTTGTGCTCCGGAGGCAAAACCAAATTGGGCCAACGCTCACGCAATGTTTCATGCGTCAGCTTACTGCCGTCTCCCACCAGATACACCGGTCCGTCCACCGGCCCTAAATCCTCTAAAAGTTCCTCCAAAGCAATGGCGCGATCCTCCCGAATACGGGTCGCCTCGCCCCGTTGATACCGGAACATGGCGTTATAAACCTGACTGCGGCGTGCATCCATCACCGGCATCACCCAGCCGTTGAAAATACCTAAGTTTTCTGCCATTGCTTCCAAAGTGGACACACCGCAACAGGGAATTTCCAGTCCAAAAGCAAAGCCTTTTGCCGCCGCCACGCCAATGCGCACACCGGTAAAGCTGCCCGGACCTGCTGCCACCGCAACTGCTTCCACCTGCTGAGGCGTCCGACCGCAATTTGTAAGTAACTGCTGGGCCATACTCAATAGGGTCTGGCTGTGGGTCAGGCCGGTGTTCTGATAGCTTTCACCCAGCAAAATGCCGTTTTCCATCAGCGCCACTGAGCCGGCTTTTGCAGAGGTCTCAAAGGCCAAAATCAGCATAATCTGTTCCTCCTGTAATGGTGATGGTGCGGCTTTCGTCACCGGTTTTGGAAATCTCCACCACAATGGGGTCTTCCAGTGCGTCTGCCACGTTTTCGCTCCACTCCACGGCACACACGCCATTGCGCTCCAAATAGTCCTCCCAGCCGATATCGAACAGGTCGTCACTGCAGCTTAAACGGTACATATCAAAGTGAAACAGGGGCATTCTGCCGGACAGGTATTCGTTTACAATGGTATAAGTGGGACTGGTGACCTGTTCGGCAGCACCCAGTCCACGGGCAAGACCACGGGTAAAGGCGGTTTTTCCTGCCCCCAAATCCCCTTTATAGGCAATTACTGCACCGGGTTTTAATGCTTTTGCCAGCTTTTCCCCCACTTCTTCTGTCTGCTGGGGGCTGTTTGAGTAAAAAATCATCCTATTCTCTCCAACTTTTTGGTCATCACTTTTGATTTTTCAGCTTTTCTGCCTGATCTGCGGTGGCCAGTGCGTCAATGATCTCGTCAATTCCGCCGTCCATCACACTGTCAATTTTGTAAAGGGTCAAACCGATGCGATGGTCGGTGACCCGTCCCTGAGGGAAGTTATAGGTGCGGATGCGCTCGTTGCGCATACCGGTGCCCACTTGACTGCGGCGCATACCGGTCACCTCTGCATCCTGCTTTTCCTGTTCGATCTCGTACAGCTTGGATGCCAGCAGGCGCATACATTTTTCACGGTTTTGCACCTGACTGCGTTCCTCCTGACAGGCCACTACAATGCCAGTAGGCTTATGAATCAGGCGCACAGCAGAGCTGGTTTTGTTGACGTGCTGACCGCCTGCACCGCTGGCGCGGTAGACCTGCATTTCAATGTCGGCAGGATTGATCTGCACGTCCACTTCCTCCATTTCCGGCAGGACTGCCACCGTTGCGGTGGAGGTATGCACACGTCCGCCGGATTCGGTCTCCGGTACGCGCTGAACACGGTGCACACCGGATTCGTACTTCAGACGGGAATATGCACCCCGTCCGTTAATGACAAAGTCGGCTTCCTTGACACCGCCCAGCTCCGTTTCGTTGTAGTTCATCAGCTCCACCTGCCAGCCCTTTTGGGCGGCATACATGCTGTACATCCGAAACAGACTGTGGGCAAACAGCGCACTTTCCTCACCGCCAACGCCGCCGCGGATCTCCACAATGACGCTTTTTTGGTCGTTGGGGTCTTTGGGCAGCAGGAGAATCTGCAGCTGCTTAAACAGCTGTTCTTTTTCGTTTTTAGCGTCCTGATAAGTCTGCTGGCAGAAATCCTTCATCTCCGGCTCGCTCATCAGCTCCAGTGCATCGCACATATCCTGCTCTGCCTGCATATAGGCGTGGTAGGTTTCCACAATGGGCTCTAAATCGTTGCGCTCCCGTAAAATTGCGGTGGCTTTTTTCGGGTCGTTATAAAAATCCGGTTGCTCACTGCGGGCGCAAAGCTCCTCAAAACGGCTTGCAACCGCCTGTAGTTTTTCAATCATCGGGCATACTCCCTCATTTTATTTTGATTATTATACCAAGAGTTTGCCCAAATGTAAATACATCCGCCTTTTTTGGATAATCTAAAAATTTTCTATGAAACCCTATGATTTTCAATTGAAATATGGTATAATGGTCAAAACTATGGAAACAGGAAGTGTATTATGGGACTGATCAGCAAAATTTTCGGCACACATTCCGAAAAGGAAATTAAAAAAATAAAACCCATTGTAGACAAAATTCTATCAATGGAGGAGGAATATAAAGCCCTTTCCGAGGAGAACCTGAAGGCCAAAACACGGGAATTTCAGGATCGTTATCAAAAGGGCGAAACGCTGGACGAGCTGCTTCCCGAGGCCTTTGCCGCCATCCGTGAAGCGGCAGACCGGGTACTGGGTATGCGTCCCTATCCCGTCCAGCTGATCGGCGGTATTGTTCTGCACCAAGGCCGTATTGCGGAAATGAAAACCGGTGAAGGTAAGACCTTGGTGGCTGTTCTGCCTTGCTATCTGAACGCTTTAAGTGGTCGGGGTGTCCACGTGGTCACGGTAAACGACTACCTTGCAAAGCGTGACTCGGAGTGGATGGGCAAAGTATATCGGTATATGGGTCTGACGGTGGGACTGGTCATTCCCGGTATGAAGCCGGAGGAACGACGCATTTCCTACGCCGCCGATATCACCTACTGCACCAATAACGAATTGGGCTTTGACTACCTGCGTGATAATATGGCGCTTTATAAGCAGGATCTGGTACAGCGCGGACACGCCTTTGCCATCGTGGACGAGGTAGACTCCATTTTGATCGACGAAGCCCGTACCCCGCTGATCATTTCCGGCCGTGGCGAGGATTCCTCCAAGCTGTACGAGCTGGCAGATGCGTTTGTGGCAGGTCTGCGGAAGCAGGTTTTTGCCAAAACCGACGAAAAGGAAGAACAGGACAGCTTAGACTGCGACTACGTGGTGGATGAAAAGTCCCGTTCTGTATCCCTGACCGCCTCCGGTATTGCCAAGGCGGAACGGCAGTTCCAGGTGGAAAACTTAGCCGACCCGGAAAATGCCACCCTCAACCACCATCTGAATCAGGCGATGAAGGCCCGCGGTCTGATGAAAAAAGACATCGACTACGTGGTAAAAGATGGGGAAATCATCATTGTTGACGAATTTACCGGCCGTTTGATGTACGGCAGACGGTACAACGAAGGCTTGCATCAGGCTATCGAAGCCAAGGAACGGGTGCAGGTTGCCAGCGAGAGCAAAACCCTTGCCACCATTACCTTCCAGAATTTCTTCCGTCTTTATAATAAGCTTTCCGGTATGACCGGTACAGCATTGACGGAGAAAGAAGAATTTGAAGCCATTTACAATCTGGACGTGGTGGAAATCCCCACCAACCGTCCGGTAATCCGCAAGGACCGTTCCGACACGGTGTATAAAACCGAGGTGGGCAAGTTCCGTGCCATCATCCGTCAGGTGCAGGAATGTTACGGGAAAGGACAGCCGGTGCTGGTGGGTACGGTCTCCATTGAAAAGAGTGAACTGCTGTCCAAGCTGCTCAAGAAGACCGGTGTGCCCCACAACGTGCTTAACGCCAAAAACCACGAACAGGAAGCACCAATTGTTGCGCAGGCAGGTAAGCTGGGAGCAGTCACCATTGCCACCAATATGGCAGGTCGTGGTACGGATATTGTGCTGGGCGGTAATGCCGAGTATATGGCAATGAACGAGCTGCGGAAAAAAGGCTTGCCGGAGGAGCTATTACAGCAGGCAAATGCCTATTCCGAGACGGACGATGCAGAGATTTTGGCTCTGCGTGCCGAGTACGAACGGCTGCTTAAAAAATATGCTGCCGAAATGGCGGAAGAGGCACAGAAGGTACGGGATGCCGGCGGCCTGTTCATCATTGGTACCGAGCGCCACGAATCCCGTCGTATTGACAATCAGCTTCGCGGCCGTTCCGGTCGTCAGGGTGATCCCGGTGAAAGCCACTTCTACCTGAGCTTGCAGGACGATTTGATGCGTCTGTTCTCTTCGGATCGGGTGATGGGCATTATGAATATGCTGGGTCTGGATGAGGATACACCCATTGACGCCAAAATCCTCTCCAATGCGGTGGAAAATGCACAGCGCAGTGTGGAAAGCCGCAACTTCCGTTCCAGAAAGAATGTTCTGGAATACGATAACGTGATGAATACCCAGCGTGAGGTCATCTACGCCCAGCGGCAAAAGGTGCTGGACGGGGAGGATCTGCGGGATAATATGATGAGTATGCTCCGTTCTTATATGGAGTCCGCAGCCACAGAAGCACTGACGGAAAATGGCGGCATTCTGGATGAAAGCGGACGCAAAGAGCTGAAGAATAAGCTGGGTAATCTGTTCTTCAAGTTTGAGGATCTGCCCGAAGACGGTATGACTGCAGAGGATCTTGCCGAGTTCCTGTTTGAAAAGGCAACGGCTACCTACGAAGCCAAGGAAAACCGTTATGGCGCACCGATGATGCGGGAGCTGGAGCGCGTGGTGATGCTCCGTGTGGTAGACGAGTACTGGATGGATAACATTGACGCTATGGACGATCTGAAGCAGGGCATCTCTCTGCGCGCCTACGGTCAGCACGATCCGGTCATTGCCTACAAAGAGGAAGGCTATCAGATGTTCGAGGCGATGGTTACCGCCATTCGGGAAGAGACTGTTCGCCGCATTTTTGCCGTGGAAATTCGTCCTGCACAGGAAGTGAAACGGGAAAAGGTGGCAAAGGAGGTCAGCACCTCCGGTGCCCAGGAGGCCACGGTGAAGAAACAGCCGGTGCGCAACGCCTCTACCAAGGTAGGCCCTAACGATCCCTGCCCCTGCGGCAGTGGCAAAAAGTATAAAAAATGCTGCAGAGATAAAGATATTTCTGCAGGAATGTAATGTTTTTAAAAGGAGGTGGGCAATATGAAAAAGCTAACAGCGGTTCTGCTGTCGCTTTTGATGGTGCTGAGCCTGTGCGCCTGCGGCAGTGACCAAGGTCAATATGTGCCCACCGGCAACGGTCTGGGCGAAGCAGACCGTCCCAGCGACAGCACCCAACAGCAAGATCAGGTCTTAACTCTGACCTATTACAGAGAGGAGACCTTAAATCCGCTGTACTGCACGGATTATACCAACAAACTGCTGTTTTCTCTGCTTTATGAGGGGCTGTTCTGCGTGGACAGAGATTATAAGGTAGAGCCGATGCTGTGCAAAAGCTACCGCATTTCTGAGGATATGCGCACCTATACCTTCTATTTGGAAAAGGTGAGCTTTTCCAATGGTGCGCCTCTGACTGCTGACGATGTGGTGCAAACACTGCTGGCCGCGAAAGAGAGCAAGGTGTATGGCGGACGCTTCTTCCACATCACCGGCGTGGAGGTTTCGGAAGATGGGGGCGTGCAGGTCAGCACCGACACCCCTTATGAAAATCTCCCCTTGTTGCTGGATATTCCCATTATACCTGCAAACCAGTTAGAAAGTGCCCGTCCTGCAGGCACAGGGCCCTATCTTTTGGACGAGTCCGGCAGCATTGCCCGTCTGCGGCGGCGCAACGATTGGTGGTGCACAACCTCCGATCTCGTTGCAACTGCCCCCTCCATCACCTTGCTGGAGGCGCAGTCCAACACCCAAATTCGGGACAATTTCCAATTCCACGATTTGTCAGTGGTATGTGCCGACCCCGGCTCAGACCGTTTTGCCGATTATCGCTGTGACTATGAGCTGTGGAACTGCGAAAGCGGAATGTTTATGTATCTGGCCTGCTCGGCAGACAGTGAAGTGTTCTCCAAGCCGGAGGTGCGTGCCGCGTTGACCTACGCCATCGATCGGGATTATTTGGCGGATACCTATTATCGGGGCTACGCCCAGGGTGTGACCTTGCCGGCATCCCCCCGTTTCCCTTACTACAGTCAGGCGTTGGCCGCCCGTTACAGCTTTAACAGTGCCAAATTCTATGATGCGGTCATCGATTCAGCAACACTGGATGCAGAAGTGGTGCTTTTGGTCAACGGCGGCGACAGCTTGCGTGTGCGTGTGGCACGGTCGATTGCCCAAATGCTCACCGATTGCGGCTTAAAAGTCAAGCTGAAGGAGCTGACCGGCGGCAATTTCACCTACGCTGTACAAACACGGCAGTACGATTTGTATTTGGGGCAGACCATCCTGTCGCCCAATATGGATCTTTCCGCGTTTTTCCACACTTTCGGTGATTTAAGCTATGGCGGCATCAATGATGTAGGTGCGTATTCCCTGTGTCTGGAGGCGCTGACAAACTACGGTAACTACTATACGCTCTATAAGTACATTATGGAAAACGGACTTTTGTGCCCGGTGCTGTTTCGCAGTTATGCGGTGTTTGCCACCCGGGGACTGATTACCGACTTACAGCCTTCACGGGATAATATTTTCTATCATTCCGCAGGAAAAACCATGGAAAAAGCCCTCCTTCGGGAGCAATAAAAAAGTAGGGGACGGACCGTTCCCTACTTTTTAAGTGAAGAGTGAAGAGTTGAAAATTGCGGTGTCGGCGTTGCCGACAGATTATAATAAATACGGGCGGATGATATCCGCCCCTACGGTCTATATTGCACGTTTTCGTTCTATATCGTAGGGGCGAATATCATTCGCCCGCCGTTTTCTCTATGCGCCGCAGCGCAATTCATGCGGTGAAATCGCAATTCATGCATTTATGCAATTCATGCCGACAGGCAATTCATTTATACAAGGTGTCGGCGTTGCCGACAATTTTCAAAAGCAGCGGAGTGAGCTCCGCTGCTTTTTATTGCTGGCCGAACTCTTTTACGCCCCAGCAGGAGGCGATGAACTTGGGAATGTCTATATTGTCTCGGGTAACTTCGTTAAAATACTCTGTGCCCTGACCATAGGCGAAAATCTGCACATCCACAGGGGTGTGGCCGTCAGAGTGGTACACAAAATCGGACGACAGGCCGCCGGTCTCGTGGTCTGCAGTGATCAGCACCATGGTATCCGGATTGTAGAAGGCGTACTCCATAAATCTGCCAATGGCCTGATTGAAATTCAGCACCCGCTGCCACATCCCATCCAGGTCATTGCTGTGGCTGAATTTGTCGATGTGTGCTTCTTCGTACATCAGGAAGAAGCCCTTTTTGTTTTGACCCAGGGTTGCAAGGGTCTGATCCAGTGCGTTGTCGTCTACGTTGTATGTACCGCACTCAATGAGCGTGCCGTAGGCCTGTACCAGTTCCACCTGGGTTTTGGCAATATCCTCGTCATCTCCCCGATCCTTTGCGTGGGCAGAGAATCCTGAAGGAGTCGCACCCTTTCGGCTCTCGGTGGACATCACGGCGGTAGCCATAGACTTAGAGCCTGCCAGCTCTGTCAAAGACTGCACCGGATCACCGTCTGCGTTCAGCCCCACATAGCCATTATAGGTTTTGTAACCGGTGGCTAATGCGGTAGCGGCAGCGGCACTGTCGGTAGTGCCGGAGTAGGAATAGGTAGAAATGAGTCCCTGATTGGGCAGCAGATAGCCGTAGAATAAATCTTCTCCGTCACTGATATCCTCTTCGGTCACATCCATCTTCTCAAAAATACGGGTGTGATTGGGTCCCATACCGTCACCGATCAGCAAAATGTAATTTTTGGGCTTTTCGGTGATGGGGTCGCAAATCTTCAGCTCTTTGTCAATTTTGCTGTTGAAGGCCTTGCCGGGGATGTAGTTTTCCACAAAATAATAAGCCGCAGCGGCAATGGCAAAATAATTGCCATCCATAGCAATATGATTTTCGTCTGCTAAAAATGCAATCTGCACACCGTCCAGCTGGGCGTCCAGCGCCTGTGCAGTGACCTGAGGACATTCGCCCACGGCAATCACGTGCTCAAATGTGCCGGAAGAGGCCTCTGCTACCGTCAGCTCGATGCCGGTGCGTGCGGAAATCTGCGTCTGAATATAATTGGCGGCACGGAGCACATAGTCCGGTTGATTTTCGTCATAAATGATGGTAAATTCCTTCAAATCAATGCCGTTCAGGGTTGTGCCTTTCGGTGAACCACAGCCGCACAGAACACAGCTTGCCAGCAAAACGACTGCCAAAAGAACTGTTGTGGCTCTAAAAATAGACTTTTTCATACAATTCCTCCTAAAATTTCTCCTCTTCATTATAAAAAAATCCCGACTGAAATGCAATCTTTATTTCGTGCAGGATCAGCATCCGTGACTTGTTCTGAGAAATTTGGGCAATTTGATGGATTCTATTGGAAAAATACCGCAAAAAACCCTTGCGTCTTGTGCGAAATTGCTTTATAATAGCAATATAATGGGACAAAAGGAGGTTGCGGCGTATGGGTGAATTGGTTGCGTTTCTGTCCGGCAAGGGCGGAACGGGCAAAACCTCTGTCTGTGCCGGTGTTGCTACCGCTTTGGCGCAGGACGGTGAAAAGGTGCTGTGCATTGATTGCGACATCGGCCTGAGGAATCTGGATATTGCTTTAGGTATGAGTGAGCTTGCCGCCCTCTCCTTTGAGGATGTGTACCGTGGTGACTATACATTGGATATGGCTGCTGCCCATCCTCTGTACCCCACACTGCGCTTTTTGACCGCACCGATGCAGCTTTCCCCGGAGGAAATTGACGGAGAGGCGTTTGAAGCACTGCTTCGGAAAGCACAGCTGCATTTTGACTACGTATTTTTGGATGCTCCTGCCGGCATTGAACGGGGATTCCGCCTGGCCGCCTGCCACGCGGATCGGGTGACGCTGGTCACCGGCTCCGATCCTGCCTCTGTACGGGATGCAGGTCGTGCCGCAGAGCTTTTGGAGCAGATGGGAAAGAAAAATGTGCGGCTGGTGGTTAATCGCATTAACCCGAAAATGTTTAAGAAAATGCGTCTGACGGTAGACGATATTATGGATGAGGCGGGGTTACCTCTTTTAGGCCTGGTGCCGGAGGATCGCAATGTGGTCTTAGCCGCCGCGTTCAAAAAACCCTTGCTGAAAAAGACCAAAAAAGGCGCGGCAGCGGCCTGCGGCCGCATTGCCAAGCGACTTCAGGGCTTCCGTCGGCGTGTACAATTATAAAAAGGAGAGAAGTATTGTGAATATTGCATTTTTGGCTCACGACAAGAAAAAAGAACTGATGGTGCAGTTCTGCACAGCTTACAAAAGTGTACTTTCCAAGCATACCCTGTTTGCAACCGCTACCACCGGTCGTCTGATTGCAGATAATACCGGCTTGCCCATCACCCTGCTTCTTTCTCACAAGCAGGGCGGTCATCAGCAAATCAACGCCCGTATTGCTTATAATGAAATTGACCTGGTGTTGCTGTTCAGCGACCCCAACAGCATCGACCCCTGGGACGATAACCAGATTTTGGAAACATTGCGCCATTGCGACAAGAACAATGTGCCCATTGCCACCAATTTGGGCAGTGCGGAAATCGCCATTATGGGTCTGCAGAGAGGCGACCTGAACTGGCGTGAAATGATGCACGGCAAACCCAGATACTAATACTTTTCCCGAACGAAAGGAATACCCAATGGAACGAATCAAACCCCGGACACTGTCCGGTTTTATGGAGCTGCTGCCTGAAAAGCAGGTGCGGCTGGAAAAAATGATGGAGGTTCTGCGGAATACCTACAGTCTTTACGGCTTTTCTCCGCTGGACACACCGGCGATTGAGGACGCCCAGATTTTGCTGGCAAAGGGTGGCGGTGAAACCGAAAAACAAATTTACCGCTTCCAAAAGGGCGACAGCGATCTGGCTCTGCGCTTTGACCTGACCGTGCCTCTGGCAAAATATGTGGCTCTGCACTATAACGATCTGGCATTTCCCTTCCGTCGTTACCAGATCAGCAAGGTTTACCGTGGTGAACGGGCACAGCGCGGTCGTTTTCGTGAGTTTTATCAGGCGGATATCGACATCATCGGTGACGGCAAATTGGATGTGCTGAATGAGGCGGAAATTCCGGCCATTATCTATCGTGTTTTCCGTGGCTTTGGACTGACCAAGTTCCAGATTCGAGTTAATAACCGCAAAATCCTGAACGGTTTTTATGGGATGATGGATCTGACCGCCCAGAGCGGTGACATTATGCGCACCGTGGACAAGCTGGATAAAATCGGTCCGGAAAAGGTGCAAACCATTTTGTGCACCGATTGCGGTCTGTCGGAAGAGCAGGCTGCAGAGATTCTGCGGTTTATCTCCATCTCCGGCAGTAATGCCCAGGTGCTTGCCGCTTTGGACGGCTACAGCGGCAAGAACGAGATGTTTGACGCAGGACTTGCCGAGCTGCGGCAGGTGACCGACCATTTGGCCGCCTTCGGTGTGCCCGAAGAGAATTTTGCCGTGGATCTGACCATTGCCCGTGGACTGGATTACTACACCGGCACGGTTTATGAAACCACCCTTCTGGATCATCCGGAAATCGGATCTGTGTGCAGTGGCGGCCGCTATGACAATTTGGCAGGCTATTATATCGACAAGCCCTTACCCGGTGTGGGTATTTCCATCGGTTTGACCCGTCTGTTCTATGTATTGGATGAGCAAGGCTTGCTCAATCCTGCCCTCTCCGGTGCACCGGCAGATGCACTGGTGCTGCCCATGACTGCCGATCCTGCACCTGCCATCGCACTGGCAGAGCAGCTGCGCAGCGGCGGCGTACGGGTGCAGCTTTACGCAGAGCAGAAAAAGTTCAAGCAAAAGATGAGCTATGCAGACAAGCTGGGTGTACCCTATGCGGTGCTGTTGGGCGAGGACGAAATCAATGAGGGTGTCTGTTCTGTGAAGAATATGACCACCGGTGAGCAGTGCAAGCTGACGCCTCAGGATGCCGCCGCCTATATTTTACAGGGTTTGCAGGCACAAAACGGACCGATTATTTTGGAATAAGATGGAACAGAAATTCATTTTAGCCTGGGAAAAAGCCCGTAATGAAGCTGCCGCTTTAGGTGTGCGGATGCGCCCCGTGGAAAACAGCAAAGCGCTGGAAATAGCACGCCGCCTGCTTTCCGGCAATCGGGACAGTGAGGGCTTTGGTGCACTGCAAAGACTGGGGCGCTTGGATTTGTCGCTGGAAGCACTGGCGATTCACAAAGCTTATACCGCCCTGTTTACCGATGAGCAGGTCAATAACGCCTTGGCACGCCTGCTGGATGCACAATATATGATGCACAGACAAAAAGCATAATGCAAAATTTAACGGGACGGCATTGCCGTCCCGTTTTCAATTGACAATAGTCAGTTGAAAGATGAAAGTGGAAAATGGAAGGTTTTTGTGGGGCGTCGAGGTGCCGCCCCCTACGATTGAATATGAAAAACGTAATATATTGACCGTAGGGGCGGATATCATCCGCCCGATTTATTTTAATCCGTCGGCTCTGCCGACACCTTTTCTCTTCTCTCTTCTCTCTTCTCTATTCTTTTCGTATCCGGGAAACGGTGGGTGAATGATATCCGCCCACTTTTTAATGAATTGCCTGACGGCATGAATTGCATAAATGCATGAATTGTGGCTGCGCCACATGAATTGCGCTGCGGCGCATCAGGTTTTGGCAATTCAATTCATGTTGCCTTGCAACAATTCATGATGACTTGTCATCAATTCATGGCAAAGCCAATTCATCATTTCTAAATATATGAAAGTAGGGGACGGGACCCCGTCCCTTGTCATTCCGAGACCAGTTCGCAAACTGGTCGTGGGAATCCGTCTTTTTGCGGTGCAAAGCACCGCGCCGCCTATGGCGGCAGGGATTACGGATTGCCACGCCGCTTTCGCGGCTCGCAATGACCATTCCTTCGGACGTACGTTGCCTATTATACAAATAACGGGACAGCTTTGCCTACAACATAATCTGGCCCCCTTGCCTAAAGGGGGCTGTCGAAAATCTCTGATTTTCGACTGGGGGATATCACTTTTTCTTCTCTTTCAACTAAAAACGGGACGGCATTGCCGTCCCGTTATGTGTTTATTTTGCGTATTCCACAGCCTTGGTCTCGCGGATGACGTTGACCTTGATCTGACCGGGATATTCCAGTTCAGATTCGATCTTCTTGGCAATATCTCTTGCCAGGAGAATCATATTATCCTCGGTGACCTCTTCGGGCTTCACCATAATGCGCACTTCACGGCCTGCCTGAATTGCAAAGGCCTTTTCAACACCGGGGTAAGAACCGGTGAGCTCTTCCAGCTTTTGCAGACGGCGGATGTAGTTCTCCACGTTCTCACGGCGAGCACCGGGACGTGCGGCAGAGACGGCATCAGCGGCCTGAATCAGCACAGCAATCACGGTCTTGGGCTCGACGTCGCCATGGTGGGCTTCGATGGCATTGACCACAACCGCATTTTCCTTGTACTTCCGTGCTAAATCAGCACCCAGCTGTACGTGGCTGCCCTCCACCTCGTGGTCGATGGACTTGCCCAAATCGTGCAGAAGACCTGCGCGCTTTGCCAGTGCCACATCTACGCCCAGCTCTGCGGCCATCAGACCGGCAATGTGGGCCACCTCGATGGAGTGGTTCAGGACGTTCTGACCGTAGGAGGTACGGTACTTCTGACGACCCAAAATCTTCACCAGTTCCGTGGGCAGGTTGTGCACACCGGTTTCGTAACAGGCGCGCTCACCTTCCTCTGCGATGGTGCGTTCTACTTCCTTCCGGGCCTTTTCCACCATATCCTCAATACGGGTGGGGTGGATACGGCCGTCCACAATCAGCTTCTCCAGTGCCAGACGTGCAATTTCACGGCGGACAGGATCGAAGGAGCTGACGGTAATGGCTTCGGGGGTATCGTCGATGATCAGGTCTACACCGGTAATGGTCTCCAAGGTGCGGATGTTCCGGCCTTCACGACCAATAATGCGACCCTTCATCTCGTCGTTGGGCAGGGGCACAACGGAAACGGTTGCCTCTGCAGCGTGATCAGCGGCACAGCGCTGAATGGCGATGGACAGAATCTCTCTTGCCTTTTCGTCGGATTCGTCCTTCATGCGCTGCTCAATTTCCTTGATTTTCAGCGCAGTTTCGTGACGGACTTCTTCCTCCACAGAGGCCAAAAGCTCAGCCTTTGCCTGCTCCTGGGTCAAGCCGGAAAGCTGCTCCAAGGTGGCAATGTGCTGACGGCGGACAGCTTCCGCCTCCTGCTTGATCTCGGCCACTTCTGCCATACGGCGGGCCAATTCCTCTTCCTTGTGCTCAAAGGCATCGGTTTTCTTGTCTAAGGTTTCTTCTTTTTGCTGTAATCTGCGCTCCTGCTTGCTCAGCTCAGCGCGGCGCTCTTTGACTTCTTTTTCGTATTCCGTGCGGGATTTATGGATCTCGTCTTTTGCTTCCAACAACATTTCCTTCTTGCGGCTTTCACCACTGCGGATTGCCTCGTTAATCAAACGCGTAGCTTCCTGCTCTGCAGAGCCAATCTCACGCTCGGCAAACTTCTTACGGTAAGCAGTGCCAAGTGCAAAGCCCAGACCAAGACCTACGGCGGCGGCAACGACGATCAAAATAATTGCAATCGGTTCCATAATTCAAGCACACCTCCTTTGTTTGATAGGCATAGCCGGAGGGTGGATGTCAGAACCTCTGGTATGAAATTGAGCCGGGAAACTGCCTTGACGGCAGAAAATATGCACAATTTAACGCCATGAGGCGACAATCGCAAATCTACGGCATTTGCCGGATAAAAATGAAACGCGCAGGAGCATAAGCCCATACTCCCTCAGCGTACACTATTCCGTATCCATTTTAACCTTAAAGCGCAAGCTTGTCAAGATAAAAAGTGTATAAACCGGGGCAAAAGAATCCCGTGGATGCGGTTGACAGAAAATGGCCGCTGTGTTAAAATACCCAGTAGATCAAATGGAACTTTTCCGGAAAGGACAGAAGATGAGAAGAGTTGTCGCGGCGGTCTTACTTGTGTTGATGATATGTGGTTTTTGCGCCTGTAAGAAGGCAGAAAAGGCAAATCCTGCAGGTCTGAATGAACCGATTCTGGGCGATCCTTCGCAAAATCAGACAGCGGCTGATGATGCCGATGCCGTGACTGTTGCGGTTCTGGACTGCAGCGATTTTTCTGTCGAAGAGCTGGAACCGATCCGCAATTGGTGGCAGTGCCCCATAGAGCAAGGGCTGTATATGCTGATCTATGAAGAGACGGATATTGCGTCCCGTTACGAGATCCCGGAGGTGCTGGACGGATACTGGACCGTTGAGGATTACCACAATGATGCGGACGCCTTGCTGAATGTCGAGGCTATAACAGCACGTCAAACCTATAACTTTGTGCTTTCCATCTACGATCATATAGAAAAAACCCTCTACGAAATTCACTTCAACAACGAACAATAACAGGAAAGTTGAAAATTGAAAATTGAAAGTGGAAAGTG
Organism: Oscillospiraceae bacterium; assembly: GCA_017465625.1. Classification (GTDB taxonomy): domain Bacteria; phylum Bacillota; class Clostridia; order Oscillospirales; family Oscillospiraceae; genus Faecousia. The sequence continues at coordinate 26,013 of JAFTVV010000010.1, read as the reverse complement.
GAAAGTTATGGGTAGTATCTTAGAACAAAAAAGCTTCCAATTTGCAATACGAATCGTAAATCTGTGCAAACACCTCCGCAGCACGAAAAAGGAATATACGCTTTCCAAGCAGCTTCTGCGTTCCGGGACAAGCATAGGCGCAAATGTTGCCGAAGCACGACAGGCGCAGAGCAAAGCAGATTTTATATCCAAACTGAGTATTGCACTGAAAGAAACCACAGAATCGAAGTACTGGATCAGATTGATATCAGCAACCGGTTACTTGTCAGAACGGGAGTATAGCTCCATCGTTTCTGATTGTATTGAACTTGAGAAAATGTTAGTTACAAGTGTAAAAACTTCAAAGGATAATTAGCTGTCCGCTTTACACTTTCAATTTTCAACTTTCAATTTAATACGCGGGCGTGGTGGAATTGGCAGACACGTTGGATTTAGGTTCCAATGGATTTCCGTGCAGGTTCAAGTCCTGTCGCCCGTACCAGAAAAACGACAAGTTTCGAGAGAAACTTGTCGTTTTTCAATGAAGCGTTCCCTTCGGGAACATGATGTCGCTTCGCGAATGATGTCACTTTGTTAATGATGTATTGCGTTGCAACATTAAGGAACGCTTCGCATCATAAATGAGCGAAGCGAATTTACATCATATTGCGCACAGCGCAATACATCATATCGACGAAGTCGATGCATCATTTTAAGATCGTTCAAAGTCATACTCAAAAGCAAAAATATCTTTTTTGCAGCTGCTTGCGGATCATTTTACTTTTTTCTTTGATTTTGAATATTCTCGATTGCATCTGCCCATATCCTTTGCGTTCGTGACCAAAACCGTTCCGCAACAATTACACGCTTATACCGGCCACACTCTTCGCACAAATCTTTATTCCGAGAAAAAGTATATCTCCATTTGGAATCGTGGGTTTGATTGATCTTGTTCCAGCAATCCAGACAAAATTCTGCCATACCGGTTCCCTCCCTATAATTTAGTATACTTATAATAAGTATACTTCGCTAATTATAACACATAATCATCTTAAAATATACTTAAATTAAGATATTTTGAGGTGGCTTATGCGGAACAAAAATAACAAGCATTTGGGAATTGAGATAGAACCGGAATTACATTGTAAACTCCACTATATTGCAAAGTATGAGGGGCGCTCCGGAAACGGGCAAATTCTGCATCTGATTCGTCAGTGTATCCGGGAATTTGAAAGCAAGAACGGCCCGATTCCCTTTGATCGTGATGGCAAGGAATCACAGGACTAATGCCTTGTTTGAATTCAGGATCACGGGTTATTGCCGATGAGGCTACGCCACGAAAGGCCCGGTCATAGGATCACGGAACTGCAATGTATTGCACGATTCATTTGCAAAATGTTGCGCTTTGTGGTCATAAGTAAGCGCAAGCAAGGAAAATTACATTGCAAATTTCCTTATTTACGTATATAATGATCGTATCATTTTTATATGCTTCATGTTTATACAGGCGATAACCACGCGTGAAAGGAGGGTTCCATATTGATGAAAAACGGAGATCTGTCTGTTGTATATGGCATCCTTGCGCTTTTTGCGGCATTGCTATGCATCGCCTATCTGCTTTTTGACCAAAGAAGGAATCGTCTGTTTTTGGCTCTTTTCGGTTGTGTTGCAGCTGCCAACAGCGGCTATTTTCTGATGGCGGTCTGCAATTCCTTAGCAGTAGCAAAAGTTGCCAATGGACTGTCTTATTTCGGCGGTGCTTTTTCCATTCTGGTGATGCTGCTGATTATTTATGATGTATGCCGGATGCCAAAATATCCGTGGCTTCGCTGGCTGCTGACAGGAATCAGCATTGCCGCCTTTGCGCTTGCGGCAAGCGGTGACTGGCTGGGACTATACTACCGATCCGTTTCCCTGGAAAAGATCAACGGGATGACCCACCTGGTGAAGGACTATGGCCCATTGCATATCCTTTACGGGCTGTATTTGCTTAGCTATATGTTTATGATGGTTGGGATTGTTCTGTACGCATTGAAAACCAAGCGACTGGACTCTCCTAAGTACACCCTGGTTCTGTTGGTTGCGGTACTTCTGAATCTGGGGGTATGGCTGGTGGAGCAGCTGATTGATGTGGGTTTTGAATTTTTGTCCGTATCCTACATCGTCACAGCTGTATTGCTTCTTCTGATTTACGGGATGCTGTGCGACTACGGCATTGTGCAGCCCAGTGGCTCTCTGGTGAGCGTGCAGTTGCTGACGCAGCTGAACACCCGTCAGGTAAATCCGGGTGAGCTGCCGCCCAATATGGAAGAGATGTTCTGCCGGTTTGCAGAAAAAGTAAGGACCCTTTCTTCTGCAGAACGTCGGATTTTGAACTGTTACATTGCCGGACACGAAATTTCGGAGTTGCCGGATCTGGTATTTGTCAGCATTAATACGGTAAAAAAACACAACCGCAGCATCTATCAAAAGTTAGCGGTTGCATCCAGAGATGAGCTGATGCTCTACATTGAGTTGTTCCGGTGCTGCGGTCGGCTGGATGAACTGATTGACGAGACCACGGGCGTTATTTCATAATGAATCGATAAAATGCACAAATGGCGGCGCTGCCATTTGTGTATTTTCATATTATCCCCAGGATACTTTTGCAAAAAAGGCGCTTAAAGTATCCTGGGGATAATTTTATTTACATAAGTGTGTATATAAAGTAAAAAGGTAACAAGCCGGTGCAGTTCACCAAAGTCGGAGTGGTATTGCATGTAATAGAGGCAGCTATTTAAAAAGAAGGAGTGAATGAAAATGAAAAAATTATCGATTATATTGCTTATTGCACTATGCTTTTCTCTATGCGGTTGCCCCGCGGAAGAGCCTGCGCCTACCATCAGGGAAAGGCTGGAGGTACACATTGATGCAGGAAAGATCGAACCCGGTATGACTGTAAAGGATGTTTTTGTGGAGGTTACCATCGATAATCAACCGGTACCTTGCCGTGTACAGCTTACAGGCTTCGTCTGGGACGGCTACTGGGAAATGGCAGCCGATGAGCCTGTCCCCGATGAGCCTTTTGCCATTCGCGTGGATATATTTTATTCTCTTCCCAAGGGGTATGGCATGGAGGATGCTGACATCACCATGGATAGCGACGGCGGTAACTATGACGGTACCGGCAGCGTGGGCAATGATGAAGACGGCAATATAGAGGTTTGGTCCCGTGCTTTTTACGGAAAAGAGCCGTTTCCTCCGGAGACGGAATCTCAACCTTCCCAGCCTGACCATACCCACACCTGGGTAGAGCAGCCCGGCCCCAGCATCATAGATTGCAGCCTGGACAGAACCAAGACATACAAGTGCAGCTGCGGTGAAACAAAAACAGAGACCATCCCCGCACCGGGTCATGATCTGAAGGATTGGGTTGTGACACCTGCTACCTGTACCAAGGACGGTCAGAAAACCACCTCCTGCAAGCGCTGCAACGCAGGCTTTACGGTGGATATTCCTGCTACCGGTCATATCTGGTCTGCATGGATCAAGGAGACCGGTTTGGTTCACAAGCGAACCTGCAGCGAATGTGGAGCAGAAGAGACCGCAAACCACAACATCCCCGCCGGCTCTGTCACCTGCACCGACTGCGGCGCCGACATTATCAATTAATCAGCTGGGGAGGAAATCCACATGAAACGATTACTTGCGATCCTGCTTTGTGTTGTGTTGCTGAGTAGCCTCCTGGTGCTACCGGCTTCAGCATTGAGCTACTACGTGTCCCATTACGAGGAAAACATTTATGCCGGCGGTATCGTGGACCTGTTCGCCTATCCCAGCGAGGGAAATCCGGAGGACTACACCTACCAGTGGCAATACGATGCCGGTTTTGGCGGCAACAGCAGTTGGTACGATGTGCCGGACAACGACAGCTACTCCGGCGGAAAGACAAATCATCTGCAGATCCACACCTCTACCGGTGTTTATGATGGTTGGGATGCCATTCCCTTCCAGTGCGTCGTTACATCGTCTGATGGCACTGTGCGCAAAACAAACAACATTACTGTTGAGATCTATCCTACGGAAAAGCTGATCCCCAATATGAAAAACTGGGGCTACGGGTTGTATGCGCCGCATGTGACCAATGCAATCGATATGTATACTAAGGATGAGGTGAACTATACCGCTTCCACCTATGCAGGCACAAAGCTGCAGATGTTTATCGGTAGTAAATCCATCGACGACAAGCCGGTTTTGCGCAAATCCGAGGTGAATCTAAAGACCGAGATCCATATCACAGAAAATGGTCACACCACCATCTCTACTAATAACACCTCTTACATTCCTTATACCGTGGGGCAGCTGAAGGTGGAGTTTAAGCAGAAGCTGACCATTGGCGAATACGACCTTGGTTATTTTGATACTAAGACCGTCAATGTCACTGTCAGCAAGCCTACAACACGCATGACCGCCCAGGCAAAATCGGATTGTTCCTTGTTGCGCTACACATACAACGAATCCCAAAAGCTGGCGTTTATCCCCAAGGGCACGACCCTGAACATCGTGGGTGAGGACGGCAACTACTATCAGGTATATCACAATGACTATGTAGGCTATGTGGGAAAATCTTTAGTCAATTCCACATCTGAGGCAGACGGTCAATTGATCAAAGAGGTGGATGTGACCGTTCCACGTCCGGTGGCAGGGCAAAGTCCCACCAATACCTGCACTGTCGAAACTGCCACATGTACGCTCTATCATATCGATCCAATCACATGGACAGATGAATCCGGAAAGATCGTAAAGACTACGGACAAATTCCAGGAAGGCAAGCGCTACACCGTGTCCATTTGGCTAAGCGCCAAATCCGGCTATCAGTTCCAAACAGACGCATCGGGCAATCCCAAGTTGGGCGCTGCCATCAATGGCGATCTGCCGCCTTATATCAACAAGGCTTATGAGCAAGACCCCAAGCAGGTGATTGAACTTAGTTACACATTTGGCCCCACTCAGAAAGCACCAGAAACACCGGAAACGACAGAGGCTCCGAAGCCTACAGAACCGACTGGCACAACACCCGTAACACCTTCTCATACCCACACGCCATCTTCCTGGCGCAGCACCGGTGCTTACCACTATAAGGCTTGTACCAGCTGTGGCGACTTCTTAACTTCGGAAGACCATGTGGGCGGCGCAGCTACCTGTACCGCGGAAGGCACGTGTACTGTTTGCGGCTACGCCTATCTGGAGATTACAGAAAATCACACCCCTGACACCAGCAAGTGGACTGCTTGCGGTAATTTGTACCACGCCCACCTTTGCAAACTTTGCGGTGCCCATTGTGACGCCCAGGATCACGTTGCCGGACCGGCAGGAACGCCCGATGCGGCAGTGGTTTGTAAGGACTGCGGATATATTATGACACCGGCCAAAGACCACAAGCACAATCTGACGAAAGTCCCAAAGAAAGATGCCACCTGTACCGAGCCGGGCAATGTGGAATATTACACCTGCGACGGGTGCTCTGATTTCTTTGCAGACAGTGAGGGTAAGACCAAAATTTCTGAAACGGGTATTGCACCCTTGGGACACAAGCTTTCCGACGATTGGATGTATGACGAAAACAATCACTGGCGCATCTGTACAGTGTGCGGCGAAGTCCTCGCAGAAACACAGATGCCACATCAAATGGAAAATGAAAAATGTACCACCTGCAGCTATGACGGCACAGTTTCCGATACGAGACCCGGAACCGAACCCACGGATACAGCACCTGTTCCTACCGATCCCCAATCACCGGAACAGGGCAGCGACGGTATGCCTTGTTGGGTGTTGCTGCTGATTGGACTTTCTGCTGTGGCTGTTGGCGTGGGTGGCGGCGCACTGATCCTCACCAAAAAGAAAAAGGAGTGATATCCTATGAAAAAAATGCTTTCTCTATTTGTTTGTATACTATTGATTCTTAGTCTGACCATACCTGCTTTTGCAACCGAACTGACAGTGCCGTTCACAGCTGAAAGCAGGCCGGAGGTAGGCGGCACATTGACAGTGGACAAAAATGCCATGCTGGATAGCGGCAGCATCACATCAGAAATGTACAATGCGCTGCTGGAAGGCAATGTGATCTACAGTTGGTACAAAAATGGTATGCTGACGCAGGAAGGTATGGGTGCGGATGCACATTCCTACAAGGTGACCCTGTCTGATCAGGGCAGCACCATCTATGTAACGGTCAGCTTCTATGAAGACAGCAGCTTTCAGGAATCGAAAAAGTGCGCAGAGGCCTGCAGTAATGAGGTTGCCATCTTCGGCGCTACCCCTGAGGTCATCACCAAGTCCCTTCCCGATGCAACGGTGGGTCAAGATTACGCTGTAAAATTAGAATGCAGCGATCCGGATGCGGTGTTTTCGGAGTTTATGGGCTGCCAGCTTTCGGAGTTTGGTCTTTATTTGACACAGCACGGCGAGATTGAGGGCACACCGACCAAAGCAGGAAATTGCCATATCAATGTGGTGGTGGTCAGTGAAGGCGGCGGTGAAAACAGCTTCAGCTTTGATCTGACAGTCAAGGCCGAAGCAGTGCCTCCCCAGACCACGCCCACAACAGCCCCGAATACCGATCCGGGAACTACCGGCAGTGCGCCCTCTGACACAACGCCTGAGCCAACCCAGCCCCAGACACAGATGCCCGGTGCTCCCGAAAATGATGCGTTTCCATGGTGGGGTTATGCGGTCATCATTCTGGGTGGCATTGCCGCCGGAATCGGCGTTGCATTTATGCTCATCAAACAAAAGAAAAAATCATAAATAAACCAAGCCAATTTACATCATATCGAATAGATCGAATATCACGAATACTATACAATAAGGCACTGCGGTGGCTGATGATCAGCTTCCGCAGTGCCCTTTGTTTATTCAGGGTTCCGGGGTGGTGTCGTCGGATTCCAGGGTGGTGTCGTCGGGTTGCGAGGGCTTAAATATTTTGGCCAGTTCGGCAAAACCGTCTTCTACAGTGCCCCTTCGGTAAGTGTCACCGTTTATAGTGAATTGGTTGCCATTTACAGACACCGTGTATACCCGCACGTCCCCTCCTTTTTGCCGGCGTAATCGAAAAGGTTTTGTCATTGCCACGGGCGCGAAGCCATCGGAGGCAATGCGTTTTCCCAAATGCAATCCACCTGCCGTAATCCCTCGTAGGGGGCGGCGCCATCGACGCCCCACAGGGACATCTTTCGTTTAGATGACGCCTTGGGCCAGCATAGCGTCGGCCACCTTCTGGAAGCCGGCAATATTCGCGCCTGCCACATAGTTGCCGTCCATACCGTAGGCCTTGGCGGCCTTATCCAGATTCTCGAAGATGTTTTCCATAATGCCCTGCAGCTTGCTGTCCACTTCCTCGAAGGTCCAGGACAGGCGCTGAGAGTTTTGGCTCATTTCCAGTGCGGAAACGGCAACGCCGCCTGCATTGGCAGCCTTGCCGGGCACAAAGTAGATGCCCTTACTCTGCAGATACTTGGTTGCTTCCAGTGTGGTGGGCATATTCGCACCCTCACAGACGGCCATACAGCCGTTTTCGACTAATAGCTTGGCATCGTCCAAATGCAGCTCGTTCTGGGTAGCACAGGGCAGTGCGATATCGCACTTGACGCTCCAAACGCCCTTGCCTTCGTGGTACTGGGCAGAGGGACGGGCGGCGGCGTAAGCGGTCAGACGTGCCCGTTTTACCTGCTTTACTTCGATCAGCAGCTCAACGTCAATGCCCTCGGGATCATAGATCCAGCCGGTGGAATCGGAGCAGGTAACAGGCTTTGCGCCCAACTGCCATGCCTTTTCGATGGCATAGGTGGCCACGTTGCCGGCACCGGACACTGCCACGGTTTTACCCTCCAGGGTCTGCCCGTTGGCGGCCAGCATTTTACGGGTCATATACAACAGGCCGTAGCCGGTAGCCTGCGGACGAGCCAAAGAGCCGCCGAAGCTGAGTCCCTTGCCGGTAAACACACCTTCGTATACGCCCTTCAAACGACGGTACTGACCGAACATATAGCCCACTTCACGGGCACCCACACCGATGTCACCGGCAGGCACGTCGGTATCTGCACCGATGTACTTATACAGCTCGTTCATAAAGCTTTGGCAGAAAGCCATAATCTCACGGTCGGACTTGCCCTTGGGGTCGAAGTCGGAGCCGCCCTTACCGCCGCCGATGGGCAGGCCGGTGAGGGAATTTTTGAAGGTTTGCTCGAAGCTCAAAAACTTCATCACGCTGGTGTTGACAGAGGGGTGGAGACGGATGCCGCCCTTGTACGGGCCGATGGCACCGTTAAACTGCACACGGTAGCCGTTATTCACCTGCACGTTGCCCTGATCGTCCACCCAGGGCACACGGAACTGAATGATGCGCTCCGGCATAGTCAGGCGTTCCAGCAGTGCCTCTTTGCGGTACTTTTCCTCATTTTTTTCAATAACCGGTGCAAGAGATTCCAGCACCTCCGCCACAGCCTGATGAAATTCCGGCTGATTGGGGTTTTGTGCAATCACTTTTTCCAGTACTTCGTTCATATAGCTCATAAAAAATTCCTCCTTCAAGGTGATTATACGAAATGGGTGGTGAAAATGCAGTCAGGATTTTGGATCAGGACTGCTCCAATTGCTGTTTGTTGAATTGCAGGGTGTACAGGTCGTAGTAGCGACCCTTCTGCCGCAAAAGCGCCTGATGGTTGCCCTGTTCCATAATCTGCCCGTGGGACAGCAAAATGATGTTGTCTGCGTGCTGAATGGTGGAAAGACGGTGGGCCACAATCAGCATGGTGCCGATGTTTTTCATCTTTTCCAGAGAGTCCTGAATCAGCACTTCTGTTTCAGTGTCGATGTTGGCGGTGGCTTCGTCCAAAATCATCACTGCCGGCTTGTGGACAATGGTACGGGCAAAGCTTAAAAGCTGACGCTGACCGGAAGAGAAGTTGTTGCCCCGTTCCCGAACCACGTCGTCCAGACCCTTATCCAGCTTCTTAATGAAGCGGTCTGCGTTCACATACTCACAGGCCTGCCAGACTTCCTCGTCGCTGACGTCCTCTTTCCGCAGAAGAATGTTACTGCGAATGGTGCCGGTGAACAGAAATACGTCCTGAAGCATCTGCCCGAAGTGGCGGCGCAGAGAGGAAATTTTGATCTTCTTGATATCGATGCCGTCAATGAGAATCTGACCCTTCTGAATGTCGTAGTTGCGGCAAATCAGGGACAAGATGGTGGTTTTACCGGAGCCGGTAGAGCCGACAAATGCCACGGTCTGACGGGGTTCAACAGTGAAGCTGACGCCCTTTAATACCCATTCATCCGGCTTATAGGCAAACCAAACATCTTTAAATTCAATTTTGCCTTCGATGTGATCCAGCTCGATGGCATCGGGACTGTCCACAATCTGAGGCACCATATCCATCACAGCGAAAATCTTTTCCGCAGATGCAAAGGCGGATTGCAGTGTGTCGAAATGCTCGGAGAGGGTCTGAATGGGGTCAAAGAATCGGGAGGCGTACAGATAGAAGGTGACGATGGTGCCGCTGGTGATGGTCTGCCCTAAGAAGGACCAGCCTTCTAAATAACTGCGGCTGCCGAAATACAAAATGCACAGCACGCAACTGATATGAAGCATATACACCATAGGACGGAAAATGCCGAAAACGAACATTCTCTGCCGCTTGGCCTTTTGCAATGCCCGACTGCGCTCCATAAAGGCCTGCATTTTTTCATTTTCACGGTTGAAAATCTGGGTGATTTTAATGCCGGAGAGGTTTTCGGACAGGAAGGTGTTCAGCTCGGTACGGGCATCGGTGACGTTTTGGTGGGCTTTACGGGAGAATTTGCGGAAAATCACCGTAAACAGCACCACAAAGGGTACAAAACAGCTTACCACCAGTGCCAGTGCCAGATTCACGGTCAGCATCGCACCGAACACGCCGAAAATGACCATCACATTTTTCGCCATGGTAACCAGCACGTTGGTGAACATCATGGAAATGCCGTTGGTATCGTTGGTGACACGGGTGACCAGCTTGCCCACAGGGATGTTGTTCAGCTGTTCGTGGGACAGGCTTTCAATGTGGGTAAAGACGCTCAGGCGCAGGTCGGAGAGAATTTGCTGACCCACCTTCTGCAAAATCATGGTCTGCAGATACATACTCACCAGCGAGACCACCAAAATGCCGGCGTAGACAATGACCCGTGCAAACAGCGCATTCAGCGTAAATGTGCCCTTGACCAGATTTTGAATGTTGCCCACCAAAATGGGGGAGAGCAGGTCATAGCCGATGGAAATGAGCATAATGATGAAAACAAGTGCGAACTGCTTTTTATAAGGCTTTGCAAAGCCCAGCAGGCGCTTCACGATCTCCCGATCGGACATTGTGCGGTCTTTTTCGTCCTTGGCGGTGGCTTTTTTCAGCTTTGCGTATGCAATCACGAAGGCCACGGCAAACAGCAAAATAATGGCGGCGACCATTAAAACAGGAAAGTAATCAGCCATTTTGGGCACCTCCTTCCTCTTCTAACCGCTGCAGATCCACCATTTTCTGATAGGCACGGTTGGTTTCGTACAGCCGTTCGTGGGTGTCGAAGCCGGAAACAGTGCCCTCGTCAATGAACAAAATCCGATCCATCTGCTCAATGGTGGAAATGCGGTGTGCAATCAAGATGGTGGTTTTGCCCTGACGGGTCTGCCGCAGGTTTTGCAGGATGGTGCGCTCTGTTTTGGTGTCAACCGCGGAGACGGAGTCGTCCAGAATCAGAATGGGGGCATCCTTCATCAGTGCCCGGGCGATGGAAATGCGCTGCTTCTGACCACCGGAGACGGTAACGCCCCGTTCGCCCAATACAGTTTTATAGCCCTTGGAAAATTCCCGGATGTTGCCGTCCACGTCTGCCAAAACGGCCGCCTGCACCACTGCATCGCAGGAGCGATTGTCGGAGGCAAAGCCGATGTTGTTGTAGATGGTGTCGGAGAACAGGAAGTTGTCCTGGGGGACGTAGGCACAGCCGGCACGCACGTCGTGAATCGGCACGGTGTTGACATCGTGACCGTCGATAAAGACCGTGCCGTCGGGCACGTTATAGGTGCGCAGAATCAGGTCCACCAGCGTGGTCTTGCCGGAGCCGGTGCGACCGACGAGGCCAATGTTCTCACCGGCGTGGATGGTGAAGGAAACGTTGCGCAGGGCGTTAAACTCCCCGTCCGGATAACAGAAGTCCAGATTGCGGAATTCCACACTGCCCTTGATGTTTTTCAGGGGCTTCACGTCGGGACGGTCTACCATATCCTTTTTGGCATCCAAAAGCTCGGAAATACGCTTGACAGAGGCGCGGCCGCGGCTGGTCATATCAATCAGATCTGCCACTGCCATAATGGGCCAGATAATGGCGTTGAAGTAGCCGATAAACTCCATCAGCTGACCGGCGTTGAACGTGCCTTTGTAAACCAGATAGCCGCCGTAACCGAGGATGATGCAAATGACGCTCTCCACAAAGGACGTCACCAAAATACGAAACAGTACCGAGCTTTTGGTAAAGGAAATGTTGGCGTCTTCGTTTTCTTTGTTCAGCTTTTTAAATGCCCAAAGCTCCTTGCCCTCTTTGACAAAGGCCTTGATGACGGCAATGCCGGAGAAGCTCTCCTGTGCAAAGTCCGAAAGATTGGAAAAGGCTTCCTGCCGCTTTTCCCATTTTTTGGACATATAATTTCCCACCACAATGGAGCTTGCCATCAGAAAGCCCATGGGAATCAGTGCCAGTCCGGTGAGCAGAGGGTCCATTTTCCACATTTTGACAATGGCCAGCGCGCCCAAAAATGCGGCATCAAAAAACTCCATAACGCCCCAGGAATAGCACTCCTGAAAGGTATCCAGGTCGTTGGTGTACAGACTCATCAGATTGCCCACGTTGTTTTCGTGGTAATAGGACTGAGACAGATCCTTGCAATGGTCAAACATCCGATTGCGCAGGTCGCTTTCTGCACCGATGCCGGCGGTAAAGAAGCAGACACGCCACAAAAACCGTCCCAGCACAATCAGCAAAATAATGACCAGCATGGGGGTGCAGATGTGCCGCACCAAAAAGTGCAGGTCAAAGGGGACCATCTTCCCGTCTACCAGCACTTCTCCATTGTTGATACCGTTGATGACCAATTGGTACATTGCAGGAATTTCCAGCTGCAAATAGTCCACCATAATCAGGGAGAGCAGACCGAAAACCAACAGATGGAAGAATCGGCGGTAATAGCGGTTGATATGCTTGCCGAATATCATCTTTTTTCTCCTTCCGATACGCGCGTGCGCATAAATACATATTCTCGGGCATTATACCATATTTAAAGGGATTTGCAAATAGGAAACACGAAAAAAAACGAACAAATTTCTCTGTGTGGTGGAAATTTGTTCGTTATATATGTACAATTTGCGCCATTGGGGGTGCGGTCTACAAAATGTCCTTGCCGTTTAAAACGGCCTTGATCAGTCGGTCTTTTTCGTAGTGGAGGGTGAGCAGGAAGAAAGGGGCATCGTCCCACAGAAGCTTCAGGAAAATGCGGTCACCCTCCCATTTGGGCAGGTCGTCCAGAAATGCACGGCTGACCCACTGCAGATCCCCTTCGTCACAGCTTTTGAGCGTGCCTTCAAAGCCATCGGCGGTGAACAGGTACATAAACTCTCCAAAAGGACCGTCCGGTGTGTCGGTGACGAAGGTCACCACCCCACGGCAGGCCCAGCTTGTAAGGGTCAGTCCGGTTTCTTCGTATACCTCCCGGAGCAGACATTCGTCGGGACTTTCCATTCCCTCGAATTTACCGCCCACGCCAATCCATTTGTCTTTGTTGATGTCCTTTTCTTTTTTTACCCGATGAAGCATCAAAACCTCGTCTCCCCGGGTGATGTAGCACAGTGTGGTATTGACCATATCTTCACATCCTTTTTCTTTATTATAGCCCCAAAAGGGGAAAATGGCAAGGGCGGCAGAAAAACAAAGCCCGTACCCTTAAAAATCGAATAAAGGTATTGTGTTACACTTCCTTTTTTGATATAATAAGGGGAAAATGATATAATTGGATGTGTTATGCTTTGAAATACGGAATTTGGAATGTGGCGGAGCCGAGGCAGGAGGAAGTAAACGGATTGGTCGGTGCAGGATATGCACCGCTGGTGAGTATGGTGCTGTCTGCCCGTGGGGTGCGCAATCCCCAGCAGGCGCAGGCGTATTTGCGCAGTGACGGCGGTATTTTAGACCCCTACCTGATGAAGGATATGAAGCCTGCGGTGCAGAGAATCCGTCAGGCACTGAAAAATCGGGAGAAAATCGCGGTCTTTGGCGACTATGACGTGGACGGCATTACCGCCACCTGCCTGCTTACTGATTTTTTGCGGCGGCAGGGAGGTACGTGTGTACCCTACATCCCCGGCAGACTGGAAGAGGGTTACGGCCTGAATGAGCTGGCACTGCGCCAGCTTCAGGGGGAGGGCGTAAAGCTGATCGTCACGGTGGACTGCGGTATTACCGCCATCGAAGAGGCACGCCTGTGCAAAAAATTGGGGATGGATCTGATTATTACCGACCATCACGAATGTAAGACATATCTGCCCAGTGCGGTGGCGGTGGTAGACCCCCACCGTCCCGATGGCAGTTACCCTCATAAAAATTTGTGCGGTGTGGGTGTGGCGTTTAAGCTGGCATCGGCCATTTACGGCAGTCAGGAGCAGATTTTAAACGACTATGCGGATATGGTCTGTCTGGGTACAGTGGCGGATGTAATGCCCCTGCAAGGCGAAAATCGGGTGATTGTTGCCCGTGGTCTGCAGGCACTGAAAAATACAAAACGCCCCGGCCTGGCGGCACTGATGGCCCAGTGCAACTGCGATCCCCAAACCCTGACCGCCACCTCCGTAGGTTATACACTGGCGCCCCGGATCAATGCCGCCGGACGAATGGGGCAGATTGATCTGGCGGTGGAGCTGTTTCTGACGGAGGACAGCGGAAAGGCCAAAGAACTGGCTTGCGCCCTTTGCGAGCTGAATAAGGCCCGTCAGGCAGTGGAGGCGGAAATTTATGCGCAGGCGGTATCGATGCTGCCGGCAGACCATTTACCCTCTGCCATTGTGCTGGCAGATGAGCAGTGGCATCAGGGCGTTGTGGGCATTGTTGCCAGCCGCATTGCGGAAGAATATTGCTGTCCTGCGTTTTTGATCTGTCTGGACGGAGAACACGGCAAGGCCAGCTCCCGTAGCTACGGCGGTTTTAATCTGTTTGCATCCCTGACCCAGCTGCAAGGTCTTTTGGAAAGCTACGGCGGTCACGAACTGGCGGCAGGCTTTACCATTCATCGGGATCAGATTCCGGCCTTTCGGGCGGAAATTTGCCGTTTGGCACAGCAGTATTACGATTCTGATTTACCCCGTACCCAGTTAGACTGCGACTGCCGCATTCAGCCGGAGCTGATGACGGTATCCGGTATTGATGCGCTGGATGCGCTGGAGCCTTGCGGCAACGGCTGTCCCCGTCCCTTGCTGACCATGGAAAACCTGACGGTAGAGCGCATTACGCAGGTTGGCGGCGGCAAGCACATGCGTCTGCAGCTTTCTGCAGGCAAGTATCTGTTTAACGGTATTTTCTTTTCTGCCAGTGCGGAAAGTGCAGATATTGGCTATACTGATGGGGTAGACGTGGCGTTTTATCCCCAGGTGAACAGCTTCCGCGGTCAGCGCACCGTGCAGATGAACATTGTGGATATTCGCCCCCACTGTCGGGCAAACTGTTCTTTTGAAATGGATGCCTACCGTGCTTTGCGGGAAGACCGTTTGGAAAAAGCAACGGCAGAGCGTCTGTTCCCCACAAGGGAGATGCTGGCACTGGTGTGGCGGTACATTTCCGGTCAATGCGGAGGAAAAGAGGAAAACCCCCTGTGCCTTTGCCGTAAAATTGTCCGCTGGGGCAACAAGGATTTAAGCCTGGCACAAATGCTCACCTGTCTGGACATTTTTGCGGACGTGGGGCTGATTGATGTTACACGGCATACACAGAATTTGACCATCCGTCTGCTCCCCAATGAGAGCAAGCGGGATTTAAATGAAAGCGCAACGATGCAGCGGTTACTGCGTGTAATGTAACCGCTACATAGCTTCTAAAGGAGAATGGAGTTTATGGAAAGCTTTGCTGAACATTACGGTGCGATGTACCAAACGGTGAATCGCTGTCTGCCGGGGGTAGATATGGAGCGTATTGACCGCGCGGTGGAGTATGCCCGTCAGAAGCATAAGGATCAAAAGCGCAAGGATGGCTCTCCTTATATCATTCACCCATTGGCTGTTGCGGAAATCGTAGCGGAGATGGGACTGGATGTGGAGGCGATTTTGGGCGCACTGCTCCACGACTGTATTGAGGATACCGATGCCTCCTTCGACGAAATTTCCAAGCTGTTCGGAAGCACCACCGCAGAGCTGGTGGAGGGTGTTACCAAGCTGACAAGAGCCAATTTTTCCAGTTCCGAGGAACAGCAGATGGAAAATCTGCGGAAGATGTTTATGGCGATGTCCAAGGATATTCGGGTGGTGCTGATTAAAATTGCCGACCGTCTGCACAATATGCGCACCATGCAGTATCAGACACCTGCCAAGCAGATCTCCAAATGTCGGGAGACCATGGATATTTATGCGCCTCTTGCGCACCGTCTTGGTATGCAAAAGATCAAATGGGAGCTGGAGGATATTGCGCTGCAGTACCTGGATCCCGGTGCATACGAACGGATCATGAACTATCTTTCTGCCCATAAGGAGCAGGATGAGGCCTTTATGCACACCATTCAGGAGAAGGTGACAAACCGCCTGTCCGATATGGGGATTCATAACACCACCTACGGCCGCATCAAGCACGTCTACTCCATCTATCGGAAGATGACCACTCAGGATAAAACCATGGATGAGCTGTACGACATTTACGCCTTCCGTGTCATCGTGGATTCCATTCCCAACTGCTATAACGTACTGGGTCACATCCACGATCTGTTCAATCTGGTGCCCGGACGGTTTAAGGACTATATCTCCACCCCCAAGCCCAATATGTACCAAAGTCTGCACACCACGGTGATCGGCAATCAGGGTATTCCCTTTGAGGTGCAGATCCGCACCTGGGATATGCACGAAACCGCAGAATACGGTATTGCCGCCCACTGGAAGTATAAGCAGGGCGGCGGAGCCGGAAATGAAAAGGACTTTGAATGGGTGCGCCGTCTGCTGGAAAGTCAGCAGGATACGGATGCAGAAGACTATGTGGTCTCTTTGAAAATTGATATGTTTGACGATGAGGTATTTGTGTTCACGCCCAAGGGAAAAATCGTCTCCCTGCCGGCAGGCTCTACCCCCATCGACTTCGCGTATATGATTCACTCCGGTGTGGGCAATGCCTTGGTAGGTGCCAAGGTCAATAACCGCATCTGCAATATCGACACCCCCTTGGAAAACGGTGATATTGTAGAAATTATCACCTCCAAAAGTGCCAAGGGCCCCAGCCGTGACTGGCTGAATATCTGCAAGTCCAATCAGGCACGGACGAAGATCAAGCAGTGGTTCAAGAAAGAAAAACGGGAGGAGAACATCCTCCACGGAAAAGCCAGCTTTGAAGCGGAAATGAAGCGTCTGCAGCTTTCTATGTCTGCCCTCAGCGATGGGGAATTGGAGGCGCAGTTACTCAAAAAACTGGCCTTTGACAACTGGGACGATATGTATGCCGCCATTGGTTACGGCGGCTTAACGGCCGCCAAGGCGGTAGGCCGTATCCGTGACGATATCAACCGCGCCACCCGTTTGCCGGCGGATAAAAACAGCAGCCCCCTGAAGACCGCAGAGGATACACGGGCAAACCGCCACGCGGTGAACGGTGTAATCGTGGAGGATATTGAGTCGTGTATGATCAAGTTCTCCCGTTGCTGTACCCCCGTGCCCGGTGATGCCATTGTGGGCTTTATCACCAAAGGCTTCGGTGTTTCCATTCACCGTGCCGACTGTCCCAACACCCTCCGCAGAGACGATCCCCGTCAGGCCGCCCGTTGGGTGCGTGTGCGGTGGGCAGGTCAGGATGAACAGCCCTTCGAGACCACACTGGAGCTGGACTGCATCACCCGTGACGGCCTGCTTTTGGACGTGGCTACTGCTATGACCACCGCCCGTATCCGGGTCAGGGAGCTTTCCGGCAAGGATTTGCCCGGCGGCAGAAGCATCTTCACGGTACGTTTTGAAGTAAAGAATGTGGCGGAGCTGGAGGCTGTGCGGAACAGACTTTTGAACATTCGGGACGTTACCGGTTCCCGTCGCGGACAGAACTAATACAGAATAAAAAGGTAAAGAGGATCAAGGATGAGAGCAGTACTGACAAGGGTCAAAAGTGCGTCCGTGTCCATTGACGGCACGGTGGTAGGTCAAATCGGAAAAGGCTTTTTGATTCTTTTGGGCGTAGGTCCGGAGGATACAGAGGAAAAATGCCGCTATTTGGCAGAAAAAGCACTGTCCCTGCGGATTTTTGAGGATGAAAACGGGAAGATGAACAAATCTCTGGAGGATGTGGACGGACAGGTGCTGGTGGTCAGCCAGTTTACACTTTACGGCAACTGCCGCAAGGGTCGCCGTCCCAGCTTTACCGATGCGGCATCCCCCGATTTGGGGAACGCCCTGTATGAGTACTTTTTAAAATGCTGTGGAGAGTTGGGCTATCCGCCGGAACACGGACAGTTTGGTGCGGATATGCTGGTCAGCTCCGAAAACGACGGTCCGGTGACCTTGATTTTGGACACCGATCAATTACTGGATACACCCCGCAGAGGGTAAAAAAGAGGGAAGAGCGATGATTCAGATTCAAACACTGGTATTGGGTGATTATGAGACCAACTGCTATCTGGTATGGGCAGAGGGGGCACGGGAATGTGTGGTGATTGATCCGGGCTATGAGCCTGCACGCATTTTAGAGGAAGCAAAGGCGCTGGGCAAAACCATCACCGCCATTTTGCTGACCCACGGGCATTTTGACCACGTGGGCGGCGTGCGCCAACTGTTTGCGGAAACAGACTGCGATATTTATTTGTGTCCCGAAGACTGCGCCTTGCCGGAACGGTTCACTGCCGGCAGCCTGTGCTACACCAACAGCGTGGCAGAGGGGGATACACTGCAGCTTGCCGGACTGACCTTTTCCGTACTGCACACCCCCGGGCATACCCCCGGCTGTGTGTGCTATGCCTGTGAAGATTGCCTGTTTTCCGGTGACACCCTGTTTGCCGGCTCTTGCGGACGGACGGATTTTCCCTTGGGCGACTGGACGGCACTGAAAAAGTCGCTGGAACGGCTCAAGAATCTGCCTGTCAACTACAAGGTATACCCCGGTCACGGCAGTGCCACTACTTTGGAATCAGAAAAAAAGTATAACCCCTATCTGTAACCGAAATCGTCTGAGGTATAATCATGGAATTAACACTGGTCGGTCACGACAGTTTATATCAGGTGGAGCAGCTGCAGCAGGCACTTTTCTCCTTGAATCAGGAGGGCACGGCGGTCAGCAAGGTGGAGCGCACGGAAGATGCTGTCCGCTTTATCACCACCATCACGGTGGGCGGCAAGGTCACGGAGGGTGTGCGTACCCTTCCTGTGACGGAGCAGACCGTTCCTGCCTTTCATAAGGCGCTGCGGCAAAGCTATTTTGACGCGGCACTGCCCCATTTGCCGGAAGAGCCGGCGTGGGGTGCACTGGCAGGTGTCCGTCCCACCAAAATCACCACCAAACATCTGCTGGAGGGGGGCACAGAGCGTTCCGCCCACAGATTGCTGGCAGAAGAATACTATGTAAGCGCCCAGCGGCGAGGACTGGCGATTGCCTGCTCTCTTGCCTCCGTGAAAGCGGTTGCCGGGACGCAAAAGCAGGATGTGTCCTTATATATCGGTATTCCTTTTTGCCCCACCCGATGCACTTATTGCAGTTTCGTCAGCCGTACCGCCGGCAAGAAAAAGGGTATGGTGGAGGAGTATCTGCAATACTTAATGAAAGAAATTGAATATACCGGTCCTCTGCTGAAGGACGCAGGCGCAACGCTGCGCACCGTGTATGTGGGCGGCGGCACGCCCACCACTTTGGAAGCGGAGCAGTTGGAACGTTTACTGACCTGTGTCCGATCCAATCTGGATCTGAGCCGCTGTGTGGAGTTTACCGTAGAGGCAGGCCGTCCCGACACCCTGACAGAGGAAAAACTACAGGTTTTAAAGACGGCAGGCGTGGACCGCATCAGCATCAATCCCCAGACCATGCAAGATGAAGTACTGCAGGCCTGCGGCAGACCCCACAGCGCAGAGGATGTGCGGAAGATCTACAAAAAGGCCGTGGAGATGGGCTTTGAGAACATCAATATGGACCTGATTGCAGGTCTGCCCAAAGACAGTGTTGCAGGTTTTCAGGCATCGCTGGATGAGCTGATCGAACTGCGTCCTGCCAACATCACGGTGCATACCCTTGCCCTGAAAAAAGGAGCAGACCTGTTTGAGTCCAGGCAAAGCCTGCCCAGCCGTCAGGAGGTCTCCGAAATGGTGGATTACTCCCGTATGCGGCTTTCTGAATCGGGATATCAGCCTTACTATCTGTACCGGCAGAAATATATGTCCGGCAGTTATGAAAATGTAGGCTGGAGTCGGGATAATCGGGACTGCCTTTACAATATCTTTATGATGGAGGAATTACATTCCATCGTATCTCTGGGCGGAGGGGCGATGAGCAAGGTGAATCTGCCCGGCGGCAAGCTGGAGCGCTTCCATAACCCCAAATTCCCGGAGCAGTATATGGAGCAATTTGAGGGGGTATCAGAGCAAAAACAGAAGCTCTGCAGTCTGCTGAAGGACTTAAACAGCCAAGGATAACAGGAGGAATTGGTGCTTTGGATACCTTAATTTCCAATGTGACTGTGGTCACAATGAATGAACAAATGCAGGTGCTGTTCGGTGCATATATTGGGATCGAACAGGGAAAAATCTGCCATATCTCCAAGGAAGCCCCGGAAGAAAAACCGGAGATCATTATTGACGGTACCGGTATGGTGGCGATCCCCGGTCTTGTAAACTGCCATACCCATCTGGCAACTGCCGCACTGCGGAATCTGTGGGACGATGTGTCCAATGCGGAGGCGTTGCAAGGCCGTCTGAGCAAAGAGGACCGTATGGATGCTCGGTGCGCCAAGGCGGCCGCCACCATCGGCATTGCAGAGTGTCTGCGGTTTGGCATCACTTCGGTGTCGGATTTGTATTACTTCCCTGAAGCAACGGCACAGGCCGCGGCAGAGGCAGGCATCAAGGCAAACATTGCCCTTTCTGCCTATCGCTTCATCAGCGATACGGAGGACTTTGATTTTGAAACCGATGAGCAGTGCATAGAATTGTGTCGATTGGCAGAAAAGTGGAACGGCTACGACGATGGCAGAATCCGCATTGACGGCGGTATTTACGCCCCTTATACCAGCAATCATCTGCTGTGGGAGGGGATTGCGGACTACTGCAAAGAGAAAGGCTTGGGCATTCAGCTGCACATGGCTGAATCGGCGCAGGAAGCCGAGGATACCATGGATCGCACCGGTCTGGGCGTGGCGGAGCTTCTGAATTGCCATCGGATGCTGGATGTGCCGGTCACGGCCACCGGCTGTGTGGCGCTGTCCGAAGAGGAACGCGTCCTTTTGGGTAAAAAGAGGGTCAGTGCCGTCACTACCCCTGTTGCTTATGGAAAAGCAGGTATGCAGGTGCTTCCTGTCAAGAGCGCGGTGAAGGCAGGCGTCAACGTGGCGTTGGGCACGGGCGGTGCAGTGGAATGTGGCAATATGGATTTGTTTGAAGTGATGCGCGCCACCGCGTTTGCGGAGCGTACCGCAGAGGGGGATGCCGCCGCAATGCCTGCAACAGCCTGCCTGATGATGGCAACGGTGTGCGGTGCCAGAGCACAGGGACGCAGTGAAAGCTGTGGAATGTTGAAAGAGGGAATGGATGCGGATATTGTGCTGGTGGACTTCACCGCACCCCACCTGATTCCCTGTCATAACGTAATGAACGGACTGGTGTTTGGCGCAAAGGGCGGCGACGTGGCAATGACCATGGTGCGTGGCAAAGTCCTCTATCAGAACGGTCAATTCCCCACCTTGGATTTAAAATCCGCGGTGGAAGACCTGACCGGCTATGGGATGGATCGCTTATTCGAAGCCTGAACATTATCACTCGAACCAGTTTCTGAGCCGCGAGACCACTCCAAGGCGTCGTTATCGCTTTTTGAAGGGCGCAAAGCCCATCGGCAAAGCTCTGCCTTGCCTTGAAGCGGCCTCACGGCTCAGAAATCTGCGACCCAAGCGGGATGGATGATTGGGTCAGGCAAAAGTTTATAAAGCAGATGGGCTGATGCCCATCAATGAATAAAATGAGGACTGAGCCGATCAGACGCCCGCTTGGGCTGATTCGAGTGATATTGCTCAGGCTTAAGAGGTGTAAAAATGGCTGCTTCTAAAAAACAAAATTTCCTGCAGGGTGCGGCAGTGCTGTCGCTGTCTGTGGCGGTGGTGAAGGTCATCGGCGCCATCTATAAGATTCCCCTGAAGGGCATCATCGGTGACGTGGGCTTTGCCTATTTTAATACTGCCTATGATATTTATACCCTGTTACTTACCATTGCAACGGCCGGTCTGCCCATTGCCATGAGCCGGATGATCAGTCAGGCTTATTCGCTGGGTGAGCATAATCGGGTGCGGCAGATCTACAAGGTCAGCAGAATGCTGTTTTTGGGACTGGGCTTGATTGCGGCACTGGTGATGGGTATTTTCTGCACCAGACTGGCATCCGGTTTTGAACAGCCCGGTGCCTGGACGGCCATTTTGTGTCTGGCACCCTGTGCGGTACTGATGGGCTATCTGAGCATCTATCGTGGCTTCTTCCAGGGTCAGGGCAATATGAATCCCACTGCCGTCTCTCAGGTTTTGGAGGCGTTTTGCAAGTTGGTAGTGGGCTTGGGTGCAGCTTACGGACTGATGAAGCTGACCGGCAAAGTCTCCTGGGCGGCAGGCGGCGCAATTTTAGGCGTGACGGTCAGCTGCCTGATCTCTGCATTTTATCTTTACGGCAAGTTCCGCCCTGCATATCGGGAGCTGTCTGTCTCCGCGGAGGAAGTGGAGCGCTTTGCTGTGACCACCAAAAAGCTGCTGGCCATTGCCATTCCCATTACCATCGGCTCTGCAGGTATGCAGCTACTGAATGTGCTCGAAATCGGCATTTATATGGATCGGCTGGAGGAATTACTGGCTTCCGGCACTTATGCCCAAAATTTAGTACCGCAGCTGCAGGAGGAGGTTCAGGCACTGAAGGACTGGACGCCTGAGAATCACTTCTCCCTGATGGCCTCCGGTATGAAGGGTATTTATAATTTCGGCTATACGATTTTCAATATGCCCTGTGCCTTTATTATCCCCATCAACACCAGTGTATTGCCGGCAATCACCGCATTCCTCACGGTGGGTGACCACAAAAGTGTCCGTGAAACAGAGGAATCCGCATCCCGGATCACCGGCCTTTTGGCACTGCCCTGTTCTGTGGGACTTGCGGTGCTGGCAGGCCCGATTATGGGGATGCTGGGCGGCTATGAGGGAGAAAAGCTGGCACTTGCGACGATGATGATGACCGTGATGGGCGGTGCGGTATGTTTGTATGCCGCGACGATGTTTACCACCGTCCTGCTCCAATCCCACGGCAAAGCCCATATTCCGGTAATCAACACGTTGATTTGCGGCGGCGTGAAGCTGGCGCTGATGTATATGCTGGTGGGCAACCCCAATGTGGGCATTATGGCAGTGCCGGTGTGCTCTGCGCTGTGCTACCTGTCGGTCAGTGCGCTGAATCTTTGGAGCATCCGCAAGGTTGTACCCCAAAAGCCCAGGCTGCTGCGCAATATGCTTCGCCCCTTGCTGCCGGCGGCGCTGATGGGTGCTGTTGTGTACGGTGTTTACTGGCTGATGGTGCATATTGCAGGCATTACCAGCAATATGCTGCTGTGCGGCGTACCGATTATGGTAGGCGTTGTGGTGTATTTCGTGCTGGTGGTCGTGTGCAAAGCAATTACGAAAGAAGACTGTCTGTTACTGCCCAAAGGTGAGAAGATCGCAAAGTTGTTAAAATTGTAAAAAAATTGGCAAAAAATTAAGAAAAATGCTTGCATTTTTAACGAATATATGGTAATGTTAGAAAACCAACTATATTGGAAAAGAGGTAATTTTTATGAACAAGGCTACCCTGATTGCTGCCGTCGCTGAAAAGACCGGCCTGACTAAGAAGGACGCTGCTGCTGCCATCGACGCTACTTTTGGCGCTATCACCGAGGCTATGGTGAATGGTGACAAGGTGAACGTTGCCGGCTTCGGCATTTTCGAGGTAAAGGCTCGCGCTGCCCGTACCGGCCGCAACCCCCAGACCAAGGAAACCATCCAGATCCCCGCTTCCAAGATCCCCGCTTTCAAGGCTGCTAAGGCTCTGAAGGACGAAGTCGCAAAGTAAGATGCGTCTGGATAAATACCTGAAGGTTTCCCGCCTGATCAAGCGCCGCACCGTTGCCAACGAAGCCTGTGATAACGGGCGCATTTCGGTCAACGGAAAGGTTGCAAAAGCCGGATATGAGGTAAAGATCGGTGACCGTATCGAGATTACCTTGGGCGAGCGCACAGTGGCTGTGGAAGTGCTGCAGGTGGCCGACAATGTCCGTAAGGACGATGCCGGCGCAATGTATAAAGAGTTATAACGAAAAAGGTGTGTACAAAAAGTACACACCTTTTTCGTTTTACCCGGCTGCGCCGGGCAAAAGGGAAGCGTTGTGACGAGAAAGTGGAAAGCTGAAAATGGAAAGTGGAAAGTTAAGGTGTCGGCGTTGCCGACGATTTCAATATTTACGGGCAGATGATATCTGCCCCTACGACGGTAAACCTACCGATTCTGATTTGTAGGGACACCCGTCCCCGGGTGTCCGCCAATGCTTCAAATATGCCCCCGTTTCTGGCATAATAAATGGAACACAGGGGACAGAACACAGGGGACGGTTCTGTGTGTTAATCAACTTAGGGGACAGAACACAGGGGACGGTTCTGTGTGTTAATCAACTTTTCTTACAAGTCCAATGCTGATTCCTGTTAAGCGGCTCAGCTGCCTGATTGAGACCCCTTTTTCCCGAAGTTTCTTCAGGCACTTATCCCGCGTCGAGGTATCTAAACTTTGAAATTGCGCTGCACTTTCGCATTTGGATATTTTTTGCATCAATGTGCGGGCTTGCTCATCGGTCAAGCGTATTTTCTCATTCTCTGTTATATCCAGGCAATATGCTTCCACAATGGCTTCGTTCAACACAACAAACTCGTCCAAAGGCCAGATATCCAAGATATAAGCGGTATCAACCAAATCGTTACCACCCAAATACTCCGCATAACTGCTATAGGCATAGTCAGGAATGCGCTTGCACATTTTTGCCTTTAGCGGATTTTGATGAATATAACAGATAACTGTCTGCAGGTATTCCTGGGTATCTACCGGTTCGCTTTTGAAACGGTCCTGAAACAGATGGCCGGATCGCTGATACTTGGCGTTATACCAATATACAAACTTACCGCACACCCGCTTGAATATCTGCTCCAGAGATTCAGCGCCTTCTTTGAGCAGCAAATGAATATGATTTCCCATAAGGCAGTACGCATAAATGCTATATTCGCTTACTGCCTTATACTCTTTTAAGATTTCCAAAAATTTAAAACAATCTTCGGCATCTTCAAAGATTTGCTGCCGGTTGATCCCCCGGAGCATAATGTGATAGATGCCGCTTTCACTTTTCTTTCGCGCTTGCCTAGGCATAATGCATCACCCCCCTGCTATCATAACAAAAGGTCTGACTGATGTCAACACACAGAACCGTCCCCTGTGTTTCGTCCCCTGTGTT
The DNA here is from genome assembly GCA_017465625.1 of Oscillospiraceae bacterium. Classification (GTDB taxonomy): domain Bacteria; phylum Bacillota; class Clostridia; order Oscillospirales; family Oscillospiraceae; genus Faecousia. Next base: position 1,059 of record JAFTVV010000010.1, on the reverse strand, counting down.
TAAGAACCGCCCTGTGTTTAAGGTCTGACTGATGTCAACACACAGAACCGTCCCCTGTGTTTGCCCGTCCCCTGTGTTTGCGTCCCCTGTGTTTGCGATGCCCACATCGGCCCCTACGAGTTCTTACGATAGGTGGGTGTGTATACGGGGATCGGATTGCCACGGGCACAATGCGCCCTCGCAATGACCAACGCATCTGATGGCGAAAATGCGTGTTCATAAAAGATTTCCAAATTTAGAAATGTTTTTATTGATTTTTAATGCTTTATAGTGTATGATATCATTGCAGAATATGAGAAAACGATTTGCAAAAGCAGAAAAGTGTTTGGAAAACTGCCTAATTTGGGTGGAAATTTTCTGCTTTTTCCTGTGAAAAATCGCAACTCTATGAAAAAATTATATATGAAAGAGGTAACTGAAATGGCAAATCTGGATTTAACCAAGTATGGCATCACCGGCACTACCGAAGTGGTCCACAACCCCTCCTACGAGGCTCTGTTTGAAGCAGAGATGGATCCCACTCTGGAAGGCTTTGAGAAGGGTCAGCTGACCGAACTGGGTGCTGTTAACGTGATGACCGGTATCTACACCGGCCGTTCCCCCAAAGATAAGTTCATCGTGATGGACGACACTTCTAAGGACACCGTATGGTGGACCTCCAAGGAGTTCAGCAACGATAACAAGCCCGCCTCTATGGAAGCTTGGAATGCTTGCAAGGAGCTGGCTGTAAAGGAGCTGTCCAACAAGAAGCTGTACGTAATGGACCTGTTCTGCGGCACCAACCCCGACTCCCGTATGGCGATCCGCTTCATCGTGGAAGTGGCATGGCAGGCTCACTTCGTAAAGAATATGTTCATCACTCCCTCCGAGGAAGAACTGGCAAACTTCAAGCCCGACTTCGTGATCTACAACGCTTCCAAGGCAAAGGTAGAGAACTACAAGGAGCTGGGTCTGAACTCCGAGACTGCTGTTCTGTTCAACCTGACCTCCCGTGAGCAGGTCATTCTGAACACCTGGTACGGCGGCGAGATGAAGAAGGGTATGTTCTCCATGATGAAC
>JAFTVV010000009.1 GCA_017465625.1 Oscillospiraceae bacterium | reverse complement strand
TTCGGGAACATGATGCCACTTCGCGAATGATGTCACTTCGTTAATGATGTGTTGCTTTGCAACATTAAGGAACGCTTCGCATCATAAATGAGCGAAGCGAATTTACATCATATTTCGCAAAGCGAAATGCATCATATCGACAAAGTCGATACATCATTTCTGCGAGATGTTGTATTCATTGGTAAAATCGGGAAAAATATCTCTTTTATTATAGAACCGAAAAAGCACTGCTTTCGCAGTGCTTTTTTAGCTTGGAAGTATTATTTTGTGCCGAAGATGCGGTCGCCGGCATCACCCAAGCCGGGTACAATATAGGCGTTCTCGTTCAGGCCTTCGTCCATCGAGGCAATGAAAATGTCCACATCCGGGTGTTCTTCGTGCACACGGGCAGCGCCCTGAGGCGTTGCAATCAGGTTCAGCACCTTGATATTCTTGCAGCCACGTTCTTTCAGCACGCTAATACCTGCGGCAGTACTGCCGCCTGTGGCGTTCATAGGCTCCAAGATCAGAATGGAAGAGTTGGGCGCCTCGGTGGGCAGCTTGCAGTAATAGGGGACAGGCTTCAATGTCTCCTCGTCACGGTACATTCCGATGTGTCCAACCTTGGCATTGGGGAGCAGCTTTAAAATGGCGTCCACCATACCCAAGCCTGCACGGAGAATGGGCACTAAGCAAATAGGCTGCTTTTTCAGCATCGGTACGGTTGCGTGACCGATGGGGGTTTCAATTTCCACCGGAACGGTAGGAAGATCTCTGGTGATCTCGTAGGTCATCAGCATTGCAATTTCGGAAAGCAATTCACGGAACTCTTTGGTGCTTGTCTCCTTGTTGCGCATAATGCTCAGCTTGTGCTGAATGAGGGGATGGTCAAATACATATACTTTGCCCATATTTTTTCTCCTTTTTTGCTTTTTCTGCGGTTAATTATAGCATAATGCATTATTTTATGCAATGCTGAATTCGTAATTTTCAAACTTCAGCTTGTCACCAATGTCAACGCCCATGGGAAGCAGTGCAATGGCAACCTCGGAGGTGATGCCCGTATCTTCGTAGGTCACAAAGGCATAATCGCCTCTGATATCGGTTATTGTGCAGTACATTCTTATCTCCCAATACAATTCGTATACAGATTTGATTTTAGGGGTTCTTTGATACTCTGAAGGGGGTGTCTCTGAGAGACACCCCCTGATTTCAGGAATTAATCCTTGTACATTTCAACCAGCTTCAGCAGATGCTCGTAGCGCTCCTTAGCGGCTGCCTCGTTCTTAGCGAACAATTCGGTAGCACGCTCGGGGAACTCACGGGTCAAACGGCTGTAACGAGCTTCGTTCATCAGGAACTCCTGATAGCCATCCTTGGGAGCCTTGGAGTCCAGAGTGAACTTGCCGGTTTCCTTGGAGGGATCAAAACGGAACAGGTTCCAGTAGCCGCATTCCACAGCCTTCTTCATCTCGTTCTGGCAGTTCATCATGCCGCCCTTGATGGAGTGCATCTCACAGGGAGCGTAGCCGATGATCAGGGAAGGACCGTTGTAGGCTTCTGCTTCGCAGATGGCCTTGATGGTCTGAGCCTGGTTAGCGCCCATAGCGATCTGAGCAACGTATACGTAACCGTAGGACATTGCAATTTCAGCCAGGGACTTCTTCTTGGTTTCCTTACCGGAAGCGGCAAACTGTGCCACCTGACCGATGTTGGAGGCCTTGGAAGCCTGTCCGCCGGTGTTGGAGTAAACTTCGGTATCGAATACGAAGATGTTTACGTCCTTGATGGAGGCCAAAACGTGGTCAACGCCACCGAAGCCGATGTCGTATGCCCAGCCGTCGCCGCCGAAGATCCATACGGACTTCTTGGACAGATATTCCTTCTTGGACAGGATTTCCTTTACGGTATCGCAGCAGACCTTTGCTTCCAGATTTGCAATCAAAGCCTTGGTTGCGGCCTTGTTGGCTTCACCGTCGTTAAAGGTGTCCAACCAAGCCTGGCAAGCGGCCTTGCGCTCGTCACAGCAGGTGTCTTCCATAACCTTGCGAACCTTGTTTGCCAGAGATTCACGGATCACAGCCTGTGCGGTGTACATACCCAAGCCGTGCTCAGCGTTATCCTCAAACAGGGAGTTGGACCATGCAGGACCGTGACCGTCTGCGTTGACGCAGTAGGGAGAGGTAGCAGCAGGACCGCCCCAGATGGAGGAACAACCGGTAGCATTGGAGATGTACATACGATCGCCAAACAGCTGAGTGACCAAACGGGCATAGCTGGTTTCTGCACAGCCTGCGCAGGAGCCGGAGAACTCCAACAGAGGCTTCTTGAACTGGCTGCCCTTGACGGAATTATCTTCCATATCGGGCTTCTGGCTGACCTTGGAAACCATGTAGTTGAATACTTCCTGCTCAGCCAGCTCGTTCTCCTGAGGTACCATGGTGATAGCGCTGGTGGGACATACGCCGACACAGACGCCGCAACCCATACAATCCAGGGGAGATACAGCCATTGTGTAGGAGTATACGCCCTTGCCCTTGCCGGCCTTGACAGGCACGATTCTGGCACCGGCAGGAGCTGCGGCAGCTTCGCCCTCGGTCAGAGCGAAGGGACGGATGGTAGCGTGGGGACATACATAAGCACAGTTATTACACTGGATACACTTTGTCTCATCCCAGTGGGGCACAGTAACTGCAACGCCACGCTTCTCGTAAGCGGCAGCGCCCAAAGCGAACTGACCGTCCACGTAGGGATCGAAAGCGGAAACGGGCAGGCTGTAGCCGTCCATCTTGCCAACGGGAGTCAGAATGTTCTTAACAACAGCAACGGTATCGGCATTGCCTTCCAGCTGCAGATCAGCCTTTACGTCCTCGGCATTTGCCCAGGATGCAGGCACATCGATCTTCACGTATGCGGTAGCGCCGGCATCAATGGCGTCCCAGTTCTTGTCAACCACATCGCGGCCCTTCTTCAGGTAGGAAGCCTCAGCGGCAGCCTTCATGTAGCCGATAGCCTCATTTTCGGGCATAACCTTTGCCAGAGAGAAGAAAGCAGACTGCAAAATGGTGTTGGTGCGCTTGCCCATACCAACCTTAATAGCCAGGTCAATTGCGTTGATGGTGTAGAGCTGAATGTTGTTGTTTGCAATGTAGCGCTTGGAAGCGGCATCCAGATGATGCTCCAGCTCCTCCAGTGTCCACTGGCAGTTGATCAGGAATACGCCGCCGGGCTTTACGTCCTGGACGATCTTGAAGCCCTTGGTGATGTAAGAGGGGTTGTGACATGCAACAAAGTCAGCCTTGTTGATGTAGTAGGGGCTCTTGATTGCCTGATCGCCGAAGCGCAGGTGGGAAACGGTTACACCGCCGGTCTTCTTGGAGTCGTACTGGAAGTAAGCCTGTACGTACTTGCCGGTGTGGTCACCGATGATCTTGATGGAGTTCTTGTTTGCACCGACAGTGCCGTCGCCGCCCAGACCCCAGAACTTGCACTCGATAGTGCCTTCTGCGGCAGTGTTGGGGGAAACCTTCTCTTCCAGAGACAGGTGAGTCAGGTCGTCTACGATACCAACAGTAAACTCGTGCTTGGGAGCATCCTTAGCCAGCTCCTCGTAAACAGCAAATACGGAAGCAGGGTGGGTATCCTTAGAACCCAAACCGTAACGGCCACCGATCACAGTCACATCGTTACGACCGGCCTTTGCCAGAGCCATAACCACATCCTGATACAGAGGCTCGCCCTGAGAACCGGGCTCCTTGGTGCGGTCCAGCACAGCAATCTTCTTTGCGGTAGCAGGAATAGCAGCCAGCAGCTTTTCAGCGCAGAAGGGACGGAACAGACGGACCTTGACCAGACCGACCTTTTCACCGTTGGCGTTCAGGTAGTCGATCACTTCTTCAACAACGTCGTTGATGGAGCCCATAGCAACGATGATACGGTCGGCATCAGCGGCACCATAGTAGTTAAACAGCTGATAGTTGGTACCCAGCTTTTCGTTCACCTTTGCCATGTACTTTTCAACCACTGCGGGCAGAGCATTGTAGTACTTGTTGCAGGCTTCACGGTGCTGGAAGAAGATGTCGTCATTTTCGTGAGAGCCGCGCATTGCAGGACGCTCAGGATTCAGGGAGTGCTTGCGGAAAGCGTCCACAGCATCCATATTGGTCATTTCCTTCAGGTCTTCATAATCCCAAATGGCAATCTTCTGGATCTCGTGAGAGGTACGGAAGCCGTCAAAGAAGTTGATGAAGGGAACGCGGCCTTCCAAAGCGGCCAAGTGTGCCACAGCACCCAGGTCCATTACTTCCTGCACGTTGGTTTCGCACAGCATAGCAAAACCGGTCTGACGGCAAGCATAGACGTCGGAGTGGTCACCAAAGATGTTCAAAGCCTGAGCAGCAACGGTACGGGCAGATACGTGGAATACGCTGGGCAGCAATTCACCGGCAATCTTGTACATATTGGGGATCATCAGCAGAAGACCCTGAGATGCGGTGTAGGTGGTGGTCAGAGCACCTGCGGCCAGAGAGCCGTGAACAGTACCGGCAGCGCCGGCTTCGGACTGCATCTCAACGACCTTTACAGTGTCGCCAAAGATGTTCTTACGGCCTGCAGCGGACCACTGGTCAACATAGTCGGCCATGGGGCTGGAAGGCGTAATGGGGTAGATGCCAGCAACCTCGGTAAAAGCGTAGCTGACGTGGGCAGCAGCGGTATTGCCGTCCATAGTTTTGAATTTTCTTGCCAAAACAAAATACCTCCTAAAGTATTCAAAATTCGTCCCATATACTATAGCACTTTTTATCTCATTTGTAAAGCCGATATTGTGTTTCTGCATCGCAAAAATCGTAAAAAATCGTTGAAAATTCTGTATATGTGACGGAATGAAAAGAGAAGGGAAGAAAATGCAAAAAAAGAATTGTCTTTTTTGATCAAATAGGGTATGATGTAAAAAATGTACGTAGGAGTTGATGGGATGATTTGCAGCGTCTTTACCTTGGGTATTTATGGTATAGAGGGCAGCAAGGTGAGTGTGGAATGCTATATTTCCAACGGATTGCCGAATTTTGATATTGTAGGTCTTCCCGATGCTGCCGTTAAAGAGGCACGGGAGCGCGTTCGTGCTGCTGCAAAAACCAGTGGTATGCGTTTTCCTACAGGCCGCATCACGGTGAATTTGGCGCCTGCAAACCTAAAAAAGGGCGGCACGCACTATGATTTACCGATTCTATTGAGCATTATGTGTGCCTGCGGTGCGATTTCCAGGCCCAGCTCCGATTGCGCATTTATCGGAGAGGTATCTCTGGACGGTACAATTCGTCCCGTTAACGGCGTTCTGCCAATGGCCATCGCAGCAAAGATGGCCGGCTTTCAAAAGGTATATGTGCCTGCGGAGAATGCTGCTGAGGCAACCTTGGCGCGCGGTCCGGCTATTTATCCTGTTCACACAGTAACAGAGCTGGCCGATGCCCTCAACGGAGGCACGCCGATTGAGGAACAGCAGATGTGGATGCCTGAAAAGCGGGAATTGGATATACCCGACTTTAAAGACGTGGTCGGGCAGGAAAACGTGAAACGAGCAATGGAGATCGCGGCGGCAGGCGGTCACAACATCCTGCTGATCGGACCTCCGGGTTCAGGTAAAAGTATGCTCAGTAAACGCTTGCCTTCCATTTTGCCGGATATGACCTGGACGGAATCGCTAAAGGTGACACAGATCTATTCTGTTTTGGGGATGCTGCGGCCGGAAACACCGCTGATCCAGCGCCGTCCTTTCCGTTCGCCCCATCACACCATATCCAATGCAGGCTTGATTGGCGGCGGCACAAATCCCCGTCCGGGTGAAATTTCCATGGCACATAAGGGTGTGCTGTTTTTGGATGAGCTGCCTGAATTTAAGAAGGATACGTTGGATTTAATGCGTCAGCCCTTGGAGGATGGCACAGTGACCATTGCGCGTGTGTCCGGTACGGTGACCTATCCTGCGGAATTTATGCTGGTGTGTGCAATGAATCCCTGTAAATGCGGATGGTATGGTGACCCATCCGGACGATGCAACTGCACAGAAAACGCCATAGAACAGTACAGAAGCCGTATTTCCGGTCCGCTTCTGGATCGGATTGATATGATTGTGGAAGTGCCGGCCGTGCATTATGACGATCTGCGGACTCGTGCGGAGGCAGAGCCGTCCGGTGAAATTCGCAAGAGAGTGAATGCGGCGCGTGCGGTTCAGCATCGTCGATACGGAGAATCCTCCGGAATGTATAACGCCCGAATGGGCCCCAATGAATTGCGTTATTATTGCGTACTGGATGATGAAGCCCACGGGCTGATGAAGCAGGCGTTTGAAGCATTTGGACTGACGGCTCGCAGCTATGACCGTATTTTGCGTGTGGCACGGACGATTGCGGACCTGGCCGGGTCGAAAGATATCCAAACAGAGCATATTGCAGAGGCAATCCAGTATCGAACAGTCAATATATAAGCAGTGGGGCGTTGAACCCGACAGGTTTTCACAGCTACTTTCCGCCAATTCTGCGGAAAATCCCTTGAAAATACCGGGCGGTATTCCCTGTGCGATTTTACTTGACTTGACGAAAAGCAGCTCTGTGAAAACTGCTGCGCACCCCACAGCAAGGATTTTTGCTTTGGAATTTTGCGCAGATGACGAGTGCTTGCTGATACAAGCCGAGGAAGAGAAGGAAAAATACAAACAAAAGGACTGCCGTGGGGCTGTCGGTGTTCGACGCTCCACTGCTTAATAGGAGAATATGAATTTGAACGAGATATTTTTGCTGAAACTTGGTGAGATTGTGCTGAAAGGCACGAATAAACGGCAGTTTGAAAACAGACTGCGTCAGAATATTCGCCGCAGAATGAAATCCTACGGTAATTTTGATGTGTATATTATGCAATCCACCGTATACGTGGAGCCAATGGACGAAGAGGCGGATGTAGACAGTGCGTGGGAGGCATGCAAGTCTATTTTCGGCTTGGTAAGTCTTTGCCGTTGCCGTCCCTGTGAAAAGGATTTGGACAGCATTTTCAATGCTGTGGAGGAATATCTGGGAGAGGATTTGGATTGTGCCGCTTCCTTTAAGGTGGAGTCAAAGCGTTCCGATAAGTCTTTCCCTCTGAATTCCATTCAGATCTCTCAGGAGATCGGCGGACGAATTGCGGAAGCACACCCCGATTGCATGGTGGATGTGCATCATCCTGCCTACACAGTGTATGTGGAAGTCCGTGATTTTGCAGCTTATGTACACGGTCCTGCAGAGCCCGGTGCAGGTGGCTTGCCTACCGGTGTGGGCGGCAGAGCAATGTGCCTGCTTTCCGGTGGCATTGATTCTCCTGTAGCGGCCTATATGATGGCAAAACGGGGCGTTGAGATTGAGTGTGTCCACTTCTTCTCCTATCCGTATACTTCGCAGCTGGCAAAAGACAAGGTGATAGAGCTTGCCCGTTTGGTAACAAAATACAGCGGCAGGATGACCGTCAACATCGTGAATTTTACGCCCATTCAGGAGGCAATTCGGGATCACTGTGCTGAGGAGTTCTTTACGCTGATTATGCGTCGCTTTATGATGGAAATTTCCCAGGAAATTGCCCGTCACGATGGTTGCGGCGCATTGATCACCGGTGAGAATTTGGGACAGGTGGCCAGTCAAACAATGGAAGCAATGGCCGTTACCGGTGCAGTGGTGCAAATGCCGATTTTTATGCCGCTGGTGGGTATGGATAAAGAAGAGATTGTGACCATTGCCCGTAAAATCGGCACGATGGATACATCCATTCTGCCTTATGAGGACTGCTGTACGGTATTTACGCCCAAACATCCGAAGACAAAGCCGACAATCGGTCAATTGCTCAATGCTGAACAGAAGCTTGACCGTCAAGCGCTGATTGCCCAGGCCTTGGAAACGGTTGAAAAGGTATCGGTGAAATTCGATGATGACCCTTTCTGCTAATGTAATAGCGACCTTGCAAGGAAAGACGCTTGCCACCGCGGAAAGCTGTACAGGCGGATTAATCGGCGGTGCGCTTACGGCGGTGAGTGGAAGTTCAAAAGTTTATAAAGGCGGCATCGTAAGCTATACCAATGAGGTGAAGCATTCCGTTTTGGGCGTGAAAGCGGAGACCTTAGAACAGTATGGCGCAGTTTCTGCACCGGTTGCACAGCAGATGGCGGCAGGCGTCAGAGAGCTTCTTCAGGCTGATGTTGCTGTTTCCGTCACAGGACTTGCCGGCCCCGGGGGAGATGACTTCGGAAATCCCGTTGGAACAGTGTATATTGGCTATAGCGATCACCATGTTACCGAGAGCAGAAAATTCCTGCTGACAGGCAATCGGGAAGAGATACGCCGTCAAGCGGTAGAGCAAGCATTGCAAATCATTTTAGAACACCAATAAAAAAGGCGCTTAGAGAAATTCTAAGCGCCTTTTTGCTATTCCCTGTTATTTTCCGTACGAGAAATGTCTAATAAAAAATAGGAAATACGGCTGTTTTTCTACCTATTTCCCTTGAAAAAATACGCAAATAATTTCTATAATGAAGCCACTTTTTACGAAATGGGTGGCGTTTTTGATGAATCATATCCGTGTGCGCAGGTTCGCTCTTGCTATGGCATCATTCAGCTTTGGCTTGCTGATTTTAACAATGCTTGGCTGCAATGTATGGCGTGTATATGGGATGCAGACAGCAGAGGAGTATGCCTGCGAGCAGATTGTAGAACCCATCATTTTTCCGTATATCAGTTTGGATACAAATGTAATTATCGAAAATATCGGGACATACGAGGGAATTTTCTACGAGGACGGTACCAACAGACAAGTATTTGATGTGGCGGCGGTAATGCTTTATAATCCTACCGATTCGGTTATTTCGTATATCAGTGTGGCATTAAACACCGGGGAAGAAGATTATATCTTTGAAGGCTTTATGCTGCCGCCTAAGTCGCGTGTGTTCATACCGGAGAAAAGCGCAAAAAAGGAGATTAAAACACCGGTTTTATTCTGCGATATTTATAAAATTGATCTGCAGCACTGCGCAGATGATGCTGTTTTGCTTGAGGAAAGAAACTGGGATACGTTGTGTGTGACCAATCTATCAGACACAACTTTACCACATATTACAATTTATCATCATCACTATCTTCCGGAAGACGGGGTATATATAGGAGGCAGAGCATTTGAGACCACCATATGGAATTTACAACCCGGGATAGAGGTTGAAGTCTCACCCCTGTTTTATTGCAAAGGATACAGCAAGATTACTTTAGTTGAATAATTTTAAAAGGCGCAGTCTCATTGGTTATGAGACAGCGCCTTTTGCTTATGTTGTTTCGTCGCCACCGGAAGCAGGAGGCTCAGTGGTGGAAGTGTCGGGGGTAGGATCATCCACAGCGGGAGGAACGGTTTCAGGAGGAGTGGTCGTTTCGGGAGGATTTGTTTCCGGCGGAACTGTTTCCGAAGGACCGGTAGAGGGAGGTACAGTAATGCCCGGTTCTGTTGTGGGAGGCTCGGTTTCTGTACCAATAATCTTACAGATCACCCTGTTACGGGTGCTGTAAACGTCCACATTTTCCAAAGTCCGTTCAATCAGCTTACCTGTAGCTTTATCGTATTTTGCACGGAAGGAACGGGATTTGTAGCCGGTGTAGGGATCGGTCAAGACCTGACCGTCTTTATATCCTTTTTCGTTATCTGCTTCAAATTCCTTAAATTCTTCCTCGAACGGATAGGTATCCAGATGCTCGGACTCAAACTTGACATAGTAGTCCTTTGTTTCTGTGCCGATGAGCTTTACGAATACGTCACCGTTGGAGGAGGAAGCCTCAATACGGATGGGGTATTTCGTGTTATTTCTGAAGCGCATATCAATGCCGTTCCAGAAAATGGTTGCATCGGTACTCAGGGGGGTATAAGAGGAAGCGTATTGATGGCAGTCGCGCTCTAATATTTCCAGATCAGAGACAACAGCGCAATAGTAAATGGTGGTCGCAACCTGACAAATGCCTCCGCCGTAGTCATAAACGGTCTGGCCGCCCACATAGGACGCACCGGGCTTATAACCCTTATCGGCAGTGCGCTCGCCTAAGGTGCCGTTAAAGCTGAATACGTCGCCGGGATATAAAATCAGATTATTGCAGGCAGCGGCGGCAAGCTCCAGATTGATGTTTCGGTTGTAATCGCTGGAAGCGTAGGTTTCATAGCTGGCGAGAACATCACGGAACAGCAGGGCACTTAACTCTTCTTTTGTATCTTCCGGAGCAGTCCAGTGATAGGGGACACGGACGGTTTCACCGTACGGTGTTTCTGCGAGTGCGGCCTCAACCTCTTGCACATCAATACCATAACCGTATGTTCCGCCCGTAATCTCGAAGGTTTCGGGATCCATTACTGCTTCCACAGGTTCCATACAGTATTTTTTCAGAATTTCCTCGTAATTCAGGGGGTCAGGCTCGGTAATGACGTACTCCAGTACCAGTGCGTTAACACCCGTGTTATAGCAGGATTCCAGACCCTCAAGCAGTGTTGTCATATCCAGATGATAGCCGGGGACACCTTTTTTAATGACGATTTCCAAGGAGGCCTTTTCGTCAACTTTGTCCCAAACAGTAGGTTTCGTACCCTCGATGACGTAAGATGTCTGAATCAGGGTGGCGGAAAACTGTGCACGGAAAGGATCCAACAGCTCCATAACAGGACGGGATTTATAGGAGATGAATTTTGTGATGTCCAAGGCGTGGAGTGCATTGGGATCCGCATTGTCTGTGCCGCTGTATTTTATAGCGGCATCAACAGCTTTGCTGACATTAAGCTTTACACCTGCAACATCAGAGGGGATGGATACCGACTTGTCTTCAATCGTCAGTGTCACTTCTTGATTTTTATACAGGGCGTTAAACTGATTTTTAACCGCCTTTTCTGCTTCGGCACGGGTCATATCGGATACATCAATGCCCATAATGGTCAGATTGGCGGAAATGCGCTGATTGTTATGGATATGGTTGTAAATCAAAAAACCTGCCACAACAGCAATCACGACAAATGCGGCAATACTCACCATCAAAATATTGGATTTACTGAAACCTTTTTTGGCGTATTTACCTTTTGCATGGCTGTTTTCCGAAGCTTTAGAGGGCTTCTTCTTAGGCTTCTCTTTTTTAGCACCTGTGGTATTTGATTTTCTGTTTTTGGTTTTATCGGAAAGGTTGCGAAACGCAGTCTCCAGTTCTTCGACTTCGTCGTTACGCATTGGGCGTTTTTGTGCCATTGAACCCGGCTCCTTTGAAATATTTAATCGAAGTTTGACATATCTTATCACAATAAATGAGGCAATGCAAGAACATTCACGAAATTTTTACAGGTATTTTATGTATCGTTCAACAAAGGTCTTTACCTGCTTGAGAACATCAACACCGGAAGCAAGCCGCAGCCGTAATGTTGGCTGCTTCATATTGGCAAGGAATGCAATTCTTGCTTTGTAATCCTTGTCGGCACACAGCTGTCCCACTGCATCAAAGTTCAGATTATGCAGGGTGAAAAGAACATCGGAAGCTTTTTGGCGAATATCAGTAATGCCGGCTTTGCGTGCGATTGCACGAAGCAGTGCAATGTCGATCAGGTTCAAAACGCCCTTCGGCGGTTCACCGTAACGATCCACAATTTCGTCCAGTAAATCGTCGGCATCTTCCTGTGTTCGAATGGCAGCCATACGGCGGTACAGATCCATTCGTTCTTCGCCCCGTGAAACATAATCCTTATCCACATTGGCAGTGACGTTTAAATCGGCGGTACAGTCCGGTTCTTTGGGGGCTTCGCCCTTTTCTTCCAAAACAGCCTCGTCCAATAACTTTAAATACATATCGTAGCCGACGCTCATCATATGCCCGGATTGCTCCGCACCTAAAAGATTGCCTGCACCGCGAATCTCCAAATCACGCATTGCAATTTTGAAGCCCGAGCCGAATTCCGCAAAATCCCGAATAGCGGAAAGACGCTTTTCTGCGATCTCCGTTAGGGATTTATCGGGGCGGAAGGTGAAATAGGCGTAAGCGCGGCGCGTGGAACGTCCGACACGTCCACGAAGCTGATGAAGCTGTGAAAGACCGAAACGATCAGCGTTTTCGATGATTAAGGTGTTGGCATTTGGAATATCCAGTCCGGTTTCGATAATCGTGGTGCAAACGAGTACCTGAATTTCTCCTTCAGCCATTGATTGCATTACATCCGAAAGGGCCTCTTCGCCCATCTTGCCGTGGGCAACGGCAACAGACAGACCGGGAATTCGTCTTTTGAGTGCAGCGGCACACTGGTCGATGGTCTCCACGCGGTTGTGCAGGTAATAAACCTGCCCACCACGTTCTACTTCCCGACGGATGGCGTCGTCTAAAATCGCATTGGAATGTTCCACCACAAAGGTCTGCACCGGATAACGATCCGCAGGCGGAATTTCGATGGTAGACATATCCCGTATACCGGACAGTGCCATATTTAATGTACGGGGAATGGGTGTTGCGGAAAGGGTCAACACGTCTACGCCTCTGGAAATTTCCTTTAAACGTTCCTTGTGACTGACGCCGAAGCGCTGTTCCTCATCCACAATTAAAAGACCCAAATCCTTGAATTCCACAGTCTTTTGCAGCAGCTTGTGGGTGCCGATGATCAAATCTACCTGACCTGCCCGTAAATTCTGCAGTGTCTTTTTCTGCTGATTGGGGGTACGAAAGCGGCTTAATACATCAATGTTTACAGGGAAGCCTCTGAAGCGCGCCATAGCGGTTTGATAATGCTGTTGAGCAAGAACGGTGGTTGGCACTAAAATAGCAACCTGTTTGCCGTCCATAACAGCCTTCATAACTGCACGCAGAGCCACCTCTGTTTTACCGAAGCCAACATCACCGCAAAGCAGTCTGTCCATGGGAATAGGGGATTCCATATCGGACTTAATTTCACTGATACAGCGAAGCTGATCATCCGTTTCAGGGTAGGGGAAGTTATCTTCAAATTCCAGTTGCCAAGGGGTATCTGCACCAAAGGCAAAGCCCTCCTGCCGCTTTCTGGCGGCATAAAGCTGAATCAGCTCACCGGCCATATCCTTTGCGGCTTTACGTGCCTTGGATTTTGTTTTTTGCCAGGCGTCTGTGCCAAGCTTATTCAGCTTCACATTTCCGTCTTCGCCGCCACCGATATACTTGCTGACCATATCCAGCTGCGTGGCAGGGACATACAGGGTGTCTGTTCCCTGATATGCGATCTTGACGTAATCCTTGACAGCACCATCAATCAGAATCTGCTCCATGGCCATAAAACGACCGATACCGTATTGCTCGTGCACAACCAGATCACCGGGTGTCAGATCCGTAAAGGAGTGAAGCTTTTGACGATTGGTAGGGCCTTTTTTTGCTTTTTTAGGGGTATGGCTTTTTGCTAAAAGCTGACCCTCTGAGAGAATAGCCAGTCGCTCGTCGGTGTATTCCATACCGAAAGGCAGCGACCCGTCTGTCAGATAAATCGCACCTTTTGGAGGCATTTGTTCTAAAGGTATTGCAATAGAGGCGTGTATACCTTTAGCGTTTAGAAGCTCCTGCAGCAGTTCGGCACGATGGCGACTGCCGCAAAGAACCAGGCTCGAGAAGTTTATGTTTTGGTAGTGGCTCAGATCGGCGCACGCTGTATCCAAACTGCCGCCGTATCCGGGGAGCTGTTTTGCAGAAAGCGGCAGCAATACTTTCGGACTGCACCCTTCGGGGTATGCGCTTCCTGCAAATGTGTCCATATACAAAACGGTTTTCTGTTGAATACTAAAGCAAAAATCGTCCCACTGACACGCAAAGTCGCACAGCTCACCGGCCAAAAGTCCTGCCTGCAGCATGCTGTCCAGCTGCAGACCCAGCTCCTCTGTACGGCTGCGGGCACTGCGGTGTATGCTGGACTGATCACACAGAACAATGATGCCATCCTGAGGAATATAGTCAACGGCAGTGGCAAAATCCTGATAGATAAAACCCATATAACGGTCAGAGGCAGGATTAGAAAGATTGTTTTCGTATTTTTCTAAATCCTTTTCCAAGGTTTTGATCAGTTCTGCGTGAATATTTTTTCTGCGTTTTTGCGCCGCAATCAGCTTGGCAATATCTTTGCACAAACCGGGCAGACCTTCGTTATGCAGGCGAGGCTGTGTTTCGCCCACGGGCAAAACGGTAATACAGTCCACATTTTCCGTTCTGCGTTGACTGGCAGGATCGAAATAGCCCATTGTATCTATTTCGTCTCCAAAAAATTCAATACGAATAGGACGGTCGGCAGCAGGGGAATAGATGTCTAATATGCCGCCGCGCACAGCAAACTGTCCCGGTCCTTCTACCATTCCGCAGTGTGCATAGCCTGCACTGACCAATTTTTCCTGAATTGCATCTAAGGTGTATTCACTGCCCGCGCGTAGTTCAAAAACGGCTTTTTGCAGAATTTCCGGTGGAATGGTGCGCTGACTAAGGGCATCCCAGGTCATAATTTGCAACCGGGTGTGCCCCTTCAGGTAATCATAAAGCTGGCGCAATCGTTTTTGTTCCCAGGCACGGGACACAACGGCGCTGTCATACAGTGTCAATTCCCGACTGCACAGCGCAGGAATATCCATAGAAAGAAAGGAGGAAAGCTCTGATTGAATTTTTTTAGCGGTCATATCATCCTGACATATAACCGTAATGGGTTTTTTAGTGTGCGCATACAGTCCGGCTATGATGTGACTTCTGCAGATTTGCCCAACACCGGTCAGCGCTGTATGATTGCCTTTTAAAAGTTCTTCGCTAACGGTCTTGAAAGCAGGCATATCTTTTAAAAGATCAAGCAGTATCTGCATATTCGTTCCTCCTTTTTGAAAAAATTCTCTCCACGCAACAACGCGGAAAGGGAGTTTATACCCCCTTTCCGTGATTGTCTGTATTTCTAATTAAGCTTTTGCGCCGTTATAGCGATTCGCGGCTTCTGCAAGACCCTTTTCGATGATGCAAAGGGCAGCGTCAGCAGCGTTATTTAAGGAAACAGCCATCAATTTTTCCTCTGCTGAGGTGAAGCCGGAGAGAACCCAGTCGGCCAAATCCGCATCCTTGTGCGGCTTTCCGCCAACACCAATTTTCACTCGGGGAAAATCCTGACTACCCAGCTCTGCGATGATGGACTTGATCCCGTTGTGCCCACCTGCGCTTCCGTCAGAGCGCAAACGCAATCTTCCGGGCTCTAACGATATGTCGTCAAACAATACGATGATTTTCTGCGGCGGAACATTGAAGTATGCGGATATTTGAAGCACAGAACGACCGGATAAATTCATATACGTCTGAGGCTTTAATAAATACAGCTTTGCGCCGCTAAAGGTTGCCTGTCCGTACAGTCCCTGAAACTTGGCCTTGTCGATTTTGCAGTTGAGCTTTTCCGCAATCAGGTCGATGGCCCGAAAACCGCAGTTGTGCTTCGTGTTGGCGTATTCCTTGCCGGGATTGCCCAGTCCGACAATTAACCAGCAATCTTTACTGTGTCCAAACATATTTAGAACAGATCCGCAATGGAAGTGCCGCAGTGGATATGGGAGATTGCCCGGGCAAAAATCGGAGCAACATCCAACTGCTTGATTTTCTTGCAGCTGCAATCAGCAGGCAGGGGAATGGTATTGTGCACAACCACTTCCTCAATTACGCTGTCTTCAATGTAATCGAAAGCATTCCGGGAGAAGACACCGTGGGTGGCGCAGGCGTATACAGCCTTTGCACCGCCGACCTTCACAAGGGCGTTTGCGGCATTGCACAGAGATCCGCCGGTGTCGATCATATCGTCAAACATGATGCAGGTTTTGTTCTTAACATCACCGATTACGTTCATTACTTCGCACTGATTGGCCTTCTGACGGCGCTTGTCCACAATGGCGAGACCCATATGCATTTTTGCAGCGAATGCACGGGCACGTCCAACGGAGCCTACATCGGGGGAGACGACCACAAAGTCATCGTGATTGAATTGATCCTCCGGAAATTTCTCCAGATAGTAGTTTACGAAGGTGGGATTGCCCAGCAGGTGATCCACAGGAATATCAAAGAAGCCCTGAATCTGGGGGGCGTGTAAATCCATGGTCAGAATACGGTTTGCGCCTGCGGCGGTCAGCATATTTGCAACCAGCTTGGAGGAGATGGGGTCACGGCTTTTTGCCTTGCGATCCTGACGGGCATAACCGAAATAGGGGATGACGGCCGTAATCCGTCCGGCAGATGCACGACGGCAGGCATCAATCATAATCAGCAATTCCATCAGGTGATGATTCACCGGTTTACAGGTCGGCTGAATGAGAAAGACATCAGAGTTACGGACGGTTTCCGACAGACTGACAGAAACTTCTCCGTCAGCGAAGGTCACCACGTCACTCTTGCCCAGTTCAATGCCCAGCTCTTTACAAACAGTATGTGCAAAACTGGGGTTGGCGTTTCCGCAAAAGATTTTAATGTTATCACCGTATGCGATCATCGTTTTCTCCTCACTTTTTGTAGTGTTTCAGTGCGTTGCTGTTGTGTTCGTCCATACGGTGCTATTATAGCATCTTCGGTATCGAAAAAGCAATAAGGAAAGTGCAGTAAATACAACGAAAATAGCGCGAAATATTTGTTACCTCTTTAGCATATTTGTATATAATCATTTTAGCTGTGGTGAAAGAATGAATTTGGTGCGAATTTGTCTTGTAGAACATTGATGTTTGTGGTATAATATATGGAAGAATTTTGACTTATGAGGGGTTCAGTATGAACGATTTCATTAAAATTCAAGGTGCAAGAGAAAACAACTTAAAAAATGTGAATCTGACCATTCCGCGGGATAAGCTGGTGGTGTTTACAGGTCTTTCCGGATCGGGAAAATCCAGTTTGGCTTTTGATACAATTTATGCAGAGGGTCAGCGGCGTTACGTGGAGAGCCTGAGCTCCTATGCACGTCAATTTTTGGGTCAAATGGACAAGCCGGATGTGGATGCGATTGAAGGGCTTTCGCCTGCAATTTCCATAGATCAGAAAACGACCTCTAAAAATCCCCGTTCCACGGTAGGTACAGTGACGGAAATATACGATTACCTGCGTCTTCTTTGGGCACGTATTGGCATTCCCCACTGTCCAAAGTGCGGCAGGGAAATCAGCAGACAGACCATTGATCAAATTGTGGATCGCATCGAAAAGCTGGGGGAGGGCACACGTTTTATTGTGTTGTCCCCGGTCATTCGCGGTAAAAAAGGCGAGCATCAAAAAGTATTTGAAGATGCAAGAAAGCAAGGCTTTGCCCGTGTACGGGTGGATGGACTGCAATATGATTTGGCAGAGACCATTGAACTGGATAAAAACAAAAAGCACACCATTGAACTGGTAGTAGACCGCTTGGTAATGCGGGAAAATCAACGTCGTCGTTTGGCAGACTCTATCGAAACAGCCTGTGTGCAATCCGGTGGACTGGTAACGGTTTTGCTTCCCGATTCCAATGAGGAGCTTACTTTTTCGCAAAATTATGCGTGTGAGGATTGTGGTGTCAGCCTGACGGAGCTGGAGCCGCGGATGTTTTCCTTCAATAATCCTGCCGGTGCGTGCCCCCATTGTACCGGTTTGGGCTATCAGCTTGAACCGGATGTGGATTTGGTGATTCCGGATAAAACAAAATCCATTTTTGATGGTGCAATTCAGGTCTCAGGCTGGAACAGCACCAAGACGGATTCGGTCTTCAGAATGTATTTTGAAGCGCTGGCGCAAAAATACCGTTTTTCCCTGACAGCACCGGTGAATACACTGTCTCCGGAAGCGTTGGATGTGATCCTTTACGGCACCAAAGGGGAAAAGTTGCGTATGACCTACAACCGCGGCAACGGTATGGGCGTGCTGGAGCAGCCTTTTGAAGGCATTATGAACAATATCAGCCGCCGCTTTCGGGAGACGCAGTCAGATGCTGCCCGTAAAGAGCTGGAGGAATGTATGGACACGGCACCTTGTCCCCACTGTCATGGTGACAGACTTTCGGACATTGCCCGTTGTGTTACCGTTGGCGGCATAGGCATTATGGACTTCTGCCGGATGAGTATTCGTCAGGAATTGGAGTTTATGGAAACACTCCAATTAGATGGAAATATGGCAGTTGTAGCAGAGCAAATCGTCCGTGAGATCAAGGCAAGACTGCGCTTCCTAACGGATGTAGGCCTGCAATATTTGACCTTGATGCGTTCTTCTGCCACGCTTTCCGGCGGCGAAAGCCAGCGCATACGTCTTGCGACGCAAATCGGGTCTTCCTTGATGGGCGTGCTTTATATTTTAGACGAGCCCTCTATTGGATTGCACCAGAGGGACAATGATAAGCTCCTTGAAACGTTAAAAAGACTCCGTGATATTGGCAATACCTTGATTGTAGTAGAGCACGATGAGGATACAATGCGTGCCGCAGACTATATTGTGGATGTTGGGCCCGGTGCAGGAAGCCACGGCGGTGAGATTGTTGCTGCCGGCACTTTGGAACAAATTATTGCTGAGCCCCGATCTCTGACAGGTCAGTATTTGAGCGGTTTTAAAAAGATTCCGGTCCCCTCCAACAGAAGAAAAGGAAACGGCAAGGTTTTGGAGGTTAAAGGGGCAACGGAGAACAATTTGAAGGATGTGAACGTTTCCATTCCTTTGGGAACGTTGACGTGCGTTACCGGTGTTTCCGGTTCCGGTAAATCCAGCTTGGTTGGCGAAGTGCTGAACAAAACCCTTTTGGCAAGGCTGAATCGTGCCCGTACTCGTGCAGGACGGTGCGAAGCGGTTTTGGGTATGGAGCATTTGGACAAGGTCATAGATATTGACCAAAGCCCCATCGGACGTACTCCGCGCTCCAATCCTGCCACTTACACAGGGCTGTTTAATGATATTCGTGACCTGTTTGCATCCACAAACGATGCAAAGATTCGCGGATACAATGCAGGACGCTTTTCGTTCAATGTAAAAGGCGGCAGATGTGAGGCCTGCTGCGGAGACGGCTTGGTGAAAATTGAAATGCATTTCCTGGCGGATGTGTACGTACCTTGTGAGGTTTGCGGAGGAAGCCGCTATAACCGAGAGACGCTGGAAGTGACCTACAAGGGAAAGAACATTGCGCAGGTGTTGGATATGACTGCCGAGGAAGCAGTCGGATTCTTTGAGAATCTGCCAAAGATTCGCCACAAGGCTCAAACGTTGGTAGAAGTTGGTCTTGGCTATGTGAAGCTGGGTCAGTCCAGTACCACATTGTCCGGCGGCGAAGCACAGCGCGTCAAACTGGCAACGGAACTGGCCCGTGTCTCCACAGGCCGCACGATTTATATTCTGGACGAGCCCACTACCGGTCTGCACGCCGCGGATGTTCACAAATTGATTGACGTTTTGAACAGACTGGTGGATGCAGGAAATACAGTATTGGTTATTGAGCATAATCTGGATGTGATCAAAACTGCCGACTATATTATTGACTTAGGACCGGAAGGCGGCGACGAGGGTGGATATGTGGTAGCGCAGGGCACACCGGAAGAGGTAGCGGATATAGAAAAGAGCTACACCGGTCACTATCTGAAACCCTATTTATAAAAAAGTCGGGTGCATAGCACCCGACAGGCAAATTTATAGATTTTCGTACATAGAGGCGGACAGCACATCAGAAAGTTCAATAAGCGCCTGACTTTGACCACCGTAAATGTCCGGAATGATGATGGGCGTACGCACAACTACAGCACTGCTCTTCTTTAACGTGATGCTCATCGTAATGCGGATCATTCCATCATTGTTTTTTTCGATCAGAACTGTGCCACCGTGGTTGCAGGCAGCAGATTTAATGATTGCCATACCAAGTCCCATACCGTAGCGCGGATCTTCGATCATTGGAATGCGCTTATAGCGGTTAAAAAGATTGTGAGGCATTATTTTATCTTCTGCCAGATTGGTGACGGAAAACAGCAGCCGATTGCCGCATTTTTCAACTTTAAAATCAATGGGATGGCTGTTTTTGGAAAACTTCACTGCGTTGGACAGCAGGTTATAAACAGCGCGCTTGATCAATTCGCTGTTTGCGAGGGCATAAATGCGTTCCTGAGGGAGCTGATATGTGAATTCAATATCACAGGCTTCAAAAAGGGCGGATGCTTGTTCCAGCACTTCTTCGGTTATGCTGCAGAGGTCGGTATTTGTATTTTTGCTGTTGTGCAGAAGCATACCGGCATCAGACATATTGCCTACAATTCTCTGCAGGCGAAACAAGCTGCGATTGAGTTTTCCACGGGTTTTAACATCCTCTTTGGGAAGTGCATCCAGTGCCAACATCATCTCGGAAATGGGCGTACGCAGGTGTGCCGCGGCGAGGGTAAAGGCCTGAAGGTGATCCTCCTGCATCGGTTCTTCCAAAACGAACAAATGTTGATCATCCATTGTATGAATGGCACAGGGATAATCGGTTTCGCAGAAGTGAACGGTAAGGAAGAGGCTTCCGCTTTTTAATTGGCAATAATCCTGATAATAAGGTCCGAGCGCATCTTCGATAGATGCATCGGGTGAAATAAAGTGAGATTTGGCTGTTTGATTTACGGCAATAATGGCGCCCTGCTTTACGATCAAAGCCGGCGCATCTATCTGCTCAAGCAGTTGGGCTACATTGCTTTTGGAATCCATACAGTCACCTCCCCTTAATAGAGTGTCCCATTTTGGCGGAAACTTCCCGCCATCTTATCGACATCATTCGACAGTGTATCTACTGTTATTCTAACGCATTTTTGTAAAAACGCAAGAAAAATATAAGAAGGTGTATTTATGGCAATGCAGGACGGTCACCGTGGCCGTATGAAAGCACGTTTTCTTCAGGAAGGACTGGATCATTTTGATGAACGTTATGTTCTCGAAATGCTGCTGTTTTACTGTATTCCCCGAAAGGATACCAAGCCTTTGGCATGTCTGCTTTTGGAGCATTTTGGTTCACTCAAAAGCGTTTTGGAAGCTTCTGCAGAGGAATTGGAAAAGGTTGAAGGTGTGGGGGAAGGTGTTTCTACATTTATTACATTCCTTGGAGCCACTGAGCGGTATTATCAAAACCAGTGTGCCCAGCATCGCGCGAAAGAGTCGGACTACATTATGAACAGCACCAAGGACTATGGTGCCTATTTAAAACCGATGTTCTTCAACAGACGCAGGGAAAGAGTATACCTGATGTGTTTGGATGCGAAGGCCAAGGTGATTGCCTGTAAATTTATAGGGGAGGGCAGTGTAAATTCTGCCAACATTCCAATCCGCAACGTTGTACAGGTTGCATTGGCATCCAATGCAACCTCTGTTGTACTGGCGCACAATCATCCTGCTGGATTTGCGTGGCCGTCCGAAGAGGATATTGAAGCAACATTGCGTGTTGCAGAGGCGATGGCGGCAGTGGATATTACATTGATTGATCATCTGATTTTTGCAGATGACGATTTTGTCTCTATGGCACAGTCGCGCAACAGCAAGAGAATCTTTGAAAGTGGTATGCATCATGGGCAACTATTTTAGTAAAAAAGACCTGATATACACGGTATATCAGGAAAAAAGCATCTCCAAGGCAGCACAAAAGCTGTTTATGCCGCAACCGTCCCTCAGTGTAATGATCAAGCGCATTGAAGAAGAGGTGGGTGTTCCGCTTTTTGACCGCACGTGCAAGCCCATTCGCCTTACAGAGGCAGGGATGGAATATATAAAAGCAACAGAGGCGATTATGCACACGGAAAAAGCCTTTGAAAATTATCTCCAATCCTGTTTGGAATTGCAGACAGGCGCACTGACCATTGGTGCAAATCAGCTTTTGTCCTCGTTGGTGCTTCCGCGGTATATTGGTCGTTTTATCAATCAGCACCCCAATATTCGACTGAATCTTGTGGATGATAATTCCGTAGTGTTGGAGAATATGGCAACTGCCGGGCAATTGGATTTGATCATCGATAACTATCCGCTGGACGCATCCATTTTTCAGCAGCACATATTGAGAAATGAACATCTGCTGTTAGCAGTTCCCACGAACTTTAGCTGTAACACAGGGCTGAAGGACTACAGCCTGACATACGAAGAGATCAAAAACGGAGAGCATCTGTTGGGCGTAAAAGCCGGTGTGCCGCTTAAAGCCTTTGAGGGCGTTCCTTTTGTGGCGATGACCAGAGAGAATGAGACACGCAATCGTAGTAACGAAATTTTTCGGGAGGCTGGGGTAAAGCCCCATATTCTCCTTGAAATTGACCGTTTGGTGACGCTTTATAGCTTTGTTGAGCAGGGGAGTGCAGCGGCTATTGTCAGCGATACCCTTGTGCAGTATTTGCAGTCCGGCGGCAAAAAGGTTGTATTCTATCGCATTGATTCGGAACACGCTGTTCGCGCGCTCTATCTATCCTATAAGCGCAATCGCTACTATTCAAAACCGATGGAAGCATTTGCAAAGCTGATTCAGGAGCTGAAATAGTAAGATGTATTTTTTACATCCTGTCATATTTGCATTGAAATTTTTCTTGAATAATGCCATAAAATGTGATAAAACAGTGTGGAAAGCTACCATAAAGGAGTAGATTATATGAAAATCGGATGCCCAAAAGAAATCAAGCCCCAGGAGGGGCGTGTTGGCTTAACGCCTGCCGGTGTGGATGCATTGGTGCGCGCAGGCCATCAAGTATTTGTTGAACGAAACGCCGGTATAGACAGCGGTTTTACCGATGCCGAATATACGGCTGTAGGTGCAACCATCTGTGCCAAACCTGCGGAAATTTATAATACTGCGGATATGATTATCAAGGTGAAGGAGCCTCTTGCGCCGGAGTTTGAGCTGCTTCGTGAAGGTCAAATTCTGTTTACTTATCTGCATCTGGCACCCGATCCTGCACAGACGCAGGCACTGCTGAAAAAGAAGGTTACCGCCATTGCGTATGAAACCGTTCAGTTTGCGGATGGAAGCTTGCCGTTGCTTGCACCGATGAGTGAAGTTGCAGGCAGACTGTCCGTGCAGATTGGTGCACATATGCTGGAATCCCATTGCGGTGGACGTGGAATTTTGCTTGGCGGTGTCACCGGTGTGGAGCGTGCCAATGTGGTAATCGTTGGTGGCGGCAATGTGGGTCTGAATGCGGCAAGAGCCGCTGCAGGCTTCGGTGCGAATGTAACCGTGCTGGATATTAACAGTAAGCGCCTTGCGTATTTGGATGATATTTTCGGAAATGGCGTACAGACCCTGTTGTCCAACTCCTACAATATCGCAAAAGCAGTGCAAAATGCCGATTTGGTCATTGGCTGTGTGTTGGTTCCCGGTGCAAAAGCCCCCAAGCTGGTCACCGAGGAAATGGTGATGACCATGCGTCCCGGTTCTGTTCTGGTGGACGTTGCCATTGACCAGGGCGGCTCTATTGAAACCATCGACCGCGTGACCACCCATCACGATCCTTATTTCGTGAAGCACGGTGTAATCCATTATTCTGTTGCCAATATGCCCGGTGCTGTGCCCAGAACTTCCACATTAGCCTTGACCGGTGCCACGATGCCCTACGCATTAAAGATTGCCAATATGGGCGCTGAGGCGGCTTGTAAGGCAGATCAGGCGCTGATGAACGGCTTGAACACCTATAACGGCTATCTGACCTGTAAGGCTGTTGCACAGGCTCAAAACCTGACATATACCGATCCCAATACCATTCTTTAAGCAATATAAACCCCGTCCTTGAAAACCTCGTAAGAGGCATCCCGAGGACGGGGTTTACGTATAACTTTGAACGATTATAATTTTTATGTGAAGTATCGGCTAACGCTGATGTGAAGTTAAGTACGCAACTCACTTCCGCAGAAAACTTCACGCGCCGCAAGGCGCACTTAGTTGAAAAAAAGCACTGCATCTGATTTTGATACAAATGCACCCCATATTGTTGTTAGAGGGCACAAGCTTAGAATACTTGCTTAATTCTATGTAAGAAGTCCAACGCAGGCTTAGTAGCTCCTGTAGATTCTATAAACCCTTTTCTTTTCAGCAGCAATGTATTTGGTCCATCAAAATCTGGACGCAACATATCATTCGCTGCCACAAAAGCTTCTTTTGCACCTATAAAATCGTCCCGTTTGATGAGAATAATAATTTCTGCTAACAAACGATAAAAAATCTTTTTTTGAAACGCTTGACTAAATTCGTCTGCTTGAACAGCGCTGTTATAGTAGTTTTCTAAATCATCCGTGTATTCGAAATTACTGATATGCATTTCCGTACGCATCATATGTGCAGCATATTCAGAATCATAAACAGCTCGTTTGTCCGATCTGACCGATTCCAGCGCTTCACAATATGCTTGCTTTGCGCCAATATAGTCTCCGCTATTCTCCAAAATAATTGCTAAATTTTGATAGGAACGCATACGGTCAAACCAATTGTCACAGTATTGCGTTAATCCGTATTGGATTAAGGAAATTGCTTGCTGATTAAAATTAGAAGGCATAGACACGGCAGTAGTGTAGCAATGCTGACAGCGACCGCTTTTAGGAACACGCTTCAAAGCTGCTTTGAAAAGATCAAGCATCTCAGCAGTACATTCACCACGCTCAATCCTTGCTTTAATTTCTGCAATTTTCAATGTGTATGCCACCTCACTTCAATGACATTATATCACGTTGCAATCTGTTTGTCATTTTGCATTTTCCTTTGCGGTATTTAAGGATGCGATCAGCATTCTCTTAATTTCTTCAGCAAGAGAAAGGAGTCCATTAAAGTTATATTCTATCAGATTTGTTCTTTTCAGAAGCGTGATCCAATATATACTTTCACCGGTTTCCTTAAGCGAAATATGAAGTTTGGATATAAAATCTGCTTTGCTGTTACCGTAAACTGCTTCGTTTATATTTGCACCGATGCTTGTCGCAGAACGAAGCAATTGTTTGGCGATAGTGGTATCTTTTTTAGATTTGGAAAACGCTTCATAAAACAATACGATTTGTGTTGCAAAATCAAGAGATTTATCGAGTAATGGACTGTTCATTCATCATCACCTCTGAATGTATTATATAATAATTCGTCATTCAAATCAATGCTTTGCGGAGCAAAGCTACCTTTTCTTTTATCTCTTCTCTTTTATCTTTTATCTGGAAACGACAATTTTAGAGAAGAGAGAAGAGCGAAGAGAGAAAAGTGAAGAGAACAAAAAGAAACGACAATCTTCTTTCGAAAATTGTCGTTTCTTTTTGGCGGAGAGTGTGAGATTCGAACTCACGGTGGGTTTCCCCATCACTAGTTTTCAAGACTAGCTCCTTAAACCGCTCGGACAACTCTCCATAGGGCAAACTATATCATTTTCTCATGGGAAAGTCAAGAAAAACAGTCTGTTTAATCTTTACGCGTGATTTTCTTTTTCGTTCCGTCCGGATAAACGATGGCGGTATGCTCCAAACTGCCGGTCAGATTTGCCTTCACAGAATCAATATAGATTCTGCGCAGCTTGTCCCGTTCCATAAGCTCTGCTTCGTTTAACCCCTCGGCCTTGTTTTTTGCTGCCAATTCATTGATGCGCTTAATTACTTCGTTCATATCCATATCGTAAACCTCATTCATAACGGTGTATTGTTACAGCAATACGCCCTTTTTTTGTAGTGTGTCCAACTTGGGTTAGCCGCATTTTCCCCAGACCTCGAACAGAAAGCTTGCTACCCTCAGCGATGGAGCGATCTGCTTTTTCACAGGGCAGCCCGTCAATGGCCACTTTTCCTGCGGCAATATATTCCAATGCTGCGCCTCTGCTGATGCGGAAACCGGCTGACAGGATGCTGTCCAGCCGCAATGAGGCAACAGTATCTTTTATTTCAAATAGTTTTTGCTCCGGCAAGTGGAAGGAAGAGAAGGGGATTTCTCTGAGCTTTAACGCAGTTCGGCCTGCTTTTTCAAAGTTTTGGAGAATGTAAGGAGCAATGTCTCTCGTTACAAAAAAATGAGCAAGGCCGTCTTCAACAAAAATATCCCCAACACATTCGCGGGTTATACCGCTGCCCATCAATGCACCTAAAAAGTCGCGATGGGAAGGTGTCTCGGTGTGGTAAAAGGACGCTTCCAAACAGGATACAGGACCTTCTTCGTACAATGCTGTTTCGTCACAGTAATCGGGAAGAAACACCAGCATTCTGCGTTCGGCCTCATCGTAGCCGCCGAAAAAGCGCAAGCCGTCTTCGTTTCCGAACAGATATTGTGCCATCTGTTGTTCTCTGGGAGAAAGAAAGCCGGTGTGCACCAGGATGTTTTTTTGCATACCACGGGATATTTTGTCCCATATTTTTGCAAGCAAAATGCGATCATCCTCATTTGCGGCGATTTTCTCAATATTTTTACGATCCATTTTATCACCTATGACATTATATCATAGGTTTTTTACATTGCAAGGAAGTTTTTCTTGTGAAACGCACAAAAATAAGCTATAATAAGTGAAAATCGCAAAAAGAGGTGAACAAGATGGTTGTAGGGATCATTGGCGGTGGTGCGTCCGGTATGGCGGCGGCATTGGCTGCTGCAGAGAATCCCGATATAGAGGTGCTTTTGCTGGAACGTCAGGCACGTGTTGGACGCAAGCTTCTGGCAACCGGTAACGGTCGCTGCAACCTGAGCAACGCAAATGCAACCGTTTCCTCTTATCACGGGGAAACCCCCTCTTTTGTACAATATGCCCTCCAAAAATTTGATGTTTCCAACACCCTCCGATGGTTTTCTGATTTGGGATTATACACGGTGACCGAGCAAAGCGGCAGAATCTATCCCTATTCCGATCAGGCGAACTCGGTGGTGGATGTTCTGCGTCTTGGTTTATTAAAACCCAATATTACTGTGCTTTGCGGTGCCGAGGTTCAGCAAATCAAGCAAGACGGGCAAGGTTTTCTCCTTTCCTGCACAGATGAAACTTACCGTTGCGACAAACTGATTGTCGCCTGTGGAGGACTGGCAGGTACAAAGCTGGGTGGCACGATGTCAGGATACAAACTGCTGGGAAAATTGGGGCACAAATCCACCAAATTACGTCCATCTCTAGTGCAAATTAAGAGTTCCTGGCCGGCACTTGCGTCATTGAAGGGTGTCCGTGCAAATTGCTCCATTCAAATTCTTCGTGATGAGAAGGTATTTGCAAAAAGCTGTGGGGAGATTCAGTTTACAGAATTTGGAATCTCCGGACCGGTGGTGTTTGAGCTTTCCAGAGATGTGTGTTCTGCGGGCGGCAATTGGACGGCTATACTGGATATGATTCCTGATTGGAGCAACGAATGTCTGCTTCAGTGGCTAAAAGTGCGTCGGGAAACGGAATTGTCGGTGCAGGAGCTTCTCACAGGGGTGCTTCATAACCGGTTAGGCAGAGTTTTGATTCAGTCTGCCGATATCTCGATGAACAAAAAATGCAATGAGCTGTCTGATTATGAATTGCAGAACATCTGCGACTGCGTCAAACGTTTTGAATTGACACTGACCGAACCCATGGGAATGGACAGTGCCCAGGTAACTGCCGGTGGCGTTTTGACAGAGCAATTTGACGAAGAAACAATGGAAAGCCGCCTTGTTCCGGGCCTTTATGCCTGTGGTGAGCTTTTGGATATTGACGGTGATTGCGGTGGCTACAATTTGCAGTGGGCGTGGAGCTCCGGCAGATTGGCCGGTTATAGCGCAGGGAAGGAATAAAATGATACGAATTCGGGAAATCTCTATGCCGCCTGAACATAATGTTGCACAGTTATCTTATGAGGCGGCACGGGCTCTAAAAATCTCCAATTCAAAGGTGCGTCGGGTGAAAATTGTCCGCCGCAGTGTGGACGCCCGTAAAAAGCCGGAGATTCGGGTGGTTTATACCATCGATGTAGCCGTAGACGGTAATGAAAATAAAATATTAAAGCAATCCGGATGCAAACGGGCTCAGCTTGCTCCCGTGCAATTTTACAAGCCGCCCAAATCTGCGCCGCCGCAAGCTTTATCCCCTGTTGTGGTCGGTTTTGGACCGGCAGGAATGTTTGCGGCGCTGATTTTAGCCATTGCAGGACTGCGACCGGTTGTGCTGGAACGGGGCGCTGATGTGGACACCCGTCACGAAAAAGTGCAGTCATTTTTTGATGGCGGAACGCTGGATGTTCAGACCAATGTACAGTTTGGCGAAGGCGGCGCAGGCACGTTCTCCGATGGCAAGCTGAATACAGGTGTAAATAACCCCCGTATTGATTGGATTCTGGAGCAAATGGTTGCCGCCGGAGCAGGGGAGAATATCCTGTTTGATGCAAAGCCCCACGTAGGAACGGACGTATTGCGTACAGTTGTACGTAATATCCGCAATAGAATTATTTCCTTAGGCGGTGTGATTCGTTTTGATGCGCAGGTAACGGACGTTTTGAAAGATAACGGAAAAGTTACCGGTGTGCGCATCAATAATGAAGAGATCCTGCCCTGTGAGCACTTGGTTTTTGCCATTGGTCACAGTGCCCGTGATACGTTTGAAATGCTGAAAAGAAACGATTTTCCGTTGGAACAGAAGCCATTTTCTATGGGTGTGCGCATTGAGCATCTGCAGAAGGATATCGACCTTGCGCAGTATGGCAGGAATGATTCTGCGTTGCCGCCTGCGGACTATAAGCTTGTGAAGCATCTGGATGAAGAGACGGTTTATACCTTCTGTATGTGCCCCGGCGGATATGTGGTTGCGGCCGCATCGGAAGAGGGCGGTGTCGTAACAAACGGAATGAGTTATGCAGACCGTGGGGGAGAGAATGCCAACGCGGCATTGCTTGTCACACTCAATCCCCGTGATTTTCCAAGCGATGATCCGTTGGCCGGTATGTATTGGCAGCGGCAGTTGGAGCAAAAGGCGTATGCAGTCAGCGGAAGCTATAAAGCACCTGCCCAAAAGGTTGGGGATTTTCTGAAAGGTCAGCCCTCACAGGGCGCAGGCAAGGTACAGCCTACCTACCGCCCCGGTGTTCACTGGTGTGATTTGCATCAGATTTTGCCGGAAAAAATCACAGGCGCATTAAAATCTGCGATTGTTGATTTGGAGCATAATCTTCAGGGCTTTTCCAATCCCGATGCAGTGCTGACTGCACCGGAGAGCCGAAGCTCTTCACCGGTGCGTATTGTCCGTGATGAGCAAAAACAGTGTGTGAATTTACAGGGATTTTATCCTGCAGGAGAAGGCGCAGGCTATGCTGGTGGCATTATGTCAGCCGCTATTGATGGCATTGTGTGCGCAGAATCGCTGATTTCCGCACTTTCATAGTATGTTACCGAAAGGGGAGATTTGCGGTGCAATTTGAGCGAATATATGTGGAAATTGGAAATGTCTGCAATCTCTCCTGCAGTTTTTGCGCAGGTACATCACGTCCGAAAAAGCAGATGACAGAAGATGAGTTTCGGCATATTGCGCATCAGCTAAAGGGATACACGAACCATCTATACTTTCACGTGATGGGCGAGCCGCTTCTTCATCCGCTATTGGAACAATTTCTTCACATTTCAAAAGAGAACGGCTTTTCTGTGTGTATTACCACAAACGGAACACTGCTTCCAAAGTCGGAGGAAGTGCTGCTGAACAATGCAGACTGTATACACAAAATAGCGGTTTCTCTCCACGCCCAGGAGGGCAATGACCGGCAGGACGATGGATATATTCAAAACGCCATAGAGTTTGCAAGAAAAGCGGCCAACAAAGACGTATTTGTTGTACTCCGCTTATGGAATCAGGACAGCGCTGAAGGGATCGGGAGAAATACACAAAATGGACACATAGAACGGATGCTGCAAAAAGCCTTTCCCACACCCTGGACACCCCGTCCAAAAGGCTTTCGGCTGGATCGGTACATCTTTTTGGAGTATGATGGGGTATTTACGTGGCCTACGGAGAGCAAGGCACAGAACTGCTCGGAGGGCTTTTGCCATGGTTTGCTTGATCAACTTGCGGTACTGGCAGACGGTACGGTTGTACCCTGTTGTTTGGATGCCAATGGTGAAATTCCTTTAGGTAATCTTTTCGAGTGTAGCTTGCAGGAATTATTAGAGCAACCCCGGGTAACCGGTATGCGAGATGGCCTGCGTCGTGGGGAATTGGTAGAAGCCCTGTGCCAAAAGTGTACATTCTCCCGCAGATTTTCCATCAAATAAAAAAACAAACCCCTGAAGCATTTGCTTCAGGGGTAAAGTTTTGAAATAAGATTACAGATACTTGCTGGTGTTCACCTTGACACCGGGGCCCATGGTGGAAACAACAACGCAAGAACGGATATACTGACCCTTTGCTGCAGCGGGCTTAGCCTTTACAACAGCACTGATCAGGGTATCCATGTTCTCGCCCAGCTTTTCTGCGCCAAAGGAAACCTTGCCGATGGGGCAGTGGATGATGTTGGTCTTGTCCAAACGGTACTCCACCTTACCGGCCTTGATCTCAGTAACAGCACCGGCAACGTTGGGGGTAACAGTACCAGCCTTGGGAGAGGGCATCAAGCCCTTGGGGCCCAAAACCTTACCCAGACGGCCAACTACGCCCATCATATCAGGGGTAGCAACAACAACGACAAACTCGAACCAGTTTTCCTTGGTAATCTTTTCAACCAGCTCCATACCACCGGCGTAATCAGCGCCTGCAGCCAGAGCCTCGTCAACCTTGGCATCCTTAGCGAAAACCAGAACGCGACGGGTCTTGCCGGTACCGTTGGGCAGAACAACTGCGCCACGAACCTGCTGGTCGGCGTGACGGGAGTCAACGACCAACTTGATGTGCA
>JAFTVV010000008.1 GCA_017465625.1 Oscillospiraceae bacterium | reverse complement strand
GGTGGCGCTCTACCGGATGAGCTACACCCGCATCTCGGTCCCTATTGGAACCGTGGTGCCTCCGGTCGGACTCGAACCAACGACACGTGGATTTTCAGTCCACTGCTCTACCGACTGAGCTACAGAGGCATATCGAGCAGAGCATTACGCTCTGCTCAGATGCTTTTTTTGGCGACCCGGACCGGACTCGAACCGTCGACCTCCAGCGTGACAGGCTGGCGTGCTAACCGACTGCACCACCGGGCCAAATATGGTGGGAACAACAGGGCTCGAACCTGTGACCCCATGCTTGTAAGGCATGTGCTCTCCCAGCTGAGCTATGCTCCCATACCGTTTCGCTCAGGCAGTTCACACCTCAGCGACGTGGATCATTATACACAGAATCTGAGGTTTTGTCAAGAGTTTTTCAAACTTTTTTTGCAAAAATATTTCTCCACGAAAACCCCGAAAATATCGGGGTTTTCACTGGCTTTTTTTTAATTTTTGGTGCTTCTTTTCACAGCGTATCCAAAAGTTGCGCAATGTCCTCCGGTGTGTATTCGTACACCGTATCACAAAACTGACACTCCACAGGGAAGGTCTTGCCCTCCTCGTAAATTTCCGTCAATTCCTTTTTACCCAGGCTTAACAGCGCAGCGGTGACCCTGTTTCTGTCGCAATAGCATTTATACGAGACCTCTGTAGTCTCCATAAACACAATGCCCAGATCGCCGCAAACCTGTCCTAAAATGTCCTCCGGGGTCATTCCCTGCTCCAGCATCGCCGTAACCGCACCTGCCCGTTTGATGCCCTTTTCCAGTGCCTCAATGGTCTCTTCCGGTGCACCGGGCAGAAGCTGCAGAATATAGCCGCCTGCCACCTTCACACTTTGATCCACATCCACCAGTACGCCCAATGCACAGGCTGTGGGGGTCTGCTCACTTTGGGCAAAGTATGCAGTCACATCATCACCGATCTCACCGGATACCAGCTCCACAGAGCCAACATAGGGCTCTTTCATCTGCAGGTCACGAATGACCGTCAGCGTGCCGTCTGTGCCCACTGTTGCGCCCACATCCAGCTTGCCGGGATACTTCTCCATCAGCGGCACGTTGGGCTCATACACATAGCCGCGGACATTGCCGGTTGCATCCGAGACGCACACGATACTGCCGATCGGGCCGCCGCCTTTAATTTGCAGCGTCATGGAGCCATCTTCCACCTTTTGCATATTGCCCATCATTGAGCAAGCGGTCAATGCTCTTCCGAATGCCGCTGTGGCATTGACGGACGTTTTATGAATCTGCGCACCTCTGCGCACCATTTCGGTGGAACGGATGGCGACGGCCTTTACAAAGCCATCCATACTCATTCCGCGCACAAGATAATCCTTCATTTTACAATTCCCTTTCTGGCCTTTAAATAGATCCGCTGTTCACCCTCTGCAGGCGGTTCTAAACGGCGGTCGCCAAACACTTCAATTCTCGTAAAGCCTGCATCCTTTAAGTATCCCACCAGCTGAGTGGCAGAATAAGCATACTCCTGATGCTCCTCAAAGCTTCTTTGCCAGCCCTTCTCCTGCCGCCGGAACAAATCCATACCGTAGGAGCAGATATTGGTCTGTTCGTCAAATTCTCCACGCCATACGCAGAAGGTATCCTCGTTCTCGTCCAAGAATACCTGCCCGTCCATCGCCCGAAGCTTTTCCGGTGTATTCACATCGAAAATAAAACAGCCGCCGGGATTCAAGGCTTTATAGATGCGTTCGATGACCCTTTTACAGCACGCAGGATCTGTAATGTAGTCTAAACTGTCTAATCCGCACACGGCCAGATCCACGCCTCGGTGCAGATACAGTTTCTCCAACGGCTGGCGCACAAAAGGAATTTGCAAACCCAAATCCCACGCCTTTTGGGAGGCGACCGTCAGCATATCTTCAGACAAATCCACGCCCATCACCTTGTATCCCTTTTGCGCCAAGCGCACCGTCAAAGAGCCGGTGCCACACGCCAAATCCACAACACTACGGGGTGAAAGGCCTTCCCGTTGCAGCAAAACCTCATAAAATTCCACAACGCCATCGTAGTCCACGTCCAGCGTCAGGCTGTCGTAGCTGGCGGCAAGTGCTTTATATGCGTTCATAATCCCACTCCACAAAAAAGCATCCCGGACAGCCTGTCCGGGATGCGATATCAGCGCAATTAGCGATTGAAGATGCTGAAAATTTCGTCAATATCGGTATTGTCGGTCTTCTTGGTCTCCTCTGCCTTTACTTCCTCGACAGAAGGTCTCTGCTCAAAACCGGTAGCAATAACGGTCACGCGCATTTCATCTTCAAAGGTCTCATCCCAAGTAGCACCGAAGATGATGTTTGCATCGGGATTGGCAGCTTCCTGCACAATGCCTGCAGCGGTCTCTACATCGTCCAGAGTCAGCTCGGAAGAGCCGGTGACGTTCACCAGCACACCGGTAGCACCGTTGATGGAGGTCTCCAGCAAGGGGCTTGCAACAGCGGCCAGAGCAGCCTGCTCAGCCTTCTCACGGCCGGAAGCAGTGCCCACGCCCATATGTGCACGGCCTGCGTCCTTCATAACAGCGGAAACGTCTGCAAAGTCCAGGTTGATCACCACATTGCCTGCCTCGCCTACCAGCTCGGAGATGGAGGTCACAGCCTGCTTCAGCACGTCGTCGGCGATGCCGAAAGCGTTGGCGAAGGTAATCTTCTGATCGGTGACGTACTTCAGGCGGTCATTGGGGATGATCACCAGAGAGTCTACCTTTTCAGACAGGGCGGCAATGCCGTTTTCTGCCTGACGCATACGGTTTGCACCCTCAAACTTGAAGGGCTTGGTCACCACACCAACAGTCAGAATACCGGCCTCGTGTGCCAGATCTGCAACGATGGGAGCTGCGCCGGTGCCGGTGCCGCCGCCCATACCTGCGGTGATGAATACCATATCGGTGCCTTCCAGAATCTTTGCGATCTGTGCACGGGATTCCTCTGCGGACTTCTGACCCACTTCGGGCTTGGAGCCGGCACCCATACCACCGGTGAGCTTCTCACCGATCTGCACCTTGTTCTTACATACGGACTTATTTAAATCCTGCTTATCGGTATTGATTACTACAAAGTCAACACCGTCCACACCGGAATCAATCATACGGTTGATAACATTGTTGCCGGCACCACCAACACCAATTACCTTAATTTTAACTACGCGGTCTTGAAACATCTCTGCCATTTCGCAATCCTCCTATGTATGTTTTGCAGGCGGCACACAGCCACACTGCGTGTATTAAAGTTTTACTTTTATATTCTATCCCTAAAAGTGGATTTGGTCAATAGAAAAGTTCGTTTTTCTCCAAAATTTTTGCAAGTTTTTGGCTTCATCAACCAGAAAAGGCACTAAATCCCACTTCATCAGGCCAATGGGTAAAGCTGGCATCCAGCACACCTCGATTGTATTCGTTCAGTTGATCCAATGCCTGTGCCAACGCATTAACTTTTACGGACATTTTACCTGCATCGCCTAAGAGCATCTGAAAACGCGTTCCGTGCCACATCTGAAGATCATAGAGGTTGGACACATCCACCTGAGTCACCTTGCCCATCAGTCCTTCATCTTCCAGACAGTTTAAAATGGAGTATGCGGCTTCCAGCTTTTCCCGTTCATAAACGGTAACCGGCACAGTTTGCCCTTCAAAACCGGTGGCAAGCTCCTGCTCCGCCGCCACAGCCTGTGCGCCCAGACTTGGCGGATTGATTTTCACACCTACCACCTCGGTATAGTCCTGTGCTTCAGCGGCCTGACACTGGGCGGCAATCTGCCCGGAGGCACTCATCAGCCACCACGTGCCGTCTGTGGCTTCAATGCTGTAGACCACGTCAATTTCCGTAATATATATATGCACCGTATCCGGTAAAGATATACCAATCCGCACACTGTCTACATAGGGAAGCTCGGTCATAATGCGCTTGGCAATTCTGCCTTTGTTTAAAGAAAGCAGGTACTCTCCTCCGTCGATACCGGATGCCTCTTTCACGCTCCAGGCATCATACCGCACATTACCGGAGACTGTAATCTTCGCTCCATTTTCATCATCTGATGCCACCTTGAAGAAGATGGACAGACAGAACATCAGCGCCAGCACCACTGCCACCACCGTCACCAATCGCAGCAGCAGCTGCATACGGTTGAACGCCTTGCCCGGGGTATAAGTCACGTCCTGCTGTGACCGCTGACGGGGCTTTCTCTGACTATTCTTTCTTTTATCATTTGTTTTCATCCGTTTACCCTCGCTTCAGAAGCTCTTCCATAATGCCGCAAACCCGTTCTGCCGAGTCTACAATCACTTCCTGCTGTAAGGCCTTTTGCATCTGCAGAGCACGTTCCGGATGCTCTGCGATCGCCTTGACTTCGTCATAAATACGCTGTGCTGTACAATCTTTTTCCAGTACAACCACCGCACCGCCGCCTCTTTCCAAGGCGCGGGCATTTTTCTCCTGATGATTATCCGTCACATTGGGTGAAGGAATCAGAATACAGGGCGTACCGGATGCGGCAATTTCGTTGCAGGTTGATGCACCTGCACGGCTGATCACCACATCTGCCGCCGCCATAACACTCGGCATATTGTAAATGTATTCCTGCATCCGAATGGCATCGGTACAGTTTATATCCACGCCCTTTTCCTTTACCAGCCCGGGCATCCACGACCATCCGTAGGCGCCTACTGCGTGAATGTGCTGGAACGGAAATCCGGCATCCTGCTCAATGCGGAACATCTCCGCCATCGCTTCATTCATCACCTTTGCTCCCTGTGAGCCAAAGGCAGAGAGAATCACGGGACGGTGATCCAGCCCCAATTCCCCCCGGGCGTCCTGCTTCTTCGTATAAATAAACTCCCGACGGACAGGCATACCCACAATTTCTACTTTTTCTTTATTGGGATAATGCTGCACACTTTCGTGAAAGCAAACCAGCACTTTATCTACAAATTTTGCCGCCATTTTGGTGGTCAGTCCGGGCATTGCATTACTCTCGTGAACGCAGGTGGGAACACCTAAGCTGTAGCCTGCACGCAACGCCTGAAAACTGGCAAAGCCTCCTGTGCCCACCACAATATCCGGCTTAAATTTCTTAAAAAGCTTTTTGCAGGTACGGATGCCCTTCAGGGTTGTGCGCACTGCACGAATGTTGCCTTTGATGGCCTTAAAGCTTTTACCACGCCATATACCGTGGGCCGGAACGCCTACCAGCTCATAGCCGGCCTTACTCACCAGCTCCCGTTCCAGATCATCGCCGCTTCCCACAAACAGGATGCGTGCATCGGGATACCGTTCTTTCCATATATTTGCCACTGCGATGGCCGGGTTAATATGCCCCCCTGTGCCGCCGCAGGTGAAGACTACGTTCATAGGAACTCCTCCTGTCTTGCCGCCCGATTCCGATAT
Source organism: Oscillospiraceae bacterium (assembly GCA_017465625.1). Taxonomy (GTDB): domain Bacteria; phylum Bacillota; class Clostridia; order Oscillospirales; family Oscillospiraceae; genus Faecousia. The sequence goes on along the minus strand of JAFTVV010000008.1, from coordinate 16,675 downwards.
CGGGAAATACTTAAAACAATGCCCATCTCCGCCAGATTCACCGCCAGTGCTGTTCCTCCATAGGAGAAAAACGGAAGTGCTACTCCGGTAGAGGGCAGCAAATTGGTCACTACACCAATGTTCAGAAACGTCTGTACACCGATTTGGGAAATCAGTCCTGCCGCCAGCACGGTGGAAAAGCGGTCGTTGGCGTGCAGTGCTATTTGATAGCCACGGTAGATCATCAGGCCAAACAGCGCCATAATCGCCACTGCGCCCACAAGCCCCAATTCCTCGCACACCACTGCAAAGATATAGTCGTTATACTGGAAGGGCAGGTACATATATTTTTGTCTGCTCATTCCAAAACCCAGTCCGAACAGACCGCCGGAGCCAATAGCATAAAGTGCCTGCAAAATTTGATAACCGGTATCCCCCGGATCTTTTTCCGGATGAAACCAGGCTGTAATGCGGTCTCCTGCGTAGCCTAAAAGGCTTACATAGACCACCATAAAGGCAAGCGCCGCACCGGCACCCATCAACAGCCATTTTCCGGGCGTGCCTGCCACAAACATCATCACCACCGCCACCATACCCATCAGCATAATGGCAGAAAGGTGCCGTTCCAGTGCCAGGGGCACCAAAATGCCCATCAACGCTCCACCGAAGCCCAAAACACCGTATCGAAAGGTTTTGGAGTCCTCCCCGTAACCTCTTGTCAGCTTGGCAAACAGCAAAATCATAGTGAATTTTGCAATCTCTGAGGGCTGAAACTGCAGTCCTCCAATGTTAATCCACCGCTTCGCACCGTTGACCGTCTGCCCAAAAAGCAACACCAAAAGCAGCAAGCCGATGCTTAAAAAGTACAGCGGCCACGCCACCTTATTCCAAAAATCTGAGGGGATACGGCTCAAAAGCCACATCGCACCCAATCCCAGCAGGGCACAGACCGCCTGCCTTTTGAAAAAATATGCAGAGGTTTTATAGCCTGTATCATACAGGCTTTGGGCAGAGCTTGCAGAATAAAGCATTGTAAGCCCTACCGTCAAAACCAACAAAAGCAAAATTAAAAAGGGATAATCGACGCTGTCAGGCACTTTTAAAATGTGCCCGTCCTCTTTGGCATGCAGTCTTTTGCCTGCCGCCATCGACAAAACTCCTTATTTCACAAGTCCGGAAACTGCCAGCCACGCCAAAAGGCACATCACGGCAGACACCGTGGAGAATACCACAACAATTTTTGTCTCCTTCCAGCCGCACTTTTCAAAGTGGTGGTGGATGGGAGCCATCTTGAAAAACCGCTTGCCGTGGGTGGCACGGAAGTAGGCAAACTGAATCAGGTCGGAAACCACTTCCACCAGATACACAAAGCCAACCAGCAGCAAAATCAGGGGCATATTCAGTGCAAACGCCAGTGCGCACACTGCGCCGCCCAAAAACAGCGAGCCGGTATCCCCCATAAACACCTTGGCAGGATGCCAGTTGTAGAACAGGTAAGCAATCAGTGCGCCCACCAGTGCGGCAGGAAACAGCGCCAAATCAAACTGCTTGGTGGCAATTGCCGCCGCCGCAAAGAACACCATTACAGGCAGTGTCACTGTTGCACACAGTCCGTCCACGCCGTCGGTAATATTGACCGCATTCACCGTGCCTACCATCACAAACATCGCAAAAAGAATGTAGATGGGCAGAGGGATATGGACAAAGGTATTTACAAAAGGAATATACAGCGCAGTCAGCTGTACGCCCATCTTATACAGGATGTACAGATAAATGGCGGAAACGGCCATTTGCAGAAGCATTTTCTGCATTGCCGTCAGGCCCAGATCTCTTTTAAACTTGACCTTGAAGAAATCGTCCAAAAAGCCCACAAGACCAAAAAGCAGAGAAAGACCCAATACCAGATACACTTTGTAATCCTGAACGGTCAGCAGATTTACGAGCAGGCAAATCACTGCCGCACCGATGAACATCAAGCCACCCATCAACGGTGTGCCTGCTTTTACGTTATGCCAGGTAGGACCGATTTTATGCACCGACTGCCCCGCCTTCAGCGCCCGTAAAATCGGCAGCAAAATCAAGCCCAGTACACCGGACAAAACGCCGCCGGCAATTCCCGTTAAAATAATCCGCATCATACGTATATCCTCCAATTAACGCTCTTTCGTCATAAACTGTTCCAGTGCCAGTTCCATTTTCATTCCCCGAGAGCCTTTAAACAGCAACACATCTCCCGGCATTGACAGCTTTTGTAATGTTTCTGCCAACATACTGCGATCCGTAAAGTGGTGCACCCATTGGGTTTGCATACCGCCTTCCAGTGCGCCTTCGGCCATTGCCGCACACGCAGGGCCATAGCACAAAAGCACATCTGCGCATTTTGCCACAATCTTACCCGTTTCAAAGTGTGCCTGATGGCTGTGCGCGCCCAGCTCCAGCATATCGCCCAGTACTGCAATTTTTCGTCCCGAACGGTTTTTCAGCACCTGCAGCGCCGCCGCCATGGATTCAGGGCCTGCATTATAGCAGTCTTTAATCACTGTGATCCCCTGATAATCAAAAATCTCCTGCCGACCTTCCATATTCTGAAAATCTGCAAGTCCTTTTTGAATGTTCTCTACAGAAATGCCCAGTTCCAGGCCTACGCTTACTGCCGCCATGGCATCGGAAACATAGTGGGCGCCCTCCAGAGGCAGATACACCGCAAATGCACCGCCTGCATAGCGAACATCAAAGTGAATCCCGTTTTCGGTTTCCTGAACATTACAGGCCTGCAAAGCACATTTTTCATTGGAAACGCCAAAATAGCTGCTCTGCACAGGTAACTGTTCCCGCACGCTCCACAAAAGGTCGTTATCTCCATACAAAAGCAATTTGCCGTCTTGGGGCATCCCCTTGGCAATTTCCAGCTTTGCCTGCAAAATGCCTTCCCGTGAGCCTAAATTCTCAATGTGCATCGTGCCCACGTTGATAATCACGCCCAGTTGGGGATTTGCAAGTCGGGATAGGTATTCAATTTCTCCGAAATGGCTCATTCCCATTTCCAGCACCACCACACGGGTATCTGCGTCCATTGCCAGCACTGCGGCAGGCAGACCCAAATCGTTATTGTGGTTTGCAGGTGTTTTACTCACTTTATAGGTGGTTGCCGCCACGGATGCAATCATCTCTTTGGTGGTGCTTTTGCCTACCGAGCCGGTGACACCGATCACCTTGCCGCCCATCTGCTTTAAATAGCCTGCGGCAATCTGCCCTAAGGCAATACGGGTATCCGCCACCACAATGGCAGGATAATCCCCCTCCACGCGGTTGCATAGCACTGCCGCCGCACCTTTTTCCATAGCAGAGGGAATAAAATCGTGACCGTCCCGTGCCGCCACCAGTGCAACAAACAGCTGCCCCTTTTGCAGTTTACGGGAATCATAATGGGCACCGTCAAAAACCACGTTTTTATATTTTTCCGCAACCTGACCGCCGCACCACAGGGCGGCCTGCTGTAATGTAATCTGGGCCATTGCCATTTCCTCGATTCACAAATACTTTGCGACTTCCTCCCGTTCATCCAGGTGGTTCTTTACGCCGCAAATTTCCTGATAAGTCTCGTGACCCTTACCGGCCAGTACAATTATATCATCTTTTTGCGCAATGTCCATAGCATAATGAATAGCTTCCACTCGATTTTCAATCACTGCGCAATTGCTGCGATCCTCCACACCGGACAGTATATCCTCGATGATGGCATGGGGATTTTCTGTGCGCGGATTATCGGAAGTAATCACTGCAATATCTGCAATTTCTGCACCGATTCTGCCCATAATAGGTCGCTTCATCGGATCGCGGTCACCGCCACAGCCAAACACGGCAATCAGCCGTCCTTTGCAGAAGCCCTTTACCGCACTGAGCACATTTTGCAGGCCGTCAGGGGTATGGGCGTAGTCAATGAGTACGGTATAGTCCTTTCCCTCGGTAGGTACGACCTCTACCCTGCCTTTTACGCCTTTGGCGGTCTTCAGTGCCGCCGCTGCTGTCTGCAGATCAATATCCAGCGCCAGCGCAATGCCCAGTGCCGTCAGCGCATTATATACGGTGAACTTGCCGGGAATGGGCAGGTACACAAAGGCCTGCTCCTGTCCGTAATGGGCAGTAAAGCGGACACCGTCGGCAACAAGCTCCAAATCCGTGGCGTACAAGCCTGCGTTCTCAGATAAACCTGTGGTCAAGGGCTCGCAGGCGGCATTGGATGCCATCAGGGAATACCACCCGTCGTCCTGATTCAATACAGCTTTATCGGATCGGGCAAAAAGCATCGCCTTTGTTTCCCCGTAATTTTCCATGGTTTTGTGGAAGTCCAGATGATCCTCCGTCAGATTGGTAAAGGCGGCAACGTGGTAATGCACACCGCCTACCCGTTCCAATGCAATGGCGTGAGAGGAAACCTCCATCACTGCATAACTACAGCCTGCATCCACCATACGGGCAAACAACGCCTGCAGCTGCGGACTTTCCGGTGTGGTACGCTCTGTGGGCACAACTTCCTCTCCGATCAGGTTTTCCATCGTACCGATCAAACCCACTTTTGCACCCTTTACCGTTTCCAAAATGTGTTTTACCAAAAGGGTGACTGTGGTTTTGCCGTTGGTGCCGGTGACACCCACCATTTTCAGCTTCTGCGCCGGATGGTCATAGAAATTAGCCGCAATTTGCGCCATCGCCAAGCGGTCGGATGATACCAAAACATAGGGTACATCTTCTGTCGGTTTGGTTGCAGTGACCACTACTGCCGCGCCCTTTTCCATGGCAACAGAAATAAAACGGTTGCCGTTGGTGGTAAAGCCGGAAATGGACATAAACAAATCTCCGGTCTCTACCTTTCGGGAGTCGTTGGCAATGTGATGAATTTCCATATCCATATCGGCGTGAATTTCCAGAATCTCTACGCCCTTCAAAAGTGCACTTAATTTCATCATTATGCTCCTTTGTGCTGTATCTTTTAGTTTTGAATATTGGTATCTGTAAACGTCAGGGTTATCACCGTGCCCCTGGGCACTTGTGTATCCTTGGCGTGGGATTGCATCGTGACTTTTACGGTTGGTGCGCCGCTGTCGTTGCCGCGGGGAAGCATATAAAGTCCTGCGGCACTGGCTTTTTCCAATGCTTGCTGATGGTTCAGTCCCCAAAAATCAGGGACAGTCACATATTCTATATCCGGCTGCGGACCGAAATACAGCATCAGCTCGCTGTCTCCTGAAATGACCGTTCCCGGTGCAGGAATCTGCGCCGTAACCGCCTGCGCTGTACCTGCAAGCACTGCGGTAAGCTGTTGTTCCTTGAGCTTCTGTGCCACTTCCTGCTTTGTAAGACCTGTATAATCTGCAACCGTGATCTGCCGCGCCGCCGCATCCTCTTCCGGATACGCAGGGGCAACACCCAAATCCGGCAGAATATCTGCAAGCACCGCACCTACCGTGGGCGCCGCCATCACGCCTCCGGAGATATACAATCCGGTTTTTCGTGAGGGTGCATCCAGCGCCACCAGTACAATATACCGCGGATGATCCATCGGCGCAACCCCTATAAAGGATACAATTTTATCCAGTGTGGGATTTCCGCTTTCATCCAGTACATCAATTTTTTCGCTTGTGCCTGTTTTACCCCCGATGGAAAATCCGTAGACCTTGGCGTTTTTAGCTGTGCCCTCGGTGACCACCGATTCCATCAGGGTACACATTGTACGGGAGGTCTCCTCAGAAATAACCTGCCGCAAAACCGTCGGCTCTTGCTTCAGCACCGTACGCCCCTGTGCGTCCAGCACCTCAGATACCACATAAGGCTCTAACAGGTATCCACCGTTCACCACCGCGGCCACTGCACGTACAAGCTGCAGCGGTGTCAGCTTAAAGGTCTGACCAAAAGAACCGGAAGTCAGGGATGCTGTGCCCCATTTGTCTGTGTCGGTGACAATGGAACGGTCAAAAAACACCCCTTTACTTTCCCCGTAAAGGTCGATTCCTGTTTTTTCCAGAATTCCAAAGCGTTTTACATACTCGTAAAAGCGGTCACCGCCTAAAGACAGGGCAATATGGGCAAAAGCCAAATTGCAGGAATTTTGTAATGCCTGTGGGGTTTGCTGTGGACCGTGTCCCGTAGAACGCCAGCAGTGCAGCAGCTGACTGCGCCCTGTAATATGCTCCGCACCACTGCAATGAAAGGAACTGGTCAGACTGACTGCGCCTGTATCCAGCGCTGCCGCCAAAGTCATCAGCTTAAACGTAGAGCCCGGCTCATAGCCGTCGCTGATGCATCGGTTGCGCCACTGCTTCAATTGGGCGTTTTTCAGCTCCTCGTTGTACTTCTTTTTGCCTTCCTCGTAGGCGGCACTGCCTTCCTCGTATGATAAGTATGCCTGCTGCAGCTGTTCCAATTCCGCCGCCTTCTCCTGGTCGGCTATTTGATTATATACATTGGGGTCATAGCCGCCCAAGGTGGCCATTGCCAGAATCGCGCCGGTCTGGGCGTCCATTACTATCCCGAATGCACCGTTTTGCACATCATAGCGGTCAATAGCGGCGGCCATCTGCTTTTCCAGACAGGCCTGCACGGTGATATCCAGTGTCAGCACCACGTCACAGCCCTGTTTACCTGCCAGGTACGCTTCGTAGGGATAGGGCATATTCGTTTCGTTATTGCCGGTAGAGGAGATGGTTTTCCCCATGCCGCCCTGTAAAAAGCCATTGTAGGCAGCTTCCACCCCTTCTGCACCCTCATTGGAGCTGTTCACAAAGCCCAGCACCTGACCGGCTAAGCTTCCATAGGGGTAGCTTCTTTGCACCGCCGGCTCTAAATGGATGCCGTCAATCTGATGCTCGGCAATATATGCACGAATCGCTGTGGCGGTTTCCCGATCCACACCGGCGGCAATTTGCTTGTAGCGCATAGAGGTATCCTTTGCCTGGGCTTCGATCCAGGAGGCCTCTTTATTTACAAGCGGTGCAAGCGTGCGTGCCATTTCCCCAATATCCGTACGGAACTGCCGCAGCCGGTGGGGATTTAAATACACATTCTCCCGATCCTCATTATATGCCAAAAGCTGCATATTGCAGTCGTAAATGTTGCCCCGAACCGGTGCAACATTGGTTGTGCGTGTCTGATTATCCAGCGCCTTTTGTCTGTAAAAATCATACTGCACGATCATCAGTCGGTAAAGCTGTATTCCGCAAGGCAGGAATACTACAGCACTTAAAATCCACGCCACAATCCGGGTGCGCCGCTGCTGTCCGCTGTCTCCGCGCAGGCGTCCGTACTGCTTTTTTCGCCGCTTTTTACCCATTTTCCCCGACCTTCCATCCATCCCTTTTTAGCAAGCAAGGGCAGCAAGGGAATCCCTTGCCGCCCATTTGAGCTGCTATTTCAGTCTATTGGCCGGGACAATCTTTATGCAAAAAGATTCGTCAGCATTGCCACCAATTGATTAAACCAACCACTTTCAGGCTGCTGCTGTACAGGCTCCTGAAGCTGGATTTGGTGAACAGGTATGCGATCCTTCGGCACCATACCCAATGCCAGCGCTGTTCGCTCCACCTCTGCTAAATCGACATCCGCCCAAAGCTGCGCAGAGAGGGCTTCATTCTCGTTTTGCAGGGTATGCAGATAATTTTCCATCATTTGGGCATCTTCCACTGCATTTTGATAAGTGTTCATTCCAACGACCATCATCACCAGTAAAAATACCGCCACAAGGATGCTTCCAATGGCCACAGGATCAATGGCAATCACTCGCCGCTTGCTTCTCGCTCTCGGCTTTCTCTGAGGCTTAGCTTCCGGGAAAGCAGGGGCAATCTTACGTGCCGCAGAGCCCTCTGTATAACCGTTGACATAGAGCACATCTATTTTTCTTGCCATCTACTTTCCCACCTTTCTATATTTTTTCACAGATGCGCAGTTTCGCGCTTCTGCTTCTGGGGTTTTCTTCCAATTCTTCGTCCGATGCCACAATCGGCTTTTTGGTAATCAGTTTCACCTTCGGCTTCTTGCCGCAGACGCACACCGGAAAGTTCGGAGGACAGGTACAGCCCTTGGCGGCATCCTGCATTCCAAGCTTGACAATGCGGTCTTCCAGAGAATGGAAGGTAATGATGCACAGCCGTCCGCCGGGATTCAACAGCTCCACGGCGTCTGCCATAATTTGCTCCACTGCACCCAGCTCATCGTTTACCGCAATGCGGATCGCCTGAAAGCTGCGCTTTGCCGGATGCTGTTTTTCCCGTAACGCCGCGGGGGGCATTGCATTTTTAATAATTTCTACCAATTCCAGTGTAGTCTCGATGGGTTTTTCTGCCCTTTTGCGGCAAATTGCCGCCGCAATTTGAGGGGCGTACCGTTCCTCACCGTAGTTATACAGGATTCGCTTTAATTCTTCCTGAGACCAGGTATTTACCACCGTATGGGCACTCAGGCTGTCTGCGCTGTTCATACGCATATCCAGCGGTGCATCCACCATATAGGAAAAACCGCGCTGACCGTCGTCCAACTGCGGAGAGGACACGCCCAAATCCAGCAAAATGCCATCCACACCCTGAATATTCAGCTCTTTCAGCACCTGCGCCATATGGCAGAAGTTGGAATGCACCAGCTGCACCCGTTCCCCATAAACGGACAAGCGCTCCCCTGCCGCCTTTAAGGCGACCTGATCCCGGTCAATGCCAATCAATTTACCGTCTTTCAGCCTTGCGGCAATTTGAAAGGAGTGACCGGCACCGCCTAACGTACCGTCTACATAAATGCCGTCGGGACGGATATTCAGCCCCTCAATACACTCGTTCAGCAGCACGGAAATATGATGAAATGCACTCATAGACCAATGGCCTCCAGAGAGGCGAGCAATTTTTCGGGTGTCAAATTCTCTTGCTCGAAGCGGTTGAATTCTTCTGTATCCCAAATCTCTGCCTGACCTGCACGTCCAACCACCATCACGTCCCGTCCGATACCGGCGTACTCCAGCAAAAACTGGGTCAGGCCGAAACGGAATTGCTTATCGGGACTGCACTGGGCGGCATTCATAAAAATCAGGCTGGTTGCGGCGGCGCGCTGAGAAATCGGCAAGGCATTATAATTTTGGCTCAGCACTTCCCAGTCGGCGGCAGTGTATACCGTCAGACAGCGATGGCCGCAGTTCACACCCAGCGTCACATAGAAATCTTCACCCAGCTCTGCACGAAGCTTTGCAGGAACAAAAAGACGGTTCTTATCGTCTAACTTTGCAGGGTATTTTCCGATCATAATGCTTACCTCCTCTCCATTTTACTCCACTTAACTACCATTTTGCTCCATTTACTGACAGTATAATGGATATAAAGTCAAAAAGCAAGAGGTTTTTGTAAAAATCCCCAAATTTTTTAGAGAAAAAATTGGAAATTTCGGCATTATAGAACACTTGTTCTATTTTGAGTGTTTACTGACGAAAATGCATCCCGTGCTCCGTCCATTCCCCGTAGATTTTTGCAGGTGTTTTGGTACATTCCAGCAGATAATCCGCCAGTGGCGCTTCCACCTGTTCCTGCACCGCGCGGCGCAAATCTCTGGCTCCACCTCTCAAATCTGCCTGCTGTGCAATATAAAAAGGCAGTTCTTTCGGCAGAATCAGCTGCATTTTGTTTTTCTCCATACGCTCCAAAAGCTGCGTCAGATACTTGCGGATAATTTGGATTTTATGCTCCTGCTGTAGCTTTTGAAAGGGCACAATGCCGTCCAGTCGTCCTATGAATTCAGGGGAAAAGTGCTGACGCAGCTGACTGTCCCGAGTTTGCGCTTGCCCCTCCGTCCGGAAGCCTAAATTTCCGACCGCACCGCCGCCCAGATTGCAGGTCATCACCACCACCGCATTGCGGAAGCTGACCTTCTGACCGGCAGAATCCGTCAGTTCCCCCTCCTCCATAATTTGAAGCAAAAGTCCGGCAACATCCGCGTGCGCCTTTTCCAATTCATCCAAAAGCACAATACAGTAGGGCCTGCGGTGCACTGCCTCCGTCAGCTTGCCCCCTTCCTCGTAGCCCACGTATCCGGGAGGCGCACCAATCAGTCTGGCAACAGACTGCTTTTCCATAAACTCCGTCATATCCAGTCGGAGCATTGCGTCGGTTTTTCCGTAAAGTGCTTTTGCAAGCTGACGGCAAAGTTCCGTTTTTCCCACCCCTGTGGGGCCCGTCAACAGCAGTGTCGCCACAGGCCGATTCTCATCACGCACATCCGACAATCCCCGTCGTATAACACTGCAAACCTGCTTTACTGCCGCCTCCTGTCCTATAAGCTCTGTATTGAGAGTTTGCTCCAGGTTGAGCAGCATTTGCCGTCTGGTCTGGCTCAGGCGTCCTGCAGGAATACCGGTGCGCATAGACACCGCCCAAGCCACATCCTGAGCATTGACCGTCCGTGCACGCCGTGTGCCACCGCTTCCCGTTTTCACCCCTAAAGCATCCCGCAATTTGGCCGCCTTTTCAAATTCGCCTGCCTGAACAGCTTTGCTCAGCGCCTCCTCCAAAGCAAGCTGTCCCCCATCCTTTTTTTGCATCTGCTCCATTTTGGCATGGGAAGCACCTTCATCCAGCAGGTCTATGGCTTTATCCGGCAGGTACAAATCCTGCAAATACCGCTTTGACAGGCTGATTGCCGCCTCCAATGCCTCCTGTGCAATGCGCATACCGTGGTGTCGCTCCAGTCCTGCCTTTAGACCCTGTAATATTTCCATCGTCTGCTCTTCGTCCGGCTCTTCGATCCGCACCGGTCGAAAACGCCGTTCCAGCGCTCCATCCTTTTCGATGTACTTGCGGTATTCTTCCACGGTGGTTGCGCCAATCATTTGCAATTCTCCCCGTCCCAACGCCGGTTTTAAGATGTTGGAAGCATCAATTGCACCCTCTGCCGCGCCTGCACCCACAATGGTATGCATTTCATCCACAAACAGGATCACATCCCCACTGCGCCGGATTTCCGCCAGCACATCCCGTACCCGTTCCTCAAATTCTCCCCGATATTTCGTGCCTGCCACCAAATTGGCAATATGCAGACTGACCAACCGCTTGTTTTTCAGCTGAGGGGGTACATCCCCTGCCGCCATCCGCTGTGCCAGTCCCTCTGCGATTGCAGTCTTTCCAACCCCCGGTGCGCCTACCAGTGCCGGATTATTTTTATGCTTACGGGACAAAATACCGATCACCGTCTCGATTTCTTTTTTTCTGCCAATCACCGGCTCCATACCGGATGCTTTTTGAATCAAATCCTCACTGAATTGGTCTAATAACTTCGTTTGAATCGCCTCCTGTTGTTTTTGGGGCGCAGGCTTCAAAAAGCCCTGTACCCCTGCTGTAAAAAGCGCAGACAAATCCACGCCTAAAAGCTGCAAATCCTGCCGTGCCGCCGTATGCTCCTGCCGCAAAACCGATAACAGCAGATGATCCGGCTCTACACGGTAAGATCCTTGCAATACCGCCTCCCGGGACGCGCCCCGCAAAATCCGAGCCACATCACCGGAAAACCCCTGATAAAGGGGTAAATATTTACCGCCTACGCCCCACTGGAATAAAACCAGTTTTTCTACTGCCGCCGGCTCAACCCCTGCACCACGCAGCATAAAGCCTGCTCTGCAGGTACTGCTGCACATTGCAAGCAGCAGATGGTCACTTCCTACAAAGCTGTGCCCATACTGTCTTGCACGACGGGCCGCAGACAGGATCAGCCTTTTACTTTCCACCGACAAATGCATCCGATCCCTCCCATATCTGTACAGTTTCTCCTATGCTGTAAAAAAATATACACGCTGACGGAAAAAACCATTGCATTTTGCAGAATCCGTGTTAGAATAGTGTTGCACATTCTGTGCGCTTAAAAAATAATCTGGAGGGAAAACCATGGCTTACAATATTACTGACGCTTGTGTCAAGTGCGGTAGCTGCGCTGACAACTGCCCTGTAGAGGCAATCTCCGAGGGTGACGAGAAGTACGTAATCGATGCTGATATCTGCGTAAACTGCGGTACCTGCGTTGACAACTGCCCTGTTGAAGCAATCGAGGAAGGCTGATTCTTTGATCTTGCTATCAGCCTGCGCTCCGGTTACGGCGGCGCAGGCTGTTTTTTCTTATGAGCTACATTCGAGGATGAATTATGGAACAGCTGTACGGTGGATACACCTTGGAATTAAATAGCGACAGTTTTCCCCTGAGCACCGATTCGATGGCTTTAAGCAGCTTTGTGAAATTGCCGAAAAATGCCAGCGTGCTGGATTTGGGTTCCGGCTGCGGCACATTGGGTCTTCTGCTGTGCGCCAAAGATCCTCACTGCACCGTAACCGGTGTGGAATTGTCGGAATCCGACCACCGGTGCGCGCTGAAAAACATTGCCGCAAACGGTTTGGGTGATCGCCTTAAAAGTCTATGCGCCGATCTGCGTTCCATCCCTGAAATGCTCCCTGCCGGCTCTTTTGCAGTCTGCGTCTCCAATCCCCCTTATTTCACCGGTGGATTCAAAAGCGCAACATACGCGCAGGCGCGTCACACCGACCGGTGCAGTACCGAAGAGCTTTTTGCCGTTGCCGGACGGGCGCTGAAGTACGGTGGGGATTTCTTTTTGGTCCACAAACCGGAAAATCTGGCACAGCTGTGCCACGAGGCCTGCAAAAATAAATTGCAGCCAAAAACACTATGCCTCTTGCGTCACCAAACAGGAGGTCCTGTCACGTTGGTCCTTCTTCAGTGCCGCAAAGGCGGAAAAGTGGGTCTGACCATTCAGGAGCAGGCACTATATCACGCTGACGGCACGCCCACAGCGTATTTTAAACAGCTTTATCACCTGTAAGGAGATTTTTATATGGCCGGTATGCTTTATCTTGTTCCTACCCCCATCGGCAACTTGGGAGACATCTCCCCCCGTTGCCGGGAGACATTGGAGCAGGCGGATTTTATTGCCGCCGAGGACACCCGCGTTTCTCTGAAGCTTTTAAACCATTTGGGTATTAAAAAAAGCCTTGTCAGCTACTACGAGCACAACAAGGCGCAAAAAGGGTTGCAAATTGTGGAGCGAATCCTTGCAGGAGAAACCTGTGCTTTGGTTTCCGATGCAGGCTCTCCTGCCATCTCTGACCCCGGTGAGGATCTGGTGAAGCAGTGCGCCGAGGCAGGCATCGTGGTATGCGCCATTCCCGGCCCCTGTGCGGTGATCACCGCACTGAGCATCTCCGGTCAAGCCACAGGCCGTTTTTGCTTTGAAGGCTTCCTGTCCACCAGCAAAAAGAGTAGACGGGAGCACTTGGAAAGTCTGAAGGACGAACAGCGCACCATGATTTTCTACGAAGCACCCCATAAGCTGTGCGCCACCTTGGAAAGTCTGCAGGAGGTTTTCGGTGCAGAGCGTCCCATCAGCCTGTGCCGGGAGCTGACCAAGCTGCACGAGGAAGTGATTCGCACCACCATCGGCGGTGCAATCACCTATTACGAAACGCAGCCGCCAAAAGGCGAGTTTGTGTTGGTAGTAGCCGGTGCTGCTCCTGTGCAAAAGGAAACTGCAACCACCCAGGACGCTAAAGTCCGTGTCAGCCAGCTGATGGCACAGGGACTCAGCCGCAAGGATGCGGTAAAGCAGACCGCGCAGGAGCTGAATCTCCCTAAAAATGTGGTTTACGAAGCCGCCCTGGAAGACAATTAAACACACGGTAAAGATTTGAACACGAGATTGCCGCACCAGTGTGCGCACCGGTGCACAATGACACGGTTTTTAACACTCAGGATACGCCCCACTGGGGCGTATTTTTTTGTTTCTTCGCATATAGTGATAGCGGAGGGATGGCTTTGGTAATCAGCTGGGTTTGGACGGGGATGGTGGCAATCTCCCTTTTTTACGGACTGCTCACGGGACAAGGAGGAAATTTGTCCGGTGGAATCAGTCGGGGTGCGCAGGAAGGCATCACACTTGCAATCTCCCTGGCAGGTTCGCTCTGTCTGTGGAGTGGGGTGGGTAAAGTGATGGAAAAGATCGGTTTGACTGCTCTTTTGGGAAGGCTTTTAAAGCCGGTGCTTTACAAGGTGTTTCCCTCCTGTAAAACCGACAGCATACTGCAGGGGTATTTAAGCGGCAACATCTGCGCCAACTTTTTGGGGCTGGGCAATGCCGCTACCCCTATGGGCATTGCCGCCGCAAAACGGTTGGCAAGTCACCGAAAAGACAGCGTTGCCAGCAATGAGCTGTGCCGTTTGATTGTGCTGAACACTGCATCCATTCAATGTATTCCTGCCACCGTTGCGGCAGTCCGCAGCAGCTTGGGTGCTGCCTCCCCTTTTGATATTTTGCCTGCAGTTTGGGTCAGTTCCCTGTGCTCTGCAGGCTTGGGACTTTTGTGCGCAAAGGTGTTGGGAAAAATATGGGATTGATTTCATCTTATTTGGTGCCCATTTTGCTGTTTGCCACCGCGGCTTGGGCGTTGGGCAAAAAAGAAGACCCCTACGACCTGTTGTTACAAGGCGGTCGTGAGGGTCTGCAGCTTTTATGGACGTTGGTGCCGACGTTGGTGATGATGCTCATTGCCGTCAGTATGCTTCGGGTCTCCGGGGTAACGGCTTGGCTGGGCGAGCTTTTATCGCCCGTTTTCCGTGTTTTCGGTATTCCAAAGGAAACGGCACTGCTAGTACTGATCCGACCCATCAGCGGCAGTGCCGCCCTGTCGGTGGGCACAGAGCTGATGGCCACCTACGGAGTAGATTCCACCGTTGGCCGCACGGTGGCGGTGATGTTGGGTTCTACAGAGACCACCTTTTACACCGTCAGTGTATATTTCGGCGCGGCAGGAATCTCCAAAACCCGGTTCACCCTTCCTGCCGCCCTTTTTGCGGATTTTGTGGGCTTTTTGACGGCCAGCATTACCGCGCGTCTGTTTTTTACGTAAAAGATCGGGGCAACCATTGGTTGCCCCGATTCAGCTTGTCAAAAAACTATGTTTTTGACAAGCTGCCAGAGGTTAAAGAAGCTCCAAAGACAAGCAACGCGACCCCGAAGTGTATGTGGATACTCGAGAGGGTCGCGTTGTGCAGTAAGTCAAAACGCCTTGCACAGCAAGGCGTTTTAGAAAATATTACTTTTGGGACGGGAGACCCGTCCCCTACGCTTTTAATAGGATGTATTTTTTGTGTTTTGACGGTTTGGGGGTTCTTTGACACTCTAGATCGGGGCAACCATTGGTTGCCCCGATTGTGCTATTTAAAAGGTTGCCACTTCTTCCGTTGCAGGGTCGGCAGGCGAGACGGAAAGTGCCGTCAGAACAGGCCCTAATTCCCCCTGATAGAGATAGTGCTTCTCGGCGGACACGGTGGCTTCCACCGTTACCCAGGAACGGGACTCCAACGCCTTGGCGCCCTCGTATTGACAGGGTACACCGCAGAACTGGATATCGTCCACGCAACAGGTCATTACAAAACGACCGGGGGCAAACATATTGCCCTTTTCCCGGCGGAGCATTGCCACCTGTGCCTTGAAACGCACCGTCTTTCCGTGATATTTTTGGGGTTCTTCCGTCACATCCCGATACCACAGTGCATAGTCTTCGTCTGCAATTTCCACCACAGGCGCTTCGATATCAAAGGGCAAGGGGTCTTCCACATCGTCAAAGGCCGTTGTGCCGTCCAGATAATCGTAAAGGATGTCCATCCGACGGTTTGCGGCACGCACCAGTTTGTGCAGATGGGAGGTATCTGCATCCTTTTCCAGACGGTTGAATACCACCATCTGACCGCCCATCAGCTTGTCCATCACCAAATTGCGCATATTGGCATTATAGGACATAATGGTGGTGGCATCGGCAAACATTACCTCCTGCGCCACGACCCAATCGTCCGGGAAACGGGCATAAAGGTCTCCCACAAGCTGCATACCGTTCAGCTCCGCCACAACGCGCTGTGCCTTGTGCTTCTTCGCCAAGGCCTTCAGCTCACCGGATGTGACTGTTTGCTGATCCAGTACCTCCAAATATACATTTTGGTGGGGATATGCGGAAAAATCATATTCCTCCTCCCCTTCCTCGAACACCAGCAAAAGGGTTCGTTCACCGGCATTGAATCGGGGATCTTCCAGGGTTTCCTGAATGAACTTTGTTTTGCCGGAATCTAAAAAGCCTGTAAAGGCGTAAACAGGAATCTGAGCCATCGCTTACACCCCAAACAGCGCCGCAACAGCCTGCTCGTTCAGCTGTGCACCAATGACGCACAGCTTACCGGTTACATCTGCACCGCCCATACGCACATTGTGTTCCTCGGGCACATAGTCAAAATGAATCCAGCCGCCATCAGCACAGGGCACAATGCCCTTTGCACGCAAAACAAGCCCGTATTCACCGGAATCCAGGGCTTCCAAAGCTTTTTCGATATCCGCAGCGGTAAACTTCTTTGCGGTCTCTACACCCCAGGAGGTAAACACCTCATCGGCGTGGTGATGGTGGTGATGGTCGTGGTCATGGTGACCACAGCAATGACCGTCCTCGTCGTGGTGATGGTCGTGGTCGTGGTGACCGCAGCAATGACCATCCTCGTCGTGGTGATGGTCGTGGTCGTGGTGACCGCAGCAATGACCATCCTCGTCGTGGTGATGCTCGTGGTCGTGATGACCGCAGCAATGACCGTCCTCGTCGTGGTGATGGTCGTGGTCGTGGTGACCGCAGCAATGACC
>JAFTVV010000040.1 GCA_017465625.1 Oscillospiraceae bacterium | reverse complement strand
TTTTCGACAACGCCTGCGGGCGTCCGGTCGCGGCTCTGACAGCCTACCAGGCTGTCATTCACTACCGCGACTGCGCTTCGCTTACCCTTTAGGCAAGGGGGCCAGATTATGGTGTCGGCGAAGCCGACAATTAAAAAACGGGCGGATGATATCCGCCCCTACGAGTTCTATCGCACGTTTTGTTCAATACCGTAGGGGCGGATATCATCCGCCCGCATTATTTAATTGCACGTTTTGTTCAATACCGTAGGGGCGGATATCATCCGCCCGCATTATTTAATTGTCCGTTTACAGTGCTTCCAAGGCACTTTCTGCCATTTTCAGCAGCTGCCGCACTTTCAGGTGCTGAGGGCATTTCTTTTCACAGTAACCGCATCCCACACAGTCGTTGGAGGTGGCACCGGGCTGCTTCTCGTTATGAATGTACCGATCGTAGGTGCGCTTTGCCAAATCGTGAAGACCATACACATTGTGGTATGTATAGGCCTTGAAAATTTCGGGAATTTTGATACCCTTGGGGCAAGGCTGGCAGTAGCCGCAGCCGGTGCAGTACAGCTGGGAGAACTTTTTCAGATTCTCCAGAGCATCACCCACATTTTTCCACTGCTCCTCGGTCATAGGTGTTTCCAAAGAGGCAACTGCCGCGTTTTGCTCCACCATCTGCACACTTTGCATACCGGACAGCGCACAGCACACATTGGGATTGCCCAACACAAAGCGCAGTGCCAGTTCGTATGTAGCCAAATTGCCGCTGCCCAACTTTTGGGACAGCTCTGTGGGTGCAGCCAGACGGCCGCCGCCTACAGGTCCCATCACCACAACGCCCAGTCCCTTTTCGGCGGCGTAGCGGATCATTTCCTCGTTGGCGCGGTCCAGCAGGTTATACTGCAGCAGTACCGTTTCCATGGCATAGCCGTGGTCGATAATGTGCTTCAGGGCCTCTGGGGTATCATGGAAGGAGAAGGAAATGTGACGGATTTTTCCCTGTTTCTTCATTTCCAGTGCCTTTTCCATCAGTCCCAGAGGGACAATTTTCTCATCAAAAACCTTTTGGTTGATGGCCCAAAAATGGTAAAAGTCGATGTGATCCGTGCCCAGCTTTTCCAAGCTGTGATTCAGGATGCGCTCGTAATCCTCTGCAGATTGCACCCGATCCAGGGGGCACTTGGTGGAGATATGAACCTTGTCCCGAATGGGTGCAAGCGCCTTGCCGATGGCCACCTCACTGTTTTCGTGGCAGTATAAATACGCAGTGTCGAAATAGTTGACGCCCAGCTCGTATGCCCGTGTCAGCATCGCATTTGTAATCTCCTGATCTACGTGCCAGGTGCCGTCCTCGCTCTGATATTCCGGCAGGCGCATACAGCCGAAGCCCAATGCGGAAATTTCTGCGCCGGTATTTCCAAATTTACGGTATTGCATATCCGAATCCCCTTTCTTTTTCTTGAGTATAGCATATCCTGACAGCAGACACAAGAACGATTTTTACCGGCAGGCACGGCAGTGCCCTGTGATACGGGGTCGGTTGACATTTAGGACAAAAGTGCTATAATTGAATTATCCCCAAAAAATAAGAAGAAAGGTATGGTTTAAATTATGAAGAAGATTTTAGCATTGACCCTCAGCGTGCTGATGATTTTTGCACTGCTGGCAGGCTGCGGCGGCAAAGCAGATAAACTCTCCGACGAGGAAATGATCGTAGGCCGCTGGCAGTGGACCTTCGATGTGGGCGAGATATTCACAGCTTCGTTTGCGATGATGGGCTTGGATTATGAGAGCAACAAGAAGGCAGAGTTGAAGGCATACTTTGATTTTGCCGCCGACGGCACCTACTCCGTCAGTGTGGACCAAGCCAGCGCAGAGAAGATGGTTACCGATTTGACCGACATTGCAAAGGATCTGGTAAAGACCCTGTATCCTGCAGAAGCACTGGAGCAGGCAGCTGCACAGGAAGGCGTGGATGTTGAGACACTGCTGGATCAGATGGCTGCTGAAGCCGCCCAGGAAATCGATCTGGACGATCTGGAATCTGAGGAAGGCACCTACAAGTTTGCCGACGGCAAGCTGTATTTCGACAGCGACACCGAGGAAGCCTTCACCTACAAGCTCTCTGCCAAAAAGCTGGAGCTGACCGGCATCGACACCAGCGAGATGGATGAAGAGGAAGAAGCAGCGATCAGTATGATGATTGATTACATCTTCCCCATCGTGATGACCAAAGTTTCCTAAACAACAAAAACCGCCGCGTCAATCGACGCGGCGGTTTTTTAGCCTCCCCTGCAGGGGGAGTCTTTTATTGATATATGGCTTTGCCATTCGATATAATATAAATCCACGTTTGCGGAGCAAACATATCGATCCGCAAAGCGGAATATCGAGTGCAAAGCATATATGGAAAATTCCGCAAGGGATTTATATCGATTGATCGGCTTTGCCGATCAAAGCGGCGCTTGCTTGATTTTTGCATAGCGGCGTGGGTACTGCTTGGGCGTGGGAGCGATTTTCCGCAGTACGATCACCGTGTGGGCTGTGCCGTCCATGGGAAATTCCAGTACCTTTTCCAACTGAAGACCCAGTGTTTTAATGGCTTTTTTGGATTCCTCCAGTTCCTCCCTGGCGGCAGTGCCTTTCATTGCCAGCACTGCACCACCCACCTTGACGTAAGGGGCGGTCAGCTCCAACAAAATGGGCAGACGTGCCACAGCGCGGCTGGTGGCAAAATCATATTGCTCCCGTCGTGTTGCCACCGCTTCCTCTGCACGGGCGGTAACGCACTGGGCATCCACACCCAAGGTGGGCAGAACGGTTTCCAGCCAGTGCATCCGCTTTCCTAAGGAATCCAACAGGGTCAGCTGCATTTCGGGACAGGCGATTTTCAGCGGTACGCCGGGAAATCCTGCACCGCAGCCCACGTCAATCACCTTTTTATGACGTAAATCCTGCGCAGACAACACACAAAGGCTGTCCAGCAAATGGAGCTTTGCCACCTGCTCCGGCTGGGTAATGGCGGTCAGGTTCATCACCTTATTTTGCTCGATCACCGCTTCGCCAAAGGCGCAAAGCTTCTTTGCGGTTTCCGGATTCAGGGTCAGACCTAAAGCAGGCAGACCCTCCAACAGTGTATCAATCATTTCCTAAAATATCCTCAAGGCGGTAATCGGTTTCGTCCATCGGGTCGAAAATGTCTTCGCTTTTCTGCTCTTCGTCCTGGATGATTTTTTCAATATGCCAGCTCACCAGCAGCTTGCACAGCTTCTCTTCCACTTCCGTGCCTTTTGCACCAAAGAATTCGTTGTAGCTGCGGATGTCCTGCAAAACTCTGGGGTCGGTATCGCTTTCAATGCGTGATAGCGCTTCCCTGCTGGCTTTGCTGTCCACCGCCTTCAGTGCGTTATAGCACACACGATAGGCCATCAGGTAGCCGGTATACACGTAAACGCTGTCTGCATTGGAGATACAGGCCATAATCGCACCGAATTTTGCATCGTCTTCGTTGTAGATGCACATTCTGTGGCACATTTCAATGCTGATGGCATAAGGAAGACCTACTGCCGGCACATCGGGGTTGACCAGTGATTCACCGGTGAAGGTATAGGTCTTTCCGGTAACACCCCTTTCCCGATCACCCTTCGGCATCATTTTGACCGGAATAGTCGTGCCGCTGAAAATGGGATAACCTTGCTCAAGCGTCAGTCGTTCAAAGCCGTTGCCGGCAGATAACGCCAGATTCTCAAAGCTTTCGTTTTGTACCAGTCCTGCATAGTTGTGGGCATATTTATTCACCGTATCCCGGTAATAAATGGCCGCATTTTCCAAAGAGGTTATGGAATATTCCTTCAGCTCTAAGCGCATATCCTCTTCGATAGGACCTGCGTACTTGTTCAGACCGTACATACCGGTGCTGATCAGAGAAAAGACGCTCATCACTGCCAGCACCCATCCAAACCATTGGATGGGATTCCATTTAAATACAATCACCAGCACCAATGTAGCCAGTAATATCACAATAAAGAATGTGAGAATCGTCTGCCACAGGATGCCGGAGACACCGGCACTCCAGCCTGCCATATAGTCCATAATCATACGGCTGATGTAGGGATATACCATATCTACCAGCTTTGTGTGGGTCGCAGCAAAAGCGGTGACCATTGCGGTCAGGGCGGCAATGATGCCTGCCACCAAATATCCACGCCAATATTTCAAAGGATGCGCCTCCTTTTTGTTTTATAACTTTGGTTGCACAAATCTGCAGTATATAGTATAACACAGTTTTTCCGTTTTGTCTGCACTTTTTTTATTTTAATATAAAAAGTGAAAATCAGGCAACCCGTTTTTCCGTATGTACATCTACCTATCGTAAGAGCTCGTAGGGACACGCCTCCCGGCGTGTCCGCGGACACCCGGGGACGGGTGTCCCTACAAATTGGAATCGATGCATCATAGAAAAAGGCCGCAGTCAATCGACTGCGGCCTTTACGGTGTTTAATTACAGCAGTTCAGCGAAGTGCTTGATGGTGCGGACCATCTGAGAAACGTAGGAGTTCTCGTTGTCGTACCAGGAAACAACCTGAACCTGAGTCTTGCCGTCGGGCAGAGCGCAAACCATGGTCTGAGTGGCATCGAACAG
>JAFTVV010000007.1 GCA_017465625.1 Oscillospiraceae bacterium | reverse complement strand
CTTGCCTTCGGCAAGGCCGCCCTCTTCGAGTCCGCATCCATAACCAAAGAAAAACCCATCCAAATGGATGGGTTTTTCTTTGGTTGCGGAGGCAGGACTCGAACCTACGACCTCCGGGTTATGAGTAAATGTGCTTAATATGCTTTTGTGCTTTTCTTGACATTTTTCAATGTTTTTTCCTTATTTTTCCGCCTTTAAGAAACATTTTGCACCATGGTATATAGGCAAAATGAAGGCACGTTGGTGTCATCGTTGGCGTCAAGCAAAACTTACACCTTAGTCAACTTTGCAATTTCTTTTTCCAGAAACGCACAGGTTTCGTCAGGCATTTTTCCCTTTAGGTTTTTATAAAATCCTTTCGCTCTGTTGGGATACAAAACGAACTTGCTTACCTCACCGTCAGCAAATGTGATTACGCAACTGTAGCAGTCATCGTTTGTCGCAGAGAAATGAATCATTTCTACGAATACGAGCTCTTTAATCTCTTCAGCAATATCTATTCGCGCTACCTCCTCTTTCTCCTTAAAGAAGATCATTTGAGACAGGCTTTCTGATGTGCTTACTGTCTCTGTAGGAGGATTGCCCAATGCAATATCGCATCCTTCGTATTTTCCGGCCAAAACCACACCGTAGCGTGTAGCAAGAAATGAACCTACTTTTTTTAAAATATTGTCAAAGAATCCCATTATATTTCCTCCGAAACTATTTAACAGTTTTTGTTTTTAATATGGTGTTTGAATGGTTAAATCCTGGGCGTAAAGTTTGAGCGAAAACCAGAATTGTTTTAGCGTATTGTGTCTTACCGAGCAATTATAGTACTTGAATTACTGGAGAAGGATTAGCCACTGATTTTAGAGTAGATTTCCTTCAAATAATTTGTATAGACACTCGCAATTGTGTCAACACTGGCATTCTCAACACAATCTTCCTCATTCTCGCATAATACAACGTATGTTAGATAGTACATTGCATCCATATGTTCTTCTTCAGTCAGCAAATCTTTCAATTCGCTCGAACGTACAAATTCAAGGGGAGCATTATAAATATCGTTTGCCCACTTCTTTCTCACTTCCTGAACAGCAAAGGGATCCTCATCCGTGTAGGATTTCAGTACATCACTTTCTTCAATAACAGGGAGAAAATCAGCGGGTGTCATTGTTTGATATTTCTCTTGCTTTAAATCGTTCTTCAGGTAATTAAACGCGTGTCCGGCAGCTCCGTACAGAGCTTTGATGAAAGGCTCTTCAAACTCAATAAGACGAGATCCTTTTTCTCTGGAAACAGCAAAGCTTACATACTCATTAAGCAGCTTCGCTCTGATAACCTCCCATATGAAATAATCGATGGCAACAACTCTGGCGCCTGTGCAAGTAGTATCGGAAAAAGCGCGATTGAATAATGCTTTCTGCATAGCGGGCAAAATATCTTCCTTTGTAAGGATTGTTTCGCTCTTTGTAATGAAATGTTCAACACCTTTTTCAAAATTACTTATGGACACTTCTTTTTTATCCAGAACCGAGAAGATATAATCCAGTTCTTCATCCAAATTCACAGATGCATAGAATGCTTCAAAGGCTTCTTCTCTTTCCTTCTTCTTTTGCGCTTCCTGTTCCTTCCGTGCCTTTTCTTGTTCCTTGCGTTCCTGTTCCTTACGCTCCTGCGCCTCGCGTTCCTTTTCCTTGTTTTTCTTAAAGTAGATGAATGCTGCAACAAAGATTGCCACAACGACTAATGTTCCGATCATAGTAAAATACCTTTCCTTCTAATATGTGTTTTGGGGATTATGAAGTTATGATTTAGAAAGCCTCAGCTATAGATATGAAACTTACTTTAACGCTGTCCACTTGGAATATTTACCGCAACACCAATCTGCCTTAGGGCCATAGGCAAACCCTCCAACGCGTGGGTCTATATTACATTTTGCGTTAGGCTTTGGGTCCGGGGTTGTAACTTTATCCCTGAACGAATTAACATTTCGAGGGCCCGACCAATTTGCGCAAGTAGCGCAGCATTTTTGATTACTGTTTGTTGACCATGACATAGTCTGTTCCTCCTTATATTGTAAATATTTCATCATTGACATTACAATGAATCATCTGGGTCTGTAACTGGCACAGTTTGAGCGTCTAAAACTCATCGAGCACCGTCCAGACAACGCACAGGTATTACATTGACGGCTACGATCCCGGTCCTCGGCCTGTTTCCGCTCAAATTCGGCTCTTTCCTGTCTACGCCGTTCCGCTTCCTGCTGTTGTTTTCGCTCGCGCTCCTGTTTTTCACGAAAACTCATTTCCTCTCGGTGATGACGCTCTTCATCATCACGCCGTTGTTTTTCCTCTCGTTGGCGTTGCCGTTCCTGCTCTCGTTGGAAACTCATTTGTTCTCCATATCGGCGTTCTTCATCCTGCCTTTTCCGATCTTCCTCATAACGTCTACGCGCTTCCTGTTCGCGTTGAAATTCAAGCTGTCTTTCGCGATACTGTATCTCTTCATAGAGATTGATTGCTTCTTTGATATCATCAGCTCTGCCATTTCTTAGGAGGTCAATAAGGGTATCTATAACCGGTAAATATTCTTCAGATAAGCAGTCATTATATTGGTCCAATTTTTTCTTGGCTGGAAGAAAGCTTTCTTCATACAAGTGATTGACACCTTGTTTTCTGTCGTTTTCAAGTCGCTCCTTAATAGCCTTTTCTTCATCTATGTGTTGTATGTACTGTTCTCTCCATTCACAATACTGATCCAAAAAAGCTGACAACTGTCGCTCAAATTCCGCTTGTCTTTGTTCGTAGTCCTTTTCTTGCTGTTCGTATTCTGAAAGCGTTTTCTCCTTTTGCTGATTGTATTCTTCCATTGCGGCATTATAGATTTCGGTATACTTTTCTTCTGCTTGTCGCATTGTTTTCTTAGAGGATAAAAAGATATAAACGCATATTGCAAACACGGCAATTCCAACAATTGCAGTAAGGAAATTATTAAAATATGGAAGAAGTGCCAATAGGATTGGTATTCCAACGAACAATGTAACCTTCGACTTTGTCTTGGCTGTGTCTTTCTTGATTTCTAATTCCCGTAATTCCGAGTTTGTAAACTCTTTAATGATGGGCTCTGGAAGTTTCTTTGGTTTTTTCGGGGCGCAAGTGCGCCTATATACAGCTTCCATCTGCTTTACGGCATCATCTTTTTCATGGGAAACGCTATGTTCTAAAGATCGACGGGTACCCTCATTTTCATAGTTTCCGGGAAAAGTCGGCACTACACACTTTCTCTCGTACTGATCCACCGGTGAGAAATTCTTTATGTCATATATCACACGACGGGTCTCAAGATACAGTTCAGATATCTTTTTCAGCTTTTCAATTACTGCTTCCTTGGGTAAGCTAATTGATTTATCTTCCATATACGCACCTTCCTTAGTGCTTAATAGTAAATTAATTATATATTTATAAGACTAATTTGTCAACCTTATGCGACTAATATCGCAAGTTAATATCTGCTAATATATTCTTATAAGACTATGTTAGGAGTAAGGCTATGGATATCAGTAAGCGTTTGATTGCTTTAAGGGAGCAGTGTGGTTATACGCAAAATGGTTTGGCGGAACGCGCCGGTGTGTCCCAAACCCATTTGCGCCGTGTGGAACGGGGCGAAGCAGATATTACTGTAGGCCATTTGCAGATGCTATGCGATGCTATGAATGTTTCCCTGAAAGAGTTTTTCTCCGTCCAAGAAACTGATGACGATTTGACTGTTGCACTCTCCAAGCTCTCCCCCAAGCAGAAGAAGTTACTGTTGGCATTTCTTGAAAGCTTATAAATAACAGAGAGTTATCAGATTTATACACTATGTTGTTGTCTTTAACTCTCCTTTATATTTGTAATAAGAATTTCTGGATATCTTACAGAGTGTCATAACCTCCGGATCACTAAGCGTGCCTCCAAAATCGGTGGCATGCTTTTTTATTATCTCTTTGCATTTTATGGATTTCTCGGTAGTTAGCACGGTACCTTTCTCTAGACCGATCTGTTTTCCGTTTCGTTTGCTCTCACGCATACCTTGACTGATTCTAGTATGTAGATCCTGAACTTCTTTTTCAGACTGGGCAAAGGCTGACTTGATCTGTTCCTCGGCTAAGGACATGAGAAGGTTGTTGATCAAGGTGATGTTACCTTTGAAGTAATCATCAACCGCTGTGTTACCGGTCTGAACAGAAATCTCCAAAAGGTTGTTCTTGGTGGAGTCAAAGATAGAAGTGTTGATCAAAGGCTCGTTGATAAACTCCAGGTGAATACCTGCTTCGTAGAGTGTCTTGTAATCCTTAAAGCCTTCAGTTGCGTTTCTAGACATTCTGGATACACTATCAAAGATGATGGTATCGCCCGGCCTAAGCTGCTTCATCAGCTTGTCCCATAGTGGCCTGTTCTGAGTCGTACCGGTGTAGAACTCCTTGATGATTGTGGCGATCGGATACACTTCCTTAATGTTAGTAACTTGTCGGGTGATTCGTTGGTGTTTTGTACTGACACGACAATAACCATAAATCATTTTTAATTCCTCCGTAGTATTGAAAGTAGCTTTACTCAGTTTTGATATTTACATTATGTCGTGTTTGGGTCCGTTTGTAAGCGCTTTTGCGACAACTTTTTTAGGCTTTTTTTCAATACTGGATTTATTCGGAATTTTCTGATATACTTATTTTATCGACAAAGCAATAGGGGGAAAAATAATGAGTGATTACGTTGCTTGGGATGATGAAACTGTTTATAAATATGATGAAGCCACGTTCGAAGAAGCTAATGTAGCCTACGAAGAGGCAGAGCAACGCTTTTACGCAGAACAGTACCCACTGATAGAAGGCTTTGAGAAATATAATACCGAGACTGTATCTGCTTCAACCCTTGATGAATATTTAATGTTCTTAGTGAAGGGGTATATTAATGTTAGTCTCAGGTCTGGCCTGAGTATGCATTTGATGGATCTGTTAGAAGATGAATGGTTTTTCCAGTGGCCATTAATTCACTGGGCTTATGCTTCTAATCTCTTGCGTGGTATAGGTTGCAAGAAGGATATAAAAAGAGCCATAGACATTTTGCTATCTATGGCTCGAAATGATTGTCCCGGTGCTTTATATGATATTGGTTGTTGCTATATGAACGGCTGGGGTGTGGAAACGTCTTACACAAAAGCTCTCTATTGTTGGTTGAAAGCTTGGGAGAAGGGTTATCATCAGGCAAAAGAGGAATTGAAGTTGGAGTATCGGACAGGGCGGTTTGATGAACACGAAGAAGTTCCTACAGTTGTGAAATATGCTCTTATTTGTGAGATTACAAATTGGTTTGTAACAGAGAGGAATCTTACGGAAATGAATATTAATGATAAACTCGACAACCGGGATAAAAATGAGTTGAGAAAACTAAACAGACAGCTAAAGCGATTGGAAAAAGAATTAAAAAAAGAAGCTCCACTTCGTACATTTGCAAAACAGTTTTATGACGACGATAATAATCCGTATAAAATAAAAATCTAACATAAGATAATCTTCCTTGTAAATGAGGTGTAACAAATGGTGAATTGGAATGTCAAACCCAATACATATAAGGAACATGATTTTATTGAAATTCCTGTGGGGGCGCATCGTGTTCAGATTACCAGAGTGTTTAGAGAAAAATTTAAGTCAGGTAAAACCTGCTATGAAATCACGTTAAAGGTTTCAGGCTACCATGGGAAGCTTTGGTGTCAGCTATGGGACGACCCCAATGATAGCATATCTAAAAACGCTCAGGATATTATGCAGTTTTTTGATTCATTCCAAATTGAAAGCCAGAATCTTGATGACTATAAAAACTGGGTTGGAAAAAGCGGGGCAGTCTATGTAAATCACTATGATCGATCTATAAAAGATGAATTCGAGTATGAGTATTGTGCCAAGGTTGCTTGTTATTTAACAGGAAACCAGCGCGATAGTCTTCCAGTTTGGAAGGAAGGTTACAAGGGTCCGTACAAAGAACCTGAAATGCCTATTGATGGTGAGTTGCCGTTCTAAGCAAAAAGAAAACCGGAGCCTATGTTGAGAACAACAATAGCTCCAGTTGGTTAATAAGAAAAGAATTCAATATGGATTTGTGTTTCTGAAACAAGTTCCTCAACAGGCTCTGTTAAACCTAAAGCATCATTCATATACCCGTAGGCGGTATACAGGTCTGTTTCGGATAAAAGTTTTGTAAAGTGGGATAGGACGTTAACACGATCGTTCATATGCTCTGCAAAAAGGCCTGCAACTAGCTCTAGCGGAATTCGATCTAGAAAATAGTAGGGATGGTAGTGGCAGAAGGATCTCATAGCTTCATAATCATCATAAGGGTCTGGGAAACTTTCATCTAGCTCGTGGCATAGTAAGTTTAGCTCGCACCAAAGGTTAAAGTAGTTTAGTTGAGTAATAAAGAATTTGTAATCAACAAAATAGTGTACAAATGCAGCATAAAATATCTTAAACTGAGTAGTGGTGAGTTTGCTTAAATTCTCATATAGAGTACGATTTATTGTGCTTTTAAATTTGGGTTCTTTATTCATAAGGATTTAAACTTTTCGTTTCTGTAATATATAGTATAGCCTTGGCAGTGCTATTTAGGCTTCATTTAATTTAGCATATTATCACAATCTAATCATCAGAAAGGCAGGGACTAACAATTGGGAAGATATAATGACATATGGACTCGTATTAAGGAATTCGAAGAAGTAGGGAAAGAGAAAAGAAGACAGTCTCGAGAGCAAAAGCTGAAGGAACTTGAAGCTAATATTTGTGGAGAAAATCTGGATGTTGAACTTGATGATTTTGATCTAGATGCCGATTTTTCAGCAGCTGAAGATGAGAAAGCATTAACTTTGCATGACATTGACTTTAGGGTTATTAAGGAATATGAAGTACCTGTATTTTCACCGGGAACGCCTAATTTAAACCAACCTGGTGCGCTGAAGAAGTATCAGAATCGCTTCGGTAAGTACTTGGCATTCATCGATACCATAAAGTATTTCAGATCCAGCGAATACTGTTCTGTCTTGGCAATTGCAACAACCTCCAGCGTGTTGTTGAATATCTGGGGATCTGAGAAGAATATCTCTAATGCGTTAAAAGAACTAAAAGTAATTGGCCTGATTAAAGATTATAACGATTACTACCAAACGGGCATATGTAAGCAATACTGCTATTACATAGAAAATGAAAGACTGTTGCTTCAATATTGTAAAGAAAACAATATTCAGAAAATGGTCCCTAAAAGCCAACAGATATTATCACCAAAGCAAACTCAAGAATACAAGAAAAGATGTGAAGAGGTCTATCCTGAACAGTTTAAGAAAAGGGTTTTATTTAAATCCAGCTTAAACTTAAAAAGACCTGCCGGAGTTAAGCCTAGCCAGTTTAAAAATGATCTTTATGAGATGCTATATGAGAACTATCCGGGGTTTAGAATATACCAACAGATTGCAGAGACAATCAATGACACATACTATAAAGATCTGGAGGAATTCCAAATCAAATTTAGACCCAAATTTCACTGGAACAAGAATGCTAAAAATGAAAAAACAAAAAGGCAGAAGTCAATAGTTGGAATTGGCATTAGGGCCAGCAATAGATTATGTAGCGCTAAAAAGGATAATAATTCAACGGATGCGGAGTCCAAACAAAGACTAAGAGCTGATGTGCTTGCTCAATATGGTCTTTGCTTTGAAAAAGACATTACTAGTTCTGTTCCTAGAGTTGCTTATGCCCTGAATCATGGTGGCTGGCTAGAAGATGATGTCGATCTTTATAAGAAAATATATTTGGAAGTAGCTCCTGATGGGACAAACGAGGATTTTGCACTTGAAAGAGAGGCTATTAAAAAATTATTTTTCAGAGTTTATTTTGATGGCACTGACAACAAGCTTGCACAACATACATGGAACAAAATGAATCAAGAAGGCATGGATGAAGCTTCGGTTGCTCAAGATATGATTAATCTGCGCCGGGCAATGGAGAATGTAATTGGAAAAAAGAGACATGACAATTATACTTTCTATGTGGAGTCTTGTATCTACATTGATACTTTGCATAGCTTGCTTAAGTCTGGGTATAAAGTGTGGCTTGTGTATGACTGTTTCTATGGCGCGGGTTTTGGGTCGCAAGAAGAGTTTGAAAGAATGGTGCTTTTGGCGGTTTGGACAAGTTTTGTAAGATTCAAGTTGGGTTGTGATTTTAATAACTGGAATGAGGTTTTAAAACTTTAAAAAAATATATATTAATTTTTTTTATATAAATATATATAATTATTAAATAATATATATAATAAAAAAATTTATTTATATATATTTTTATACATATATTGAAAGTTGCAAAAGGCTGATGATCTACCAAAATCATCAGCCTTTTACTTTTATAAAGCCCCGCACTATTGATATTTTGCGCTATCAAAGCACTCTGAAATCAATACCAACTGCTGCCGAAAACATCGACATTGGCGTAGTAATTTTGAACTATTTCATCTACCGTAAATTTCTTTTTGATCAGAATTGCAGCAGTCAGTAGACTCATATGATCATAAGTATACCCGACAACATTATCGATCAACTGTTTCCTAAACTTCTTATCTTCATTTACCTTGAACGGATTATTATCAAAGGTTTCAAGGAATTCTTCAAATTCATCCACAGTAATCAAATTTCCGTGCTGATGATTCATCTTGTAAAAAAACATGAAGAACTCATGCAGACCTTCGTCACTTAAGCTTTCCAGCTCTTTAATTAATGTTTCTGTTACTTTATCAATCTTATTAATAGTGTCCTCTTTATTCTCCATACCGGCTCCACTTTCTATTTCAAAATATATTAAACAACAACAGAGCGCAAAATATTGCTGTTCATGTAATTTGGCAGAAATAAGGCGCTTACGAATGGTCAAAAACACGATATGATATATTCAGTAATCACAAGCTTTGGAGGTCACTGAATAATGGGCAAAAAGAAATCAAATGGTGAGGGTTCCATTGTCAAAAGGAAAGACGGACGATATATGGCCCGATACACTATGGGAGACAAGCGCCGTGCTATCTATGGTTCCACATTTGAAGAAGTCCGGGTACAGTTAACAGAAACACTTTCTAAAATAGATCAGGGAATTCATATTACTCCATCTGGCTATACTGTGTCCCAATGGCTCAGGGAATGGTTGATCACCTATGCCCTGCCAACGGTCAAACAGTCTACTTACATTTCCTATGAAGGTTATGTCCGACTCCATCTGGAACCTGTACTTGGAACCAACAGACTAACGACCCTGACCGTCGAACTACTCCAACGGTTCTTCAATCAGAAGAAGCAATCCCTCTCTCCCAAGTCCCTCAGGAATATCTATAACATGTTACACAACTGTCTTGACCAGGCTGTCACTAACGGATACCTGGTACGCAATCCCCTGCAGGGCGTTAAGCTGCCCCAGGTCGCCAAAAAGGAAATGCTTATTCTTACCCAAGAAGAACAAAATGCTCTCCATATGGCTGCCCAGGAGTCCCAGACGATAGCCACATTCGGTATTATCTTTACCCTCAGTACCGGTATCAGAATGGGTGAAATGCTGGGGCTTCAATGGGGTGATATGGATTACAGGAATCACACCATCCGAATTAGACGGACAGTTGGACGACTTCAGAAGGTGGACGAGTCTGGAAAATTGATCCCTAAGACCGCCGGCGTTCCAACTACTGAGATCGTTGCCAGATCTCCTAAGTCAGTAACGGCGCAGCGGACGATCCCTCTGTTCTCCCAAGTCTGGGACGACCTTATGACTTACTACAAAAAGCAACAAGAACTACTCCGGTCACAGGGAATTTCCTTAACACCAACTACCCCTATATTCTCCACACCTTTGGGCCTTGTGTATGAGCCACGCACCTATGAGGACTTATTCAAAAGAACCCTGAAAGCCGCCGGTATTCCTGATATCAACTTTCACGCCCTACGACACACTTTTGCCACCAGAGCCCTGGAAGCCGGTATGGATATCAAAGTCCTTTCCTCCATCTTAGGCCACGCACAGGCATCCACTACACTTAACCTTTATGCTCACGCCCTCCCGGATCATAAGAGACAGAGTATGGACAAAATGAGTTCCTTCTATGGAGCAAGCCCTAACATCACTTCTGCCTAATATCTATTGGCGTCAACCACGTTGTCAAAACTATAGATTTCTTCAGGTTTTGTGATATAATGAAATCCAATTACAAAAGTAGGGAAGAAGGGAAATGTATGGATAGCAACGGAATTCTGTTTATTGATGATGATAAAATACCTGAACAAGCGCACAAAGGAGATTTAAGCATCAGGAAAATTCACATAGGGAAAAACGTTAGTACGATAGGTGCCGAGGCATTTTCCATGTGCCCTAACCTTGAGGCAATCGAAGTTGATGAAGATAACCTTCGGTTTACAAGTGAAAACAACTGTAACGCCATTATCGATAAAGCAAGTCATGTATTGCTGGTTGGCTGTTATACAACCAGGATCCCGGAACTTGTGAAAGAAATTGGCCCCTTTGCCTTTTGTGGACAGACCAAGCTTAAAAAGGTAACGATTCCTTCTCATGTCCACACAGTTGGTGCATACGCCTTTGACGGATGTTCAGGTATTGTGGAACTCATCATTGAAAAGGGTGTCAAACATATCGGGGAATATTGTTTTAGAAACTGTACAAACTTTGAAACAATATACCTCCCAAACACCAAAATCGACATAAATTCTGCAGTATTTGGAGTAATCCCATTCGATTGGGACGACATGCACAACTCTTTACTTAAAGATACCAAGATTACTAATCCTCGCTTCGAAGGAATATTAAACATCTTCTTTGACGGAACGATGGACAAATATTATGAAAACGGTCCCATTGTTGAGTGGTACTTATCCGGTTCTTTAATAGAGAACAAGCGTATAATCTATGTTCACTGTAAGGATGGAAAGTCAACATATAACAAGTGGCAGTTCGATGTTTAAAGGAACCAAACATTATATGAATCTCCGACAGCCAAACAAATAAGCACCAATCCGGACATGGCGTTGGTGTCAAAATTGGTGTCAAACGAAGTTTGATAGATTTAAATTCGCCAAAAAAGTAAGAAAAACCACCGTTTTCGAATTAAAAACGGTGGTTTTTATGGTTGCGGAGGCAGGACTCGAACCTACGACCTCCGGGTTATGAGCCCGACGAGCTTCCAACTGCTCTACTCCGCGATATTTATTTTCTCAGTTCCGCAACACGGGGCACTCCTGAGTGCCTGTGTATTGTATCACAAGGGGGACTGTTTGTCAAGGACTAAAATATCGACCGTCTTCGACCGTTTATTGCGTCCATACATAATATATGAAATTGCGTGTGATTTTATGTGAAAGGGATTGATTTTCTATGAGGATTTTTATAAGATAAAATTGTGCTTTGCGTGTGCATTTCGATCACGCAAAGGAAAACAGCGAACAAAATTGTTCCTGAAATAAAGAAACCGAGGAAAAAACGATGGGCAAATTCGTATTAAAGGAAACCGCAACAGGATTTAAATTCGATTTGAAGTCCGGCAACGGTCAGGTGATCGCCACATCTGAGGTTTATTCCACCAAGGCCGCATGTCTCAACGGCATTGAAAGCGTAAAGGCCAACTGCGTTGGCGGCATTGAGGATCAGACTGTAGAGCCGATCGTCACCGTCAGCCACCCTAAATTCGAAATCTTTACAGATAAGGCCGGAGAGTACCGTTTCCGTCTGAAGGCGAAAAACGGTGAGATTATTGCAACCTCCGAGGGCTATACCTCAAAGGCCAACTGTGAAAACGGCATCGACAGCGTGAAGAAAAACGCCCCCGATGCAGAGACTGTAGCCGAATAACAGCCGATAATTTTAACGCCCGAGCAGATCAATTCTGCTCGGGCGTTTTACTTAATTTGCCAGTGCTTGCAGCTTGCTGACCAGATCGGTCTGCTCCCAGGGCAGGCTGTCTACGCCGAAGTGGCCTTCCATTGCGGTCTTGCCATAGATGGGACGACGCAGCTCCAGCTTCTTGATAATGCCTGCAGGTGTCAGGTCGCAAGTCTTGCGCAACAGCTCGGTGAGCTTTTCATCGGACACCTTGCCCGTGCCGTAGCTGTCTACGCGGACAGAGACCGGCTCTGCCACGCCGATGGCGTATGCCAACTGCACCTGCACCTGAGTTGCCAAACCTGCAGCAACCAGATTCTTTGCCATATAGCGCGCCATATATGCACCGCTTCTATCCACCTTGGTGGGGTCTTTGCCGGAAAATGCACCGCCACCGTGGGAGAAGTAGCCACCGTAGGTGTCCACAATGATCTTGCGGCCGGTCAGTCCGGTATCACCGTTGGGACCGCCAATGACGAAGTTGCCGGTGGGGTTGATGTGAATGTGCTTCACATCGTCGATGCTGAAGCCGTACATTGCCAGCACCGGTGCAATGACGCCCTCGCGCACATAACGGCGCAGCTCCTCAATCTCAAAATCTGCGCTGTGCATTACAGACACCACCACGGTATCAATACCCACGATGCGGTTCTGATCATCAAATTCCACGGATACCTGGGTCTTGCCGTCGGCACGGAGCAGGTCATTACTGCGGATGCACTCGGTCAGACGGTTGGACAGGGCACGGGACAGGGCAGCAGGCAGCGGCATCAGCTCCGGTGTATGGGTGCAAGCACCGCCAAACATCATACCCTGATCGCCTGCACCGCCGACCTCATCATTCGTGCCCAAGGCAATATCCGCAGACTGGGTATGGATTTTGCACACGATCTCCACTGTATCCGCATCAAAGCCGTCACCGGGATACACGTAACCGATTTGACGGATGACCTGACGGGCAACCTCCGCATAATCCACCTGTGCCTTGGTGGTAATCTCACCGCAGATCAGGCAAAAATCGGTAGTAACCATGGTTTCGCAAGCTACACGGGAGCCTGCATCCTGAGACAGGCAGGCGTCCAAAATTGCATCGGAGATGCAGTCCGCTACCTTATCGGGGTGACCGCAGGTAACACATTCAGAAGTAAATAATCTCTTTTCCACTTTTAAAATCCTTTCTTTTGGGTATATTCTGCTTTGCAGGCTTTCCCGCAAAGGGCGCATCTGCGCCAAAAAACAAAAATCGCACACCGAAGACTCGATGTGCGTTCTATCGAATCCTCATCTGTCGTTGCCGCCGGATTTGGCACCTTGATTGCTCAGGTTGCCGGGTTTCATCGGGCCGTTCCCTCCACCACTCTTGATAAGGCTTGTATGCAATTCGTGATTATTTTACTATCTTTTACTTAAAAGTCAAGGGTTTTCCCAAATAATTCATAAAATTTTAATGGACTTTTTGGCAGTGCAGTGCTATCATAGTGGCAATATGAAAAGGAAGTGATTTTTTGGGCAAGCTTCGCCGTAAATTTGACCGTTTCTGCTTTAATCACCGTTCAAAGGGCATCCCCAACCTGATGCTTTTTGTGGCTATCGGCTCTGCCGTGACAACGATGATGGCTCAGCTCGGATACACCTATATATATGAAATGCTGCGGTTTGACTACGACCGCATCCTCAAAGGAGAGGTGTGGCGTTTAGTAACCTATGTGTTCACGACGGAATCAAACATCCTGTCCGCGCTGATCACCGCGTACTGCTACTATTTCCTGGGACGGGCAGTGGAAAACGCAATGGGCACATTCAAGTTTAATTTGTACTACTTTTCGTCCATTCTGCTGATGGATATTTTCCTGATGGCTGTAGGCGGAGAAACAATAGACATCTTCCATTACCCCAGTTTAGTACCCAGTGTCCAAAGTATCACCGCCTTTTATGCGGACTTCCTTGGAATGTTCCACCATTTGGCTTTGGTACTGTGCTTTGCTACACTGTATCCCGACACCCAATTTCTGCTTTTCTTCCTTATTCCCATCAGAGCCTGGGTCTTAGCACTTTTCTATATGATTTACCTGGTGTTCTCTGTTGCAGATTTTGTGCATGCCGGTTTACTTTTCCCCCACTATCTGTTCCCTCTGATTCCCATTTTGAATTACCTGCTGTTCTTTGGCAAGGATTGTCTGAATATTATTCCCGGCGCTTGGAAATATAAGGGAAACCGTCCCAAAACGGTGCGCCATACTCCGCCCAAAAAGGAATCCCGTCAGCAATCCGGTTCCACCCCCTTCGACCGGGGCGCGCAAAAAGGCACACAGTCTTATACCCATCGCTGCACGGTGTGCGGCAGGACCGATGTGACCAATCCGGAACTGGAATTTCGGTATTGCTCCAAGTGCAGCGGCTATTACTGCTACTGCGAAGAGCACATTGGCAATCACACCCACGTTCAATAATGCATCTTTAAAAAGGAGCTGTTGCGACATTGCGCAACAGCTCCTTTTTGTTTGAAATTAAATCAGGGTGTAGCCCATACAGGTGATTTCCGGGGTCGTGTGCTCTGTGGGGGTAAAGGTCACGGTGCGGCGTTCACCCGGCAAGAGGGAGAAGTAGCTGTCGCTGAATCCCCCGTCCCCTTCCAGTGCCACGGCGTGCACGTATGCATTTGCCTCCACGGTCACCGAATCTGCTGTTTGAGCGACGATGCGCACAGACTGGGTCTGCTCCAGCTTCAGGTCGCCCACCTTGTAGAAGCAACGATCCTGTACCTGTGCATTTTGCAGGTCACAGACCAGAATTTCGTCCTGTGCCAATACTGTCTGCAAGGGCACTTTCGTCACCGCCTGCCCATCCACCTGAACCGTCAGGCGGTCGCAGAATACGGTTTCGCCGGTTTTATAATTGATTTTTTGAACAGTCGCCTGCAAGCTTTGGGCGGTCATACCGTCATTGGTCACATACAGGGTATATCTGCCGTCCTCTGCGTCGATACTGCCTACCACCGTCTGTGCACAGCGGTGGAAGCTATAGTAGGACGCCTTGGGCAGGCCGTAATAGTCAATCAGTGCCCAACCCGATGCGGCAGGCCAGCAGTCGGCCAGCATCCAGTACAACAGACCGCTGTTAAACCAAAGGTTTCTGCGTGCCTGTTCAAAGGAAATGCGCACCCATTCGTACTGGATATACTGCAGCTTAAACAGCCGATCCTGTCCATCCTTAAACGCGCCCAGCACCTTTTCCGTAAAGAGCTTTTCGTAATCATAAAGCTCTCTGAGCAGAGCAGGATTACCCTGGGTATGATAAAGCAGCATATCCTCTGCCCCGTAAATATCCGTCTCCTCCATCATACGGCGCAGAGAGAAGGTACTCACCGCGCCCATAGACGGCTCTTCCGCAATAAAACGGGCCAAATACTGCTTGTACTCGTCTTTGTAATCCGACAAATCCTCTTTTTCAAGATAGGCAAAGAACGTGCCCAAAAACTGGGTATTGTGGGTCGTTCCCACAGTTTTGGAGGCATAACGGTCACCGCCGTAGGGACTGGATGCCAGGAACACACGGGTGGGATCCAGCTTGTTCAGCACCGGTCCGATAGCCTTCATTGCGGCAGTTCTGCCCCAGTATTCCTTCATCCGTTCGTTGCCTGCCACGGCATTTTCGTTATCGCCATTCCACCATACCAGACTGGGGTGGTTACGCAGCGCATAGGCGGCATATTCTGCTTCCTTCCGCAGTGCCTCTACAAACCAGTCCTCTTCCTCCGGATAATCACCGCAGGCCATCAAAAAGTCCTGATTGACCATAATACCCAGTCGGTCGCACTCGGCATAGAAGTGCTCAGTTTCAAACATACCGCCGCCCCAAACACGGATCATATTCAGTCCCATTTGGACGGCCAGTTCCAGAATCTTTGTAATCTTTTCCTTGCGTACCTCAGAGACAAACGGCTCAACAGGCGCCCAGTCTGCCCCCTTGCAGAAAATCTTCTCCCCATTGATCACCGGTGTAAAGCAAGAATAAGTCTGATTAAAATCCCAATCTTTACCGGAGTCGGTGTTCTTCAGCTTTTCACACAGAGCATAACTTTCTGTGTTGGGCTGATCCTGATTTTGCAGAATTCTGACCGTGCGAATACCGACCCTGTGGCGGAGCATTTCCTCACCGCAGGTGATTTGAAGCGTGTAAAGCGGCTGTGCACCGTATCCCACAGGATACCACAGCTGGGGGTTTTCCACCGTAATATACTCCCGATGCCAGTGCTCTTCACAGTAACGGGTGTTGGAATACACAATATTGCCCTGCGGGTCTATGAGTGTGATGGTATAGGTCAGGCCCTTTTCGTAATTTACAAAATGGGTGTCACACACCAATTGCGCACCGAAACGATCCAGATGATCGGTATAAACGTAGGTATCGGTGGCACGGGGTTGGTTGTCAAATTCCAGATAGCAGCTCTTCTCGATGCCGCAGGTGACAAAACGCATCGTCCAGTCCCAGCCGTAGGTGCATTGCATACGACGGGTATACAGACGGCCTTTGGAAAAAGCCGCAGATCTGTCGGGCGTATCCTTTGTGCGGCGTACGGGAGAGGAAAACTCTACGCGCAATACGTTTTCTCCCTGCTTCAGCTTGCCATCTACCGGAAAACGGTGGGTAATAAACATATTCTCCGCTGTGCCCACGTGCTGATCGTTCAGGTATATTTCCGCATAGGTATCCAGACACTCAAAAACCAGTGCCGCACCCTCTTCCAGCGTGTCTACCGTGAACTGCTTGGTGTAGATCCAGTCTTCATCTTCGATCCACTGCACCTGCTGAGCCGTATCCCGCCAATAAATGTCGGCAGGCAGTTTGCCTATTTTCATCAAATCGGTATGTACGCAGCCGGGTACAGTTGCAGGAAAACGCTCGTTATTCGCGGGGCGCAACCCCTCCCATACACCATCCAATAAAATTTTTCTCATAGCTCAACTTCCTTTTCATAGCACGGATACATAAGCACCCAAAGTCCTACTGGATAAAATCGGCAATAGCAAGTGTATTATATGCTAAAAGGCACATCATTTCAAGAACCTTGCAAAGATAAACCGTCTGCCTTTTTGCCGCTGAGATACGCCTCTATGGTATCCACCGATGCGCGTCACACCCAAGATCAACAATTTTGGGTAAAGTGTTGTTTATTCTTCTTTTTTCCGGTATGAAGCTCATTCCACAGGGTAAAGCCTAAGATCAGCAGTCCACCCAGCAGCTGCACCGGTGACAAACGCTCTCCCAATATGGACACGGATATCATCACCGCCATCAAAGGATCGATATAGCTGAGTATTGCCGCTTTTTGCCCCGGCAGTTCCTTCAGGGAGGAAAAATACAGACAGTAGTTCAGTCCCGTATGCACCAAACCCACCACCAGCAGACAAATCCAGCCGGTTGCATCCAACGCGGAAAGGGTCACACCGCTTGTTACGCCCACATAAGGCATCAGTACCACCATTGCCGCCACAAATTGCAGAAAGGTGCGGTGGATTCCATCCACCCTTTTAATAAATTTATTCAGCAGAACCACGGTGGCGTACAGGCACGCCGCCCCAAGACCAAAGGCAATGCCAAACAGGTGGTTGCTTCCGGAAGCCACGTCACCAACGCCTGTAATCAGCACAATCCCCAAAGTGGACATTGCAAAGCAAATCCAGCTTTTGGCGGTCATTTTCTCTTTGAACAAAACGGGACAGGCCACCGTCACAATCACCGGCGCAAAATAATAGCTGAGGGTTGCCACCGAGACGGTTGTATACTTGTATGCCTGAAACAGCAAAATCCAGTTGAATCCCATCGCCACACCGGAAAGCAGCAAAAGCGGCAGTTCCCTCTTGATTGCACGAAATGGAATTTTCTGCCTTGTTGCCAGGAAAAAAACCAGCAGCATAATTACCGCCAGCATTGCTCTATACAGTGCCAGTTCTCCGGGCGATACGGAGATATGGCGGACAAATAATCCCAATGTTCCAAATATCGCCATAGATATAATCAGCATCAGCTTCGGACTTATTGAATATTTCAAGATCACATCTTTCTCCCATCCGTTCAGGTTTTCCAAAATTGCCAGAGTCTTCCAAAAATTTAATTGTTTTAATTTTAACATACCTTATTCTCTTTTTCCAGCTAAAACAACGGGAAATTTTTTATAAAGTACTTTTATATTTGATGCAAATATGATAAGATACAGTAAAATACATTATTGAATAGTATGGAGGTTATACTATGTTTCTTGGCGTTGATATTGGCGGCACAAAAACAGCTTTGTGCCTGGGAACGCAAGACGGAAAAATCTTAGAAAAAATCAAATTTGAAACGACCACTCCTGAAAACACCATCGCAGAGATGATCCGCGTGGGCAAATCCCTGTTAAAGGGACAAGCACCTAAGGCCATTGGCGTATCCTGCGGCAGTCCTCAGGACAGCGTCCGGGGCATTATTCAAGAGCCACCCAATCTTCCCGGCTGGAAAGATATCCATATTACGAAGCTGTTGTCCGAGGCTTTTGGCGCACCGGCATTTCTTGCCAATGATGCCAACGCCTGCGGACTGGCAGAGTGGAAATACGGTGCAGGCAAAGGCACAAAAAATATGATCTTTTTAACCTTTGGCACCGGTTTGGGCGCAGGACTGATTCTCAACGGAAGACTCTACGAGGGCACTTGCGGTATGGCCGGTGAAGCCGGTCACGTACGCCTTGCCAAGGATGGCCCTGTAGGTTTTGGAAAAGCCGGCTCTTTTGAAGGCT
This sequence comes from Oscillospiraceae bacterium, assembly GCA_017465625.1. Classification (GTDB taxonomy): domain Bacteria; phylum Bacillota; class Clostridia; order Oscillospirales; family Oscillospiraceae; genus Faecousia. The sequence continues at coordinate 57,662 of JAFTVV010000007.1, read as the reverse complement.
TCTGCTCCGGCGGCGGCATTGCAAAGCTGGGCAAAATTATGGGCGGTGATTTTCAAACCACCAAGGAAATTTGCGACGCGGCAAAAAACGGGGACGAAAAGGCCCTTGCAATTATCAACGAATCTGCCACCCGACTGGGACAGGGCCTTTCGATTTTGATCGACATCCTCAATCCCCAAAAAATTGTAATTGGCAGTATTTTTGCCCGTGCAGAAGATCTCTTCCGTGGTCCTATGGAGAAAGTCATTGCGCAGGAGGCACTGGATTGCAGCTGGCAGGTATGTGAAGTTGTGCCTGCCGCACTGGGCGAAAGCATTGGCGATATGGCCGCGATCTCTGTGGCGGTCACCGGATGGGAGGATTTGCAAAATGTATGATAAAGAACTGATTTTTCAGCGGTATCCTCAACTTGCAGGTTGTAAGGAGGATATGGAAAAGGCGCTGAGTTTGCTCATCGACTGTGTGAAAAACGGCGGCAAGCTTCTGCTTTGCGGAAACGGCGGCAGCTGCTCCGACAGCGACCATATTGCCGGTGAGTGCCTGAAGGGCTTTTTGAAAAAAAGGGCGCTTTCTGCACAGGAAAAATCCAAGTGGCAGGAAGCCTACGGTGAGGAAGGCGCTTGGGTGGCAGATACCCTGCAGGGCGGCTTTTGCGCCATCAATCTGCCCGGTTTTGCCGCACCCATCAGCGCGGTCTGCAATGATACAGATCCCCAGCTGATGTATGCCCAGCTTGTTTGGGCAATGGGCAAGCCCGGTGACGTACTGATCGGTCTCTCCACCTCCGGCGGCGCAAAAAATGTAAAGTATGCGGCACAGGCGGCAAAGCAGAAGGGTATGCAGGTCATCTCCCTGACCGGTCAAAAGAACAGTCCCCTTTCTGAATTGGCTGATGCGGCCATTCGTGTCCCGGCACAGGAAACATATCAGGTGCAGGAGTACCATTTGCCGGTATATCACTGGCTGTGCGCCGCATTAGAGGACGTGCTGTTCCCGGATTAAGTGCACATTTAAATAGCGGGCGGATGATATCCGCCCGCTATTGAACGAAAACGTGCGATAGGATTCGTAGGGGCAGATATCATCTGCCCGCAATTATTTTAATCTGTCGGCAATGCCGACAGATTTTCTCTTATCTATTCTTTATGATCTGATTCTTCCCTTTCGTAAACGGGATACTATTCATCAAATTGCACAAAAAGGAACGGCACACAGGCCGTTCCCTACAGTTGGATTTTGATCCATATCTTTTCGGGGGTGTCTCATTCATTTTGCGGCACTCCCCTCTTTATACCCTGCGGAAAAGCTTCAGAGCTTCACATCCCCCAGGTTTATGACTTTTAATCCCTTTCTTTTTGCCTGTCGGGCAAATTTATACGCACCGCCCCAGGTGTGGCAGATATAGCACAAGCAGCAATCTGCCATTTCGATCATCCACCGGTTTCGACGCTCAATGGCATATTTGGGGTGTCCTTCTATTTCGGGATAAATGGTATCAGACAGATCCTTTTCCTCATTCGTCTGCGTTGGCAGATATGCCAGCACAACAGAAATTCGGATATGGGGATAAACGGTGCGAAGACTCTTCAAACAGCTATATACCATACCGTCAAAATATCCCTGATTCCCAACATAAAAGGTGTCCACCCCCTGATGAATGAGATCCGCAATGCTCGCATACAGAATCTCTCTTTTTAAGTCATAGCACTCCCTGTGCCCGAAAAAAGTACATACTTTCATAGTGCACCTCCAATTAGTGATGTATCACTATTATAGCATAAATTTTCAAGTTAGTGAATATTCACTAATGTGTATCCTTCATTTCGGTTATCATATTAGTGATAAATCAACTGGAGGTGGTGCGTATGAATACAGCTGAAGCAATTGCATATCGAATTCGCCAACTGTGTAATAAACAGGGCATCACTCCCAATGGGCTAAGTAATCTATCTGCAGTCCCCCAATCCACCATCAAAAGTATCTTGAACGGTGAGAGTCAGAATCCGGGCAGTGTTACAATCAAGAAGTTATGTGATGCTTTTGAAATCACCCTTGGTGAGTTTTTCAGTACACCGGAGTTTGACGCTTTGGAACAGGAAATCAAATAGTCTTCTACTTCCCTCGATGGCATTTGCTGTCGGGGGATTTTTATGCCTATAAGCAAAAAGAAAGTGCCGTCCGAAGACAGCACTTTTCTCCAAAACCACATATAAACAAGCAGCGGAGTGTATCTCACTCCGCTGCGGTTAGTCATATACAGGCAACCCTGAATCTAACAGAGCCCAATCCTCTTTATATTCTTGTAGAAAACTTTCCTTTCCTTCTTCTGTAAACTCGGTAAGATATGCGTGTGAATGTCCGTCTCTTTCTATGCTTTAACATATCGGGTCATTCGGGATTGACCGATCTTCTTGATTTGTCCGTCTCTTACCATTTTGCTTAATACTGCTTCGACGGTTGTAGGGCTGACATCCGGCAGTATGCCGCAAATATCCGCCTTAGAAATCGGTACTAAGCTATTGAACACAGTTGCCTTGATTCTTGCCGTCTTTGTGATCTTCTTGCCGTGAACAACGGCAAAACGCTTGTCCAATTCTTTATAGCACATATAGAGTGTAGAAAGGAAATTCTCAATAAAGGGAATATAAGAGTTTTGGTTTTCGTGCCAACCGATAGAGGATTCTCGCAATGCTTCGTAATAGTATGCTTTGTAATTGTTAATCTGTTCTTCGAAGGAAACATACTTTCCTGCATCATAGCCGTTTTTATAAAGTAATAACAAGGATAGTAGGCGTGACATTCTGCCGTTGCCATCGCGGAAAGGGTGAATACACATGAAGTCAAGCACAACGCAGGGAATCAACAGAAGCGGATTGATGTTAGCGTCATTGCGAGCATCCATATAAGCAAGCTCCAACTGCTCCATTGCCTCGTTTACCTCAGAGGCCGGTGTGGGCTTAAATCGGACTTTTCTGTTGCCTTGCTTATCTTCTTCAATAATATAGTTATCGCCCGTCTTGTACTGACCGCCGTACTCGTAACCGGCAATTTGCATCATAGTTTCGTGTAATCTTAAGATATCGCTTTGCCGTAGATCTAAAATGTCGTGGTGCAAATGAATTGCGTTCAAAGCATCCCTATAACCTGCGATTTCGCCCTCTGTATGGTTCAGGGGAGCACTGTCTTGGTTTACAATAGCAGCAATACGCTCGTCACTGGTAACGATACCTTCAATAGCATTAGAACTCTTTACCGATTGAACCTTAGCTACTGCTTCCAGTTCGGTAAATATCTTTGCATATTCTTCTTTGCGAACACCTGCCATTGTCTTTAATGATGCGATGCCGGATGTAATATTGATCAAATTCGCCGGCAGCAAGCCATTGCTTAAAAAGGAATAATCAAACTTTCTCATAGTCGCCCCTCCGTTTCTGCACATAATTATACAATAGTATGTGCAGAAATTCAATAGTTAATGCATAATAAGCATTTAAAAATATGCAGAAAATGCATCTGCTGTATCAAGCAGTCTGAAATCCGTCCAATATATTGCAATTTATGCGCATCAGTTATATAATTACTCTGAAGTTCAAATGCAAAGGGAGGCGGTAGTATGGATGACATTTTAGAGTTCATTCTTTCCATACTTTTTATGCCTTTTGAATCCAAATACGAAAACTTGAAACTTAAAATCAAGCAAAAGCCAAATAAGCTGTTGCGGTTTCTTTTGAAGAGTCTTCTCGTACTGATTATATTCGCATTGGTATTTGGCATATATTGCCTGTGTAACTACATATTTAAAGGATACTGGATATAACAAAAACACCCTACGACTTTTAACGGTCATAGGGTGTTCGTGTTTTAATCCAGGGGCTTCATCGTGGGGAAGAGGATGACTTCGCGGATGGTGTCGCTGCCGGTGAGCAGCATCACACAGCGGTCAATGCCGATGCCCATACCACCCGTGGGAGGCATACCGTATTCCATAGCATTGAGGAAGTCCTCGTCCAGCATCTCTGTTTCGTCGTCGCCTCTCTCACGCTGTTCTACCTGCTTCATAAAACGACCTCTTTGATCCACAGGGTCATTCAGCTCGGAGTAGGCATTACCCATCTCGCTGTGGCAGATGAACGCCTCAAAACGCTCGGTCAGACGGGGGTCTTTGGGACTGCGCTTGGTCAGGGGGCTGACCTCCACAGGATACATCGTGATGAAGGTGGGCTGCACCAAATGCTCTTCCACTCTCTGGTCGAAGCAGGCATACAGGGCATTACCCCAGGTCTTTTCTGCGGCATCGCTGAGTTCCACGCCCTTTGCCTTTGCGGCGGCAACTGCCTCGGCATCATCGGAGATGGCATCAAAATCAATGCCCACGTACTCCTTGACTGCCTCTACCATGGTCATTCTGCGCCAGCCGGGGGCCAGATTGACGGTCTCGCCCATCCATTCCACCTCGTAAGTGCCCAGAATTTCCTTGGCGGCACCGGAGATAATGCCCTCGCAAATATCCATCATATCGTGGAAATCCGCATAGGCCTGATACAGCTCCACGGAGGTGAACTCCGGATTATGCTTGGGGTCCATACCCTCATTACGGAAGATGCGGCCAATCTCATATACCCGATCCATACCGCCAATAATCAGCCGCTTCAGGGGCAGCTCGGTGGCGATACGCATATACATATCAATGTCTAAGGTGTTGTGATGGGTGATGAAGGGACGGGCAGAAGCACCGCCTGCGATGGTATTGAGCACAGGGGTTTCTACCTCGATATAACCCATATTGTCCAAATAATTGCGCATAAACTTGATGAACCTGGATCGGATGATGAAGTTGCGCTTCACCTCGGGATTCACCATCAGGTCTACATAGCGCTGGCGGAAACGAATTTCCTTATCGGTCAGACCGTGGAACTTCTCCGGCAGAGGAAGCAGGGACTTGCTGAGCAGTGTGACCTGCTTTGCACGGACGGAAATCTCTTCGGTTTTGGTCTTAAACACCTCGCCGGTCACGCCCACAATGTCGCCAATGTCGTACTTTTTGAAGTATTCAAATTCCTCTTCGCCCAGCTCGTCAATCTTTACAAACAGCTGGATGCGGCCGGTGGAATCCTGCAGATCGCAAAAGCTCACCTTGCCCATTCCCCGCTTGCTCATCAGACGGCCTGCCAAAGAGACGGTCTTGCCCTCGAAGGCCTCAAAATCTGCCTTGATTGCGGCAGAATCCGTATCAAAATCAAACTTGGTCTGCACAAAAGGATCGCGTCCCTCGGCCTGCAGTGCAGCCAGCTTATCGCGGCGAATCTGTGCCTGCTCAGAAACAGGCAGTTCCGCCTGCGGTACAAACTTTGCCATAGCTTAGCCCTCACGGGTGACGGAAACGACCTTCATCTCATAAGAGCCATTGGGTGCGTTTACCACAAATGTGTCGCCTGCGGACTTGCCCACAATGGCACGACCGAAGGGAGAATCGTCGGACAGCTTATACTGCATCGGATCTGCTTCCTGAGATCCGGTGATGCGATAAGCAGTTTCCACACCGGTGGCAGGATTCAGCACGGTAACGGTACAGCCCAAACCTACACGACCGTTCAGCTCGTTCTCGTCCTCGATGATCACAGCGTGAGACAGAACGTCTTCAATCTCGGCAATGCGGCCGTACAGCTTGGCCTGCTCATTCTTGGCGGCATCGTATTCGGAGTTTTCGGACAAGTCACCATAGGAGCGTGCTTCTGCGATCATCGCAGCGATCTCGCGCTCACGGGTGGTTTTTAAATAATTGAGTTCCTTTTCCAAATCCTGCAGGCGCAGGCTGGTAATCTTATATTCTTTTGCCATAGTGGTGATCCTTTCTTGTTGAAAAAATTACATATCTCCCTACATTATATTGGAAAGCCATCCATTCGTCAAGCATAAAATATGGGAAAACCGCCCCATTTACATCAAAAAACAGGCTGTAAAGAAAACCTTTCTTCACAGCCTGTTTTTTAATTCAGCTTTTCCTGCATTGCCGCAACGGCAGCCTGCAGCTGTGCATCGTCTTGTTCGGGAAGCATTTGCCCGTAAATCAATGCGGCAGTCTCCAGGTCCACGTCCACAGGTATATCCACCTTCAAGCCGCCAACCTCTGCCAGACTGACACCATTAGGGGTAAAATATTTACCAACGGAGAGATTGACCGCTGAGCCGTCGGACAGATTATACAGCTGCTGGAAGTAGCCCTTACCGGTGGTATTTTGCCCCACCGTCACGGCATAATCGTATTCCTTCAGGGCAGCAGCAAAGAATTCCGCGGCAGAGTAGCTGTCGCCATTGATCAGCACCGCCATGGGTACCTCTACACAGGACGCATCGGAAACATCCACCTGCTCCCGTCCCCTGTAGTCCACGCTTTTGAACAGATCACCCTTGGGAAGCAGATAATCCAACAGCTTCACCAATTCGTGACGGTATCCGCCGGGATTGAAGCGCACATCAAAAATCAGCGCCTGCGCACCCTGCTCCATCAGAGATTCGATCGCCGCGATGCTCTCCTGAGCACATCGGCTGTCAAAATTGGTGATGTGGACATAGCCGATCTGATCGGTAACCATTTTTCCGTAAGCAACCTCCACCAGCACCAAATCTCTGGTGACGATCACTTCCGTTTGGGTTTCGTCACGGAGGACTGTCAGCTTCACATCTGTCCCCTGCTCACCGGAAACCATATCCAATGCCGCGTCCATCCCCACGTCGGGAACCATAACGCCATCCACGCCAATAATCACATCCATCGGCAAAATCCCGCTTTTCTGAGCAGGACTGTCCGGCTCTACCCGCTGCACCTGAAAGCCGCTTCCGTCCTCCAGGCGGGCAACCGTTATGCCAATACCCACATAGCTGTTGGCCATAGAATCGTGATAAGCCTGCATCTCACTTGCGGGCAAATAGTAGCTCCACCGATCCTCAATGCCCTGCACCATACCGGCGGCGGCCATATCGATCATATATCCCTGATCAATCTCACCGATATACATTTGATCCAACAGGGACTGCAATTCCTGAAGCTTGCTGATACCCTGCGTATTCTGCTGTGTGGCAGGGGAAGACTTGACGCTGTAAAAAGTCATCAGGCTGGCTACAATCGCCACTATAAAATAAGAGACCACTCTACCAAAAGAGCCTGTGCTTCTGTTTTCTTCGTTCATTTCATTTCCTCCATAGTCCAAGCCCCACAGCCTTTCGGCCGTGGGGATAGGTCTACAATTTTAACGGCCTGCAATCATCGCAATCATACCCAAAACCATCACTGCAACCAGTGTGATTGCCATAATTGCGGCAAATTTCTTCTGCATAACGAATGCTCCTTATTATCTGAAGTTTACATAGTTACAGGGGTTTACGTAGGTGCCGTTATAGAAGATACCAAAGTGCAGATGCACACCGGTAGAACCGCCTGTTGTGCCCATATATCCTATGACCTGACCGGCAGAAACATACTGACCCACAGACACAATATAATGGGTCATATGCATATAAATCGAGCCAAAACCGTCACCGTGATTCAGCGACACATAGTTGCCTGCACCGCCGGCCTGGTAGGCCGCCACAGATACATAGCCGCTTCTGGTGGCGTAAATGGGCGTACCGGAAGCACCGGGAATGTCTACGCCATTGTGCATTCTGTATACGCCGTCAATGGGATGGTCACGCATACCGAAAGGACTGGATATGTAGGTGAACTTACAGGGCTGTACCCAGGTGGCATTGCTTTCGGGACTGTAGCCACTGCCGCCGGAGGGCTTGGAGGTGGACAGCCACTCCTTATATTTCTGATCCTCGTATTCGTCCTTTTTGTTGGCAATCTCTTCCATCAGCTCTTCCTGCATCAGCTCGGATTGCTCAATCATTTCTTCAAATTCTGCACCTCTGGCGCGCAGATCCTGCAGCAAGCGGTCTGTTTCTGCCCGCTTTTCGTCCAGCTCTGCTTCCAGCACCGCCAGCTCTCCACGGCGGCTTTGCAGATCGGTCAACATCTGGGTCATCTCTTCCTTGGCGGCAGCAACTTCCTTGGCGGCTTTTTGCAAATCCTCCAAGCACTTTTCGTCTGCCGCTGCAATTTCCCGTACCATTTCCATGCGGTCCAGCATATCGGCAAAGCTGTTGGCGTTAAACAGCACCGCCCAATAGGACAGCTTGCCGTTTTCCTCCATTGCGCGAATACGCAGCTTGCTGCGTTCCTGCATCTCCGCCAGGCGGCTTTCCGCCCGATCCAGCTCATCCTGCTTATCAGCAATCAACAGTGCATAGGTGGAAATTTGGGTATTCAGGTTTTCAGCCTGCTGGGTGAGCAAAACGATCTCCCGATCCACCAAATCCTTTTGGGCAACCAGGCGTGCCATTTCGTTTTCCGTCTCCTGCAGAGAGCCGCGCAGATCCTTCAGCTCCGCTTCCAGCTTGTCGTTTTCTTCTTCCAGTTTGTCCAGCTGCTGCTTGATTTCACCGGAGGATGCGGCCTTTGCCATTTCAGGCTTCGCACCGTCAACCATTCCCATCAGCAGCATCATCACCAAAAACAGGGAACAAACGGACAATAAATGTTTCTTTTTCATAGAGTCCTCACACATTCATAAACTTGCGAATAGACGTCCAGCTTCCTACCACGCCCACAAACAATCCTGCACCGCCAAACACCAAAAGCATAGGCAGCAGCAGTTCAGAGAAGGGCACAAAGTTCAGCCACTTCAGGGTCTGCCCGATGGTGGCAAGCAAGTTATCGTACATCAGCCATTCCAAACCAAAGGCCAGTCCTGCGCCTACCATACCCAGCACAAAGCCCTGCACCACGAAGGGGAAGCGGATGAAGCCGTTGGTCGCACCAACCATTCTCATAATAGCGATTTCGTCCCGACGGTCGTACATTGCCAGCTTGACCGTGTTGGAAATAATCAAAAGGCTCACCACCAGCAGTATGCCGATAATCACCAAAGAAACCATCAGCAGAATATCCTGCATCAGGGTGAAGTTTTCCATAATGGCCTCGGGCGCGCTGATATTGGCCACACCGGGGACTTGGTAGAGCTTTTCCATTGTTTCGTGGAGCAGACGGTTGTCCACCAAGGAAACGCGGAAGCGATGGCGGAAAATGGTGGGGTCTAAGCCTGCGTCCACATCATAGTCGTAGTCGGCGGCAAAATTCTGCATTGCCTCTTCCCGGGTAATGGGAATGCTGTTTGCCACATTATCCACCAAGTTGATATTCGAGCCCACACTTCTTGCTTCTGCATCGGTCAGAGTCTCATCCACGAACACCAAAAGCTCTGTATTCTTATTCAAATCACTGACGATGATATTCAGGTTGTACATCACCGCAGAGAATGTACCCACAATCAGCAAGCAGGCCACCGTTACGCAAATGGCGGCAAAGGACATAAAGCCGCGGCGAAAAATACCACGGAAGCCCTGTTTCAGTAAGTATCCGAAGTTATTTAATTTCATAGCTGATACCCACCCATTCCGTCACTGGCAATCAAACCGTCGTTGATGACAATGACACGCTTTTGAAACCGTTCTACCAAATCCTGCTCGTGGGTGACCACCAGCATAGTGGTGCCCAAGGCATTGATCTCCTGCAAAAGGCTCATAATTTCCACAGAACGGGCAGGGTCCAAGTTACCGGTAGGCTCGTCGGCAATGATGGTGGAGGGGTTGTTCACCAAGGCTCTGGCAATGGCCAAACGCTGCTGCTCACCACCGGAAAGGGTGTTGGGGTGACGGTTGCTCTTATTCTCCAAACCAACCAGCTCCAGCACGTAGGGGATGCGCTCCTTGATGTCCTTCTCCCGTGCGCCTACCACACGCATAGCAAACGCCACGTTATCGTACACCGTCATATCCTGAATCAGTCGAAAATCCTGAAACACTACACCAACTGTGCGGCGCATAAAGGGCAGTTCCTTTTTGCGGATACGCTCCAAAGAGTAGCCGTTGACGTGCACCGTGCCGGAGGTGGGACGAAGCTCACCGGTAATCAGCCGAATGATGGTGGACTTTCCCGAGCCGGAAGGGCCAACCAAATATGCAAATTCACCGTCCTCAATCTGCATAGACACACCACGCAAAGCCTGATTGCCCTCAGAATAGGACTTCACTACATTGTTAAATTCAATCATCTGTATTTCTCTCCATACGAAATCGGGAATCTTTATCTGTTGGCATTTCTCCCCAATGTAAGTAACAAGATTGTAACACATTTTGCATACACTGTCAACGCAATCCCCGTGAAAAAGACCATATTCCCAAACATTTCACATTTTACATAAAAAAAGGGAATGCAAGGTCACTCCCCCACATTCCCTTATTCTATATTCTGTATTTGTTTTTCCCTGCCGTAGCCGGGAAACGACGGGCAGATGATATCTGCCCCCACGGCGGTAGACGCAACATTTTCCGCCAACCGTCAACCGTCAAAATTTTACTTCCGGGTCGGAAAATTCCTTGACCCGCTGGCGGTAGGCATCCATTGCCTCGTCCTTAAATGCCGCCTCGGCCTGCGCTCCGCTGAGGCCTACAAAATACTCACAAAACAGCGGATTCAGGGGCAGAATCGGCCCAAGCAGGTTGGTGCCGATCAGATTGTGTACACGGAAGCCCTCCAATTTACTCTTTTTATTCAAGCCGTCACCACGGCGCACCTGCAGGAAGTAATTTTTGCTGTTGTCGCCCTGCATAAAGCTGAACTGACTGCGGAAGCCCACAATCTCCATCCCCTCAAAATCTGCCAGCACCTTGCCGTTATAGCGGTTAAAATAGTCGGTCTCTACGGTCAGATCCACCAGACCCAAACCGTCAATTTCCGTTTCCTCGGTCTTGTAGGTGATGTGCTTGCAGAAAATCTCTCCTGCGTTGCCGGTTGCCAAAATCGGAACGTCCTTTTCCACCAGCTCTTCCAAACGGGCGGTATAGGGGCGCAGCTTTTCAATCACACGACGCTGAATCCGCTCGCTCATAGATCCGATGTAAATCAAATCCGGTGTATGCTCTGCAAAATACGGCTCGTCGGTCAGTGCGGTGCGCACAAACTGTGCCTGGGGCAAGGTGGCCTGCAGATAATTGACGTTCTGCCCGTCTCCGTACAGACCGCAGACTTCTTCAAACAGTATTTCCACAACCATCCTTACACACCCCTCTCTCCGCGATCCTTCAGTACTTTCTTCACCATAGCGGCCTCGTCGGCTCTGTACATTTCAAACAGCACCATAATGTGCTTGCTCACCGTTGTATCGATGGCATTTGCGCCGTCTTTTGCCGATTCCATACAGCGAATCTTCTGTGCATCCACGCCAGCCAGCAGTGCCCGTAAATAGTGGTCCTTGCACCGGGGTCCTGCAAATACGATCTGACGGATGGAAGCATCCTTCAGCGCACGGTAATCACAGTCATACAGCCAGCAGGTGCTCTCGGAATTGCCGATATTGTCGTCTTTATCATCCACGATCAAAAGCAGTGCCTTATCCGGATCTGCCACCTTGGCGGCATAGTCATAGCAACGGGCACAGGCAATGGGATTTTGTCCCTTGGCCATCAGCATCGTAATATGCAGATCTCCTGCATCCACCTGCTCATAACGGGTTTTTACAATTTTGCTGTCCGCAAAGCCCTTGGAGATCTGTTCCGGGGTCAGACCAATTTCCGTCAGCACCGCAATCGCACCGCAGAAGTTGTAGGCGTTGACGATGTTGTCGTTAATCAGGTTGTAGGTATGAGATTCTTCCCCGTGGCGAAGGGTAAACGTGTTCTTGTCGCGGTCAATATCCGTGATGCAATAATCCGGCACAGGGGACTTTAAGCCGCACTTGGGGCAGTAATGTCTGCCGATGTGATTATAACGCACATACTGGCTTTGCAGCAGCTCACCGCACTGCGGACAGTACACAATGTCCCGAATGTGCTGCGGCTCGGTTGCCTCGGGAATCTCTGCTTCCAGACCGAAATGAACACGCTCCTGCCCTTTGGTACCCAAACCGGAGGCAATCATATCGTCCGCGTTCAGCACCAGCTTCGTGGATGCAGGCAGTGCCTTGTCCACAATAAACTGAATGAATTCGGTGTGGGCATTGCGTTTGATGGAGTCGCGCATCAGGTTGTTGCACAGCAGATAGTCCGGCTTCATATAGGGATAAATCCGCAGAGAGCTGCGCTCATCCACTTCCAAAACCGCAATATCCTTTTTCGGCTTGCCGCTAAGCTTTGTATCTGCCACCAAAGCAGAAATAATGCCTGCCTGCACGTTCGATCCAAAGCTGTTGTTGGTCACGCTGTAGCCGTTATCCTGCAAAATCGAGGTGAGCAGATTGCTGACCGTGGTTTTGCCGTTGGTACCGGTGACTGCAATCACCGTTTTGGGTGGGGTCATATAAGAAAGAAAGTTTTTGCACAGCTTCTCTGCCAGCTTACCCGGCAGGAACGTTGCATTGCGACCCAAAAGCCGCATTGCGGTTTGCGCACTTTTTGCCACATACAGGGCAACAAAATACTTTATTTTCATCATTTTTCCTCTTTCGGTATTGAAGGGGTTGCCTTGGAAGAAGACAACCCCTTTTTATTACAGAATTTCCGCGATTGCGTTCTTGACGCGGCGCAGACCCTCCAGCAACAGTTCATCGGAAATGGTCAGCGCAGGCATCATTTTCAGCACGCTGTTATCACGGCCCACACGCTCGGCAATGACACCGTTGCGGAAGCAGGCGCTTACCAGTGCCTTCACGGGGTCACCGGGGAATGCACCGAAGTCGATACCCCACAAAAGACCGATGCCACGATAGCTCAGGCGGCTGTCCATGGGGCAGATTTCCTCTTTAATAAACTTGTCTACCAGTTCACCCTTGCGGCGCACTTCGGCATCCAAGCCATTTTCCACAAAGTACTTCATACCCTCCAGACCTGCAACCAGTGCCAGCTGATTGCCACGGAACGTACCGGTGTGCTGACCCGGCTCCCAAATATCCAGCTCCGGCTTGAACAGCACCATTGCAAGAGGCATACCGCAACCACCGATGGACTTGGAAATGGTGACCATATCGGGAATAATGCCGGCACGCTCAAAGGAGAAGAAGTAGCCGCAGCGGCCAATACCGGCCTGAATGTCGTCCATAATGAGCAGTACATCGTGCTTGTCGCACAGCTGACGCAGTCTCTGCAGCCACTGCACATCAAAAGCATAGATGCCGCCGTCTGCCTGCACAGATTCCAAAATGATGGCCGCAGGCTTCTCTACACCGGAGTGATCATCGGTGATCAGGCGCTCCATATAAGCGATGGTATCCAGCTCCGGGAACATATACGGTGCAGGAATATGGGTCACATTGTTCAGAGGGATGCCTGCACCCTCGCGGGAGCAGCGGTCGGTGGTCAGGGAAACCGCGCCCAAGGTCATACCGTGGAACGCACCCATCAGTGCAAAAATATTACTGCGGCCCTTGACCTTGCGTGCCAGCTTAACCGCGGCTTCCACCGCATTGGTACCGGTAGGACCTGCAAACTGAACCTTGTAGTTCATCCCACGGGGAGCTAAAATATTGCTCTGGAAAAACTCCAAAAAGTTCCGCTTCGGAACGGTGTACATATCCATAGAGTGTACAATACCGTCACTTTCCAGATAAGCAATCATAGCCTTGTTCATTGCATCGGGATTGTGACCGAAGTTCAGCGCGCCTGCGCCGGCGAAAAAGTCAATATACTCTTTGCCGTTCTCGTCTGTCATCACAGAACCCTTGGCTTTGGTGAAAACCGTGGGAAAGCTGCGGCAGTAGGAACGAACATTGGATTCTACATTTTCAAAAATAGAGGTATTCATTACATACTCCTCCCATTGTTTATGCTTTAGCAACCGCAATTGTACCACATCAGCGTTTTAAAATCAACCTTTATCCACAATTTCTTTAATAAAGTATATAAATAAACTGAAATTTGTTTTATTTCCGCTTATAGCAAAAAATGGGCGTGCCGCAAGCGGCACGCCGTTTTTACTGTTTCTCGTGCTGTGTCCCGAAATAGAAGGACACCACCATCGAAATAATCACCATCACGTGATCCGGTGTAATTTTGTCCGTCATCGCCAAAACAGCGAACACGATGGTAACCGCCAACGTCACAATGGTCTTGACCTTAATCAGGTTTGCAAAATTTTCTAAAATCTTCTTCATTTTTCCTCCTACTGCGCCTGTTCTAAATTCTGCAGACGACGGCAAATGGCCTTGATTTCATACTCCACCACCGGCATCCGCTGGGCAAAATTGTTGTGATGGCGCACCTCACGGGTCAGTGTTTCCAGCTTGGTCTCCATCACCGCCTGGGTAATTTCCTGCTTCCGGGCGGTTTTTCTGGCTGTTGCCATACAGGTCACGATCACGCCTGCAAGCGACAGACCTCCTGTAATCAGCGCCACAAGAATTGCTTCTGTCATATTGCTCTTCCCTACTCTTCCCGTACAGTCAGGCACACATCTTTGCCCTCTAAAAGCTGATTTTTTGCCATATTCAGGGCATTGTCCAGATTGCGGAATGCCCCGATTTGACGGTTATCCTGCTCATTAATCACCCGATACATCGCTGCGATCTCCTGCTTCGGTGCTTCCTGCTCCGCTTCTGTGTAGGGCACACCGTAGTAATTGCACACGCCCTTACAGATACACGCGGCTATGGTCTGCCCGTTTTCCACAATCCATTTGGCCGCATCCACGTTGTCGTGAAATTCCGCCTCCACATACACCGCAGGTGCGGCAGTACGGTACATTTCATAAAATTGGGGTTTGGGTGTGATGTTGTCGCTCTTTCCGGGGGTAACCGGTGCCAGCGCATCATAGACCGCCTTCGCTGCATCATAGCTTCTGCCGGGTTTCGTATAGTAGAAAATACGGGTTCCGGTCACCTGTGTATTAAAGGCATTTGTATGAATACACAGGTGTAGATCTGCGCCCCAGGCATTGGATTCCTTCACCCGATTGTACATCGCCTGTTCTCCCTGCTCATAGCTGGTTTTTGCTTCAAAGCCGCAGCGCTCCAAAGCGGTCACAAGCAAGCCTGCAATCTTCTGGCACTGCACCATTTCGTTGGTATTGCCGTAGGCGTAGGTGTTACCTCCCTGGTCGCTGGGAGAGACATAAATTTTCTTTGCCACAAAGTACTCCTCCTTGCATTTTATTTTCGTTTTTCAAAACGGAACGGTTTCCTGCATCACGCCAAGGTCCAGCCCTTTTGTGTGGCAATCGCCTTTTCCTCATCTGTAAGCTTTGCAAGATTGGTCGCGCCCAACGTGCAGGTCAGGGTCGTGCCCTCCGTATTATTCACCAGTGCCCCAAGAATTGACATCAGGCTGTCGTGGGTCAGCTTTGACGAATACGAAAAGTTGATGTCCTGCAGGATATCCCCCTCCACAACAATGTTTTCCAGCGCATAGCAGCCGTTAAATGCAGTATTGATGCCATTCTGTACTTTGGTCTTGGGCGGTATAAATTTGTCGAAGGTTACTAAATTTCTCATTGTAAAGGCACGGGAAATATTGGTCGCCTTCGACGTATCAATAACGGGCATCCGGACAATGCCAATCGAATCATACCAGGTCTGATAAAAATTGACGCAATTGGATGTATCAAACTCCAGTCCCCGATCCGTAAATAATGCGCCAAAATCCACCTTGCCGTCTGTCCAAAGTCCAAAGGCCTGTTGCAAATTTGTGGGGCTCATACTATATTTGGGTTCAAAATTATCCGCAGTCCATACCTGCTGTTCTACTGACGGATTGCGAAAGGCATAATAATAATCCGTACGTTGACCGTTTTGCTGATAGCTATCCCAAAAGCGGTCGTATTCCTCCTGTTTGCCCTCTCTTCTGCCCTTGTAATACTCTCTGAGCATCGCGCCATTGGTGAGGGAATAGGCATCTACTACCGCATCCGGAGGCGCATAATTGCGGTCTTCAAAGCATCTTTTGATGGCATTGAGCACGCGGTTTTCCCCTATGGTTTCACCCATTTTCATACCGCTTTCCCGATTTTCATCTGCAACTCTGGTAACACCGCCTGCCATTTCGCTGGGTTTATACCGTTTTTGGGTCAGCTCCTCCGAATATGCCTCTGCACGCAAAAGCTCGGCAATTGTCTGATAATAGATACTGTCGGTTACCACCTTTGCCATCAGTATGCCACCTCATCCCCGTCTGACAGTGTGGCAAACACCGCATCCGCCAGCTTTTGTATGGTCTTTTCATCGGTAAGCTTGATCGCTTCCGGGTCGCTGATGGTATAGCGCACCCCGTTGACTGTTAATGTTTCTATTTTCATATACGCTCCTAATCCTTTAAATACCAGAGCTGTACCGTGGCGGTTTGACCGCTGCAGTCGCTCTGGGTATCTAAATAAATCTTCTGTGTATCCGCAAAAACATCTACCCGTGGGGTATGCACGCCCCCATAGGGAATGGTTCTGCCTGCGCTGTCACTGCCGCAGCAGCGCAGAATTTTCGTAGCAGCCACGTTGTGCGGCTGCTCCCCTACTGCGCAATTGGGCATTGCACCAAAGTGTATGCGTTTGGTATAGACAGTCTTTTCATCGCACCGTTCCGGTGTTTCGTATTCCACGCCTGCAAGCATAGATAAACTGATCCCCAGATTTTCCAGTGCTTCTTTTGGGGTGGATGCTCCTGTACCGCCTGCACGGATATTCAGGGGCGAATCCAACATCACCGGCACGTGGAAGGCAAAATCCCCCTCCGACCAGTCAAATACCGGCACGCCCTTGCCCAATGTCAGGGTTTTTACCGCCCGTTCCAGGCAGTCGGCAACGGTCACTTCAATTAGAAAACTGCTCTCGTAATCCAGATCACTCAGCATCAGTTCCAAATAATACCGTCCGTTTTCCATCACCGGCTGAGCCTGCTGCAGCGGTCCGCCGGCAATGCTGTAAAAAACAGAAAGTGTATTTTCTGTCTGCCCAAAGCTTCCGCAGAAGCACTCTCCCCGTACCGTCAGCCTTGCCCGACTGCTTGCCGCCCCAAGACGGGAAACAGTGGCGTTATTGGTCAGGCGGCTATAGGGGATCAGTGTACATTCCACGGTCTGCTGCGCCTCATATCCACGGCTATCCACAGCGGAAAATCGGAAGCTGCTCCCCTCCACTGCCGAAAGCACATATTGCCCCTGAGAGAGGGTATGGCCGTTTACCTGCTGTTTTGTAATCGCCGCACCGTTACGTCCGGTAGCTGTACAGCCGCAAAGGGCATTGCTGTGGAAGCGAATCAGGGTATTTTCATCGCCTGTCAGTGCCAAAGTCGTCTCGTTCGTATCCCGTACAGTGCCATTCAGCACGGGTGCGCACCGTTGTTCCTCTGCGGTAAAAATGCAGGTACAGGTACGCTCACCGATCAGTTCGTCTGCATTGTAGGTTCTGCACAGGAAGGTACATTGTCCCTGTTTTGAGTTGGGAATTGCGCTGTAAAAGCTTTCCGGAACGGGAAACTGTACCTGCTCTGCGGAAAAACGTGCCTCCTGTTCTGCACAGCTGCCGTCCGCACCGATATACCCACTGAGTTTGCCAAAGGTATAAAAAAGGCTGTGGGTGTAAGCGGTGTTGTTTTTCGGCAGTGTCACCGTACACACACCCTCAATGGCGCTGTCGGTTGCCACAGGCGCGGTGGCCCGTGGTATTGAGGGAAGCTCCAAAGTCTGGCGAAGCTCCACCACGCCTGCTGAAATATGGGTGTTCATCCAGGTCTGCACCTCTACGGTAGCATTTCCCAAGCTGTCGTGGGGCACAGTGCATTGGGTATCCACAATGGTTTTCGTTGTGCCCATAGGCAGTGTATAGGACACCTCCTGCTTTACAGGTGTCTGTCCGTTCACCGAAACCAGATAATAGGCGGTGCGTTCTGTTTCGTTGTAGCTGCCCCCTGTTTGGGTGGACTGCCACAGAATCCGCACACAGGACGAATTTTCCTGCACATCCTGCGCAATCGGTGTGACTGTCAAATGTTGATATACTGCCATTTGTTCCTCCTATATCCAAAAGCAGGCAGTGCGGCTCACCCCTGCATCCGTATAATCCTCTAACCGTGAATGTCCCCCGATCACCAGATAGTTCCCAACGGTCACATCCACTGCGGTGACGCCCTCTTTATCCGCCTGCAGAATGATCTCTCCGCTTCTGCGGACATACATTCCCTCTTCGTTTAAGAGGTTTTCCATCTGAGTGCCGCTTTTACTGATGGTCAATCCCTGCTCATCGAAGGTAAAGCCGGTTTGGGTCTGCACCCGATCGACACCCTCGTCACGCATCGCACGAATCTGCAGCTTGATGCTGTCCGCTGTCTGCTCCAACTGGGTGTTTTGTGTTTTCAGCGCCCCCAGTTCCGTCTGCTGACGGGAAACCGCGGCGGTAATGCCCTCAACCTGTAACGAAAGAGCGGCACTTTTTCCCGCCTGATCCCGATTTTCCGCCTGCAGACCGTCCACTGTAGTCTGCAGTTCCAGCACCTTTCCACCCAACACCTGATAGCTTTGGTGATTGACGGCGGTAATGCTGTCCCGTCGGCGGCTTCCCGTACATTCCAGTATATCCCCCCGGGCAGATTGGGTGCGTTTCATCACGTAAAAGGTATGATGCTGTCCTTTCCCGTCGATCACCGTCAGAATATCGCCCACCTGAATGGAGCAGTCACCGGGCAGCTGTAACCGCCCCGGTGTATAGGTCACCGTTTTCATCTGTTCGTAAAGGGTCTGCGCCAAACCGATCAGAGATTGGGCATTGTGCGCCTGCAAAAGGGGGTTGCTTTCAATCACATAGGCGTTTCCCTCCGCCCCATCCGCAGGATAAACCGTCCCCACGTCCTTGGAGGTAGCTTTAAGCTGTACACGCTCAACGGGACACACCCGATAATCCTCACAGGTAAAGCCTCCCTGATAGTAGTACTGCCACCGTCCCTCCGTCAAAAGGCCCTCTGCCTGCTCGTTGACGGTGAGCTGTACAGGACCTTCTATGCTTAATTCGTTTTCCTCTGCGGTAACAGACAGTCCTTGTATGTACAAAGACAGCGCACCGTCTGTATAGGCTGTTTTCAGCACCCCTCCACCGGCACCCACCCTTCGGTCCGTCGGCTGATACCATCCAAAACGCAGTTTTCCTTCCGGTGTTGCAACGCAAAAGCGACCGCAAAGCGCACCGATCCAGCGCATCAGCTGCCGCCCCGTACAGCTCTGTAAGGAGAATTTCTCCACCGAATACGCACCGTTGGGCAGGGTCTGTTCCTCCAATTCCAGATTGCAGACAGTGCAAACCATTTTCGCAAAGGTTTGCAAGCTGTAGGGCCAGTCCTGCAAACCCTCCAACCAGCGGCTCAGCTCCTGATCCAGCAGACACACCCGGTCATAGGCGGTGACGGTGTAAAGCACCGGGGATTTTTGCGTAGGCTTTTCCGCCACAAACACGCCCACCTGATGGGTACTGCCAACCTCATCCTGTCGGTAAACCGTGAGCAGATCCCCCGTGGTAACAGGGCATTTTTGCGTCTTTGCCAGCACCGTCAGTTCCAGTACAGATGCGCAGACTGAGCCGGGATTCAGCTCCGGACCGTCATTGACTGCCTGCGTCAGGGTGTATTTTAAAATGGCATCTTCACCCACGTCTCCCGAAGACAGCATACGTCCGTCCGGCAGCTTCACAAGGGTTTTATACATCTTGTTCCCTCCTAACACTCAATCACGGAAAACCCGTAATTGCTCCACAGACCGGTACGGGCATTCTTCCAGCTGATGGCATATTTACTGCGGTATGCTCTGGTGGTGACCGCCACTAGAGCATCCACCCGATCCGGATGGGTAAACAAAAAAGTCGCCTCCATAGGAAAAAGTCCCTCCATATACTGCTTTTCTTCCTCTGTCAGGTGGCTGTAGGAAAAGTTCCAGGCACCCACCTTATACCGTACAGGAATCCGGTGCATCACGCCGCTTTCATCCCGTCCTGCCTCACTGCTGTCCAAATCCTCATAGCTGACCGTGACCTCTTCATCCGGCAGAAGCATCGGCACGTTATTAATTTTAAAAAGCTCGGTTGTATCTCTCATAAGTACCCTCCTGTCATCACTGCCATTTTTCCGTTATAGCGGTTTACCGCCGCGGCCACGTCCTCATCCGTCAGATGAATCCCCAGCACCGCCTGCAGCAGCTGCTGCAGTACCGAAACCGTGGCCTGATGACCTGCCATATTGCCTGCGGTATAGTCTGCCATGGTTTGCGCCATCGCTTCCTGAATCACCGAAAGGGGCGCTTCCACGTTGGTGCCGTGCTTTTGGTCGCCAACCACCGCCATAAACGGCTTGTTGGCAGGAAGCACCGCACCCTTGGCCAGCAGAGGAATTTGCGGTGCAGTAATGGTCTTCAGACCCAAGCTGAAGGATTTACCGCCCAGTACGGGAATCCAGCTTGGAATGCTGAACTTGATGCTGTTCATTCCGGAGGTCAGCGCATTGAGTGCCGTTGCGCCGCCCCTCATAACCCCGTTTAACATGGCAATAAACGCATTGATCACGTCCTTGAGCCCTTTTGCCATGGGATCGGCTGTATGCTCCTTCAGCCAGCCCCAGGCATTGCCCCAAATGTTTTTCAGTCCATTCCATGTGCCCCCGGATGCGCTGTCCACCAGAGAAAACGCATTTTGAACGCCAAACAGGGTATTTGTAATGCCCTGAAAGCTTCCAATCAGTCTGCCTAACGGACTATCCACGCCTGCAATAATCCGCACAAGGTTCATCAGGGCGCCACCCATCTGCTCTGTGGAAAGATTCCACTGCATTGTGGTGTCCACCATAATGCCCAGGTCCGCCAAAAAGGATTTGACGGAACGGACTATTTCCCCGATCGGTCCTTGATTGGAGGAAACCCAGTCGGACATTCCGTTCAGCTCCTGCTGCAGGCCCTTAAAATAGTCGATCACCTGATCTCCTGCCCAGTGTGCCAAAGGCTGTAAGTATTCCTCCCACAGCCAGCTCAGGACGGGTTTAATTTCCTCAATAATCTGCGCAAGGGCTTCAAGCGCCACTGTTAAGGTGTCTAAAAATACCGGCAGCAGTTCCTCTGCCGTCCACTGCGCCAGCGGAATAAACAGATTGTTCCACGCCCATTCCAGTCCCTCAAACAGGGTCTTTTTAATGGGCTGGATGGCCTCCTTCAGCTTGTTAAAGGATTCGGTTGCCTTGGAAAAATCCAGTTCCCGTAAGGGTTTGAGCAGCTTTTCCAATTTCTGTGCCAGCTTCTCCCAAGCACCGCTGAGTGCCGGTAAATCCGTATCCGTAATCCATCCGCCGCCGGAGGACGATCCCCCCACACGGGTCAGCTGGTCAAAGCCAGCCAGGGTGCGTCTGAGTGCCGTACCGGCGGCCGCTGTGCCCTGCAGAGCCGTGGTAAAGGTGTCTGCACCGGTACTGCCGAAAAACAGGGCTCTGAGCACTCTGCCGATGCAAAGTGCCAGATTGGTCAGCGCCTGCACCGCAAACTGCACCACCGGTACCAGCACCTGCACAATGGGTGCCGCCGCATACACCACCGCACTGCGGAAACCGTGCAGCATCTGCTCCACCCGGTATAACTGGTCTGCCAGTTCCCCGGAGAACATTGCAGCCACCCTGTTGTAATCCGCCGCCGAATCCACAGTAAAAACATCTGCCAGCACCTTTTTCAGCCCTTCTAAACGGTGCTGCAGTTTTTTTACCATCGACGCCACTTCCCCTTCCAGCTTTTCCCGAAGCTGACGGGCATAAATCGTCATCCGTTTGATCAAAGTCTGCATCGCACCGTAAACATCAAAAAAATCATCCGAATCTGAAATGGCATCTGTAATGAGTTCCAAATCGGTCATTGGGCATCACTCCTTTCTGCAGAGGAACGATTTAAAAGCTGCAGCAGACGCGCCTGCTCCTCCCGTTCCTGACGGGTATACGCTTTGGGCAGGTCTACAATCCTGCGGTTTTCCCCATAAAACCGCTTTTCCCAGCTTTCCAGCTTTTCGCCCCTCAGAAGCTTTTCCCGAATGGCCATCACCGTGCTCAACCGTCCCTCTCCAATGGCGTGAAACCAGCTGAGGAAGGTCCACCAGTGGATATAAGGTGCTGCCCGAATTTCCAATCCGCTGACCTTATTGACGTCGGCAATAATCAGGGGCGCATCCTGCTCCCAGTCTAAAAGCTTTGCACCGCCGTCTGTCTGCGCCTGCCTGCCGCCGCTTAAAAACAAAGTCAGATATTCCATTGCCGCCTGCTCCTGCCGGACAGGAATCTTCTGCTCATAAAACAGTGCCAACGCAATTTGCCATTTGAAGCAATCCGGCAGATCAGGATCAGAAAAATACCGAAAAATATCCAGTATCTCCCTGAAATCTGTGTGTAAGTCATAGCTTTTGCCGCCAAAAACCGCTGTTTTCGGCAACGTCCAGGGGCTCATCATTTCTTTTGTGCGCCATCCCGTTCTGCCTTTTTCTCAGCGGCACACTGCCGTGCGCCATCTAAAAGCACCGGCTGCAACGCATCCAGCAGATTCCCGATGACCCTTTGACCGTTGGAAGCCATCGCCAGCAGATTTATACCGCCCAAAATGCGGTCGAAGTCATTGTCCTCCCCGAACACCCAACTGAGCATTTTTTTCATTTGCTGATCGGCGTCCCACAAAAGCTGAACCGTATCGGTCTTGCCGTCCCGGGCTTTTTCCAGCAGCTGATCCTGCACGGACTGCATTTTCTCTGCCGCCTGAGTAAAACGGGCAAAGACGTTGGGATCGGCAGGGTTAAAGCGTATTACACCTGCACCGATTTTGTAGGACTTTACGCCACTGTCAAACTGTAGCTTTTCCATATTGTTCCTCCTTTTTAAAAAGGGGCGCAAATGCGCCCCCAAATTCTTATTCCTCTGCGGTAAAGGTACGTGTATTCAAATCGAATACACCGGCAACCTTCTTGCCTGTGAAATGCAGTACAAAGGGAATCTGATAGCCGGAGGTATCGCCGCCGTAGCTCTTGACCTCAATAAAGGCCTCCTCCAGTGTGGCAGGATAGGTGCTGTTGTCCCGTTCCTCCCAAAGCTTCACCTCTACCACTGCTGTTTTCAGATCATCCATCACCAGAGACTTGTCGATGATGTTTTGCAATCTTTCAAACAGGCCTGTGCCGGCCTCGGCATAGTAAGGTTCTACCGAGCCGGTCTTTTCATAGCCGGAAATCAGTACAGCGGTTTCACCCAAAATGTTCTTTTTGGTGTCCACCTGGGCAGAAAGCTCCGCGCTGAATTCCTCCAAGTCCTTGCCCAACCGTTCATATACGGGATTTTCTCTGTCTGCAGAGGTATCTACGTAATGGGCCAAATATTTTCTTTCAATCTTTGCCATATTCTTCTCCTTCCAAATTGTAAATCTTTGTGTATTCCAGGGTCAGCCGCACCCCGTAGCGATTGATGCCGCCTGCACCTGTCTTTTGCTTTTTTTCCTGCTCGGCATAAAGCCGTTCCCTTTTGGGCAGGTCACCGAATGTGGGGGTTTTGCCCATCGCCCACTGCTCCTGCACCCACCTGCAAAATGCGCCAATGAAGGTGGCGTGGACCTGCTTGGACACTGCTTCATGGGTGCAAAGCATCAGACGGGTCCGAAGCTGGATCTGCCGATTGCCCAGCACATCCTCCGCCACACGGAGCTGCTCTGTTCCCAGGGGAAAAAGTCCCACGGCACCGGGTACAGGCGGCAGGCAATCCACATAAACCGCCCCCTTGATCTGGGGGCAGGTTTTCAGCCAGCTGATCAGTTTTTCATAGATGTCCATTTTTTACCTGCCTTCCACGTGACAAAGCGTGCCTTGCCAATAACAGGGTTTTACCGTTTTCAGCTCATAAAGCCCTTGCACCAGTGCCGGTACAAAGCAGTCCCATTGCTCTGATGCGATCTCCGGTCCAACGCCTTCCAGTACCCGATCCCCCGGCTGAATACACAGCTCTCCACAGGGGACAATGAGCAGTGCTTCCACCTGATAGGCATCCCCGTATTCCTCATTTTTTAACGTTTTTGACCACTGAAAAAAGGCATTTTCCAGTACGTTACGGGTAATTTCACCATTTTCCATACGATAAACCGTTACCGCCTTATCGCACAGGCTATAGCTTAGCGGATTGATCATCGGCGCGCCCCCCGATAAATATCCAAATAAATTTTCGCCTGCTCCAACAGTTTTCGCTGCAGACTGCGGGAGGCATCCGCCCCATAGCGCACGGACACACTGCCAACCGTAGCGGCAGTAACACCTGCTTGCTGTCGGCTTGCACCGTAAAACACTTCCGCCATGGCGCAAAGTGCCATTTTTTCGGAGATGCCGTCTGTGGGCAAAATCTGATAGCTTCTGCGAAAACCGTTCAGTGCCTGGGTTGCACGCAATGCCATAGGGGAAAAAGCTTTTTCGGGAATGGCACTGCCCAAATAGGTATTTGCGTAAAAATCAAAGTCTACCACCGGACACTGCCTGCCTTTCTTAGTGCGCCGTACCCACGGCAATATCCTTCAATACCGCGGCCTTCAGGGTATTTTTCAGGGCAACACCTGCCACCAGTTCCACCTCACCGGTCTTAACCGCACCGGGCGCAGACAGGTCGGGCATATAGCTGGTAATCACACCGCTTCCCATAGGGCTGATGCCATGGAAGCCGTCCAAGCCTAAGGAGACGGCGTAAATGGCGGTCTTGCCGTTGGCGTCGGTTTCCACCACGTCCTTGGTGGTCGTGCCGTCGTAGTACTTGCCCATATCCACCATAGGAATACCTGCATAAGTCTCCACCACACGGCCAAAGTCATCCTTGGTGCGCTCGTAGTAGCCGGCACGACGGGCAATGGAGCGCAGCTTAATGAGCATTTGACGGTTCATCAGCAGCATAGAAGGTGTGCCGTCCAGACAGCTCAGGAAGCTGTCCATCTCGTCCAAAAATGCGTTATAATTGCTGTCCAGCTCCTCAGAGGTGGTCAGGCTGATCTGACCGGTAATCTCATTTTCCGTACCGGAGAGCAGCTTCTTCAGGCCGTCAAAGGTGTTGGGCACGAAGCCTGCACCGGAAGCGGCAGAAGTACCGTTAATCACCAGATTGTGGAAATAATTGGAGGTTGCCTTGATCTTCTGCTCTGCCTGGAACGCCAGTTCATCTGCCGCACCGGAAGTGTTCTGCAGAACACGGTCTACCTGGAAAGAGCCGCCCATAATGATGGCACCGGTGGTCTTCTTTTCCCGCAGTGCCTCACCGGGGGTATACTCTCCGTTGATGGTACGCACGTTGGCGGTAGAGGGGGTCTTCAGCTGAATGTAGCCGTAGGTCAGGGTGCTGCCGCCGGTACCGGGAGAGATGACGTTGTCAAATACCATATTGTCCAGCAGCAGAGAGCTGCGGCGGAACATATCCACGATCTGCTGATCGACCTTGTCCGCCATACCGATTTTTGCCTGTTGTAATGTAATTGCCATAATGTTTACTTCCTTTCAAATTTTTCTTTCAGTGCACCGGCTAATGTGTCCGGTGCGTTATGATCGTGCTGATCTTTTGCGCCTGTGCCCCACGCATAAGGGGGCGGGGTTTCCTCGTCAAACAGATAGGAAGCCTCTTTTTTCAGCTGCTCCACTGCCTGCTTGACGGCGTCCTGACGGTTTTCACTTTCCTGCAGAGTCTGCAGATCCAAAAGGGCAGAAATGGCCTTTATATTTCGTCCACGGGCATTTTCCACCGCACTGCGCACCAGGCTCTCGAAGCGCACACTGTCCAGCTGTTTTTCAAAGGCCTGCTTGCTCTGTTTCTCCTGCTCCTGCAGCTGAAGCACCTGCTGCTGCAGGCTTTCATAGTCCGAAAAGCCTGCCCGTGTGCGTTCAATATCCCGTCCATTTTCTGCCATAATGGCATCAATGACCTCTTTGGAAAGGGGCTTTCCCTCCACCGTCAAATTTTGTAAAAACTCTCTTTTCATTGTTCCTCCTACGCCTTTTTACGGGGTTTGCTCCCCAAAATTCAAACATTTTACGCCTGTTCCGGCATATATTTTTTACGAATGGCCTGCAGCTGCTCCCGGGTATCTGTGGGCATATTGAAGCGCCAGCCAAGCGCAATTTCAGGCCGCATCAAGCCATCTGCCACCATCTGGCGGTATTCCTCCCAGGTCTTGCCCTCGTCATACAAAATGCCATTGCCCCAGTCCACGGAAAATGCCGGACTTTCCGGGGGATTGCCGATTTTGTAAAGCTTTGCAAGGCAGATGCAAAGCGACAAAAGCTTTTCCAGCGCCACCGTCCACATCTGCTGAAAATCCATCACCGTCAGGTTGTAGTCTCCTGCACTGGAGCTGATCTCCGTAGCGGTTCGGTCCTCTGCATTGGCATCAGACAGCATGCCCCGTTTCAGACCGATGACCGACTCCACATTCCGCAGATATTCCTGTTTGCGCTCTAAATACGCCCTGTGACGCAGTGCAGGAGAAAAAATGGTAATGCCCACCTGCTCCGGGTCATCGTCCAGTCCAACAAACAGGTGGTCATCCAGCAATCGGTTGCCCTGTTCGTCGGTTTTCAGTAAATCCCGGGATGCAATAATGCGGCTCTGTCCCCGATGAAATTCATCCCGCAGCTGCTTCTCGTTTTCGTCAATACGGGCAATCAGCTCTGCCGCCGGCGCAAACACACTGACACCGTCCGGCGAGCCATCCACACAGTTGAGCATGGGCGTTTTGACTTCCACCAGTCCAATACTGTGCACCGGCACTGCAAAACGATACTGCACCGGCAGTTTTTCATAGTCCGGCAGGCTGTTCAGCGGCACCTGAACCCCCAATGTGTCGGCGTTGTAGGCACGGAACAATCGGTTGGTAATGGTTAAATACCCACGACCATCCAACGTGCGCCGTTCCAAAAGGGTATAGTAGCACCGACCGTAGGTGCTGCGGGCCACCGTGCCAATGTCCGTCACTGCTCCTGCGCTGTTTCTGCCGAAAATCAGTACATTGCTCCGGGGAATCAGGGTAAAAGAAAACCCCGTCCCATCCGGACAGGGTTTGAGATAACAGCTTCCTCCGATTAACGCTGCTTCCACTGCCTGACGGGACAGCGGTGCAAGCGACTTAAGTATGTTGTCTGTAAAAGCATCCCGGGATACGGCACTGTATTCCCCAAAAACGGTGCGTACAATTTTGCTGACCACCGTATAGGCGATCCGCTGACAGGGATCGAATCCGTCGGAGGGTGTGCCATAGTACAGCTTTTGCCAGTTCCTGATGGCTTTGCGCATAGCACCGGAGGTTTTATCCCAGCCACCGAAAGCCTCCTCATAGCTGTAAATACCCATCAGGCGCCCCCTGTCTTTCGTGCCGTCCGCAGGCCTGTCTGCACGCCCCGAATATAGGCGTGCAGATTTTCATTTTCCTGACGCAGAAGGCGGTTTTGTCCCTTGAGGCGGCGGTTTTCTCTCAGGACCGTTTCCTTTGCCCACATCGGCAAAAATCGTTCTACTAAAAATTTCTTCATTGTTCTTCCTTTCCATCCCAACGGCGCAATACCGTGGTGCAAAAATAACGGATTTCATCCATTGCGTGATCGTGCTCCTTTACCGGTTTTTCCCACGTTCCCTGCTCCTCCCAGCGGTACAACCCAAATTCCCGAATGGCATCGGTGCAATCCGGATGGATTTGCAGACAGCCTGACTGCAGGCAGGCGGAAACCTGACGAATCCCGTCCAGTACATTGTTCTTTGCCTTCCGCACTGAAAAACGTCCCTTGCGGCGAATCAGGGTGATAAAGGATGCCGCTGACGGATCTACAATCACCTGCTCCACCGGCAAATCCCCGGCAAGGGTCAACAGTGCCTCATAGTATTCACTGTCGGTTTTGCTTTTCCCTGATTTGCGTCCGTCGTAGTAATACTCCCGCAGTCGCAAGGCTCTGCCCTGCCCCACACACCAAAGACCGGCTGAAAAGGGATTCATCGTGCCGTAATCCACGGAGATATAGTACCGGGGATTGGGCGGCGGCGTACTGCTCAGGTGCTTTTGTTTGTCGAAGCTGTAAATAAGCCCCTCCGCCACGCACCACAAGCCCAAAATGTACCGTTTGTAAAACACCCCTGTATACAGGTTTTCATAGCGGCGGCGAATGGCATAGGATAAGCCCGGATTGTCTGCCATGGTAAAGTGCAGGTAAAGCATCTGTTTTTCTGTGCGTTTTTCAATCCACTCCTTGTAAAACCAATGCTCCGGTCCTGCCGGATTGCAGTTAAACCACAGCTTCGACCCCTCCACCGAGCATCGGGCGCAGGTCTGCTCTACGAAGGAGCGGGGCATCAGCGCCACCTCATCCAGCAGTGCCCCCGCCAAGGTGATGCCCTGAATCTGCTTATAGGAGCTTTCATCCAAACCGCCAAAAAAGTAATAGGTGTTCTCCCGTCCTTTATAGCGCACCGTCAGCTTGTTTTCCGACCGACTCTCCCGTAACTGGAAAATACCGCCCAGCCAGCTGTACAGATTGCATACCACATTGCGCCGCAGGGAGGCAATGCTTCTGCCGCAGATGCCAAAGCTTTGACCGTCAAACATACTCATACTCCAAATAAAAAAGCCGTCTGTCATACAGACGGTCTTGCCGGAGCGCACTGCTCCATCGCATATAATGCCTTCGCATTTTTTGAGCTCAGGTCTGTTCCACCAGGTCATCGCCAGCATCTGCCGTTTGCTGAAGTTCTTGTAGGTCACTAACGTTGATCGCCTCCTTCGTTGAAGATAATATGGCCTCCAAAAGATTATTGTCGTTTCCCTTTTTGCCGTCCGCTTTGCCGAACAGGCCGTAGTATTCTCCCAACAGCTCCAACGCCTTCAGCTTATCGTAAAGCTTGACCTTCAGACCGCTGTTTGTGGATTCCACCGCCGCAATGGCCGCATAACAGCCGCCGCCTTTTTTCGTCCGCTTCAGTGTCAGACCTTCTTCTGTAATGCGCACCACATCCGTAGCCCGGGTCAGGGCAATGGCCGCCAGCTCGTCGATAATCTGCTGTTCAAGCTGCCGGGAATGTTCCCTGTCGGCATACTCCATTTGCTCACCTCCTTTTCAACGGTGCCATCATAACACGGGAAATATAAAAAGTCTTCCCACTTTTTTCCCAACCTTATAAAACGAGTTTCAGCGGCAAAAAAGGCGCTGTCTCAAAAAGAGACAGCGCCTTTTAGAAATGTATAGATTTAGTCGATGACAGCCTCAATGGAACGCAGAGGCTCCAGGAATGCTTCGATGTCCTTCTTGGACTGCTCGAAGTCTACCTCGTAGGCATCCGCCATAGCTTTTGCCATCTCGTCCAAGGTCTTTTCCTCAGCCAGCAGATCCCACAGGAACTTGCCGGTGCCGTTCAGGGTCACCATACCGGAGAACTTCTTGACCATCTCACCGATGGGTGCCAGCACAAAACGGCCGGCTACGGGACGCATAATAAATTGATCATTTCTTTTCATATCAGCTTTCCTTTCCGTTTTGAGTTTGGCATCTTACTTTTTATTTGTATTGTTTTTGCTGTAGCTGTAAGCATACTTATTGCTGTATTTATACTTGTTACCGTAACGATAACGGTAACGGTAGCGGTAACGGCTCTTTGTTTCCTGTACCACACCGTTCATCACAAAGCCCAGCAAACGAGAGCCGGACAGTTCCAGCTGCTTGACACCGCGGGCCACCATATCCTTTTCGGTGGAGTTTTGCTGCACCAAAAACAGCACGCCGTGGGTTACATTGGCCACTTCACAGGCATCGGAAACCACGCCGATGGGCGGAGTGTCTACCAAAATGTAGTCATAACGGGCAGACATGGTATCAATCAGGGTCTTCATCCGGGGACAGCCCAACAGTTCCAGAGGGTTGGGGGGGATCTCACCGGAGAAAATCATATCCAGATTGGGACGCACGTTTTTACGCACGCAGTCTTCGATATTGGTCATACCGGCCAGTACATCGGAAAGACCGGGAGATGCCTTTTCAATCAGCAGGCGGCCCAAGCTGGGACGGCGCATATCCGCATCGATCAGCAGCACCTTGCTGCCGGTCTCTGCAAAAGAAATGGCCAGATTCAAAATGGTGGTGGATTTGCCCTCACTGGCCAGACCACTGGTCAGGCACAGGCTCTTACAGCCATCACCGGGCAGCACAAAGCGGATATTGGTACGCAGGGTATTGTAGGCTTCCTGAATGTAGAAGTTGCTCTTGCTGTTGAGGATCAGGCGGCGCTGAGCAGTATAGCTGCGATCCGTATCGGTCTTTTTCTTATTGATCAGACTCATTCTCTGCATCCTCCTTTACGGTGTCTTTCGCGGTATACTCGTAGCCGGACTGGTTCTTGTTGTCCATAGCCAGGTCGGGAATCATACCCAATACCGGTGCGGAAGAAATCAGTGCCAGATCCTCTTCCGTCTTCACGCGCACATCCAGCAAGGTCTGCAGCACAATGATACAAATGGCGATCACTGCGCCCATAATCACACCGATGGTGGTTTGCTCGCTGATGTTGGGCGCATAGGGCGCGCCTGCCACTTTTGCCCGGTCGATAATTTTTGTAGAGCTACCCTCTACGATCTTGGCAATTTCACCGGGTGCCACATCTGCAATGGCATTGGCAACCTTTGCCGCTATGTTGGGGTCGGCGTGGGAGATGTAAACCTTAAATACTTCGGTCTCATTCTGAGCTGCGGCACTCATTCTGGAACGAATGGCACTTGCGCTCAGTCCCACATCTGCCTGCTTGGCAACTTCCCGTAAAACCGTATCGCTCTTCAAAATCTCGATGTAGGTTTTAACCAGCTGCTGAGAAGTAGCCAGGTTGGTTGCGGTAACACCTGTAACCGTGCCCTCTCCTGTAGGCACCAGGTTGTTCACGTAAATGGTCACACTGGAACGGTACATCGGGGTCACAAAGTTCTTGGTACGGACGTAAAACGCACCACCTACGAACACCGCCAGCAAAATCACCAGCCAAATTTTTTGCAAAACAGCAGAAAAAAGCTCGGACAAATTAATCTCTCTTGTTTTTTCCACTTCCATCGCCTCCTTTTGTTTGATTCGCATAAATCACCAGTTTATTAACGGATTATAACACAAATGCACCGCCCCGTCAACAACAAACCGAGGAAATAATCGTAAAAACCATCCTTGTAATCTGCCTGTTCTGTGCTATAATGACCGTATATGACATATCAGGAGGTATTCCCATGATCCAACAGCATTATGCCGACTACGCCTGGGAGCAGGCCGCCGCTTTTTTGGTCATCGACTCCCCTTCCGGCTACACTGCCCGTGCCGCCCAATGGGTAAAGGAAGCATTTGAGAATTTGGGCTTTTCTGCCCACATCACCGAAAAGGGCGGTGTCATCGCAGATTTAGGCGGTGATCAAGAAAAAGGCGGTCTGCTGCTTGCCGCCCACGCCGACACGCTGGGTGCAATGGTGGCAGAAGTAAAGGGCAACGGCCGCTTGCGTCTGACCCCCCTGGGCGGTATGTCCGCCAACAATGCAGAGGCGGAAAACGTCCGCGTTTACACCCGTGACGGCAAGGTTTACGAAGGCACGTTCCAGCTTTGCAACGCCTCCGTGCACGTCAACAAGGACTATAGCTCCGCTTCCCGTACCTTCGACACTACAGAAGTGGTACTGGACGAGGCCGTTTCCTGCAGTGAGGACGTGAAAAAGCTGGGTATTCAGACAGGCGACATTGTCTGCTTCGATCCCCGTACCCGCCGCACGGCCTCCGGCTACCTGAAAAGCCGCTTTTTGGACGACAAGCTGTCTGTGGGCATCCTGCTGGGCTTTGCCAAATATATTGCAGACAATCACATCACCCTTTCCCGTCCCACCTATGTACATATCACCGTATATGAAGAAGTGGGGCACGGTGGCTCCGGCTCTGTGCCTGCTGGCATCACCGAGGCCATTTCCGTGGATATGGGCTGTGTAGGAAGCGGTCTGAGCTGTACGGAACAGCAGGTATCCATCTGCGCCAAAGACTCCGGCGGTCCTTACAACTATGATGTTGTAGGAAAACTGATTGATGCAGCGAAGAAAACCGGTGCCGATTACGCAGTGGACGTCTACCCCTATTACGGTTCTGATGTGGAAGCTACTCTGCGTGCCGGCTTTGATATCCGTCACGGTTTGATTGGCGCAGGCGTATACGCCAGCCACGGCTACGAGCGCAGTCACATCAACGGCGTATACAACACCCTGAAGGTGCTTTGCGGTTATCTGGACTGCTGATATGAAAGAAACATTTTTTGCAACACTCTCTCCCATGCTGGTGCTTTTTTGCTGTATGGTGATTGGGTTTGTGCTGAACAAGAAAAAGATCTGCCCTCAAAATACCGCCGCCGTGCTCTCCAAACTGGAGACCACCGTGCTGTGTCCTGCACTGATCGTGAGCACCTTTTGCCGGTACTGCACCGTCGCCTCCCTGAAATTGAACGCAGAATCGGTGCTCTACAGCCTGTTGGCTGTGGGGGTTGCGGTTGGTCTTTCCTGCCTGCTGTCGTGTGCTTTTGCCAAAAAGGGTTATACCCGCAGCATCTACAAATATGCTCTGGCGTTCGGCAACTTCGGCTTTATGGGCTATGCGCTGGTGCCTGCCATTTTAGGGGAAGAAGCACTATACGGCTATATGCTGTTTTGCCTGCCTGTGAATCTGGCCGCATACACCTGGGGCGCAACCATTCTGATTCCCGACGGAATTCAAAAGGGCAGTCCGCTGAAGAAACTGCTCAATCCCACCGTATTTGCCGTGGCACTGGGGATGCTTTTAGGTCTTTCCGGGCTCAGCGCCCACCTGCCTGCCTTCGTGACCGACACCTGTGATTCTCTGGGGAGCTGTATGGGCCCGGTGGCGATGGTGCTCACCGGCTTCATTGTGGCAAATTACCCACTGAAGGAAATGGTAAACAAAGGACGCATTTATATTGCCGCCGTATTGCGGCTGTTCGTTCTGCCGGCAGTGTTTTTCACAGGACTAAAGCTGTTGGGTGCAGACCGCGCCACGATTTTGATGGCATTTTTCGTCTATGCCACCCCCTTGGGGCTGAACACCGTGGTATTCCCTGCCGCCTACGGAGGCGACACCACCATCGGTGCTTCTATGGCCACCATCTCCCACACGGTATGCGTGCTCACCATTCCGCTGATGTTCGCCCTTTTGAACATCATCATCTGATACATCGAAACAGGAGTGTTGCAAAACTGCAACACTCCTGAGCTTGTCAAAAAACTATGTTTTTGACAAGCTGCCAGAGGTTAAAGAAGCCCCAAAGACAAGCAACGCGACCCCGAAGTGTATGTGGATACTCGAGAGGGTCGCGTTGCGCAGTAAGTCAAAACGCCTTGCACAGCAAGGCATTTTAGAAAATATTACTTTTGGGACGGGAGACCCGTCCCCTACGCTTTTAATAGGATGTATTTTTTGTGTTTTGACGGTTTGGGGGTTCTTTGACACTCTGAGGAGTGTTGCAAAACTGCAACACTCCTATTTTTTACATCAAATATGCTTCAATCTGGTGTGCGGCCACTGCACCGTCTGCAGCGGCGGTGATCACCTGCCGCAGCTGCTTGGTACGCACATCGCCTACCGCATACACGCCATCAATATTGGTTTTCGTGGTTTCGTCCGCCACAATATAGCCCTGTGCGTCCAACTCTAACTGTCCTGCAAAAAGAGCCGTTTCCGGGCTTTGTCCCACACTGACAAACAGACCATCCACCGCAAGGGTCTGCCGCTCACCGGTGTGCACATCTTCCAGCACAACCCCTGTCAGCTTCTGCTCTGCCAAAAACTGCTGCACGGTGGTATTCCAGTGGAAGGTGATATTTTCCGCCTGCTCCAGGGACTGATGATATACCCGTGTGGCACGAAGGCTGTCCCGTCGGTGAATCAGGTGCACCTGCTTTGCAATACGGGAAAGCACCAATGCCGCTGCCGCGGCAGTATTGCCTCCGCCTACAACCGCAACGGTTTTGCCCCTGTAGAACATGGCATCACAGGCGGCACAGTAGCCTACGCCGCGCCCCACCAGTGCTTCTTCCCCCTCTACGCCCAAGTGGCGGTGGGCTGCACCGGTGGCAATGACCACCGCCCGTGCTTGAAACACCCCACCGGTGGTTTCCACCTCTTTCAGTGCGCCTGTCAGGTTTACTTTTTTTACTTCGCTGTATTCCGTCTCTACCCCAAATCGAGCCGCCCCGGCCTGCATTTGCATCCCCAAGGTAATGCCGTCCACCCCATCGGGGAAGCCGGGGTAATTGTCAATTTGGGTGGTTTGTGTCATCTGTCCGCCGGGGGCGATTTTCTCAATCACCAGCGTGCGATAACCGGAACGGGCAGTATACAGCGCAGCGGTGTAGCCCGCAGGACCACCGCCAATCACAATCACGTCATAGCTTCTGTCCATAAAAGTCTCTCTTACAAACCCAGCATTTCAAGCAGCTGCTGCTTGGGCTTAACACCCACAGACTGATTGGTGATTTTTCCGTTTTCCAGCACAAATACTGCAGGAATACTCATCACGCCAAATTGCTGTGCCAGATCCCCTTCTTCGTCCACGTTGACCTTGCATACCTTCACGTCCGGATATTCCTCTGCGATGTTTTCCACGATGGGGCCCAGCATCCGGCAAGGACCGCACCAGGGTGCCCAAAAGTCCAGCAGAACGATCTTTTCGCTTTCCATTACTTCTTTTTGAAAATTGGTGGTTGTTACATTGATTACAGACATAGTTGATTCCTCCTGATGTTGTGTTTTTAGTATGTGCAAAAATATACTTCTTTAAAATTAAAGCTTTTCCGACAAGGCAGCTCTTTTCTTCCAAATGCCGCTGAGAAAATAGATCATACTGGGCACAGCAAATCCAACCGGTGCAAGACCGTAGCCCAAAACGAAGCCGTAGAAGCCCCAATCAAACACCATACCAAACAGCCAGCTCAAGCCGATGCGGAACAGCACGCCGTCCAATATGGAAAGGAGCATACTGAACTTGGCATTGCCGATGCCCTGAATGAATCCGCCTGTTCCACGCATAATCGCCAGCGCAGGAAACATCCACAAAATGGCGCTGATGAACGTGCCGGACATCTCGTGTACCAACGGGTCATCGGAGAACACCTTAAACAGGCTCTCGCCAAACACCAGATAAGCAGTGATGGCAATGACCGTCAATATGCCGGAGAAAATCCAGGCGGAATAGACCACCTTTTGGGCTCTTTTTTGCTGCCCTGCGCCCATATTCTGGCTGACCATAGGCAGTGCGGCGTGCTGAATGCCCATGGAAATCTTATTGATGATGTCATCAATACGCATACCCACGCCAAAGGTGGCAGATGCCACCACGCCCACATCGTTGACCATGGCGTTGACGCAAAGCATCGAGATGTTGATACAGCCGGATTGAATGGCCAGGGGTGTTCCCAGCGCACCGATCATCCTGGCATATTTTTTATGTATGGCAAGGCTTTTCAGCTTAAAGTCGAAACCGAAGCCCTCCCTCTGCCGATACAAATAGACGACCGCAAATATAAACGATACTGCCTGCCCGATGATGGTAGCCCAAGCGGCGCCTGCCACTTCCCATCCCCACAGGCCTGTAAACAAATAATCCAGTCCTAAATTCACCAGCGATGCAATGGCAATAAACAGCAGCGGTCTTTTGGAATCGCCCATACCCCGCAGCACTGCCGAGACCATATTGTAGCCGGCAGTAAAAATCATACCTGCACCGCAAATCAGCAGGTAATCCTCTGCATAGGCTTCGGACTCAAAGGGAATCCGCATCACGTCCACGATCCACTGCCTGCCGATTACAAACACCGCAGTCAGCACCACTGCCAGCAGTACAATCAGGCTGAACAGCGTGCCGATAATGCGGTTGAGCTCCTTGTGCTTTCCGGCGCCCACCGCCTGAGCAACCAGCACCTGACCACCGTTGGAAAAGCCCAGGCACACCATGGCACCGAAATTCATAATCTGACTGCTTTGCGACACCGCCGACAGTCCGGCCGTGCCCACATATTTGCCTACAATCCACATATCCACGGTGCTGTAGAACACCTGCAGGGCATTGCTCAGCATAAAAGGAAGCATAAAGAAAAACAGTTGTTTTGGGATAGACCCGGTTGTAAAATCCCGGGACAATCGTCTGCCGGTCATCTTTCATTCCTCCATTTTCTTTACGATCCGTGAGAGCAAATAACCCTGTACATAAAAAACCGTCTCATACAGCAGGTAAGATAGCGTCTCATCCTCCCACAAAATCACCAGACTTGCAGGAAAGTCCTCATCTGCCCGATAAAATTTGAGAATCAGGGTCAGCTTTTCAAAAACCGTAAACCGATACGCCGCATCCCCCATTGGAACAGGCGTACCCCCTAAGGCTTCACAGCTTTCGCAGAATTGTGCAAAGTGTTGATCAAAATACGTGGCGGTTTTGCTTGTAAAATCCGTATTGACTCCTGCGCCAGCAGGCCTGCCCTTTAAGCTGTTTACCGGTGCATACACGCCTGTAAGGGGCTTTTGCCCCTGATGGCACAAAAGGTCAAAAATGGAGAGGGTCTCCTCAAAGCCTGTCACCTGCCCATTTCTGGAAACAACACCGCTTTGACGGCAAAGGGTGTAGTCCTCTCCCAAAAATCGGATGTATATCATTGCTTCGTCACATTTTAGTTTCCACTTTTCAATCAGTTTTTGCTGATCAAACCGCAGGAAATAGCTTTGCGCCCTGTCACGGGATAATTCGTAATTGTTCATTTTAAAACCGCCTTTTCTTTATTATACCAGCGAAACAGGCAGATGTAAAGCGCAATCCCCACAGAATCATAAAACGCACCTTTGCCGGTAGGCAAAGGCGCGTTTTTGGGTGATATATCGCTGACGCGATATGATGCATTTGCTTCGCAAATATGATGTTGCTCGTTTCACTCGCAATAATGCGATGTTTGCCGCAAAACATTAGGCGAAGCCGACATCATTAGCGTCAGCGGCATCATTAGTATAACGACATAGCATATTTAATGAAATATTGCTACGCAATATGAAATAATCCTTTGGATTATGAAATATTTTGCCTTAGCGGCAAAATGTGAAATAAAATAAATCCCTCATACGCCGCAGCGTATTTCATAGCGTCAGCTATTTCATAACGCGAAGCGTTATTTCACAAATCCCGCAAGGGATTTATTTCATTGAAAAGAAACACCTTTTGTCAGTAGACAAAAGGTGTTTCTTTTCTGGAGCAGGGTACGGGAATCGAACCCGCCTTCACGGCTTGGGAAGCCGTTGTATTACCGATATACGAACCCTGCATTGTGTGCGTATTATAACAGACCTGTTTCTAAAATTCAACCCCTTTTTGTCGAATAGCACGATCAGCCATCAGTTCAAAATATTGAGTAGCAATATTTCATTCAATATGCTACAATATCTGCAGAGGTGAGATTTTTGAAAGAAGAATCCAAAATGAGAAAAGTTCCAATATCGCTTGGCAAGGCGATTGCACTTTTGGTGGTGAGTATACTCCTCGGAAGTGTATTTACGTTTGGTATGCAGCATTGGAATGCAGAAGTAACACAGGAATCCTGCACATTGGTTGAAACTCAATTTGTTTCTTATCAAGAAATTCACCAACCAAAACGCCCTCTGCACATCAAGGAGATTGTGATCTACTGTGCGAACGGGGAACAATACAATATTGACGGAGTTTCGATAAACACACAGCTGAAGGATGCGCTATCCGCATTGTCTGAGCAAGAGAACATCAGCCTTCTGATTCATCCTAATTCAAATACGATCGTTGAGTTTTCAACCGAAAACGGTAACATACTTGATTTTAACAAAACAACCCGCAAATTGGGCAGAGAGTCAACAGGCTTCCTCTTTCTGGGATTCTTTTTGTACTTTTGCGCCCTTGTGGGTTTGTATTATGTCGTTTTGAACTGCATACACAAAAGGAAAGCAAAATGCACATAACAATGACTGCGTAACGTTTGTAAGTCCAACTGCAAAGGAGAATGCAAAATGACAGTAAAGAACAATATCATTCTTTGGGATAACGAATCAACTCGCTTATGCTTACTCTCAATACCAAGTGAGCAACAATATAAATACATTGACGGTCATCCTTGTATCACTTTTGGCATATCTTATGAGAACAAAAACTTCAAAGGTTATGATACCTTTACTCTATTCGACCAGTGTTATATCAACATATTAAACGAGATCAAAAACACATACGATTCATTGACCGGTGCTTTTCGCATCCATGATATGGGAGCAGACACGGATGGATATATAGAATTCGCTGTGCAAAAAGGGATCGCCTTGATCAAGGGTCAGCTTGGCGCATCCTTTTCCGCCCACTCATTAAAGTTTGAGTTTCAAGCAGACCAAACCTTGATTGGGCGTTTAATTCAGGCGATTGAGCAATGGTAAATGGTGTGCTTTTTGGCTTTTCACCACATTTCTGCTGCTTTTAGTCAGTCTCTTCATCATTCGTAAGGATTATTTCATATTGCGTAGCAATATTTCATTCAGTATGCTACAATATCTGCAGAAAAATAAGAATCTGACGAGGTGACTTTATGAAAAATTTTCTTCAGGTAATTTGCTGTGCATCCGGTGCCGGAATGATTGGCTTTTTTGCTAATCAGTTAAATACTGTAATAGGATGTGTATTTTTCACTCTTGGCGTTGCTTTGCTTGTCGGTTCAATCATCCTGATGTCCAAACAGGATAAAGAAAACAAGTAAATTCAAGTATAACAGGGGGTATTTCCGTGAAAAGATATCCGATTACCGAAAAAGATAAAGAACTGATTCAGATCGGCTTGCAGGTTTTAGCAGACAATTTCGATGACGGCGTTTACAATCACACAGTGGGCTGCGCGGTTTTATGCAAGAACGGAAGGATCTACAAGGGCGTAAATTGTGATGGCATTCACGGTTCTTGTGCGGAGTATATTACAATGGGCATCGCCATTTCAAATGGAGAGCGTGCGTTTGATACGATCGTTGCCGTTCACGAAAAACATCATAATTGCGTTATTCCGCCCTGCGGCAACTGCAGACAAATGCTTTTTGAGTACTGTCCCGATATTAAAGTCATTGTAAATGACGAAAAGGGCAACCTGATCAAGGTGAAAGCAAAGGATTTGTTGCCGTTCGCCTGGAAACCTGTGATCTGCTGATTTCATAACCCGTGGCGCACCGAACAGGCCGCTGAGGACAGCCCAGCAAAGGAAGCCTTGCACTGCACCAATAATGATCATTTTTATTAGAAGGACAAATAGTTATGAAGAACGATAAACGATTTGAAGGTTTGTGGAATGCGAGCGCAGAAAAAAGATATAAACACTTTGTTACGCATACCGTTGATTTTGAGAGTGCCTGGCTACTTTCTAACGAGGATGGTTATGCCACCATTGACGTAGATGGATACATTCATCTATTAGTGTGGCCGTCCAAAGAATTTGCAGAAAAATATAGCAAAGAAGATACACCCGTTGAAATGGACATTCATGAATTCTGCGCGCGTTGCGAGAGTATGATAAATGAAGAAAACATTCGCTTTATGGTCTTTCCAACGGATAAAGATGCATGGGTTATATCTACCGAGAATTTACTGAACGATTTGACAGCAGAATTAGAATTAGTAGAATGATTTTCAGCGTCAAATTCCGATTTGACTAACTGTTCGCAAAGCTTAAATTTGAAGAAAGGATGTCTTGTATGAATACAGAAACTAAAATCAGAGAATTCCTTTTAGGAAATATTGATATTGTTGCATTTCGCCAAGAGTATGATACCAATGACGATATCAATGACTTTTTGCAAAATATTATTGACACTCGTATTTCATCTGGCATAGGATTCATTCAAACTCCTCGAAATTATGACAACAAAATCACATTTTCTCACCGCTATCTCTATTGTTTTGCACAGCCAGACCTTTATCCTGGATATGTATACGGGGATGACTCTTT
Organism: Oscillospiraceae bacterium; assembly: GCA_017465625.1. Lineage (GTDB taxonomy): Bacteria > Bacillota > Clostridia > Oscillospirales > Oscillospiraceae > Faecousia. The sequence continues at coordinate 17,616 of JAFTVV010000007.1, read as the reverse complement.
TACTTCTGTACGGACCTTTCTTACAAAAGAATGGCGTATGCTGACACATAATGTAAAAACCGCCAGCGGTGCATGGAAATTCTATGACGGTGTGTTTGATATTTTTTATCAGTTTGACTCCACATTGGAATATCGTGGTCAAAAATACGAAGAGGCATATAGTTATGCCTTGGATGTGATTCCGGAGTATCTAAGTGGTGGTCAAGCTGAAATGTATATTCAAGAAAATATCATTCCACTTTTTCCTGAAACGATGCCCAAAACTCGCCGCATCAAAGAAACAAAGGCTCGTATTCGCCAAGAGTTCAAATCTGAAAAGGGATATCCTTGCTGGGTACAATCTTCTGATTGGCCTATTGGTGCAGACGGAAAACCTATGACCTATGTAAAGAAAGGTAAGCGCATCGGTTCTATACATCGTTGGATATTCCGTGATGAAAGCACAGGAGAACTTACTACTGTAGAGCAGTATGATTAACCATATAGGTATTATGATTTTGGATGCTGTTAGACACATTCACATTTATCTAATCGTCTAACAATCACCATTGTAGGAGTTCGTGGTGTGCATAACGGGGCGTCGAAGGCGCCGCCCCCTACAACTATATAAACAGGGAATGGCATTTATAATGCCGTTCCCTGTTTTTCTTACTTATTCATTGACGATGCGTACCTGGCACATTTTCATGGCGGCGAGGGCATTTTGGTGACTTTCGGGAGTGACTCCGGCGCAGGCCTTGGCATCCACGATCAGCGGAATTTCCGGAAAGAACGCCTTCGTAAGCATCACATTGGAAATAACGCAAATATCGGTGCACAAGCCTACGAAGGTGATACTTTCTATAGAAGGCTCTCCCTTTAGAATATCCACCAAGTCCTTGGAGCCAAAAGTGATTTTATCAATGGCAGGTGTTTTGCGCAGTGCATCCAATTCCCTGCGAATACGCCAGCCGTCTGTATCCTTGATACAGTGTGGGACGGGCAGATTTTTGCCCTCCTGGGTATCCATATAGTCCGCAAAATGGGTGTCCCGGGTAAAGAGCACCTTGCCGTCGAAGAATTCAATGACCTGCTTGACATAAGGGACGATAGAAACCGCCTCCGGTGTACCCAGTGCACCGTCGATAAAATCGTTTTGCATATCCACAACCACTAAAATCTTCATTTTTAAAGCCTCGTTTCAAGGATTTATTCAATCGCTTTCATGGCCTCGGCCATATTGATTTTCTTTAACTTGCCGGAGAGCACAAAATCCACCACGATGGTAAACAGCAGTGTCAGTCCCACCGCCCAAAAATAGCTGGATGTTGCCAGACGCACCCCAAAGTAGAAGCCGTCCACTTTGATTTGGCTCAGGGCATAGTGCAGCAGTGCGATGCCGCAAGGGATGCCCACAATGGCGCTGAGCGCCGTGAGAATCATATTCTCCCGGAACACATAGGCCTTTTGCTCCTTTGTATGGAAGCCCAAAACCTTGAGCGTGGCAATTTCTCGGATGCGTTCGGTAATGGTGATATTCGTCAGATTATAAAGCACAATAAACGCCAGCGCACCGGCACACAGCAGTACGATCAGCACAATGAGGTTCAGGCTGTCCAGCATACCGCCTACCATTTCCTTCATATCGTTTACAATATTGACCGCACCGACATTTTGCATATTCAGCAGCGCCGCACCGGCTTGATGCCCGTCCGTGCCACTTTCAAACTTCAGATAAGCCGTATTGATTTTCGGCATTTGCTCATAAGTTTCGGCGCGCAGGTATAGAATGTCCCCAATGTAATTGTCGTAAATACCCGACACAGTGACATCTATTTGCGTATAATCGCTCATCCGCAGTTTTACGGCATCTCCCACCGAAAGTCCCAGCTTTTTGGCCGTGCCGCAACTGACCGCAATTTGGTCTTTCTCCGGGAACGCCACAGCATTTTTGCCGCTGTGCAGGTGGACAAATGCCGCCATATCCGCAGTATAAGCAACGGTTTCCACAGATCTTGCGGTGTGGTCGGTGACAAGCTCCACACTGCCGGAATGTACGAATGTCACATCGGTCGCAAAATCCCCAACCTCCTCACGGAAAACCTGCATTTGTTCCCCGGTCGGCTCGTCTAAAAACGACACGGTGGCATCGTAGAGATTGATCTCCCCATATTGATGATCCACAATCGGCTGAATAGTATCCCGAATTCCAAATCCTGCAATCAGCAAAGATGTGCATCCGCCGATGCCGATGATCATCATCACCATCCGCTTTTTATACCGCAGGATATTCCGCAGGGACACCTTGTGCAGAAATTTCATCGGTCTCCAAATAAAGCCGATATACTCCAAAAAGATGCGTTTGCCTGCGGTGGGTGCCGCCGGCCGCATCAGCTCTGCCGCACTCGTTTTTAAATCCCGGCGGCACACCAGATAGGTAACCCCTAAAATGCACGCCACGTAGCCGATCAGGCACAGGGCGAACATTCCCCCGTCAAAAACAAATCGGATCGGTCTTTCAATGGAGTACATAATGTGATAGATCTCCCACATCGCCATGGGCATCAGCTTGGTGCCCAGGAAAAATCCAACCACCGCGCCCAACGCGGAAGCTGAACCTGCGTAGATCAGATATTGGGCAGAAATGGCGCTTTTCTGATAGCCCAATGCTTTTAAAACACCATTTTGGGTGCGATGCTCCCCCACCATTCGGGTCATCGTGGTAATACAAACCAACGCAGCCACCAAAAAGAAGAACACCGGGAAAACCTTCGCCACACCGGAGACAATTTGAATATCGTTTTCAAAGCACACATAACCCAGATTACTGCTTCTGTCCAGCACGTAGGTGGCAGGCTTTTCCGGCATAGAAAGCCCATTCGTTTCGAGCATTTCCGCAGGCATTGTATCCATGAGCGCCTGAAGCTCTCTGCAAAGTGCCTCATACCGCATATCCGCCCGTTCTTCCAGCAATGCGGTCACGCCGGATGTTGCCTGCTTGATGGCGTTTTTGTATGCTGTGGAGTGTATCTCATATTTATGGGGCAGGCTTAAATAAATTTCGGTGAAATAATCGGTCTCAAAACCGTCCTCCAACAGATAGATAAAGCCGGTAGCCTTGCCGCCCGAAAGGGCGGTTGTACCACGCTGGAAGTTGATGTATTCCGGCGAATTTACAAGGCCGACCACCGTATATTCATCATAGGAGAAGGCATCAAAAGTCTTTAGTGTATTGTTTTGGGACAGGACAAGTTTTTGTCCCAGTATGCTTTTTGGAACGTACAGGGCATCCAGCAGACATTCATCCGGTCTTTCCGGCAGTCTGCCCTCCACAAGGTCCACCCCGTTGATACCCTCCAGCAATGTATGGGCGTGCAGAACCGCATCCGAGCCATCCTCTGCCAACGTGATCACATCTGCACTGACAGAGCCGTAAGCTTTATAAATGCCGTCCAGATTTTGAAAGTGATCCACATCCTCCCCGGTAAAGCCTAGGGTGCTGACCAGCCGAAAATCATACAGCCCCAGCTCCCCCAAATAGGCATCAGCAGTTTTGTGCATTGCGCTTTCTGTAATCTTCAATCCAGCAAAAAAGCCGACGCCCAGCGCAATAATGGAAAAAATAGCCATATAGCGTCCAAAAGAGGATTTGATTGTGCGAAAAATAGATTTGATCAGCATCGTCTTACCACTCAATTTCTTCCACAGGTGTAACAGCTTCATTTTTATATTCCTGCTCCACCGTTCCGTTTTTCACCCGAATGACCCGATCCGCCATGGCGGTTAATGCGCTGTTGTGGGTGATAATCACCACCGTCATACCGGTATTTCTTGCGGTATCCTGCAAAAGCTTCAGAATCTGCTTGCCTGTAACGTAGTCCAGTGCACCGGTAGGCTCATCGCAAAGCAGCAGCTTCGGGTTTTTGGCCAGTGCCCTTGCGATGGATACTCTCTGCTGTTCACCGCCTGAAAGCTGTGACGGAAAATTCAGCGCCCGATCTTCCAGTCCCACCTGCTTGATCATTTCCATGGGTGACAAGGGTTCTTTGCAAATTTGCGTTGCCAGCTCCACATTTTCGATGGCGGTTAAATTCCCAATCAAATTGTAAAACTGAAACACAAAGCCCACATCATAACGGCGATAATCGGTGAGCTTTTTCTCGTTATACCGGGAAATGTCCTCTCCGTCCACCGTCACTTTACCGGCAGAAAGGGTATCCATTCCACCGAGAATGTTTAGTAGTGTGGTTTTACCTGCACCGGAAGGGCCTACAATTACGCAAATTTCTCCCTTTTCAATGGAAAAGGATGCATTGTGCAGTGCCTTAATCTCCACTTCGCCCATCCGATATATTTTCGATACATTTTCAAATTTCACAAATTGTCCCATATTCCAGCCCTCGCAGACAGTATTTTTATTATTATACCACTGTGTAACATCATATGGCAACAAAAAAAATCCCATTCTAAATTGAACTTTTTGTAAAAACGGTTGATTTTTTTCTATGTAGTGCTATAATTACACCATTAGATTTGAACTTTCTTTAAAAAGTTCAATTTGGAGGTGCTTATGGAAGGCTCTTTGTTTGCTTCACGCCTCTTAGAGGCCATGAAGCACAAGAATATGAAGCAAATTGACATTCTGCGTGCGGCAGAAAACGCCCACATCAAGCTGGGCAAAAGCCACATCAGCCAATATGTCAGTGGCAAAACCGTCCCCAGAGAGGGCATTATGTCCTTATTGGCAGACACTTTGGGCGTTTCCGTCTCCTGGCTTCGGGGCGACGAAGCACCCTCCAATTCAAAACCCAATTTCAGTAATCAGGGAGATATTCCTATGCGTACATTTCAAAAATCTTCAAAACTGGATCACGTGCTTTATGACGTCCGCGGTCCTGTGGTGGAGGAGGCCGCCCGTATGGAGGCTGCCGGTATCCACGTGCTCAAATTAAACATCGGCAATCCCGCCCCCTTCGGTTTCACTGCCCCCGACGAGGTCATTTACGATATGCAGTCCCAACTGACCAACTGCGAGGGCTACTCCCACGCCAAGGGTCTGTTCTCCGCGCGGAAGGCCATTATGCAGTATATGCAAAACAAAAACGTTCCCAACCTCTCTGTGGACGATATATACACCGGCAACGGCGTCAGCGAGCTGATCAATCTGAGTATGTCTGCGCTGCTGGACAACGGGGATGAGGTGCTGATCCCCTCCCCCGACTACCCCCTTTGGACTGCCTGTGTCACCCTTTCCGGCGGCACTGCGGTACACTATGTATGCGACGAGCAGAGCGAGTGGTATCCCGATGTTGCCGACATCCGTCGCAAAATCACAAGCAAAACCAAGGCCATCGTCATCATCAATCCCAATAACCCCACCGGTGCGCTGTATCCCCGTGAGGTACTGCAGCAAATTGTTGATGTGGCAAGAGAGTTCGGGCTGATGATATTCTCCGACGAGGTCTACGACCGGCTGATTCTCAACGGAGAAGAGCACGTTTCCATTGCCTCCTTAGCGCCGGATCTGTTCTGCGTCACTTTTAGCGGTCTTTCCAAATCTCATATGGTCGCCGGTTTCCGCGTAGGCTGGATGGTCATCAGCGGCAATAAGCGGTTGGGTCGGGATTATATGGAGGGGCTGAATATGCTTTCCAATATGCGCCTTTGCTCCAACGTCCCTGCCCAGTCCATCGTGCAGACGGCCTTAGGCGGCTACCAAAGCGTGCAAAACTACATCACCCCCGGCGGCAGAGTGTACGAGCAGTGCGAATACATTTACAAGGCCATCAACGAGATCCCCGGGCTCTCCGCCGTCAAGCCCAAAGCCGGCTTTTACATCTTCCCCAAAATTGACGTGAAACGCTTCAACATCACCGACGATGAGCAGTTCACCTTCGATCTGCTGCGGGAAAAGAAAATTCTGCTCATCAGCGGCAAGGGCTTCAACTGGAAGCAGCCGGACCATTTCCGCATCGTTTACCTTCCCCGTATTGAGGTGCTGGAAGAGGCCGTTGAGAAGATGACAGACTTTTTCAAATATTACAGACAGTAAAGTGCAGAACAAAAAGTTTGCACTGTCTTAAAATGGTTTCGTAGGGTCATCTCTCCTGAGGTGACCGCGGTCAATACGTAAAAACAGTACAAAATCTGCGTAAATCGCGCAGGTTTTGTACTGTTTTTGTATCTCGGACACCCGGGGACGGGTGTCCCTACAATTTGAAATTGATGGTTTTGCCTTTGCAAGACAGCCCCAACAGTATTACAGTATCACAATTGCATAGGAGTTGTCAATAACTTTTTGTAAAAGTCTACCAAGTTTATGAGCATTATACAAAACGGTTTTATTTACTTTGTACAATATCCCATCTTGTATTTTCCCATCCTTTATGGTACTTTATAGTCAGAAAGGGTGATACCGATGTACACGTAAATAAGATCTTCCGGTTGCTTCAAAAAACGGATCGTCCAATGTGAGAATATATGTGTAAGTAATTTTTAAACCTACAAATTTGAAAAACATTCTACATTGAAAAAATACGCAAACGTATAAGACGATGCAAACCTGAAATGCTGAATAAAATATAAAATAAATATGGCCAGCATTTGGACATACCGTTTAGATTGCACCGAAGGTCTTTTAAGCGATAACCTCCCAAGGGAAATGTTCCGGCACGTAAAAGGATGGCTCGCTTTTCGAGCATAGAGGATGAAAAATTAGTTGTGTATCACGTTGCGGAGTGGATTTCGACAAAAGGTTATCGTTATATATTCTGTAGAAAGAGAGGTTAACCAAGGATGTTAGATACTAAGAGTGAACAGAAATGACCCTTGTCTACAAAAAAACGTTTTTTGAGTCAGACAAGAAGCGGTAGGCAAGGGTCATTTCACTTTTTTATTTCTCCCCTGATGGGGGGTATTTTTTTGCCCTTTTGGTGGGAAAATAACCCCTAAAGGAGGTTTAGTTATGATAGAAAAAGACACCATTAAGCTGCTTCGGGAATGTGATGCCGGCGTGAAGATGGGCATTTCCTCCATCGAGGACGTTTTGCCCCACGCCAAAAGCAAAGCACTCTATCACATCCTGAAGGACTGCAAAACCCAGCACGACCAGCTGCACGAGAAAATTCAGTCCCGTCTTCAGCGCTTTGACGACGAAGGCAAAAACCCAAATCTCATCGCCAAAAGTATGAGCACCATGAAAACTTCATTCAAATTGGGACTGAACGAAACCGATGCCACCATTGCCTCCCTGATGACCGACGGGTGCAATATGGGCGTCAAATCCTTAAACCGATACCTGAATCAATATGGCGCGGCAGAGGAATACACGAAGGATATGGCGAAACGGCTGATTCATTTGGAAGAACAGCTTGCTACCGATCTTCGAGGCTATCTGTAACGATTTCGCATTGACACAGCCTCCTTTTCAGGATATAATCAAAGAAAAACCATCAAGGAGGCCATTATGGAAAACGAAGAACTGCTGCAGGAAGAGGAAGCTGCAACCCTGACCCTCACCGACGAAAACGGTGTAGACACGGATTTTGAGTATCTGGACTGCATCGAATACGAAGGCAAGGAATACCTGATTCTCCTGCCCCTGGACGATGAAGAAAACGGCATCGTCATTTTGGAGGTAGAGCCTGTGGACGAGGAACTGGAAAACTACCTGTCCGTAGACGATACCGCCATCCTGGACGCTGTTTACGGCATTTTCAAGGAGCGCTACAAGGACATCATCCAGTTTGAAAACTGAAAACGAAACGGGACGGCATTGCCGTCCCGTTATTTTCTTGTATACAGCCACATTTCGTAGGAGATGCCGTCTTCTTCTCCCTGCTCCAAAAGTGTGGATGCCACCCAATCGGGGTGCTCGTCCAGATTGGGAAAATAAGTGTCGCACTCCACGGTACAGCCTAACTTTGTAATATAGGCCTGATCGCAATAAGGAAGCATCTCCTCATAGATTCTGCCGCCGCCGATCACCATCGCCCGGGGTGCATTCTTTGCGTACTGCACCGCCTCCTCCACCGATCGGCATACCGTAAAACCGGGCATTTCCGTCACGGTGCGGCTGATGACCACGTTTTCACGGTTGGGCAGAGGCTTTTTACCGGGAAAATCGTCCACGGTTTTTCGGCCCACGATCACCATCGCGCCACGGGTCGTCTCCCGGAAGAATTTGCGGTCCGCTCTCAGTGCCACCGGCTGTGTGCCGTCCTTGCCGATGCCCCAATCTGCATATACTGCAACAATCAGTTCCATACTTTACCTCAAATCGCCATGGGAATTTCAAAATCAAAGGGGTGGAACTGGTAATCCTCCACCTTAAAGCTATCCTTGGTGAAGCTGTAAAAATCCGTAACCGACGGATCCAATGTCACCTTGGGAGCAGGATACCCCTGCTTTTCCAGCATTGCCTTGACCGCAGGAATATGACGGTCATAAATATGGCAGTCCGCAATCACGTGCACCAATTCGCCTGCATGCAGGCCTGCAACCTGAGCCATCATCATGGTCAGCATAGCGTACTGACACACGTTCCAGTTGTTGGCAGTGAGCATATCCTGACTGCGCTGATTCAAAATGGCATTGAGGGTATTGCCGGTCACATTAAAGGTCATAGAATAGGCGCAGGGATAGAGATTCATCTCGTGCAAATCCTCAAAATTATAGATGTTGGTAAGGATGCGACGGGATGCAGGATTGTTTTTCAGGTCGTAGATCACACGGTCTACCTGATCGAAAACACCCTCTTTATACTGATGCTTCAGCCCCAGCTGATAGCCGTAGGCCTTGCCGATGGTGCCGTCCTCCCCTGCCCATTCGTCCCATACGTGACTGCCCAAGTCCGCAATGCGGTTGGACTTCTTCTGCCAGATCCACAAAAGCTCATCCAGCGCGGACTTCCAGTAGGTACGGCGCAGGGTCATCAGGGGAAATTCCTCCTGCAGATTATACCGATTGACCACGCCAAACTTCTTGACCGTGTGGGCAGGTGTGCCGTCCGCCCAACGGGGACGCACCTGCAAATCCGTGTCATAAAAGCCGTTTTCCAGAATGTCCAGACACGTGGCGCGGTAAATTTCGTCTGCTCTGCTCATAGGGAATCCCTCCATTTTCCTATATATGACTTTATTATAGCATATTTGACAAATCTTGCAAGATATGAAAACGGGGTCAGTGATCTGACCCCGTTTTTGATTCTGATTAAGCTTCCAGGTTGATGCCGGTTTCCTTGTTGAACACGTGGCACACATTGCCACCGAAGCCCAGTGTTACCTGAACACCGGTGGACAGTGCTGCAACCTCAGCACCGGTCATATTCATAGTATCGACAATGGCGATGGCTTCCTTGCCACAGCAGTCAACGTGCAGGTGGATGGAAGAGCCCATCAGCTCGTGCACATTGATGGTAGCAGCAACACCCTCGTTGCCCAGCACAATGTGCTCGGGACGCAGACCCAACAGGATCTCCTGCTCAGCCACATTGTTGGCAGCCAGAGCAGCCTGCTTGTCGTCGGACAGAACCACAGTGTGGCCGCCCAGCTCTACAGCATACTTGCCGTCTACCTTCTTCAGCATAGCATCGAAGATGTTCATCTGGGGAGAGCCGATGAAGCCTGCTACGAACAGGTTGTAGGGATGATGGAACACTTCCTGAGGAGTGCCGATCTGCTGAATGTAGCCGTCCTTCATAATGACGATACGATCGCCCAAGGTCATAGCCTCGGTCTGGTCGTGGGTAACGTAGATAAAGGTTGTATTGATACGCTCACGCAGGCGAATGATCTCAGCACGCATCTGGTTACGCAGCTTGGCGTCCAGGTTGGAGAGAGGCTCGTCCATCAGCATAACCTGGGGGTCACGCACGATTGCACGGCCGATGGCTACACGCTGACGCTGACCACCGGACAGAGCCTTGGGCTTACGAGCCAGCAGAGCAGTGATGTCCAGAATTTCGGCCGCTTCGCGAACCTTCTTGTCGATCTCTGCCTTGGGCATGTGGCGCAGCTTCAGAGCAAATGCCAGGTTGTCATACACGGACATGTGGGGGTACAGAGCGTAGTTCTGGAAGACCATTGCGATATCGCGGTCCTTGGGAGCTACGTCGTTTACCAGGCGATCGCCGATGTACAGCTCGCCTTCGCTGATCTCTTCCAGACCGGCAACCATACGCAGAGTAGTGGACTTACCACAGCCGGAAGGACCGACCAAAACGATAAATTCCTTGTCGGCAATCTCCAGATTGAACTCCTGCACGGCTACAACGCCCTGCTCGGTAATCTGCAGATTAACCTTCTTTTCCTCTACGGGTTCGCCGTTTTTCTTGGCCTTACGGGCCATCTTCTTTGCGGCCTTCTGGTCATCGCTGTTGTGGGGGTAGATCTTCTTGATGTTTCTCAGGGACAAACTTGCCATAATACACGACTCTAAGTATACCGACTCCTCGCGTATACTCTTGCGAACACCGAGCAAAACAGTGGACGCTTTACGACAGGTCTCCACACTGCCGCACCGTGAGTCTAACGGATGTTGATTTTCCTCCTTTTTTTACCTTATGGCGGCTATTTTGTGGAGTAGACACCATAGGTTCGGATGATAGTATTTTATCACAACTTCTGCGCCACTGCAATTGTGCAAAATGACGGTTTTTATAGGTTTTTTTTAGCAATTATACCATCTTCCTGCATCTGCAGTATTTTAGAAGCTCTGATTACTTCTTTGCCTGCTCCAGCAGGTATAAATAGTAGTCGGTTTTCTTGTCTGCAATTTCCTTTGCGGATACACCGGGCTGCGGGAAGGTGTTCGCTTCCACCACGTAGGTCTGCATCGTGTCGCAGTCGATGCCCACGTCAATGCCAAAGTAATTGGCGGCCGACGAATTGTTTTGTTCGATGACTTCCGGCACACCCAGTGCCAGTTCATAAAGCTCCTTTTCCAGCCGTTCTGCCTGCTCCGGACACAGCTTCTGCAGCACAACGGTCAGGTTATCCCGGTAGCCGCCCCGGGATACATTGGAGGTCACCTCATTGCTGCCCACCCGGGCATAGATTTTAATAATCTCCCAAGTTCCGGAACGACCTTTCGCCGTCAGTAAGCGAAAATCCATTGCCTTGCCCTCAAACTTGAAATTCAAACGGGGCTGAATAATGGGCATCTTCAGATCCTCGTCTGTCAGTTTCTGTATGTACTGTGCCCAGTAGGCCTCTGTAAGGGGCTGGATACGCTCACCATCGTTGATCAAAACAGAAGCACCATCCATTTTGGCAGAAAGAACACCTCTTCCCTGTCTGCCGCCGGAGGGCTTGATGATACAGTCCTGCATAATTACAACACTCGTCACGACCTGTTCATAGGTTTCAACACCGAAGGTCATAATGCCGTGGGCGCCGTATTTACTGGCAAAAAGGCATTCAGACAGGGCTTTTTTAGCGAGGCCTCCTGTACCCAAAACCCGGGTGTATGCCTGCAGCCACTCCACCTGAGTGGCATAAAAACGCATTGCTTTAGAATGAGTGCCCAACGGCTGACGGGAGTCTACGATCGGGGGTATAGGGGTCACAATATCCACGTATTGCGTGCCGTCCCACTTTTTCGCCTTCACGGTTTTGGTTTCATAATCAATATCCGGAAAAGCAAAAACGCACACCGCAACGCCCTTTTCATAGGCAGATTTTATAATTGCATCCGTAAGCTCATCAATACGATTGACAGATGCTACCAGTCCTATATCCATTTTGATCCTCTTTTCACAGCAAGTCCCACGTTCCGTCCACGGCAGAGTGCAAAGCAGAGCTGTAGAACACGGTCATTGCCTTTACAAAATCCAAGGTATCCTGCACGCCGGCAGTCTCATAACAGGAGTGCATTGCAAGCTGGGGCAGACCCAGATCCAAGCTCCGCACAGATACGTGGTTTAAAGAAATATTGCCCAACGTAGAGCCTCCGGGGATATCAGCACGGTTGCAGTAGGTCTGCACCGGCACATCCGCCTTTTTGCAAATCTTGCGCCACAATGCCGCAGATACACCGTCGGTGGTATAGCGCTGGTTGGCATTGAACTTCAGTGCAACGCCTCCATTGACCACCGGTGCATTCTGACTGTCTGCAAATTCCGGATGGTTGGGATGCACCGCGTGGGCATTATCCGCAGAGACCAGCAGTGCATTGCTCAGCAGCTGTGCCATAGGCAAATCCATTGCTTCGCAAATGCGCTCCAATACAGATTCCAGCAGGTTGGAGTCTGCGCCCTGCAGAGAGGAAGAGCCTACCTCTTCACTGTCGAACACGCACAAAACGGGAATCGCCTTCGATTCCGTGCCGGCAACAAAGCCCTCAGTACAGCACCACACGCACTGCAGGTCATCCAGCGCAGCGGCAGAGATATACTCTTCATTCAGACCCCAAACAGTGGCCTTTTGCCGCACATAGAGCGTCAGATCGTGACCTAAAATCTTACCGCCGGCAGTCTCCTCCAACAGCTTTTCAAACTGCTTGCCGCAGTCCTTGCCGCCCATCAGTGGGATGGTATCCACCGCAGGATTGTAGGTATAGCCGTCGTTGGCCTTGCGATTCATATGGATGGCCACATTGGGAATCAGCAGAAGATCCCGATCAATATCGACCAAAACGCTTTCCACACCCTGCTCCGTTTCCACCACCGCACGACCTGCAACAGACAAGGGGCGATCCAGCCAGGGGGCCATCAGCATTCCGCCATACTTTTCCGTAGACAGACGGGTATACGTGCCGGAGAGTACGCCATTTTCCTTCACCTTAAAGGTGGGACGGTCACAATGGGCAGCACTGAGCATAAAGCCTGTGGGTGTTTCAACGGGAATACGGAAGGCAATCAGTGCCGCACCGCCACGGGTCATATAGTACTTCCCGCCCTTTTGCAAATTCCATTTTTCGCCTTCGGAAAGGGCGCAGTAGCCCTCCCCTTCCAGCTTTTTCTTTAATAGATCTACTGCGTGAAACACGCTTTTCGACCCATCCAGAAAATCAATAAGTGCCTTTATTTTCTGATTCATTTTTACTCCTCGATCAGGCTGCAGAACAGATCGATCTGATCAACGATCATCTGCAAGCCGCCACGCCAGAAATTCTTATCGGTCAAGTCAATATCTGCAACCTTTGCCACATCTTCTGCATTTGCAACGGTGGTGGTATACAGCAGCTTCTTATACTTGGGCACGAAGGATGCACCCTCCTGCTCATAGCAGGCATACAGGCCACGGGCAAACAAACCACCAAATGCGTAGGGGAAGTTATAGAAGGTCGGTCCGTAGTAGTGGCTCTTGCACACCCACATATAAGGATGCATCACCTGCTCGTCCAGACCCTCACCGTAGGACTGCTTCTGTGCCTCGGTCATCAGCTGGCACAGGCGGTCGGCGTGCATAAACTGGGTGGGACGATTCTCGAATACAGACTTTTCAAACAGGAAACGGGAATAGATGTCGCAGATGATCTGCGTGGCATCCTGCAACTGAGATTCGATCAGTGCCAGCTTCTCCCCGGGGTCTTTGGCGTCCTTAATGGCCGCGGCCATAACCACGCACTCATTAAAGGTGGATGCGGTTTCCGCCACAGGCATAGAGTAGCCGTGATTCAGAGGACGGTGGTCACGGATGCAACGGTTATGGAAGGCGTGACCCAGTTCGTGTGCCAGCGTCACCACGTCGCTGAACGTGCCGTCGAAGTTGGTGAGAATACGGCTCTGCCCGATGGAACGGATGCTGGAGCAGAATGCACCGCCCCGTTTGCCGTCTCTGGGATAAAAGTCGATCCATTCGTTATCAAAGGCCTCTGCTACCATATCGGACAGCTCTTTGTCGAATCCTGCAAACAGATTCACAAGATAATCTCTGGTCTGCTGGGTTGTCCATTTGGAGGAATTGCCGCCCATCGGTGCAAACAGGTCGTACCAGGGCAGACCACCCTCGTGTCCCAGTGCCTTGGCCTTGGCGCGCAGGTAACGGCGGAAGTGAGGCATATACTCCTGCATAGCCTCCAGCATAGCCTCCAAGGTGGCCCGTTCCATATGCGCCTTCTTCAGGGTGCGATCCAAAGGCGATGCGTGACCGCGCAGCTGGCAATCCGTCAGTGTTTCCAGCTTGATGGAGTTCAGGGCAAATGCCACCGGTGCTTCGATCTGCTTGTAGCAGGCAATTTCTGCCTCGTAAGCGGCCTTACGCACCTGGGGATCAGCATCATAAGCCAGATTCCGAATAGCGGACAGGTTGGTTACACCGCCGTTATAATGTACAGGAACAGTACTGGTGACGTAGCTTTGCAGATCGCCCCAGGCCTCAGATCCGGAAATTTCCATCTTTGCCATAATCTCCTCGCCCATACCGGGGAGCAGATGGCGGCTGCTTTCCTTCAGGTTGGAGATCAGGAACTTGTAGCTTTTCAGAGTTTCGTCCTGTTCGGTCAGCTCCATCAAATTGGGCAGGTTGCTTGCCCACTGCTCAAAAGCGGCAGTTGCACCGGCCAATCCGCTGTAGATGCCCAGAATCTGACCCATTTTGGAGCCTGCCTCCTGATCCTTGGTGTTGGCGGCCTGACGCAGATTTGCATAGCCTGCCATCTTGCCCACCAAATCGTGCAGCTCCTCTTCCATACCCAGGCCTTCCACCAAAGCCGCCTTGGCATCGGTGCACTGGGGCAGATTCTTTGCGAAGGTGTTGAATGTCTCCACTAAGCTCTGAAAATGGGCCATATCCCTGCTGTAAGCCTCGTCCTCAAAGCCCTTATACAGTACATCTAAGTTCCAAACACTATTCATCGTTAACGCTCCTTTTTCATTTTTTATCTATTATAGCATACTACAGACCGGGAAGGTTGTCAACTTTCTTTTCCACAAGTCGAACAATGTCGAAAAGTTTTATTTTTATGTCTTTTTACAGTATTTATGACGTATTTTGTCGAACGATTGTTTTGTATTTTCCTTGCAAAATTAGCTACATTATGCTAAATTATATTTGTCGCAGCAAAGGGGATATCTTCAACAGTCAGGAGTGGAAATAATGGAAAATTGCAAAACAGTGGTTATTGCAGACAATCAGGAGGAATTTTGCAGCAGCCTTACATCTGCACTCAAACGCGCGGAAGGGTTTCAGGTTTTATGCACAGTCACCGATGGGGAGCAGGCGATTCGTGCGGTACGGGAGCAAAAACCGGACATATTGGTGCTGGATATGATGCTGGCAAAGCAGGACGGGATCAGCGTTTTGAAGGCATTGGGGAATATGGAGCACAAACCGGTGGTCTTTGCCACATCCGGCTTTATCACCGAGTATGTTGCGTCTGCCGCCGCAGGCTTGGGTGTGCGCTATCTGATGCTCAAGCCCTGTGACCTGAATGCACTGGTGGATCGGATGGAAGAGGTGCGCTCTGCACCCAAGCCCCGTACTTCCGGTCACTACACCGGCGGTAACGGCATCGAAGCCA
Organism: Oscillospiraceae bacterium; assembly: GCA_017465625.1. Lineage (GTDB taxonomy): Bacteria > Bacillota > Clostridia > Oscillospirales > Oscillospiraceae > Faecousia. The sequence continues at coordinate 2,175 of JAFTVV010000007.1, read as the reverse complement.
TGGTCACCGGCATCATTCACGAAATCGGCGTGCCTGCCCACATCAAGGGTTATCAGTATTTACGGGAGGCCATCATCATTGCGGTAGAGGATATGGAAGTGATCAACGCCATCACAAAAGTCTTGTATCCGCAGGTGGCAAAGACCTTCCAGACGACCCCCAGCAGAGTGGAGCGCGCCATCCGTCACGCCATCGAGGTGGCCTGGGACAGAGGGGATTTGGACACGCTGCAACGCTTCTTTGGATACACAGTCAGCAATACGAAGGGCAAACCGACGAATTCCGAATTTATCGCCCTGATTGCAGACAAACTGCAGCTGCAATTAAAAAGCGCCGGCGTAGCCAATATGTAAAAAACGGCTGTGAAGAAACGAACGGTTTCTTCACAGCCGTTTTTTCACAGTATATATTCGCCAAAATCCTGTTTTTGTATACTGCAACATATATCGCTTGTCATATTTGTGGACTATGACTCCTTTCCGGTCGGAAAATCTTGTGGTATAATAAAAGAAAAGAATAAACAGGCTTCAAGAAGCTGTTTCGTTTTTCTTTTAAAAAAATTTTTAAAAATATGTCACAGATCCGCAACCTGAACACATATTAAGGTGAAACAGTAAAAGGGCAAAGGGACGGCGACGAAAACACAGAACCGTCCTTTATCCCCTATATCCCTTAAAATTGAATTTTAAAGAATGGATGGAAAGCACCGTGAAACCAAATTATCAGATTAAATGGGCAGAATTATTACACAACGCTATACCTTCCGGCAATATGCCGTTTAGTATTTGCGATTCACGTATCTCATCAATAGAATGTAAGAATCATCAGGTAAGATTTATTTTTTCAAGTGGTTACTACGTAAAGCAACACCAAACTATTAGCAAAGCCACTACGGGTGAAATTGAGTTTTCCAACATTGCAACAGATGAGTTTCAATGCTATAGACTGCACAGGGAATATGGCAATAAAGGAGCAATTATTCACGGCGAACCACTATCTATAGAAGAACTCTCCAAATTAATTAATGGCAACCACATGATAGAACTATTTACCGAGTTATATGATGTGCATTGTGTTCATTGGCGCGGTGTACTTCTGCCATATTCGGAATCAGCGTTATCCGATCATATTATTATAGAAATAAATTCTCCATTTACGTTTAAATGCTTTTGGGAATAAGCGGGACAGCGGTCAAAGACACAGAACCGCCCCTGTCTTCCATAAAAACATCAATTGAGAGTCACTTGTGAAAGGTTAAGCGTATGGATTTACACTATCGTAATGGGTTCTTGATTCAACATCTTTATGACCATCCGCATGGTATGGAAAACATAATTCAAATCCATAACTATTACGGATTAAGCGCCCGGAACTCAAACCCGTTATCAATGCTTTCTACCCCGGAGTGTTTGAGTTTAAGCAAGAAAGCAGAATGGCATTCAATTTCAGAACACGAACACATATTGCTTGAATTTATCTCAAATCCCGATTTGCTTATTCAATACATTAAAACTTGTCAAGAATACAGTATTCCTATTCGACTGTTATTTGTAGAGAGCGACTACAACGGTGAAGTGTGGACCGGTCCTGATGTTCCTAAAAAATTTCTTGGCTACGAATACAATACAATTCCAATCGATGACCAGATTATCACCGATTTTTCTTGGTATTTGCCACTGGCCCCCTTTTGGGATCGAGTAAATTCCTTTGGGTTATTTTCTTCGTTGGACGATGTTACCTTATTCACAAATGCTTACAAACAAGCGTTTGATCGAGGAGAAATTGGAGACGGAGATATGCAGGCCCATACTTTTCGCCTATATGAGGTGCAACCGGATGATGTTCTGCGCTGCAAGACAGACTGAGGGACAAGGGGACGGTTCTAACGTCTCCTCATCCCCTTTTCGTATCCCCCCTGGAATTGCCTAAAATCGGCAATTCCTTCCCCCCTTTAGGCAAGGGGGGCTTTTCCTAATACGAGGGGACGGTTCTGTTGTCTCCTCGGCTTCGTTGAAAAGTGCGCCAACCCATCGATAGAATACGTAGGGGAGGCTATCAGCCTCCCGCAGGCGGATGATATGTACAGTGTAGTAACATGGTATACAAGCAGTGCAATGACATGGTATCCACTTTTGTAGTACAATAAAGGTATCTAAAAACGCGGAGGACAAGGGG
>JAFTVV010000006.1 GCA_017465625.1 Oscillospiraceae bacterium | reverse complement strand
GTTGGCTGTTATTTCGATTTCTCGCTTAAACAATCCATTTAAATTGTCCAAGGTGTTCATTTCGTCTTTGCGTTATTCAATTTACAAGGTACAGCCGCTACCGCCTCGCGGTTAGCTTGCTTATTCTATCACGGTGTTTTCTCATTGTCAAGCACTTTTTTTATCTTTTTTGTATTTTTTTGTCACTTTGTTAAAATGACTTGTCAGCGGTATAATTCCCCACAGTAAAATGGCGGTAAGTACCGCGGCAATACGCAGCTTATGGGCAAATGGCATTATTGCGCCTGCCGCTGCCGCCGCAGTAATGATGCCGCCTTTCCCCCATCCGCTTTTGATTCGTTCTGTCATTGCACCGGCTATGCTCAAAAGATAGCTATAGAGCGCAAAGAAGCTCATTGTGGATGCCACACTGACCAGTGCTTCAAATCGTTCTGCGATGCCCAAAAAGCTCAGGCTTTTTGTAGCCTCGTAAAACGGCCATTTCAGTTTTGCCGCTGCTGCCTCTGTCAGGATGCCACTTGTCCAGACACACAGTGCGGCAAACAGCACCCCTGCACCTATTAAAAAGTTTTTTGAAATACCCTTTGCTTTTACCGGCAAAAGCCACACGCCTGCAGGAAGCAGCAGCACTGCTACCGCCGCCATTGGAATTGCAGTATTTTCTGTGTGTAAATGTTCACCGTCAATCTGCTCCAAACCTGCCGCAAGCACAATTGAGTACAGCAGAATCAGCAGATAGGCCAGTACGCAGGAGATTCGTGCCGCCCCCTGCGTTCCGTTCAGTGCGGCAAATACTGCGATAAAAAGCATCGTCATCGGCACGGTGGGATACCCTCTTCCCGTTGGCCACAAATCCGCTGACCAACGGGTGAAATAGCCCAGCACCAACACTGCGCCCATATATTCTATAACGCAGAACGCTTTGCAGAGGTCCTTTTGCGGCACAGTCCACATTACAAAGCACAACACAAGGCACAGCAAACCGACGCTGATTGCCATCAGCCAGGAGATATGACCTGCCAGCAAGCACATCGGACCAACCATTGCGCAAAGCACCCACACCCCCATTTGTATTGGAGAGACTTCTTTACGAAACAAGGTACATCCTCCCTTCCTCTGCTTTTAATAATTGTATTGGTGCATTTCCCTCACTGCAATCCTGCAGGGTATGCTTCAGCGGATGGGCATTGAGAAAGGATGCAACCTGCTCCATATCGATCTGCCCCTCTGCAATACAGACACCGCAGGCAGGACGCAATCGTCCCATCAGGTGGGGCAAAAGTGCCAGTGTCTGTCTGTCCAGCAACAAATAATCTGCTGTTTCCAGAAAAACGTGTCCGGATGTGGTTTGCATCAAATTGTCAAAGGCATCCTCCGGGTCACTGCCAATCCCGCGATCCAGGGTATCTGTTTCAATCACCACGCCGTCCTCTGTTTGATAAATCCACAGCACCTCCACCGGCTTTAACTGCGCCACGTCTGTTCCGGAAAATGGAAGCAGATTCAGCACCGCAATCAGTGAAAGCGCCGCTATATACCAAGGCCATCTTTTCATTTTTGATTTCTCCTGTCCTGAGGATGCAGTTCCGGATTGCGCAGTTTGCGATCCTTTAATCGGTGGCGCAAAATACCTGCCCCTTTGATTTTAGAAAAAGGGGCAAGGTAATCCACCCCTAAGCTTTGCAGACCTGACAGGTGAATTAAAAGAATCAGTAAGCCCACGGTGACACCGAAAAGACCTGCAATAGCACCCAGCACCGCAATCAAAAACCGCCATACGCGAATTGCCTCCGCAAAATCCCTGTTGGGCTGTGCAAAACCGCACACGCCGGCAATGCTGACTGCGATCAGTGCCGCCGGCGAAATAATAGCCGCATCCACCGCCGCAGAACCCACTACAATACCACCAATAATGGACACCGACTGTCCGATGGATTGGGGCAGATGGATGCCCGATTCCTGCAACAGCTCAAAAGCAATCAACAGTCCCAGCACTTCCGTGGCTGTGGAAAAAGGTACAGAAGTCTTGCTTTCTATAATGGATCGGAGCATTGGCAGAGGAAGCATTTCCTGATGAAAGGTTGCCATCGCAATAAAAACAGCCGGCAGCAACAAACTGAGCAGAAGCCCTCCATAACGCAAAATGCGGATACAGGACGACGAAATATAGTCCGTCCCCCGATCTTCCTGACTTTCCATCAGCGTACCCATATCCGCCGGTGCCAAATACCCCAGGGGCAATCCGTCTACCAGCAGTCCCACACGACCATCCAGTATCCCACGGCAAAAGCGGTCGGTGCGTTCCGTATACTGCATCAGGGGAAATGCGGTGGCACGGGAGCCGGTTACATACTCCTCCACCGCCGAAGGAGATAAAAAACCGTCTATATCGATTTCGTCAAGCCGTTTCTTCATTCGCTCTACCAGCTGTGGATTGGTAATCCCTTGCAGAGATACAACAGTCACATTGGTCAAACTGCGACATCCCACCTGGGTTTCATACAAGCGCAAATCCGGGCTGCGCAAATGACGGCGAATCAGGCTCGTATTACTGCGTACCGTTTCCACGAAGGCATCTTTAGGGCCTTTCACAGTGTTCTCTACCTCCGGTGCAGAAAGCCCTCTCTTCTCCCCTGTCTTTACTTCAAATGCAACTGCACCTGCGCCCGGAAACAGCACCACGCAAAAGCCGTTTACCAGCTTTAAGGCTATCGCATCTAAATCCTCCGCCGGGTCTGCCACTGCATTATAGACTGCTCCATTGAGCGCGCTGTGATATAATTCAAAAACAGATTCTCCTGTCAGTGTTTGACGGATGGGTTTGAGTACAAAGTCCGAAATATCACCGCCGGAGGTCAGTCCGTCGATGGAGTAGGCATACAGTGTAAACGCTCCGCACTGTATACTGCGCACCACAAAATCTCCTGCGCCCTCAAATATGCGCCGAATATTACGGTCTGTTACTTCCCCCGGATACATTGGCTTCTTTTCCACGGTCTCACCTCCCAGACAGTATGCCCCAAATTGTGGAAAATATAATCGTCCTCGTTGTCTGTATAGATGGATTGACACCGTATTTCCTATTTGCATTTTCCGCAGGTTGGTGATATAGTAAATCCAATAAATAAATGAAGGAGTAACAGTATGAGTGATGTGATCGCCGCTGTATCCACAGGAATGTGCGTCAGTGCCATCGGCATTATCCGCCTTTCCGGTGACGGCTGTGCCGCTATTGCGGACAAGGTTTTTACACTCAATAACGGGCTTTCTATGGAACAGGCCGCCAATCGCAAACAGCTTTTAGGAAAGTTGTTTGATAAAAGTGGTCGGATTATTGACCAATGCGTGGCGGTTTACACCCGTGGACCTCACAGCTATACCGGTGAGGATACGGTGGAATTTCACTGCCACGGCTCTCCTGCTGTTTTGGCCGCAGGGCTGGAAGCACTGTATCGGGCAGGCGCAAGACCTGCTACACGTGGTGAATTTACAAAGCGCGCCTTTTTAAACGGACAGCTTGGACTGACCGAGGCAGAAGCGGTAATCGATCTGATTGAAGCGGAAACTGCCGATGCCGCCGCTAACGCCGCCGGTCAGGTGGGCGGTCGTCTGCAAAAGACACTGATGCCCATATACAATGATCTGACGGATTTATGCAGTCACTTCCACGCTGTTTTGGATTATCCGGACGAGGATATTGACGATTTTCGTTTGGAGGATTACAGCGCCACCTTGCGGAGCAACGCCAAGGCGCTTTACGCCCTTTTGCAAACCTATGGACAGGGGCGCATTTTGCGTAATGGCGTAGCCGCCGCCATCGTAGGTAAGCCCAATGTGGGCAAATCCAGCCTTTTGAATGCACTGGCAGGTTACGACCGTGTAATCGTCACGGAAGTGCCGGGCACTACCAGAGATACGGTAGAAGAGGTGGTGATGCTGGGCAATACCCGTCTGCGCCTGATTGACACCGCAGGTATTCGGGATACGGATGACCGCATTGAAGCAATGGGTGTGGAACGCTCCAAAAAAGAAGCAGAAAATGCAGATTTGGTGCTGTTTGTTTGTGATGGCTCTGCGCCCCTTACCGAGGAGGATCGGGATGTGATGGCCGTTTGTGCCGATCTGCCCAACGCCATTGTGCTGATCAACAAATCCGATTTGGGCGCAAAGGTTCTCCCCTCCGATTTGCCCTTTACCACTGTGATTCACGTATGTGCAAAAACCGGTGAAGGACTTGGCCAGCTTGCAGATGTTGTGGACGAGCTTTTTGCAGGCAATACCCCCTGTGACGGTTCGATTCTTACAAATGCCCGTCAATTTGATGCCATTGCACGTGCTTATGAAAGTATGCTCCGGGGTCTGCAAGGTCTTCAGCTGGGACTAACGCCCGATGCGGTACTGACCGACATCGAATGTGCGATGGAGGCTATGGGTGAGGTAACCGGTGCAACGGTGCGTGAGGACATTACCGCCAGAATTTTTGAACGCTTCTGCGTAGGAAAGTGATATGATGATCTATCTTGATAATTCTGCCACCACAAAGCCTTGCAAAGAGGCTGTGGAGGCAATAAACGACGGACTGACCGCCCATTGGGGCAACCCCAGTGCCCTCTATGATTTCGGCATCGAAAGTGCTAAAAAAATGATGCTTGCACGTGCGCAGGTTGCAAAAGCTCTGGGCGGTGAGAACGACCGGGTGTTTTTTACTGCCGGCGGCACAGAAGCAGACAACTGGGCCATTTTTGGCGCAGTCAAGCGGTTGGGCAAAAGAGGCAAACACATTGTAACCACCGCTATTGAGCATCCCGCAGTTCTGAACTGTATGAAGGATTTGGAAGCAAGAGGCTTTCAGGTGACCTATTTGCAGCCGGATGCGCAGGGGCGCATTGATGTTTCTGCCCTGACGTCCGCATTGCAAAAAGATACGATTTTGGTATCTGTGATGATGGTCAACAACGAGACCGGTGCTGTTTTGCCCATCAGTCAAATGGCAAAGCTGACCCATCGGCTCTGCCCGGATGCCATTTTCCACACCGATGCGGTGCAGGGCTTTTTAAAAGTTCCCTTTTCTGCCAAAAATTTGGGCGCTGACCTGATCAGCATTTCATCTCACAAGGTGCACGGTCCAAAAGGGGTAGGCGCATTATACATCAGTCCCCGACTGAAATCCTTTCCTGCAATGATGATGGGCGGCGGTCAGGAACAGGGGTTGCGCAGTGGCACGGAGGCCACGCCCTCTATTTTCGGCTTTGCCGCCGCTTGCAGCGCTTGCAGTCAGTCGCTTACAGCAGACCTTGCCCGGGAACGACAGCTTTTGGAGTATACCATTCAAAAACTCTCCGCAATGGACGGTGTGGTTATAAACGGTGTGCAGGACGCCCCCCACATTTTAAATCTTTCCATTCCCGGTGTGCCCACGCAGAACAGCGTGAACATTTTGCAGGAAGACGGCATTTGTGTATCCGCAGGCTCAGCCTGTGCCAAAGGACACCGCAGTCACGTACTCACGGCGATGAATCTGCCCGGTGAAATCATTGACGGTTCTTTCCGCATCTCTTTATGCAGAGATACCACCGAGGAAGAGATGGACACGTTTATTGCAGGTGTTGAAAAAATTCTGAGATGGAAAAACAGATCATTTTAAACACAAGGCACAAAGTGTGCTCCGAAAACCCCTCAGTCAGCTTCGCTGACAGCTCCCCTGCAAGGGGAGCCATATTAAAAATCCTGCCCTCAAAACGAGGGCAGGATTTTTGTTTTAGATTTTTAATTTGCTAATGCCGCAATGTATGCTTCGGCGGCAGTGTAGTAGTCGAACATCTGCTGGAGAAGATTTTTCAGGTTCGTGCCGGTGGTCTTGTTGTACTGGCGGTAGATATAAACCATCGGGCCGTAGGCTACAGTCATGGTATCATTCACCGTCAGCGTAATCAGCTCATCCAAATTCTGCGGTACGATGCCTGCGATCTCGACGTAGTACATTCCGTCCTTCGAAACAGGCTTCAATACCGTGTCTCCAAACTTGATGGTATATGCATCAATCGGCTGTGTACCGTCAAGCCGGAAGTAGAAACGGACTGCAACATTGTCACGGCAGACCAAGGTAGAACTGTTGTGGCGAATACCATCCACAGGATTTTGTGTTGCAGGATACTCAGCAGCAGTGAGGGTGTTATTTACCAGATCCTCGTAGCCTGCATTTGCTAAATTGTCGGTTTTATAGTTGAAGTTCAGCTGTGCCGCCGCACCGTAGTGAAGCATCGCCAGCACTAAATCCTTGGTAGGCTGATCAAACTGATTGTTCGCATCGGTCAGAACATAATCGGCATACTGACGTACCGAATACTCCTTCACCACAATTTCATCCGCAACCAGCATCGTCAGGATTACAGGCTCTGTCATCTGTGCCGCCGCCAGTTGCGTGGACAGGACGTAGCAGCCATCTGCACTAAGCTGCAGATCTGTTGCATAATACTCTACGGTCTTATCGGCACACTTGATTTCCACCAGCGTGTCAGCAGCCTGCTCAGCAGTCAGATTCAAGTGGAAATTCATACCGATGCGGTCGGTCAATTCCACATTCCACCGCTTCACAAAGCCCTCGGGTGCAGGATGTCCGCAGGCGCAATCACCGGTTGTAAAGTCGTGGTCAGCAGATGCAGGAATTTCTTCTGTTTTGGTTGTGCCACATGCGGAACAGGTGTAGACCTTCTCGCCAGCAACACAAGCATAGGGCTGGTTCACAACACCGCCGTCAAAGCTATGACCGGTGGCAGGGATGCTTTGTTCCTCTGTTGTGCCGCAGTTTGCACATACCATTTGGATCACGCCAGCCTCAGTACAGGTGGCAGGCGTAAGCACGTCGCCTTCATTCCAGGTGCTGTGCGCACAAGTACTGTTAAACTCGGTTGTATAGAAGGTGGACACGCCGCCCATTTCCATATAAAGCTGAGGCAAGAGCATTGTTGCAGAGATGTTGGTTGTAGTTGCATAGTTTACAAATCTGGGGGACGAAACGTTGTGCAGAATGCGACCATAAGATGCAGTTGTACTGCTAATGGTAGCGTTATTATCGCTGTCAATAGAAATGGTCCAGGTCGTTGTGCCGCTGCCCCACGCCAAATTCTTGTTTGCCGCTGCGCCCAACAATGTTCCGCTGCTGTTTGCCAGCGTCCACTGACCGGATGTGCCGCCCAATGTCAGAACAACTGCTGTAGACGGAAGCTCAGAAATTGCGGACAAGTCGGAGGCAAAGGTTGCGTCTGCGGTTGCCATATACTTTGTGCCGGAGGCAATATCCCCTGCAACCAGGTTCTTTGTATTGGAAGCAAGTACCAATTTTGCACCGGTGGAAAGCATAGCGGCATCGGTTACCAATGTATAGGTCTTTGCACTGCCGCCTTCCTGCTTATAGGAATACAGAGCATACAGTGTGGTTGCCTGCGTTGCCTGATACTTTTCGTTCTGGGCAAATACAGCAGGCTTCTGCTCTGTGGCGGTGACCTTGGATTCTACCCAGCCCACGAAGGTATAGCCTTCCGGTTCGCCTGCAGCAGGCAGGTCAATACCGCCATCTACATAGGCAATATCCGCAACAGCAGCTACGCCTGTGGGGACGGAGAAGCGAATCAGGAAGGTTTCAAAGGTATCGCCACAGTTTGTACAGGTATAGGTCAAACCGGAGGCAGCATAGCTGTGACCGGTGGCGGGCACTTCCTCGTGACCGCTGATGTAGGTTTCACAGTCGTTGCAGTAAACGCCTGCGGTATAACCTGCTTCTGTACAGGTTGCGGAAACAGCTTCCACATTCTTCGTGTTGGTATGGCTGCAAACAGTGGAAGTATACCAATAAGTACCACCGGTCTTTTTATACAGCGCGATGGGCTGCTGACCGGACTTGTAGTAACGGAAACGGTACTGGCCCGACGTGTTGTTGTAACGCAAAACCACGCCGCCGGCGGCTTCCAGATTTACATTTCCTTCTGTATCCATAGTAATGGTGTGCAATTCCGGGTCAGACAGACTGTTCAGACCGTTTGCATAGCTGTCTTTACCGATGTACTTACCACTGGCCGCCTGAACGGAATATCCGGTGTCCATAGGTGCAATGGTAAACTGATACCGGGACAGATCATCGTCTGCGATGCTCTCATTGGAAATTGTAACAGATTGATAATTGCTTGTTCCGTCCAAGGATGTACGGCTGCCGTCAAAGATTTGACTGCCTTCTTCATAAACGATCAGGTACTCACCGGACCAATCTTCCGGCGTGGATGTTACCTTCTTATAACTGCCATCACCGCCTTCAGTTGCCTCCTCGCAATACTGATAAAGCGCATAGAGGGTGGTATTGCCGGTGGGGATAAAGGAATCGGTATAGTAAGCAGGCTTTTCTGTGGTATCTGCACCTAACGGTGCGGTTGTCCAGCCGACAAAGCTATAGTCATTGGGCGCATCGGTCACCGTGGGCAACGCCATTGCATCACCGGCATAACCGGTTTGTGCGGTCACGTTCGCGCCTGCAAAGGAAACGATTACCATGGTCTTTGCGGCAAAATTGATCTGCACTGTGCAGTCGCTGTCTGCCGATACGGTAAAGGTGTTGCCGTTCTGAGAAACGGTGGCAGTACCGCTTGTAACTGTGGCGCTTTGTGCAAAGTAACCGGCTGCAGGCTTGGCGGTAATGGTAGAGCCGTCCACAGAAACCGTACCCCAGGAGGTATTGTTACTGTTAGCCGTTACTTCATACTGGGAGAACAGGGTGTATGTAGACTTGACTGTCTGCAGGCTGCAGGCACCAAAGTTGCTGGTATGGTCCTTTCTCTGACCGGGGTGAGCGTCCTCATCGGAAACCACAATGGGGAATGCAGCAAAGTCTGCACGAGCGGCAGAAATGGTAGAATAGCCGTCATTGTAGCCGTATTCTCTGGCAATCTGGGTGCTCCAGTCCCAGTTGCCCCACTTGGCCTTCATTGCGGCAATAGAGGTTGCCACATCTTCACCGGCACACATATTGTCCCAGAAGACTTCTTCGAACAGATAGTCCCCGTGGAAGGTCACGGACTGGGAATAGCCGTAAACCACCTCGACGCCTCTTTCACGAAGGGGCTCACAAATTGTATCCGTTGCCATACCTAAGCAAATCGCCATCCACAGGATACCGGCAGGACTGTCGGTCGTCATGTGGTTGGAGATGGTTGCGCCGTTAATATAGGCATAGCCAGGGCCATACAGCGCACCATCCTGGTAGTCTGCATTGGTCATACCTGTCTGAGTCTGCAGGCACAGGTAGGAGTTTTTAGCACCGGTGACAAATTCATCGTCGTAACCGTCACCGTCCAGGTCGGGAGGCCCTTCAAAGTCGGTAGTGCCGTGGGAGTCGAAGATGACTACTGCGCCATTGGATACCGCATAGGCAACCTTATCCACCGTTGCAGCAGTGCCGGAATAGAGGGTATAGCCGTCCGTATCACCGATGGCTTTGGCAATGGCGGTGGCTTCATTCTTATACTGGTCGGTAAAGCTGTCGTCGCTTCCGTAGTAAGGTCCGATCAGGAATACTTCCTTATTGCTGGGCCAGCCGCCCTTTTTAGCGACCGGCTCATTATAAGAGCCGTCGGCAATGGGATTTTCAGGAGTGACCATATCGTCCTGAATTTTCCGCATACGGGGACTGTACACACAGTGGATTCCCTCATCCGTCCACCATGTAAAGAAGTCACCGTTGCGCTCCAAAGAGCCCTCTACATAGTTTTCGGACGCCATAACAATCTGAACCGCTTCGTCAGCAAGCTCCTTTTTGGTGGCACCCTTTTTTGCTGGGGCATCTTCCATTGCATCAATCTGTGCGAATACGTCGTCTACGATCACATAGTCTTCATCCGTCAGCACTTCGGGCACTTCTGCCGCTTCTGCATGGTTATGCAGTACGGGCAGCATCGAGCCCAAAAGGATGAGCACCATTACAAGAGAGAGTAGTCGCTTGAATGCGTTTTTCATACCGAACATCTCCTTCATATAATATTGGATGGTATCATTATACTCCCATTTCTTTGTTATTGCAACAGTGATACCGGGTTTTTGTCAAAATTTGTTCATATTTTAAAAACACGCACCCGATCAGGTGCGTGTTGCAACCGTTATATGGTGATCCTCCACAGTGTATTCCTCCAGCGATACGTCTGCAGGCTGTTGGTTGCAAAGCAGACGCAAAGAAGGCTCTAATTGCACCTCGATGGTCTTGGGGATGATTTGCAGTCCCCTGCCCTCCAGCTTCATAAAGCTCTCCTTTGCCGTCCACAGGCGGCAGAAAATCTCAGGCAGTTTTTCGGAGGATTGTGCATTCAAAAAGCGGCGCTCCCTCTCTGTACAGACTTTTTGCAACAGTGCCCCGGAAACAGGTCGAAGCTGCTCGATGTCCACGCCCACAGGCCGGTGATCAAAGACGCAGACCGCGTAGTGGCCGCTGTGGGAAAGGCTGAAATGCAGGTCGGGGATATTCTGCAAATACGGCTTGCCGAATTGGCCGTATTCTATCTCGTATGCGCCCACGCCTAAATCTTTGAGTCCTTGCTCCAAAAGGTAACCGGCGGCAAGACTCAGCCATTGATCCTTTTGATACCGCAAGCTATCCACCTTCTGCCGACGCTGCGCGCTAATCTCACCGTAGATTCGGTCGTACAGTGTTTGATTCTCAAAGGCTCTTACATCGAAAAAAGAAAGTTTGGGTTTTTCAAAGCAAAACCGCATCTGCACACCTCCTTTTGGCGTAATTCAAGAAGGGGCTGTAAAGATTCTTTACAGCCCCTTTTCCAATCAATATGCAACGCCCCAAAGAATCATCTTCTTGGCAGGCTTGCCGCAGATGGGACATACATCGTCCAGATGCTCCTGTGCAAAGGGCATACAACGGGAGGACATTCCAGCCTCTTCCTTCATCTTCAGCTCGCAGTCCAGCTCGCCGCACCACATGGTCTTGATGAAGCCGCCGTTTTCATCCTGCAGCTTCTTTGCCTCTTCCAGAGAATGGGCTTCATAGATATGGTCGGTCAGGTTCTTCTTCGCCTTCTCGAACATTCCACGGTGCACCAGCTCCAGCTGCTCAGCAACGGCATTTTCCAAGTCGGCAATGGCCGCCACGGTCTTTTCACCATCGTTACGACGCACCAGCACCACCTGACCGTTTTCCAAATCCCGGGGACCGCACTCTACACGCAGAGGCACGCCCTTCATTTCGTACTCGGCACACTTCCAACCCATAGAATTGTCGGAATCGTCCAGCTTTACCCGGAAACCGGCATTTACAAGGCGGTTTTGCAGATCATTGGCGGCCTCCAAAACACCGGACTTATGCTGTGCAATGGGCAGAACAACCACCTGAATCGGTGCAACCTTGGGGGGCAATACCAGACCGTTATTATCACCGTGGGTCATAATAATACCGCCAATCAAGCGTGTGGAAACGCCCCAGGAGGTTTGATGGGGATTGACCCGCTGATTGTTCTTGTCGGTAAAGGTAATATCAAATGCCTTGGCAAAGCCGTCACCAAAATAGTGGGATGTGCCTGCCTGCAGTGCCTTGCGGTCGTGCATCATACACTCGATGGTATAGGTGGCTTCTGCACCGTTGAACTTTTCCTTATCGGTCTTTTGACCACGGGTTACGGGCATTGCCAGCACATTTTCGCAGAAATCGGCATAGACGTTGAGCATACGCTCTGTCTCTTCTCTGGCTTCCTCTGCGGTGGCGTGCATCGTGTGACCCTCCTGCCACAAAAATTCTCTGTGACGCAGGAAGGGACGGCTGGTTTTCTCCCAACGCAAAACACTGCACCACTGATTGAGCATCATAGGCAGATCCCGGTGGGACTGGATGGCGTTGCGGAAGTACTCACAAAACAGCGTCTCGGAAGTGGGACGGATGCAATAGCGCTCCTCCAGCTCCTCGCTGCCGCCGTGGGTGACCCAGGCACATTCCGGTGCAAAACCCTCCACGTGGTCTTTTTCCTTTTGCAAAAGGCTTTCAGGAATCAGCATCGGCATATATACATTCTGCGCACCGGTCTTTTTAAATTCCGCGTCCATAATGCTTTGAATGTTTTCCCAAATTGCATAGCCGTAGGGACGGTAAATAAACATACCCTTAATGGAAGAATAGTCGATCAGCTGTGCTTTCTTGCACACGTCGGTAAACCACTGGGCAAAATCTACCTCCATATCGGTAATTTGCTCTACTTTTTTATCTTTGGCCATAATTATACATCCTCTCAATGTACATCTTTTGTATCAATTAGTATTTTAACACATTTGTCAAGTATCTGCATAGGATAAGGCAGAATGATTTAACGCTGTAATCGGGAGGCAGGCATGGTTCGTGTTACATTATCCTTAGAGCCGTCGGTTGCGCTTTTTTATAGCCGCATTGCAAATAGCGCAGGCTACTCACTGGAACAGATTTTAGCTGATGCACTTTTTAAACTGGCAGGCGAGCTGTCACTGGAGGCAATTGCCGCAGACAGTACATAGAAAATCCCCTTCCCGTTGCAAAGTCGGGAAGGGGTGTTATTTTACATCAGGGGGGCGACCGCTTTTAAGATCGCGCCAGACAATTTTGACAAAAAAGATTCGTCTTTCAGGTCTTCAAAAGTTAAAAGATGGGACTTTCCGAAGGTGTTTTTAAAGTCCAGTGCAATATCCGGCAATACGGGTGTTTTATGGAAATACGCACCGCATTCATAATGCAGATACAGGCTTCTGTAGTCTAAATTGATACTGCCAACCACCGCCTCTTCCCCATCCGCTAAAAGCACCTTGGCGTGGATAAAGCCGGGGGTATAGGTGTAGATTTTGACACCTGCGTCCATCAGTTCTCCAAAATGGCGTTTTGCCAGCACATAGGCATATTTATGATCCGGCACGGCAGGCAGGATGATCCGTGTATCCACGCCCCGTTTGGCGCACTGACACAAAGCCGTAAGCATTTCACCATCCAAAATGAGATAGGGCGTCATAATATACATCGTGCGCTTTGCGCCACCAATCATCTGCATATACACCGTCTGCCCCACCCGTTCCGAATCGGTGGGTGTGTCGGAAAAAGGCAAAATATAGCCACGGGGGTTTGGCTCTTCCTCCAGAGGCGGCAAATACCGGTCGTATTCTGCAAGCCGCTCCGTTGAATTCCACATCTGCAAAAACATCAGGGTAAAGCTTCGTGCCGCCTGCCCCCGAACCATCACACCGGTATCCTTCCAATGCCCATAGGGATGGGTGCGGTTGATATACTCGTCGGACAAATTGATGCCGCCGGTAAATGCCACCTTTCCATCAACAGACAGGATTTTCCGATGATCCCGATTGTTGTGATAGGTGGATAAAAACAGCTTCACAGGAGAGACCACCTTGCAGTGGATGCCCATTTTCTTCAATGTTTTGGGATAACCGGCCGGCAGACGCGCAAAGGTGCACGTGCCGTCAAACATCACCCGTACCTCTACCCCTTCTGCCGCCTTCCGCTTCAGAATGTCCAGTATGCTGTTCCACATATAGCCGTCATCTATAATAAAATATTCCATAAAGATATACTTTCTCGCCCTGTTCAGCTCAAAAAGCATACTTTTAAACATATTTTCGCCCAAGGGAAAATATACCGCATCACGACCGTCGCAGATGCCCAATCCGCAGGCGTTCTGCAGATAATAGGCTGTACCGTAAAAAGACGGCTCTTTCTTTTGAATGTCCTGCAGAAGTGCCTGATGATCCGGAGTATACTTTTTACTCTCCTGCACTGTCCGCTTGTCAATTTTACTGGAAACCCGTCTGCCCGGATCAATGCGCACAAACCAGTACAGCAACGTGCCAAAAAGGGGCGCGACCGCAATCAGCACAGACCAGGAGAGCTTTACGGAGGCATCGGAACGGGTGTTTAAAATATACACCAGCATCACCATCGCCAGTGCGGTCATACCGCCAATATAGTATGGCATTGCGCTTGTCAGCTTCATCAGTAGTCCAAACAGCAGGAAAAAGTGCACTGCCAGCAGAATCATTATCACTGCCGTTCTGCCAAATAAGATTTGCACCATACTCTTTTTTGCCCTGCGAATGGGTTTATAATCCTTGTGCATTTTCTCCCTCCTGTTCTTTTTTATTTATCGTTACATACAATTATTACAAAAATATGACTTTTTTGCATAATTTTATCCCCTTGATTGGAATCAAGGGGATAAAAAACGTATTTTAGCGGAACAGATGCTTGTACTGCTCACGGGCGGCCGCATAATCGGTGCTGGCCAAGGTTTCATACCCGATGAGTGTATAGGTCGCATCAATCAGGTGGCCGAAGGCAGGATTATCCAGCGCCTTGCAACGGAAGGACTGACGGGGAGAGTTGATGTCTTCACCGCTGATCTGGAAGAAGCCGTTATCCTCGCACAGCTTCATCAGGCGGTCAAGCTGCTCAGCAGTGTTACGGGTGGGCATATAGGTAATGGCATCAAAACCACATTCCTTAATGACCTCTACCAGTTCATCCAGATAGGCATCCTCAAAAGTCTGTGCCTTCTTGTCTCCGGTGACGGACTGCCCCACGTCGCCCAGGTAGGCGTAAGCGGCAATACCGCCGTTTTCGTGGACCATCTTCACAAAGTCCAGCACGTCGGGACACTCATCGGTGGCGTCGATATAGAACTTCTCCACCATATTGCTCTTCAGTGCGCCCAGAATATCGTATTCGTAATATTCGGGGGTCTGATCTCCATTTGCAATCTGGTCGCAGACCTTATCGGAAATTGCAAGGTGCATTTCGTCCTTCAAAAAGCGCACCACCTGTGCAGGTGTTTCGTAACGGGCGGTGATTTTCTTCGCCAGTGCGTAAAGGATATGACGCTCTGTGACAGAGCCGCCCTTTTCATAGTTGGAAAGAGGCAATACATCGGCATCAAAATCCAAACTCAGCCCGTAAGGTGCTACCAAATCGGTGATGTTTTTACACATCTTACGGTTGCGCTCGTTGCGCTTTTCACGGTAGGGTGCAAAGAATGCGTCCACCTTTTCAATATTTTGATGGGGAATACCGTGCATTGCGACGTATGCAACACTTTTCTGGTCGGGATTGTTGATTCGACGGCCGTTCAGCGCAGTCTTGGACATATCCACACGGCACTCTACGCCACAGGTTACGGGCATACCGATGACCTGCGCTGCCTCCAAAAATTCCCGGGCACCGCCTACGGAATCGTGATCCATAATGCCGGCTGTCTTCAAACCGTTTTGCCATGCCATATACACGGCGGCAGTGGGGTTATAGGGAGAGAAGGAATAGGTGGTATGAATGTGATTGTTGACGTAAATGGTATCCTCCGGTGCAGGGCGTTCCCCACGGAGTGTTGCCTCGTAAATTTCACGCAGTTCGTTAATGGTCATAGCTTGCCTCCAATTACTTCAGCATTTCCTGACCGCCGGTGACAGGGATTGCCTGACCGGTTTCATAAGCCTGCTCCACAATGTAGAAAATGGCACGTGCCACGTCCACCGGCTCACAGCCCCGATTCAGGGGTACCTTGGACTCGTAGTAACGACGCACATCGTCCACATTCTTCGCACCGGGCACCTTGCCTGCATTTAGGTACTGGACAAACAGACCTCTCTCCGGATCGGACCACAGCGGGCCGTTCAGGTAGTTGCCGGGGCAGATGGCGTTGACTTTAATGTTGTACTCTGCCAATTCCATTGCAAAGGACTGGGTCAGGCCGATGCCGCCAAACTTAGAGCCTGCGTAGGCAAAGTTCTTGTTGGAGCCAGCCAAGCCGGACTTGGAGTTGATCTCAATAATATCCATCATATAGCCGGGTGCATAACGATGCTGCAGGCGCATCACCGCAGAAGCATACTTGGTGCACAGGAAGTAACCGGTATAGTTGACAGCAGTGACCAGCTCGAATACGGACTTTGTCATCTCTTCCAGACTGCCTGCACGGGCAATACCGGCATTGCTGACAAATACGTCCACACCGCCAAAGAATTCCACGATCTCGTCCATCATAGCAGCAACGGATTCCTCGTTGGAAACGTTGACACTGACCGGCAGTGCCACGGTAGGCAGTTCTGCGGCGGTAGCGGCAGCGCCGTCATAGTTCATATCCGCAACAACGATGTACGCACCCTCAGCAGCCATGTGCTCCGCAATGCCCTTGCCGAAGCCCTGTGCGCCACCGGTAACAACCGCCACCTTGTGGGCCAGACGCTTGCCGGGATCGCCTGCCAGGCTGACCTTGGAGCGATACTTCTCTACTTCCCAGTTTACAATGAAGTCAATGAGGAAGTCGGGCATCACACTGACACCGCCAAAGGCCTCTGCATAGCAGGTCACCTTGACTGCATCCAGCATCACGTCCCGGGCAATCACTGCCTCCTGCATCGTTGCGCCCATTGCGAACATACCCAGACCCTTTACAAAGGCAATCTTGGGCTTGTAGCCGTTTTCTGCAACGAATGCGTTAAAATAGGTCTGCACATCGTCCTGACTGACGTTTTCAGGCAGAATGAGCTGCTTTGCCTTCGCATACACAATATGATCGGGAGACAAGCTCTTGGTGGTGGGGTCATAAGCCAAAATGGCAGAATTGACCATAAACTTCACCGTTGCAGGAGCATTCTCACCGTAGAGGGCACGCAGTACAGGGCTGATGGCGATGACCTGCTTGCGGTCGTACTCCACCGGGGAGAGATCCGGCTGCTTGGCAACTGCACCCTCTAACTTTTCCATTACGTTTTTGGCCAGTGCATCAATCTCTTCTACAGTGTTTGCCGCAAAGAAGATGCCGTGATTTTGCAGGAACAGCACCTGTACATCCTGACCCTTGGCGTTTTTATAGCTTTCCATAGCGGCTCTGCAATCCAGTGCCAAAATAAAGCCGGGCTTGCAGGCATCCACCCAAATAGCATCGGGGAACAGCTTTTCCATTTCCTTTTTGCCGTTTACAGCACAGGTCAAGCCATTGACGATGGTGGGATGCACGTGCAGAACGTAGCTCTGAGGGAACAGATCGTGCAGCAGTGTCTCCACCGAGGGACGGCGGACTTCACCCCGTGCACGGGCATACATCATATCGGACAGGACCGCATTTTCCCGTTCTGCTTCATCGGCAGGATACTGATTGGTCCACATTTTACCCAGCAGGGCTCTCTCCAAAACGACGAAGTCCTCTGCCTTGATGGTTGCGAGGGATGTGCCGGAGCCTTTTACCCACAGCGTGTCGGCACTCTTATAAGAGGTGTTGCCGCCGCCTGCCAGAACAAAACGGGGATCTGCACCGTATTTATTGGACATCTCTGCCAATGCATTGAGCTGATTTGTGTACATTTTACTGCCTCCTGATTATACTCTTTTTACCAGTACTTCTTCTTCGTACTTGCGGATGGCATCAAACCACTGACCGTCCACAGGCTTACCGCAGCGGATGCAGTATTCATTCCAAATGTCGCCGAAGGGCATAGTCTTCAGTTCTTCCTGCGCAACCATCAGTTCCGTCCAGTTGCCGCTGTTTTGCAGTTCGGTCAGCTTCTCCTGAGGCTGCAGCATTGCAAACAGCAGAGCCTTCTGCAGATTACGGAAGCCGGTAACCCAGGCAGAAATACGGTTAATGGAAGCATCAAAATAGTCCAGTGCCAAGAATACACGGTCAATACCGCAACGGACAACTTCCTTGCAGATTTCCTTGGTCTCATCGTCGAACAGCACCACGTGGTCGGAGTCCCAACGGACGCCGCGGGTTACGTGCAGAGCGACCTTATCGTCATAAGCCAGGATGGAGGACAGCTTGTCGGACACCACTTCAGTGGGGTGGTAGTGACCGTTATCCAGCAGGCTGATGCAGTCATCACGACCTGCGGCATACTTCAGACACCACTCGGCAGAGCCGACTGTATAGCTCTCCACGCCGATGCCGAACACCTTGCTCTCGGCACAGGGGAACACCTTTTCCTTATCGAAGGGCTCAGAGAGAATCTCATCGAAGGACTGCTTGTAACGGGCACGGGGTCCGATACGGTCTGCAGGAATATCCTTAAAGCCGTCACCGGTCCAGATGTTCATAACGCAGGGCTGACCCAGCTCGTCTGCAAGGTACTGAGAAATGCGAATGGATGCCTTGCCGTGCTCCACCCAGAACTTACGGGTCTCTTCATTGGGGCTGGAGAGGGTCAGGGGATCGCAATTGGGATGGGAGAAGAATGTGGGGTTGAAGTCACAGCCTAAGCCGCGCTCCTTGCAGAAATCCACCCACTTCTTGAAGTGCTTGGGCTCTAATTGGTCGCGATCAGCCCAGCCGCCGTTTTCCTCGTCAAAAATGGCATAGCAGGCGTGCAGATTCATCTTCACCTGACCGGGTACCAGAGAAATGACCTTGTCGATATCCGCCATCAGCTCCTCGGGGTTACGAGCACGGCCAGGGTAATTGCCGGTAGTCTGAATGCCGCCGGTCAAGGGCTTATTGGGGTCGGTATCAAAGCCGCGGACATCATCGCCCTGCCAGCAGTGCAGTGCCACAGGCACGGTCTTTAACTTATTGAGTGCACCTTCTACATCGATGCCCAATGCTTCGTATTGCTTTCTCGCTTCCTGAAAACTCATAAATTAACCCTCCAACTGAATTTTTAAGTTCCCCAATGCGGTAGCTTCAATGGGCAGTGCAATAACACGCTTGCCGGTAGACGCCTCCGTGAGGTTGTTTAAGAATCGATTCTTAGCGCCGCCGCCAACAATATACAGGCTGTCGTACTTTTTGCCGGTGTTCTCTTCCAGCTCATCCAAAGCCTTGCGATAGCTCTCTGCCAGAGAACGGTATGCACAGCGGAAATAGTCACCGGGTGTGTGCAGTGCACCGTTTGTTGCACAGTCAAATGCTTCCTTCATACTCTTGGGAGATAAAAATTCCTGTGCATCAGCATTGACCAGCGCTTCACAGCTGCTCTGCTCTGCCCAGCGGACAATCTCAGGGAAGGGTGCATCGGGGCACAGGTCGCGACGCAGCTCATTAACCAGCCACATACCCATAATGTTCTTCTGATAGCGGTTGTAGCCTACGCCGCCTTCGTTGGAGTAGTTTACTGCCATACTGCGCTTGTCGGTGATGGGCTTGGGGGTCTTTACACCCAAAAGACTCCACGTACCGGAGGATATGTAGGGGCTGTTGCCCTCCATGGGGATGCCCTCCACCGCAGAGCCGGTATCGTGAGTAGCACAAAGAATTGCCTTACAATTGCCGCCTACACGCTGTGCAATCTCCGGCAGCAAATCGCCCAGAACATAACCGGGCTGCTGGATCGCAGGGAACAGGTGACGGGGATAGCCCAATTTTTCAATCAGCTCATAGTCAAATTCGCCGGTTTCAGCATTCAAAAGACCGGTGGTGGTTGCCTCGGTATACTCCCGTGCCTTTACACCGGTCAGCTTGTACAGCAGATATTCAGGGATGTGCAGCATATCGGTAGCTTCCGCCAAACGACCATTCTGCAGATCATCATACAGCTGATAAATGGTGGTAAAAAGCTGGAACTGACAGCCGGTACGGGCATACAGCTCTTCAAAAGGAACTTTTGCGTGTACCAGATCAATGGTATCATCTGTACGGTGGTCGCGGTAGGCATAGCAGGGCCACAGCTCCTGATCGTTCTTCAGAAGAACGTAGTCCACGCCCCAAGTATCTACAGAAAGGCTCTCGATGGTCGGATACTTGGCAAAGGCCTTGCCAATACCGTCAATCACGTGCTCCAGCAGCGCAGGCATATCCCAAACCAAGTGACCGTTTTCTTCGTGGACGCCATTGGGGAAACGGTGGACTTCTTCTGTTTGGATTTGACCGTTTTCCATCCAGCCCACAATGTGACGACCGGAGGAAGCGCCAATATCAATTGCGAGGCAATACTTCATATTGTATGAAACTCCCTTTCATTATTTTACAAAATTATACACTTGTATTATAACAACAAAGATTCATTCTGTCCATAGGGTAAAATACGAAAATATCAAAAAATGGCCGGGAGCACTTGTCTCCCGGCTGCATGAAATATGTATTATAAGCTTTTGATGCGCTCTTCGCCCTGAAGCTTGAAGCCCATTTTATCCAGGTAGCGATAATGGGCCGGGGTATTGCTTTGGGCAATCAGGGTGGCGATCCCCTGCTCCTTCAGCTGACCGAACAAGTAGCTTGCCACAGAGCAGTCCCGATATTTGGGCGTTGTGTAGTCCAGCGCTACACGAATGGTGCTTCCCTCCCGATCCCCAATCAGGATCCCGGCAGGCTCTACATCGTGATAGACGATGTACACCTCTCCCCTGTCAGGCATCTGCTTCAGCTCCGGGAAATAGATCCCGATATCGTTTTTATAATAGTTCAAAAAATGCTGCAGGCTTCGATCCTGAATCTGCGCTCTCTCCAAATGGAAAGCCGCTTTCTTGCGGCGCAGAAGGACAAGCTGAAAAATGTTGATCATCAGCAGGCAGGCATTGAGAATCAGCACCGGCCAAGTATGCGTCACATAGGCGTAAATCACGCTGAACACCGAACCGCAGGCATTGAGGACGCGCAGCTTCACCACGGAAGTCATCAGCATCGAGCAAAGCACCAGTGCAGTGCCGCAATAGCCGATTATTTCATATACAACATGCATATTCTTACCTCCTTCAATACAGCTTACTGGCGACGGGCAAGGGTATAGTCGTCCCCCTGCCGATAGAAAGGACATTTGGACTGCCCGGAATGCAGATACCGGTACACCTCATCCTCGTCCAAGTCCATCATACAGTAGTACTCGTCGTACTCCTCATCGTAATCATAATACCAGCAGGTATCACATTGTTGATCCATTTTATATCCTTTCCCATACATTTATAGGGTTTTAACGTAATTTTCTACATCAAAAGGTTTTGTTTTTTCATCCTTACGCAAATACAGCGGATGATGGGGATGCCCCTTTTTACTGCACGCACCGGCACAGCACCAGGTTGCCCCGTAGCTTTGTCCAATGGCCACCATATCCTGCAGACAGTCTTTTAAATACGGCCTTTTTTCGATAATTGTGCCCCACGCTGCCCATACAACCGGCTTTTTGGAAATAGAAAGCACATAGGAAAAGGCTTTCATATTCTCTTTATGGAGCAGGCTGTTACAGCTTTTTTCCATCTGGTCAGGATTGGTTGCCCGTTGAGCATACACATTGAACATAATAAAGCTGTCGAAGCCGTTATGCAGCGCAATACGCTCCACAGATTTGAGGGTATTATCCAGATCGTCCGGTGCAGCAGTAGAGGGGTTGATTCCAATACAAATCAGCGGATTTTCTCCGCGCGTGCCTAATATGTAACGGTATTCGCTATAGAAATTCGGCACGTACAGCCACTTTCCTGCGTCATAATCCTCCTGAGGAAGATTGGCGATCTTCAGCGCATCATCAAAAGAAGCAAGCTCCAACGCATCCGTCGTTCCACTGGGTATGTGCATCACATTTCCTCCACCGGGGGAAACCAGCAACAGTTGTCTTTATCGTGGAACGTACACTCTTCCCGGGTTTTGCCGGTCTGCTCCACCCACCGCAAGAATGCCTGATCCAAAAATTCAAATGCGCCTGCCATATTGGACTGAAGCTGAAAAGTACGTCCGTCCGTCAGATAAATCTCCACCAACGTCACATTGCCGGCACTCTTATAGAGTTTCTGCCCCACAATTTCCTTATATTGGTAGGTGGTGCTTTTTTTGCCGAAGGTGGTCAGTACAAAACCATCTGCATCATAGAAAACACCGAAGGTCATATAATACACCAGCAAAAATACCGCCGTCAGCAGCATTACAATGCCGCAAATCAGCAAAATCAGCTTTTCACCGATGCCCGTAATCACACAAGCTGCACCGAATACAACCAACAGCACGCCAATGGTAGCATATCGCTTATGCAGGCGTACCGCTGTTCCCGAATGGTGCTGGCTCTGAGAACGGAACAGCTTTGTAAAGCCTTTATCAATCAAAAAGAACACGAAAAAACACAACGCTGCAACAACCAGCACTGCAAGATATGGCATATTTTCCTCCTACGCCCACAATACAACATCCACCGGAACGTCATATTCCTCCCGTGGAACACTGGGCAACAATTGAAATTCGTAGCAAAGTGCTACAGTGGGATGATCGGGCTCATCTGCTAAAAATTTGTCGTAAAAACCGCCGCCGTAGCCCATTCGGTTTCCCGTGCGGTCAAAAGCAAGACCGGGCATCAGCACCAGTGCTGTGGGATCGTGGGCAACCGGTTCGTCGGCAATAGGCTCGGGAATACCGGCATAGCCCGTTGCCGTCTTCTCCAGGTCTTCCATATAAATAAAGCGCATCTCGTCACCGTATACCTTGGGAACAGCCACTTTTTTACCGTCCAGCAACGCCTGCCGGAGCATCGGTACGGTGCGCACCTCCTGATTATAGGGCAAATATCCGTAGATGGTTTTCGCATTTTTATACTGTGGCGTTTGATAAAACTGCTCAGCCAAAAGCGTACTGGCAGTTAAAATCTCCTCCTGTGTCATTGCCCGCTTTTTTTCACGAATCACACGGCGCAATTCCTGCTTATCCATCCTTAATCCCCCGTTTTAATCTTGTGCAGCATCCGAAACCACAGGAAAATGGCAATCTGACCGGGAACACCCAGCAAAAAGATGGTCCAGACACTACGATCCAAAAACAGAAGCAGCGAAAGGTACAGACTGGTTAAAAAGCCCCACATCAAGCCGGTAATCAGCCACTTATTGCTTCTGAAATCCCGCCAGGCTGAGCGCAAAACAAGCAGCACCAAACAGGCAACAGGAACTGCATACACGAAGGCAATCCAACTGCTCTTTATTTCCAATGAATTGCAAATCACAAAGCAAAGCAGCGCAATAAAGGCCACCAGCACCGTACAAAGCTGTGCGATAATCCGCTTGTCCGCCTTGCGCTTGAGGGTCTTTTCCACGGCTCTGCCCATTACCTGCTCTACCTTACCCACATTTTCAGGTAATGCATTATGGTCTTTAAGCAGGTCGTCCACCGTTACATCAAACAGTTCCGCAAGCTCTACCAGCGTGGGCACATCGGGCATAGACTCCCCTCTTTCCCACTTAGAAACCGCCTTGTCGGAGAAATTGATTTTTTCCGCCAGTGCTGCCTGCGTCATATCACTGCGCTTACGAAAAGCCGCTATATTCTTACCGAGTCGGATTTTTAAATTCTCATCGTTCATTTCTTCCGCCTCCCATACTTCATCTATTTTATTGTATCAAGCTTTTTTCATTTTTTCAATAAGGATTTTTTTGCAAAAAAATGCCGTCCACAGCAATGGGGTTCAAATCCTCCACTGTGGGCGGCACGATGGCTTTTTATGTAAATTCAGTCCTGAGAAAACAGATTTTCCATACAGTACTTAATGATGTCGCTTCGACGGACAATACCGATAAATGCATCCTTATCGTCCACCACAGGTACAAAATTCTGCCCGCTGGCACGCTGAATCAAATCGTACATACTGGTTGTTACACGAACGGGAATATTGTCTTTGCGACGGGTAATCTCCATAATGCGGCGCGCCTCTGCCTGACGCATATCCATATAGCACATATTTTTCAGCGCCCAAAGCAGGTCGCCTTCCGTCAGCGTGCCCCGATACTCCCCGTGCTTATTCAGGATCGGCAGAGCCGCATAACCGGAGGCTTCCATCTTTTCCAATGCCTGTCGAATGGTATAATCGTCATAAACGAAGGCACACATGGCCTTCGGTGTAAGGAAAAATAAAATATTGTTCATAGTTGCTCCCTTTCGGATGGTAGTGTACCAAGGTGGTACACTACCATTATAGCACGGATTTGCCCAAAACAGTATAAAAACTTTTCTCTTTTTGTGGCCTTTCGTGCCAAAGTTTTACGGGATATATTGTGTACTTTGCACAAAGCAATGCACCTCAAAAGGATTTGAGGTGCATATCTTTTACAGTGTTTTACACTTCGGTGATGACCGTCAGAATCATCGGATTGCGCTTGGTAGTCTTGTAGAGATAACCGCTTAAATCGTTCTTGATGGCGGATTTAATACTGGCAAAATCCCGAATGCGCTTGCGGCTGCACCGCTCCATCGCCTCCAGAGCAACTGTTCGCAGCTCCTCCATCAGTCCTTCCGATTCCTTGACGTAAATAAAACCGCGGGTGATGATATCCGGTCCGGTAATCAAGCCGCCGTCCTGCGCGCTGATGTTGACGCACACCACAATCATACCATCCTGCGCCAGATGCTTGCGGTCACGCAGTACCACCGCACCCACGTCACCCACACCGGTGCCGTCCACAAAAATCTTGCCGGCAGTAACTTTTTCACCGATTTTGCAGCTTTTTGCGGTCAATTCGATCACATCGCCCAGCTCTGCAATCACCACATTTTTGGGAGCGACCCCCATCATTGTTGCCAGTCTACCGTGTATTTGCAAATGGCGCTGTTCGCCGTGAACAGGAATAAAGAACCGGGGCTTACACAAAGCCTGAACGATTTTCAGTTCCTCCTGACAGGCGTGACCGGAAACGTGCAGTCCCTCACTTTTTTCGTAAACCACGTCTGCACCCTTGCGGTACAGCTCATTGATAATACGGGACACCGCCTTCTCATTACCGGGAATGGCAGATGCAGAGATGATAATGCGGTCGCCTGCCACAATGTCGATCTGCTTATGGGTAGAAAATGCCATACGGTACAGCGCCGACATATTCTCGCCCTGAGAGCCGGTGGATACAATCACCACTTTGTTTTTGGGAAGGCTCTTGGTTGCGCCCAAGTCCACAATCGTGCCGGCAGGCACTTTGATATACCCCAATTCCTGAGCAACCTTCAGCATATTTTCCATACTGCGGCCGGTAACTGCCACCTTCCGTCCGTGACGGTGGGCTGTAGCCAAAATTGCCTGTATGCGGTGCATATTGGAAGCAAAGGTGGTGACAATGATGCGTTCGGAGCAGTTTTTAAACTGCTTATCCAAACTCTCTGCCACAAGGTTTTCACTGGGTGTATAGCCCTGACGCTCCACATTGGTAGAGTCGCACATCAGCGCCAGCACGCCCTGATTGCCCAACTCACCCAAACGGGCCAAATCCGTCATTCCGTCCTTTGCAGTGGGGTCAATTTTAAAGTCGCCGGTCATTACCACCGTGCCAATGGGTGTATGAATGGCAAATGCCACCGCATCAGCAATGGAATGGTTGACGTGGATAAACTCCACACTGAAACAGCCTGCCCGAACCACATCGCCGGCTTTGTGGGTAATCAGCTTCACCTGATTGGTCAGGCGATGCTCTTCCAGCTTTAAACGGATCAGACCATTGGTCATCGCTGTACCGTGAATGGGACAGCTTACCTGCTGCATACAATACGGAATCGAGCCAATGTGATCCTCATGACCGTGAGTAATAAACATACCACGCAGGTATTGGGCATTTTGGGTCAGGAACGTAAAGTCGGGAATAACCAGGTCCACACCGTACATATCTTCATCGGGAAAGCCTACGCCGCAGTCTACCACGATCATATCCTTGCCGTACTGCAATGCGGTCATATTCTTTCCGATCTCGTCCAAACCGCCTAAGGGGATAATTTTCAGTTTCTGTGCCAAATAAAATCATTACTCCTTTCGTAAATAAACCATAAAATCTGATTTTGCGCATCAAAAGACAGCAGCCACACCCTCTCTCCCCGACCCTGAATCGCCGGATTTAAAAGTATTGCGCCTGCGGAATATAAAATTTCTTGCTGCCGGTCTGCCCCGCCGACACGCTTCTTGATGAAGTATAACACAGTTTTCCCTGTTTGTATACAAAAATTTTAGGACATTTCTCGACAGAAGGGGAAATTCAGAAAAAAGATGGTTGCACCTTTTAAATGTATTTGATATAATAAAGAGAATAGTGGGGTAGTATGGATATTATACCCTTTTTGAAGGAGGCAGCTATATGAATAAAAAGTTAGGACGACTGTTGCATCCCAGTGCCGGCGTATTCTTTGCCATGTTGATGGTGTTTGCCGCAGCAGCCGTTTTGATGGAATATTACATTCTTGCGATCGGAGAATTTGCCGTTACCGCAATATTGCTGATCGGGTATCTGATCCATCGCAAATACCGACTAAAGGAAATTCAGAAGTATTTGGAAAACGCCCTTGAAAACAACACCGGCAAAGACGGTGCACAGCCCCCCTTCCCTATGGCCGCCATTCGTTTGGAGGACAATGTGATTGTCTATGCCAACGACGAGTTCATCAAGCTCACCGGCTTTGAGGATTATCTGAAGGAACACACCATCGGCAGCGTGGTTCCCGGCTTTGCTACCGACTGGCTCTCCGACGGCAAAAGTCAGTATCCCTATGACGTGCATTTGCAGGGGCGGCGTTACCGGGTATACGGCACCTCCATTTATGCCGATGATCCCAAATCCACCCGTCTGGGTGTGCTGTATTTTACAGACCTGACCGAGCTTTATCAGGTACGGGATGAATACATCCGTTCCCGTCCTGTGGTTTCCATTGTGCTCATCGACAACTATGAGGAGCTGACGAAAAATCTGACCGAAGCGGCTACCTCTGCACTGCATGCCAGCATCAATGAAGTGCTGACCAAATGGGCAGATCAGTATCACGGCCTGCTTCGCCGTCTGGAACGCAATCGTTTTATTCTGGTATTTGAGAAGAGAGACCTGAAGCACGTTATTGATTCCAAATTCCCCATTTTGGAGGAAATACACGAGATCACCAGCCCCTCCGGTCTGCCGGCCTCCATCTCCATCGGTATGGGTGTGGATGCAGAAAACTTTGACGAAGGCTACGGCTTTGCATCCCTTGCAATCGAAATGGCACTCAGCCGCGGCGGTGACCAGGCAGTCATCAAGGACCGTATGAACTTTGATTTCTACGGTGGCAGAAACAAAGAAGCGGATCATCGCAGTAAGGTTCGTTCCCGTATCACCGCCACCTCTTTGCTGGAACTGATCGGGCAAAGCAGTCAGGTGTTTATTATGGGTCACAAAAACGCCGATCTGGATGCAGTAGGTGCCGCTATCGGTGTCAGCTGTCTGTGCCGCAAAAAGGATAAACCTTTCCACATTGTTTTGGATATGGAAATGAATGTGGCCGGCAAGCTCATTGAGCAGGCGCAGGAAGTTGCCGAATACAAAAACGCATTTATCTCCGGTCAGGAGGCCCTTCTGCGCTGTGATAACCGCAGTGTGTTGATCGTGGTGGATACCAACCGTCCCGATCAGGTGGAAAACAAACATCTTTTGGAGGCCATCACCAGCGTGTGTGTCATTGACCACCACCGCCGTGCTGCCGATTACATCACCCCTGTGGTGGTAAATCTGCACGAACCCTACGCCTCCTCCGCCTCCGAGCTGGTCACCGAGCTTCTGCAGTATGCTGTGGAAAAGAAGGACATTCTGCCCATTGAAGCAAAGGCTCTGATGGCAGGTATTTTCTTAGATACCAAGAGCTTTAACGTCCGCACCGGTGAGCGCACCTTTGAAGCTGCCGCCTATTTGCGGCAAATCGGTGCCGACACCGTGGAAGTCAAAAAGCTTCTGCAAAACGACTTCCAGGATACCATGGCAAAGTATCAGATCATCAAATCCGCCAGACTGTACCGCGCGGAAATTGCCATCGCCGCATTGAACGCCGGCACGTCCCGTGCCTTGGCTGCGCAAGCCGCTGATGAGCTTTTGAACATCTCCGGCATCAGTGCCTCCTTCGTGCTGTACCCCAGTGAAGAGAACGTCATCATCTCTGCCCGTTCCATTGGCGAAGCCAATGTGCAGGTCATTCTGGAGCCTCTGGGCGGCGGCGGCAACACCGCCACCGCAGGCGCGCAAATACCCAATATCACCGTCAAAGAGGCTTTGGACCGTTTGGTGCAAAGCATTGACCGCTACTACGAAAATTAAAAAAGGAGTGTAATTCCTATGAAAGTTATTTTATTGCAAGACGTCAAAGGCAAGGGTAAGAAAGGACAGCTGCTGGAAGTCTCCGACGGCTACGCCCGTAACTATATGCTGCCCCGCAAGATGGCTATTGAAGCCACTGCCGATGCGGTAAACACCAAGAATATGAACGACAAGGCCGCTGCTGAAAAGGCCGCGAAGGAACGTGCCGAGGCTTTGGAGGTTTCCCATAAGCTGCGGGAAATGACTCTGGTCGTCAAGGCTAAGGGCGGCGGAGCAGGCAGACTGTTCGGCTCTGTTACCAATCAGGAAATTGCCGACAGCCTGAAGGCAAACTCCGGCATTTCCCTGGATAAGCGCAAAATTGTTATTTCCGACCCCATTAAAAATGTGGGCACTTACACCGTAACCTGCAAGCTGGGATACGAGATTTCTGCTCCTCTGACCGTAAAGATTGAAGAGGCCTGATCGACTTTTAAGGAGACTATTATGGATGAAGAACTGAATGCCCGACAGCTCCCTCAATCCTTAGAGGCCGAGCAAGCCGTCCTGGGCTCCATTCTCATTGACAGCCGTTGCTTAACCGATATCATCGGCATTTTACAGCCGGAGGATTTTTACCTCAAACAAAACCGGGAGATTTACGAAACCATCTACACCATGTTTAATTTCTCCCAAACCATCGACCCTGTAACCGTGCTGGATAAAATGCGGGAATTGGGCGTTTACCACGACAATTCCCGTGACTACATCCTGCAGCTGATGGATATTACCCCCACCGCCGCACACGCCGTCAAATACGCCAACATCGTAAAAGACAAAGCGATGCTGCGCGGTCTGCACGATGCAGGCTCTGAAATTGTGGAGACCGTATATGCACAGGTGGGTACGCCTGCCGAGCTGCTGGAAAATGCAGAGAAGAAAATTTACGCTCTGCGCAAGGGTGAACGGGGCGATTCGCTGGAGCATATCGGCGTGACGCTGCACAAGGTATTTGACCGTCTTACCGAGCTGAGTCAATCCGACTCCGCCATCCCCGGTATGTCCACAGGTCTACTGGATTTGGACCGCAAAATCAACGGTCTGAACAATTCCGATCTGGTGCTGGTTGCCGCCCGTCCTGCCATGGGTAAATCCGCCTTCGCCCTGAATTTAGGCCTCAATGTTGCCAAGAAATACAAGAAGACCGTTGCGATTTTCAACCTGGAAATGTCCCGTGAACAGCTTGCAATGCGTCTGCTGTCCATTGAAAGCTTCGTGGACGGTATGAAGATGGCCACCGGCAAGCTTTCTGACGACGAATGGACAAAGCTGGGCATGGCCTCCGGTGCTTTGGCACAGACGGATATCCGCATTGATGACAACCCCTCCGTCACCGTGGCGGAGATGAACGCCAAGTGCCGCCGTCTGGATAATCTGGGTATGGTGGTTATTGACTACCTGCAGCTGATGAGTGGCTCCGGCTACGGCAAGAACGGTGACAGCCGTGTAAACATCGTAGGCGAAATTTCCCGTTCTTTAAAGGTTATGGCCAAGGAGCTGAACGTTCCGGTGCTGTGTC
Source organism: Oscillospiraceae bacterium (assembly GCA_017465625.1). GTDB lineage: Bacteria > Bacillota > Clostridia > Oscillospirales > Oscillospiraceae > Faecousia. The sequence goes on along the minus strand of JAFTVV010000006.1, from coordinate 30,717 downwards.
TGAGTCAGCTGTCCCGTGGGCCTGAAAGCAGAACCGACAAGCGGCCTATGCTTTCCGACCTGCGTGAATCCGGCTCTATCGAACAGGATGCCGACGTGGTTATGATGCTGTACCGTGACGACTACTATAATGATAACTCCGAAGAAAAAGGCATCACCGAATGTAACGTCATCAAAAACCGTCACGGTGAGCCCGGTGTTGTAAAGCTTCAGTGGATTCCCCAATATCAAACCTTTGCCGATCGGGAGTGGCGTCATAATGATCAATAAGGTAAGTGCCTTTATCCGCAAGGAACAGTTGATTACGCCAAACGACCGCATCTGCTGTGCTCTTTCCGGAGGCGCTGATTCCGTAGCGCTGTTTTTTGCTTTATATCTGTTACAGGAAAAGCTTCAGTTTACCCTCTCCGCTGTCCACTTCAATCACGGACTGCGGGGCGAAGAGGCCGAAAGGGATCAGGCGTTTACCCAAAAGCTGTGCGCCCAATATGACGTTCCGCTTCATATCGGTCAGGCGCAGGTGGTTGCAGGTGCCAAGGGACTGGAGGCCGCGGCACGGGATGCCCGATACGCATTTTTTGACACCCTTTCCGAAAAGATTGCCACTGCACACACTGCTGACGACAACGCCGAGACCGTGCTGATGCACCTGATCCGGGGCAGCGGTCTGAAGGGCCTGGGCGGTATTGCCCCGCAAAGGGGAAAAATTATCCGTCCTATGCTAACAGTGACCCGTGAAGAGGTTCTCGCCTTTTTGCAGGAGTACAGTCTTCCCCACATAGAGGACAGCTCCAACGCATCCGACGACTTTTTCCGCAATCGGCTGCGCCACCGACTGCTTCCCCTTTTAAAGCAGGAAAATCCCAGTCTCAGCCAGAACCTGTCCCAAATGGCTATGCGCCTGCGGCAGGACGAACTGCTGATTGAAACGATGATGGACGAGGTACTTCCCTCTGTCTCCGCGCTTCGTCAAATGCATCCGGCTTTGCGCACCAGATATCTGCGCCGTTTTCTTGCCGATTGCGGTTTGAAAGAAGCAGGCGCGGAGCATATTGCCCTGACGGAAGGTCTGCTGTTTTCCGACAATCCATCCGCCGCTGTCCATTTGCCTATGGGCATCATTGCGTGCCGCAATTACGACCGCTTAGAATTAAAAAAGGAATGCTGCCCCATCGTCCCCCGTGTGCTTCCCTGCCCCGGCATTTTAGATCTGCCGGAGCTGGGCATCCGCATCAGCTGTACGCCTGCCACCGAACCGAGGCGCACATTTGAATGCTTCACGGTTTACGCAGAAGGAACACTGACCGTACGCTCCAGACAACCCGGAGACACGATGCGTCTGCAAGGCGGCAGTAAAAAACTAAAGCAAATCCTGATTGACCGCAAAATTCCTGCGGCTGAACGCCCCTGCATCCCCGTCCTTGCAGACGAACGGGGCGTCGTGGCCGTTTTTGGAATCGGTGCCAACTTAGACCGCACGGAAGGCACCGGTACTTTTTTGGAAATTCGTTTTTCCGGTATTTCATAAAATCGCGAGGTACAAAAATTTGAAAAAAGTTAGATTTTTCCCCATCCTTTTATACGTTCTTGTGCTGATTCTTCTGTTTTCCTGGCTGCTGGGTATGTTTGACGACACAAGTGTGCGTATCAGTTACTCTGAGGTCATCACTCAATTTGAGTCTGAAAATGTATCCAGCTTTGAGGTCAAGGGCAGCAGGCTCACCTTACAGCTTCATGAGCCGATGAGCGGCAGTTGGGAAGTGGTGCATTCGCTGGCCGATCCGGAGGGCTTTCACGAAGAGATCCGCCCTCTTTTGGAGAAGCAGACCAAAAGCGGCATTATTTCCGGTTATAATTTCATTGCAGGCAAAGGCTGGTCTGCCTATGATTTTGTATTCCCCATCATCCTTGCTGGATTGGTGCTGATTCTTATTTGGGCGTTCCTTGCAGGACGTGCCAACAACAACCACCCGATGAACAACTTCGGTAAAGCCAACGTCATCTCCGGACAGCCGGGCAAAAAGGTCACTTTCCAAGATGTGGCCGGTATGGAAGAGGAGAAAAGGGAGCTTTACGAAGTGGTGGATTTTCTCCGCAATCCTGCAAAGTATACCGCTGTAGGTGCGAAAATCCCCCACGGCATCTTGCTTTCCGGCCCTCCGGGTACCGGTAAAACCTTACTGGCACGGGCTGTTGCCGGTGAAGCAGGTGTGCAGTTTCTCTCCATCTCCGCCTCTGACTTTATGGAGCTGTATGTGGGCGTAGGCGCAAGCCGTGTCCGTGATGTGTTTGCACAGGCACGCAAAATTGCTCCTGCCATCATCTTCATTGACGAAATTGATGCAATTGGCCGCCGGCGCGGCAGTGGTATGGGCGGTGGCCACGATGAACGGGAGCAGACCCTGAACCAGCTTTTGGTGGAAATGGACGGCTTCTCCAAATCCGAGGGCGTGATCGTTCTTGCCGCCACCAACCGTCGGGACATCTTAGACCCTGCACTGCTTCGACCCGGCCGTTTCGACCGTCATATTTATGTGGGTGTTCCCGATTCCGCTGAACGGGAGGCCATTTTGAAGGTGCACGCCAAGAATAAGCACATTGACGACTCCGTAAAGCTGAAAACCGTGGCACTGGCTACCGCCGGCTTTACCGGTGCGGATTTAAGCAACCTTTTGAACGAAGCCGCCATCTTAGCCGCCCGTGACAACCGTCCTGCTATGAATATGAACGACATTAACGAGGCGATGATGAAGGTACTGGCAGGTCCTGAAAAGCGCAATCGTGTCCGTCTGCAAAAGGATCTGAAGCTGACCGCCATTCACGAAGCCGGTCACGCTGTGGCAATGTACAATCTGCCCACCCACGATCCTGTCCGTCAAATTTCCATTATCCCCCGTGGTTGGGCACTGGGTATGACCTGGTCTCAGCCTGAAGAGGAGAGCGCACATCTGACCCGTAACGAGATGTATGAAATGATCGTGGGACTGCTGGGTGGTCGTGTGGCTGAAGAGCTGTTTTTGGACGATATTTCCACCGGTGCTTCCAACGATATTGACCGCGCCTCCAAGCTGGCACGGGATATGGTGGGACGGTACGGTATGAGCAAAACCTTGGGCACAATCTCCTACACCAGCGGCGAAGAGCTGTTTATCGGTCGGGACTTTGAGCGCACAAAGAGCTACTCCGAAAAGATTGCAGGCACTATGGACGATGAGGTAAAGGCACTCATTGAAAAAGCCTACAATCACTGTGCTGAGATTTTGAAAAACAATCAGCAAAAGCTGCAACAGGTCGTTGACTTTTTGATGGAGCACGAAGTGATGAGCGGCACCCAATTCCGTCAGTGTATGGAGGGTAAAGAGATCACCGAGGATACAGGCAGCCTGTTTGACGGCTTCGATGCAGAGTAACGGACAGGATGAAATACTATTTTGCACCCCTTGAAGGGCTGACAGACAGTATCTACCGCCGTCTGCATCACAAATATTTTCCCGGTATAGACCGCTATTACACCCCCTTCTTCTCCCTTACTGTTCACCGTGCGCTTACGGCAAGAGAAAAGAGAGAGCTTCCGCCGGCAGAAGACCTGGATGTGCAGGTCATTCCCCAGATTTTGACCAAAAGTGCCCCGGATTTTATATGGATGAGCACCGTCTGCCGTGACCGGGGCTACAGTCAGATCAATCTGAATTTAGGCTGTCCCTCCGGTACGGTCACTGCCAAGGGAAAAGGTTCCGGAATGCTCCGTGATCCCGACACGTTACAAAGCTTTTTGGATGAAATTTTTGATGGCAGTGTATTACCTGTATCCATTAAAACCCGACTGGGCTACAGTGACGGCGAGGAATTTTTCCGTCTTTTGGAGATTTTTAACCGCTATCCCATCACCGAGCTGATCATCCATCCCCGTGTGCGGCAGGACTTTTACCAAAACAATGTGCGGATGGATCTTTTTGAATACGCACAAAAAAACAGCAGAGCACCTCTTTGCTACAACGGCAATCTCTGCTCTAAAGAAGATATCCGTCAGTTTGCAGAAAAATATCCGTCTGTGGATGCTGTGATGCTGGGACGTGGACTGATCGGCGACCCGGGAATGTTGTCTGCTGGCGGAACAACCAAAGAACAGCTTTTGGCGTTTATGAACGAGCTTTTTGACGCATACGCCGTTGCATTCGGCAGCAGCCGCAACGCCATGTTTCGGTTGAAGGAAAACTGGCGGCATCTGTTTTGTCTTTTTGAAGGCATCGAAAAGCCTGAAAAACAGCTGCGCAAAACCACCGACGAGCGTCAATTCAGAATGCTGACAGAGCAGATCATCACCCAATATCCGATGTGCTCCCAATTACAAGCGAATTGGTAGCTGAATGTATGGAGGTATACAGGATATGATGAAGAAATTCCGTGATATGATCCTGGTTGTCTTGCTCACTGTTATTGCTTTTTTTGTACTTCTTTATATTGCAACCGAACAATAAAAACACCTCGGTGGAAACCGAGGTGTTTTTATTTTATTGTGCTTGCGTTTTTGTAATGTCACCTAAGCAGATACGCTCATCGTAGACGGTTAAGGCATTTTCTTCTACCGCCTCCTGCAGCATGGTGTTGAGCCGTTCTTCTGCAATTTTTTCGCCTACGGTATGAATCCAGCTGGGGGTGCGTCCCACAAAGTACATAATGTGGTAGCCGTAGCTGGTTTTTACCAGACCGTAATCGCCATATTCACGGCTTTCGTCAAAGATCCAGGCATCAAACTCAGGCACCATATAATCTTTGGTGACTTTCTCATACAAGCCACCGTTTGTATTGGAACCGGGGTCTGTAGATTCCTTGTTGGCCAGTGCGGCAAAGCTTTCCTCTGTCTTGTCCCCTGCCAGCCAATTATTCAAAAGTTCCTCTGCCTTTTGGCGGCAGGCTTCCCACTCTTCGTCGGAGTAGACGGTGGTATTGCCCTCTGTCTTACCACCCTCGGGCGTAATCAGAACATGGCGTACATCCACCACATTGCCGCTTTCTTTTGTCACGCCTGCGGCCGTCAATGCTGCCTCATTTTCCGTGAAGTATTGCTCAATTTCATCCATCGTGGGCTGGGCCTGCTTTTTAAACTCTTCCACGTACAGATTTGCAAGATAGGAAATCGCTATATAATTCTTATAACCCTGCAGCGTACTGCCGGCGCCCATTTCCTTTTCCAGCATCTCTTCCACGGACGCATATTCAAATTCCTGCAGCGCTTCTGCCAGCATATCCTCAATGCCGTTTATATAATTCTGCGCATCCGCATCCGGCTCAAAGCCATGCTCCAATGCGTACTGATAGACCGCAGAGTATGCGTGCCACTTGTTGAGAGACTCTTCCACAATTGCCTGCTGCCAGGTCAGGTTATTCGTCTGATCGTACCACTGCTGATCCAAGGACTTACTCAGATCCACGCCGTAATAGTAAAGGCTGTAGCTGTTCTGTGCCAGGAACATATTATAGTAAATCATCATTTCACCGTTGGTCATTTCCATATCACCGGCTGTCGCAATCACCGCACCGGAATTGAGCTGGGCGGTTTCGTCGTCTACGGTGTAGGTTTTGGAGGGCTGAACATCCGGTGCAGCCGGTGCTGTTGTCTCTGCGGTTTTGTTGTCGTCCTTGCCGCCATTCTTAGAGCCGACCATCACGAAATACGTAAGACCTGCCAGCAGTACCAGACAAAGCAGGCTTGCCAAAACCGCGATTGCAATCACCTTGGGGTCTTTTTTCTTTTTCTGCTGTGCAGGCTCATTTTCCCACACATTGTTATTTTCTTCCATATATATGCCTCTTTTCAAATTTTTCCGGAAAAACTGCACCCAGTCTATCATAGTTCCCTGCAAATTGCAAGGCAAAAACTGTAAACACTTTATTTCAAAATACCTTCTTCCCACACTTGCAAAAAGACGAAAAAAATGGTATGATTTAATATTGAGATATAATAAGGAGAAGTGTATGGAAACGAAGACTTATGTTGTTCCGCAGGACAAGCTGAACGAGCAGCTTTTATACTGCAGTAAAATATATGATATTTGGAAAAGCCGGGGACAAACACCCCTTGCCTATGTGGAAACTTACGGCTGTCAGCAAAATGAAGCGGATTCGGAAAAAATCCGCGGCATTCTCTGCGAAAGCGGCTACCGCATCACCGACACCGCAGAAGGTGCAGACGTGGTTGTAATGAACACCTGCGCCATTCGTGAACACGCCGAGCAACGGGTTTTCGGCAATCTGGGTGCACTGACCCACACCAAACGACGCCACGATGGGCAGAAAATTTTCCTCTGCGGCTGTATGGCAGGTCAGGAAGTGGTGGTGGAGCGCATCCGCAAAAGCTATCCCCACGTGGACGGTGTATTTTCCACCCACCATTTATGGCAATTTGCTGAGATTCTGTACAAAACCCTCACCGGCAAAAAGCGGGTATTCTACACGCAGGACGAGGCCGGCTCGATCTCAGAGGGTCTTCCCCAGGTGCGAGACAACACCCTGAAAGCCTGGGTTTCCATTATGTACGGCTGTAACAACTTCTGTACCTACTGCATCGTGCCCTACGTGCGTGGCAGAGAGCGCAGTCGCCGCAGTGCAGACATTTTGGCCGAATGCCGCACCCTGATTGAAAACGGCGCAAAGGAATTGACCCTTTTGGGGCAAAATGTCAACTCCTACGGCAAGGATTTAGACGAGGGATTGGATTTTGCCGATTTGCTGGAACAAATCGCACAGATTCCCGGTGATTTTCTCATTCGTTTTATGACCAGCCATCCCCGTGATGCTTCCAGGAAGCTGTTTGATACCATGGCAGCAAATCCGAAAATTGCCAAACAGCTCCATCTCCCCTTCCAGTCCGGCTCCAGTCGGGTGCTGAAAGCTATGAACCGCCACTATGATCGGCAAACCTATTTAGAGCGTGTGTTGTACGCCAAGGAAAAAATGCCGGATCTGGTGCTGACCTCCGATGTGATCGTGGGTTTCCCCGGTGAGACAGAGGAAGAATTTGAGCAGACCATCTCTCTGATCGAGCAGGTGCGTTATGATTCCCTGTTCACCTTCATCTTCTCCCCCCGTCCCGGCACCCCTGCCGCTTCTATGGAAGACCCCACCCCCAAGGAGGAAAAGAACCGCCGCTTTGATCGGCTGTGTGAAATACAAAACAGCATCTCCGAGGAAATTCACAAAAGCTATGTAGGTAAAACCTTCCGTTGTCTCATCGACGGACAGGATAAGCAGTATCTGACCGCCCGTACAGAAGGCGGACGACTTGTTCGCCTGTTGGGCGACACAAATTTGATCGGCTCTTTCCGCAAGGTGACCGTCACCGGCTCCAACACCTGGAGTCTCACGGGAGAGCTTCTGGAAAAGGAATGATTTTATGGCAACACCTGCCGGAGAAATGACCCCCATGCGTCGTCAGTATTACGACATTAAAAAGCGGAACAAAGACTGTATTCTGTTCTTCCGCTTAGGCGATTTTTACGAAACGTTTGACGAGGATGCCCGTCTTGCCGCCAAGGAACTGGACTTGACGCTCACCACCCGTGACCGCAACAAGCCCAAGGAAGAGCAAACCCCCATGTGCGGTGTGCCCTACCACTCTGTGGATGCCTATATTGCCCGTTTGGTGGCCAGAGGCTACAAGGTGGCCATCTGCGAGCAGATGGAAGACCCCACGCAGGCAAAAGGACTGGTTGAACGGGATGTCAGCCGCATCGTTACCCCGGGTACAGTGACGGAAAGCTGTATGCTGGAAGAGCGCAAAAACAACTATATGGGCTGCTTGTGCGGTCAGGACGGCCGTTACGGCGTGGCGTTCTGCGATCTCTCCACCGGCTCTTTTTATGTGACTGTGTGTGCGGACGCCCGTGCCGCATCCTCCGAGCTGGGACGTTTTGCGCCTACCGAAGTACTGCGCGGCGGTGAAAACTGCAAAGACCCCATTATCGAAGACGCACTTGTAAACCGTCTGAAGTGCTGTGTGGACGAGGCGGTAGAGGGTCAATTTGATCTGCAAGCGGCACAAAACCTGCTGGAAAAGCACTTTAACGCGCCCTTGGCAGAACTGGGACTGACCGGACTGCCCTGCGCCGTCAATGCCGCCGGCACGCTGCTGGAACTGCTTTTGACTTTACAAAAAAATGATTTAAAGCACATTCGTCAGCTTCAGTTTTATACCACTGAGCGCTTTATGGAGCTGGATTTGGACGCCCGACGCAATCTGGAACTGACAGAGACCATGCGCAACAAGGAGAAAAAAGGCTCTTTGCTGTGGGTGCTGGACAAGACCAAAACCGCCATGGGCGGCAGAATGATTCGCTCCTGGGTAGAACAGCCCTTGATGGACCCCAAGGAAATCCTCAGCCGTCAAAACGCTGTTGCAGAACTGGTAGAGGAAACCATACGCCGTGGCGAATTGGAAGATGCGCTGAAGGAAATGACGGATTTGGAACGGGTGATGACCCGTATCGTCACCGGTACAGTCAACGGTCGCGAGCTGCTCTCTCTGGCGCAGGGCCTACGGGCACTGCCGGCCATCAAAAGCAATTTGTGCGCCGCCAACGCCCAGATGCTTCAGCGGTTGGGTGCTGCCATTGACGATTTGCAGGAGTTTGCCGCACAGATCGAAAACACTCTGGTGGACGAGCCACCCATCACCATTCGGGAGGGCGGATTGATTCGACCGGGTGCGGATGCAGAGGCAGACCGTCTTCGGGATATTATGAACGGCGGCACAGGCACGATTTTACAGATCGAGGCAGAGGAACGGGCAAAAACCGGTATCCGTACACTGAAGGTCAGCTACAATCGGGTTTTCGGATATTATATCGAAGTATCCAAATCCTTTATCGACCAAGTGCCCGACCATTACATCCGCAAGCAAACCCTGACCAACTGTGAGCGCTACATTACGCAGGAACTAAAGGAGTTGGAGGATCAGGTATTAGGCGCAAAGGACCGTCTGGTAGCCCTTGAATATCAGATTTTCTGCCGTCTGCGGGACTTACTGGCCGCACAGGCCGCCCGGGTGCAGACTGCCGCCGCCGCTGTTGCAAGCGCAGATGCGCTGTATTCTCTGGCAACTGTGGCAGTAAAGCACAACTACTGTCGTCCCGATATGATCCTTGGTAATGAAATTTCCATCACCGACGGCCGTCACCCTGTAGTGGAAAAGATGCTCAGTGACAGTCTGTTTGTTCCCAACGACACCAGCCTTGGCATTGACGGCAATCAGGTGAGCATCATCACCGGTCCCAATATGGCCGGTAAATCCACCTATATGCGGCAGGTTGCCTTAATCGTTATTATGGCGCAAATGGGTGGCTTCGTGCCTGCCCGTGCCGCCCGTATTGGCACAGTTGATCGGGTATTTACCCGTATCGGTGCCAGCGACGATTTGGCTTCCGGTCAGTCCACCTTTATGGTGGAGATGACCGAGGTGGCTTCCATTTTAAAATATGCCACCTCCAAGAGCCTGCTGATTCTGGATGAAATAGGAAGAGGCACTTCCACCTACGATGGTATGGCCATTGCCCGTGCCGTTTTGGAGTACGTTGCCAATCCCCGTCATTTGGGCGCAAAGACTCTGTTTGCCACCCATTATCACGAATTGAGTGTAATCGAGGCAGAACTGCCCAACGTGAAAAACTATAACATTGCAGTTAAAAAACGGGGAGACAAAATGATCTTCCTGCGCAAGATCGTCCCCGGTGCAACCGACGACAGCTTCGGTGTGGAGGTTGCAAATTTAGCAGGTCTGCCTGCCGGTGTCATTACCCGTGCCCGTCAAATTCTTTCGGAGCTTCAGACGCAGAATCCTGCAGGAATCAAAACGGCAATCACCACGCCCACAGAGGATGACGATCAAATTTCTATGCTGGATCTGACTGCCCAGCAGGTTGCCGATGCACTCAAGGCCCTCAACGTGGAGACGCTGACGCCCATCGAGGCGATGAATGAGCTGTATAAGCTGAAAAAGATGCTCTCTTAAATGCCTATGTTTACAAAAATTTCCAATAAAGAGTTGTTTTGGGGCGGACTGTATGCGCTGATTTCCACCTTTGCTCTGCCCACCCTGCTGGAGCATTTTTCCCTGTCCGACAGCAGTATCAACTGCATCCTGTTTGTTTCCAATTTTCTGTTTATGTGCCTTGCGCTCCACGGATTTTTGCGCAAAAATTTGAAAAATGCCGCAAAAAAATGGGCGCAAACACTGCTTTGGTTTATACTTGGACTGGCTCTTTATTTCTTATCCACAGGCGTGCTTCAGTATTTGGTAAATGCCCTGTTTCCGTCCTTTTCCAATCTCAACGACGGACATGTAAATGCACAGCTTGATGCCGCACCTGTACTGGCAACCGTCAGTGTTGCCTTTTTGGCACCGGTGGCAGAGGAGCTTTTGTACCGCGGACTGCTGTTTCGCGGACTGTACAGCTCCAGCTGTGCTGCCGCCTGGTGCGTATCGGCAGGTCTGTTCTCTCTATCTCACGTGCTGGGATACCTGGGTCTTTACGGACCGGAACACGCCCTGATTGCATTTGTTTTATATCTGCCTGCCGGAACCTGTCTGAACCTGGCATACCGAAAATCCGGCAACATCATTACCCCCATGTTGATGCACATTGCCATCAACATTACAGGGCTCGTCTTAATGAGGTGACTTTATGGCCAAAATTCATCAACTTTCTTCTCATATTGCAAACCTGATTGCCGCCGGTGAAGTGGTAGAACGTCCTGCCAGCGTGATGAAGGAGCTGCTTGAAAACGCAGTGGACGCAGGTGCTACCTCCATCACCGCGGAAATCCGTGACGGTGGTATGACCTTCCTGCGTGTAACCGACAACGGTTGTGGTATGGAAAAAGAGGATGCCCGTACTGCATTTTTACGCCACGCCACCTCCAAATTGCGCACCGCTGAGGATTTGGCCGCCATCTCCACAATGGGCTTCCGTGGCGAAGCTTTGGCCGCCATTGCCTCTGTCAGCCGCATTGATCTGATGACCAAAACCGCCGGCAGTATTTCCGGCACTGCCCTCAGCCTGGAAGGCGGTGTCATTACCGAGGAGAGCGAAGCCGGCTGTCCCGACGGCACAACCATCATTGTACGGGACATTTTCTTTAATACCCCCGCCCGGATGAAGTTTATGAAGTCCGACGTGGTGGAAGGAAGCCGCATTACCGCTACAGTGCAGAATCAAGCCTTAGCCCATCCGGAGATCTCTTTCCGTCTGCTTCGGGACGGCAAGGAAGTACTCTCTACACCCGGTACCGGCAAGCTTCAGGATGCCCTTTATGCCGTTTACGGCAAACAAAGCGGGCAAATGGCACCTGTGGAAAGCAGTTGGGAAGGCTATACCCTTTCAGGTTTTGTTTCCCGTCCTACGGATGCCCGTCCCAGCCGCAATATGCAGACCTTTTTTGTCAACGGACGTCCTGTAAAATCCAGACTGATGATGGCCGCTTTGGAGGAAGCCTACCGCAACCGCATTATGGTGGGCAAATTCCCTGCCTGCGTTCTGCAGTTAACTGTGCCTGTTCAGGCTGTAGATGTGAACGTACATCCTGCAAAAACAGAGGTAAAATTTTTAAACGAAAAGGCCGTATTTGACTGTATTCATTACGGCGTTTTAGGGGCACTGAATCAAACTGCCGACCGTCCCGATCTGCGCTTTAAGACTCCGACTGCGTCCTCTGCATCCGTGCCCTCCACGCCTGCACCTGCAGTCCATTCCCCTGCACCTCAGATGCCGAAGCAGGAGCAATTTTTCCGCACCATGTCCACCCAGGAATATCGGGCGTTCAGCGGTGCATTAAAGGACGCCCCTCAGCCCAATCCCACCATTGCAGCACAGGTTGCCGCAAAAGTGGAACGTCCATCGGGCTACGCCCTGCATTCTCCCGTCATTCTGCCGAAGGTAGAACCGCTGACGCAGGAGACGATGCAGATCCCTCAGGTGCAAGAGCCGGAGCAGCAGTCTCTGCAAATGCCTGCAGTGACCTCTTGGCGATTGGTAGGCGAGCTGTACAAAAGCTATGTACTGGTGGAGCAAGGAGACGATGCGTTTCTCATTGACAAGCACGCCGCCCACGAACGGATTCTTTTTGATAAGCTGAAGGCACATCAGGAGGCCATTACCGGGCAAACCCTTTTACGTCCCCTTCCCTGTCGCTTAGAGCCTACAAGCTGTGCCATTTTGATGAGCAACCAGCCTCTTTTGGAAGAACTGGGCTTTGAAATCGACACTTTGGGCGAAAACACGGTGGTTTTACGGCAGATTCCTATGGACCTGTCGGAAGACGATGCGCTGCAGGCCATTGAGTCCATTGCCGCAGATCTGCTCATTGGACGACGGGAGGATAAATCCTCTGTCCGGGACGAGGTGCTGCACACCGTCGCCTGCAAGGCGGCCATCAAGGCCGGTTGGCATACAGACGAAAAAGAGCTTTTAGCCCTTGTGGAACAGGTGATGGCTCGTGAGGATCTGAAATACTGCCCCCACGGACGTCCCATTTGTATTTCACTTAGCAAAAAACAAATTGAAAAGCAATTCGGCCGCAGTTGATTTTATCTGCTGTGTACCGGGATCAGGAAAAATATGAACAACATCATTTGTATTGCAGGCCCTACCGCCTCCGGTAAAACAGCACTTGCGGTAAAGCTTGCTCAGGCAGTGGACGGTGAAGTCGTCTCCTGCGACTCTATGCAAGTTTATAAAAAAATGGATATCGGCACTGCCAAGCCTACCACAGAGGAAATGGAGGGAATCCCCCACCATATGCTTTCCGTGGCAGAACCAACAGAGGATTTTTCCGTCAGCCGTTACTGCCAAATGGCCCATCCCATTGTGGAGGATATTCTCCGTCGGGGCAAAACCGCCATTATTGCCGGTGGTACAGGGCTTTATATGGACGCGCTCATCAAGGGCAATGATTTTGCCCCCTACCCCAGCACCGGACGGCGTGAAGAGCTGGAACAGCTTGCCGCTGAAAAGGGAATTGAGGCAGTGCTGGAACAGCTGCGGATTGTAGACCCCTCCTCTGCCGCACGCCTGCATCCCAGCGACCAAAAGCGGATCATACGCGCGATGGAGGTTTATTTGGAAACCGGGCAGACCATTACCGAGCACAACATCCGCACCGCCGCCATTCCCCCACGGTACACACCTACCTGGTTTGCATTGGAGGATGAAGTGCGGCAGGATTTATACGACCGCATTGACCGTCGGGTCATTGGAATGCTGGAAATGGGTCTGATTGACGAGATTAAAGACCTTTTGGCCTCCGGTGTGCCGGAAAAGGCGACCTCCATGCAGGCAATCGGCTACAAGGAATTTGTAGACGCCCTGCAAAATCGGTGCTCTATAGAGGAAGCTGCCGCCGCCGTTCAGCAGGCCTCCCGTCACTATGCCAAGCGGCAACTCACCTGGTTCCGCCGCAACAGCGCAATTTGCTGGCTTCGTCGGAGCAAAACGGATACCGTTACGGAAATTCTTTCCAGCGCTCTGCAAATTCTGCGCAAATTCGACAACTGAATCGTGGTAGTATATTTTCATCCCAAGCACCTCAAAAGAGAAAGGATGTAAATATATGAATCAACCACTTACATTACAGGATGCCATTTTAAACGAAGTGATTACCGACAAGGTGCCGGTTACGCTGTTTCTGATGAATGGCTTCCAGCTCCGGGGGACAGTCACTGGCTTTGACGGTTTTGTGGTCGTCCTGGTCAGCGATGGCAAACAGCAGATGATTTACAAGCACGCCATCTCCACCCTGGCCCCCATCAGGCCTCTCAAATCCGCAACATTATAGGATGAGGCGACGGAGCATTTGCTTCGTCGCCTTCTTCTGCCCTTTGGAAGGAAGTTTTACAATGTCTGTTAAAGAACAAGTTTTGGCTATTCGCAAACAAATAGAGGATGCTGCCATCCGCGCAGGTCGAGATCCCAAGGAGATTTTACTGTGCGCCGCCACCAAAATGAATGATGCCGCTGCCGTGCAGGAGGCCATTGCCGCAGGCGTGGATTGCTGCGGTGAAAACCGGGTGCAGGAATTAAAGGAAAAAGCTGCCCAGAATGCTTATGCGGGGAAACCGGTGCACTTTATCGGCCATCTGCAAACCAACAAGGTTAAAGATGTGGTAGGCAAGGTGGACCTGATCCAATCGGTAGACTCTCTGCGTTTACTGCAGGCCGTTGAAAAGGAAGCGGCACGTCAGGACATTGTGCAAAACATTCTTCTGGAGATCAACATCGGTGCAGAAGCATCCAAGTCCGGCTTTGCCCCGGAGGAACTTCCCAATATTTTGGAGCAGGCTTCCAAAATGGAGCACATTTTCATCCGCGGTCTGATGGCAATTCCCCCAATTTGCCAAAAAAAGACAGAAAATCACAAATTTTTTCAAAAAATGTGCAACCTTACTGTTGACATAACGACAAAAAAATACGATAATGTATCAATGGATATATTGTCTATGGGTATGTCCGGAGACTTTGAGGATGCGATTGCCTGCGGCAGCACGATGGTGCGCTTAGGCACTGCCATCTTCGGTGCCCGAAATTACAACCAGTCCCCCAAGGGATAAAACATATAGGAGGATTACCAATGAGTTTTTGGGATAATGTTAAGAAGTTTGCACAGCCCTATTCCGAGGAAGAATACGAGGATGAATTTGACGAGATGGAAGGCTTCGAGGAAGAACAGCAAGAGCCTGCGCCTGCAGGTCGCCGTCCCTCCCCCTTCTCCACCACCCGTACCGAAACTGCCGCTCCTGCAGCTTCTTCCGGCTTCAGCGGTCAGGTGCTGAATATGGGTTCCGGAAAGCAGGAGGTTGTGCTGTTCCACGCCAAGAGCTTTGACGACACCGCCCGTGCCGCCGACGAGCTTCGGAAAAAGAAGGCCGTCATTTTGAATATGGAAAATGTAGATAAGGCACTGACCCGCCGTGTTGTGGATTTCCTGTCCGGCAGCGTTTACGCACTGGATGGCACGGTGAAGAAAATTGCCCAGTCTACCTATCTCTTCTGCCCCCACAATATGGATATCGTGGGCGACCTGGAAGCACAGGTAGATATGGAAGCCTACATCTAATTGAATAACACTCAGATATTAGATACAGAAAGGATTCCCTCATGATTACTCCTCAGGAAATTGAGCAGATTGCTTTTAGCCGTGTCATGTTTAACGGTTACGACACCAACGAAGTAGACAAGCTGCTGGAGCCTCTTACAGAGGACTATGTAACTTTATATAAAGAAAACGCCTTGCTGAAAAGCAAAATGAAGGTATTGGTGAACAAGCTGGAAGAATACCGCGCCAACGAAGCCAGTATGAAAGACGCCATCATCAACGCCCAAAAGACCTGCGACAAAATGGTCAAAGAGGCAGAAGCAAAATGCACTCAGATGCTGGTTGATGCCAGCAACACTGCTGCCGAAAACGCCAAGAATGCCGACGCCCTGATTGCCGCCGAGAACGAGCGCGTAGAGGAAGCACGTCAGGTTGCATCCGCAAAAATCGAAGAGCTTCAAAATCAGCTCAATAGCTGCCTGCACGCTCTGGAGCGGATCAAGGAAGCCAATCGCCCCATCCACAAGCCCAGCGGCGCATTCGACTATGACCGCAGTGAACGTGCCAGTGCCGCTTCCCGTACAGATGCTGTTGCCGATGAGATTTCCGCAAATGTGGAAGCCATTGTCGGCACTACCGAGGAAATTGCCCCCAAGGCTGAGCCTCGTCACCCCGTATCTGATACCACCACCAAATTTGCAAATCTGCAGTTTGGCCGCAATTACGAAGTAAATACTTAAAGCATAGATGAGGACAGGTACGTGATACCGCCTATTACAGAGAGCCGCCGGTTGGTGCAAGACGGTATAGTGTATGACGTATATCCCCTCGGAGCTGCACACTGAACTTTTAGTAGGCTGTGCCGATTTGCGCCCGATAAAACGCAGTAGAGTGTCGGTGAATTGCACCGGAACAAGAGTGGTACCGCAGAGGTTAAAGCCTTTGTCTCTTTTATAGGGACAAAGGCTTCTTTTTTATATCAATACAAAATTTCAATCCGGAGGTATACAACGTGGATTATAAAAACACCATCATCACCCCAAAAACCGACTTTCCCATGAAGGCCGGTCTGCCTGCCCGTGAGCCCGGTATGCTGGCCCGCTGGCAAGAGCTGGATCTGTACAACGCAATGCTGGAAAAGAACAAGGATCTGCCCACCTTTGTTCTGCACGACGGCCCTCCCTTCTCCAACGGCGATATTCACATGGGTCACGCCCTGAATAAAACCCTGAAGGACTTCATCGTGCGCAGTCACGCCATGATGGGCTACCGCACCCCCTATGTTCCCGGCTGGGACAACCACGGTCTGCCCATTGAAACCGCCATCATTAAAAAAAGCAAGCTCAACCACAAGTCTATGCCCGTTGCCGAGTTCCGTTCCGCTTGTGAGGAATTTGCAGAGGACTATATCCAGCGACAGATGGCAGGCTTTCAGCGCTTAGGCGTTGTGGGCGACTGGGAACATCCTTACCGCACTATGGATAAGCACTTTGAGGCTCAGGAAGTTAAGGTCTTTGGCCGTATGTTCGACAAAGGCTACATCTATAAGGGTCTGAAGCCTGTTTACTGGTGCCCCGTCTGTACCACCGCTGTTGCGGAGGCTGAAATTGAGTACCGCGAAGATCCCTGTACCTCCGTGTACGTCAAGTTCCCGATGCACGACGATTTGGGCAAGCTGGCAGATTTTGATTTGAGCAAGACCTATTTCGTCATCTGGACCACCACCATCTGGACACTGCCCGGCAATATGGGCGTCTGTCTGCATCCCCGCGACCAGTATGTACTGGTTCGTGCGGAAAACGGCGAGACCTATATTGTGGCCGAGGCACTGGCTGACAAGGTGATGAAGCTGGGCGGCTTTGAACAATACGAGGTTCTTGCCACCTACCCCGGTCAGTTCTTTGAAAATATGCTGGCAAATCACCCCTTCCTGCCCAAGACCTCCCGTGTGGTGGTGGCAGAATACGTGACCATGGATTCCGGTACAGGCTGTGTGCACACCGCCCCCGGCTTCGGTGCTGATGACTATCAGACCTGTATGCGTTACGGTATGGAGCTGGTTGTGCCCGTGGACGATTACGGCCGTCACACAGACTATGCCGGCAAGTACGCAGGTATGAAAACAGACGACTCCAACCCCGTCATTTTGGAGGATATGAAGCAAAGCGGTATGCTCTTTGCTTCCGAGGACATTGTTCACTCCTATCCCCATCACGACCGTTGTAAAAAGCCCATCATCTTCCGTGCAACACCCCAGTGGTTCTGCTCTGTGGAGTCCTTCAAGGATGAAGCTGTAAAGGCTATCGAAAACGTGCAGTGGTATCCCCAATGGGGCGAAGACCGGATGGTCAGTATGATTCGGGAGCGCAACGACTGGTGTATCTCCCGTCAGCGTCGCTGGGGTCTGCCCATTCCTGTATTCTACTGCAAGGACTGCGGCAAGCCTGTTTCCACCCCCGCCTCCATTGACCATATCTCCCAGTTGTTCGATCAGTATGGATCTAACGTCTGGTTTGAAAGAGAAGCCAAGGATCTGACACCCGAAGGCTTCACCTGCCCCCACTGCGGCGGCAAGGATTTCGACAAGGAAACCGACACCTTGGACGGCTGGTTTGACTCCGGCTCTACCCACTACGCATCCCTGATGCGCAGAACACCGGAGCTGTGGCCTGCCGATGTGTACATCGAAGGTGCTGACCAGTACCGCGGTTGGTTCCAGTCCAGCCTGCTGACCTCCGTCGGTGCATTGGGCAACGGCGCTCCCTTTAAGCAGGTACTGACCCACGGCTGGGTTGTTGACGGACAGGGACACGCCATGCACAAGAGTCTGGGCAACGGTGTTGACCCGGCTGAGCTGATTAAGGATTTCGGTGCAGACATCATCCGTCTGTGGGCCGGCTCTTCCGACTATCACGCAGACGTGCGCTGCTCCAAAGACATTATCAAGCAGGTTGCACAGAACTACCTGAAGTTCCGCAACACTGCCCGTTACTGTTTGGGTAACCTGGAAGGCTTCGACCCCAACAATCTGGTGGACGCCAAGGATATGGAAGAGCTGGATAAGTGGGCACTGACCAAGCTGAACAGCCTGATCGCCACCTGCCGCAAAGCTTATAACGGTTACGAATTCCACGTGATTGCCCACGAAATTAACGATTTCTGCGTGGTAGAGCTGTCCAGCTTCTATCTGGACATCATCAAGGATCGCTTGTACTGCGAAGGTGCTGACAGCCTGCGCCGCCGTTCTGCACAAAGCGCACTCTATCTGATCGTGGATGCCCTTGCCAAGCTGTTTGCCCCCATTTTGGCTTTCACCTGCGATGAGATTTGGCAGTCTATGCCCCATCGTAAGGAAGATGACGCCCGGAACATTCTGCTCAATCAGATGCCCACCGATATGCAGGCATATCTGCTGGATAACGCTGTGATGGACAAGTGGTCTACCGTGATGAAGCTGCGTCAGGATGTGAACGGTGTGCTGGAGCTGGCCCGTGCAGAAAAGCGCATTGGCAAGGCTTTGGAGGCACACGTCAGCCTGCAGTGCAGTGACGAAAGCATCAAGGCGCTCTGTGCCGACCTGAATTTGGCTGAAATTTGCATCGTTTCCTCCTGTGACTGGGAGAATGTTGCAGAAAATGCCACGGTTGGTAACGGCACCAACATTCCCACACTGACCATCGGTGTTGTGGAAGCCAAGGGCGAAAAGTGCCCCCGTTGCTGGATGCACAGCCTGCAAGCCAACGCTGAGGGTCTCTGCCCCCGCTGTGCCGCTGTCATCAGCCAAATGGACATTGAACTTTAATCAAAAAAGCGCGTTGCAAAAGAATTGCAACGCGCTTCTTTTATTTTCCGAAAACTTTTACCGCATTTTTCAGCATCCCACGAATGGGCAGATTGTAGGGGCAACGGGTTTCACACACGCCACATTCAACACAGTCGGATGCTTTCTTGGGAAACGCCTCATATCGGGCCACTGCCCAATCCTTCAGGTTGTAACGGGTATAATAGCCCTCCATCAGAAATACACCGGGAATATTGATGCCCACACTGCAGGGGGCACAATAATTACAGCGGCGGCAGAAGTGATTTCCCAGTTCCTTGCGGATTTTCTCAACCGCATCCTGCTCGGAAAAAGGAGACGGGTCATTTACCGCGCACAGGTTTTGGGCGGCCTCCTGCACCGTTTCCATCCCCGGAATGACCACCGTAACAGCCGGATTGCGGACAATAAACCGCAGTGCTGTTACCGGGTCGTCAATCGCTCCGCCTGCCAAAGGCTTCATATCAATAAAGCCGATATTCTTCCGTGCGCATTGGGCAATCAGATCCTCCGCCTGGGTTTCCACGATGTTGTAGGGGAACATCACCGTTTCCACCCAAGGCAGCTGCAGTGCCGTCACAAACACCTCTTTTGAATGGAGGGTAATTCCGATATGACCGATTTTCCCGGCCTTTACAGCCTCCTGCAGGGCTTCCAGCGCACCGCCCGGTGCGCACACCTTCTCCAAGTCTGCCGCGCCCGGATTATGTACCTGATAGAGGTCGATATAGTCTGTGCGCAGGTTTTTTAGGCTCAGATCAATATCTTTTTCCATCGCTTCTTTTGTGCGTGCCATGCTCTTGGTGGCAAGCACAAAATGCTCCCGAATTCCTTCAATTGCGTAGCCAATGTACTCCTCGCTGACGGTATAACCCCGTGCCGTGTCAATATAGTTGACCCCCTGCTCTTTCAGATATACAAGCAGGCTCTTTGTCGCCTCGGCAGAGGTTTTTTGGATGGGAATGCCGCCGAATCCCATCCTTGAAATTTTTAAACCGGTTTTTCCCAATAAACGATATTCCATATTATTACTCCTTCTCTTTCTCCTGTTCTTCTAAAGCACGGTAGTTTACTTTGCCGACCGGGGTTTTAGGCAGCGCTTCCCGAAATTCTATTTCACAAGGCATTGCGTACCTGGCAATGTGCTTACTGCAATGGTCTAAAATGGAGGCTCTGGTCTCCTCCGTAGCAGGTATATGGGGCATCAGTTCCACATAGGCCTTTACTTTCTGCATTTTATAACTGTCAGACACTCCAATGACACAGCTTCTGTGCACATATTCGTGGGCATCCAGCACATTTTCAAGCTGCCCCGGATAAATGTTATAGCCGGAGGATACGATCAATCGCTTCGCCCGACCTTTGAAATACAAAAAGCCCTCACTGTCCATTACACCTAAGTCACCGGTATACACCCACGTGCGTCCGTCCCGATGGGTCTGCAAGGTTTTTGCCGTCTCCTCCGGATGGTGCATATAGCCAAGCATCACCGTCGGTCCGGAAAGCAGGATTTCCCCTTCCTCACCGTAAGGCAATTCCTCCTGCGTATCGGGACGAACAATTTTAATGAAGTTACCGGGCAGTGGGATGCCGATGGAGGATTCCTTCGCCTTATGGGGCGGTGTCAGGCAACAGGCTGTGACCGTTTCAGTTGTGCCGTAGCCTTCGCGTACCTGCACTGGGCAATGGTGGGCGGTCAAAAACGCATCCAGCCGTTTCTTCAGCTCCGGTGAAAGGCTGTCTCCACCGGAAAACACTCCCTTCAAGAAGGAAAAATCCATATTTTGTGGACTTTTCAAGCGCAGCAGTGCTTCAAACAACGTCGGCACACCTGCCATAAAATTACAGCGGTATTTCAGCAAATCCCGTATATAGCTTTTCGGTGTAAAACGAGGCACCAACACGCAAACGCCGCTGTTGAACAGGATGCTGTGGATGCACACCCCTAAACCGAAGCCGTGAAACAGGGGCATTGCCGCCAGCATACGGTCACCGGGAACAAACATTGGATTTGCAGCTATGATCTGCGCGGCCAAGCTGTTCAGATTTTCATTGCTCAGCAAAATGCCCTTGGTTGTACCGGTTGTGCCACCGGAGTAGAGAATCACAGCCTCCCGGTTTTTTACAGGCATTTCATTTGTGGGACTTCCGCACTTCAGGAAGGTGCGCCAGCGCAGAATATGTTTCGGCAAGCAGGTCTTTTGCTTCAGCTTCATCCCAATGCGAGCAGGCAAACCGAGACAATCCGCTGCGCCGGTGATCAGAAGTCTTGTATCCCCTGTCTCCTTTATGGCGTCACGCATTTTATCATAAAAGATATCCAGCGTAATGACCAGCACGGATTCAGACTCCGCTAAATAAAAGGACAGCTCCTTCGGTGCGGACAGGGGATGCACCATATTGGCAACCGCGCCAATTTTGTTGGCACCGTAGAGCATATACACCGCCTGCGGACAGTTGGGCAGTGCGATGGTCAGTCGCTGTCCCTGCTTGATCCCCAATGCCAGCAAGGCAGCGGCACAATGGTCAATGTTTTGAATCAGCTTTTTGTAGCTGATCGTCTTGCCCATATAGCAAAGGGCTGTGTGATGGGGTGTTTTTTGTGCCGCAGCGCGCACTGCTTCATACATCGAACCATCAAATGCAGTGATCTGCATCGGCACTTGCCCCATGGACGATGCCCAAGGCGTTTTAATCGGCACATCATCACCCCTTTTACAGAATACTGTTATTATACGCCATTTTACGGTCTGTGAAAAGCATTATTTGTAGAATCCGAGTCAAATTCTGCCCAAAAATCCAACATTGCCTGCTCATACCGCTGTTTTTCCATAAAATAGCTCATTCCGTGGTCCGCACCGGGCACAATCAACAGCCGCTTTGGTGCAGAACAGGCCGTATAATTTTCGTAGGTCATCTCCACCGGCACAAAATGGTCATCTGTACCGTGGGCAAACAGCACCGGCACTTTACTCTGCGCCAGCGCCTCCACGGTAGAGCAGGCTTTGGTACCCATTCCGGTCTTTTTCAAGCACTGACGGTTTGCAAAGCCATCGTGCAGTTTATAAGGCAAACGGAGATTCTTTCCGGCCACGTGTTTAAAGATGCTGTGGGCAGAAGTAAATCCGCAATCCGCCATAATGCCCTTTACCCGGGGCGGCAGATCCATATTGGCGGTGAGCAATACGGTGGTTGCACCCATCGACACCCCTGCCAAATAAACCGGCAGATGCTCCGGAGTTTGGGTACAGACCCATTTTGCCCATTCCAGACAGTCATAGCGCTCGATCATTCCAAAGCCCATATATTGTCCGCCGCTTTGCCCCTGTCCCCGTTGCTCGGCATACAGCACACTGCAGTTCTGCTTTTTCCAAAAGTCCGCAATTGCGCCAAAATCACCGTTCCAGGAGGAGCGCCAACCGTGCATTGCCACGATGACCCGTTTGGGATTGGCGCAGGGAAACCAATGTCCAACCAACAGCTCCTCATCATAGCTGCGCAGGTTTACCAAATGGTGGGTAGTTTCCTGTAATTTCTTCCCCAATGGGGCGGTTTTCTCCAGCATCATCGCACAGTTATCATATCCACGCAGGCGTGTTTGTGCTCTGTGAGGAATCTTGGGCTGCTGACGATCCAGCGCAAGGCGCACCAAATACTTTGTTGTAAAATAGGCTCCGATGCCCACCGCCGCCGCGGAAAATGCCGCCACTGCCGCAACCATTAAGATATTTTTTCGTTTTTTATCCATATTCCTCCTCCTTTTCCATTCGACTAATAGTATATGCAAAAAGGGGCTGTAAAAAACTATCTTCCGATAAAAATAGCCCTCGTTAAAAGTTAGAAATTCCCCGTAAAAAGCATGGTTTGACCTGTGCTTTTTACAGGGAATATTTTAATACTTTTAAGGTTTTGGACTTTTTTTACAGCCCCTTTTTGTATTATTCTACATTGAAGCTGCCGTTGAGCACTTTTTCGGCAATGATTGCCGCCTGCTCTACCATATAGACACAGGGACGCTCTTTATAATACTGAGCCGTACGCTCATCGGGTATGTGGGTCTGGTTTTGGGTCTGCTGTAACTGCAACAGGTCTTTGCAAATGATGCTCCCCTTTTCTGCAGTAAAGGCCGCCGCCATATCCTGAATCAGCTTATAATGCGCCGCCTTTTCCTCCCGACCGTTGGGGTCTGTATAGCCGTATTTCAGACCTGCCAAAATAAATGCACCGCTTACTGCGCCGCACACCTGACGCATACGCCCCATACCGCCGCCAAAAGGTGCTGCCAAACGCATTGCGGTTTCAAAATCCATCCCTACCTGATCGCAAAAAGCACCCACTACTGCCTGACTACAGCTATAGCCCTGCAAAAAAAGCTCCTTTGCCCGTTCTACAGATGCACTCATATAAAATCTCTCCGTTTCTTCATTATTATAATCCACACTACGCCTTTTCACGAAAAATATGGTCAAAATCTCAGAAATAGAGCAAATTTCCTATTTCTGCCACGGTCAGAACCAGATCATTTTGCGTTACCTCACGCACCAGCGGCCAAAGACCGTATGCATCCTCTTCTTCTGCAGGCATATGCACCAGAACAGCACGGTCACAAATGGATTTTGTCAGCGCCCAGGCTGAAGGCGTGGTGCAATAGGCGTAGGGCACAACTGCCACGTCTGCCTTGGAAAAATCTTTAAAGCAGGTAGGTGCGCTGTCCCCTGTGACCAGTATTTTTTTACTGCCCTCTATGAGGTAGCTTGTATGGCTCAGGTTTGGTTCAACCTTGCCCAAATGCCGTGTTTTGATGGGGGTGATTTTCAAATTCCCCACAGAAAACGGATTATAAGACACATCCTCCGGACCAGTAACGGGCCGGAGGATGGTGTTTTCGTATGGGGAAATGAGCGTCGCACTGTAATGATCCTGATGTGAATGGGTAAACAGCAGAACATCCGGTGGATTGTCCAATAAACTTTGAACAATGTGGGCAGGCGTTTCCGGATACGCCCCTACCCTACCGCACAGACCGTCTACCAGCACCCTTGTGCCATCCAAGGTCACAAGCACACCGGCATTACCTGTCCGAATCATTTCCATAGAGCCTTACACGCCTTCCTTGTTCCGACGAATCTGCTCGTTTTCGTCACAGGTGTCGTTGGGCTCATATCCCTCCAAGGGCAACAGCTTCTCGTTGACAGCGTCCATAATCCAGCTTGCCTGAGGGAAGAAGAATTCATCAAACTCGAAGGGAGGTGTGATCCAGTTGCGTGCGCCAATCACTACGGGAGGTGCATCCAAATCGTCGAAGCACATCTCGGTGATGTTACGGGCCACATCGTTCATATAAGAGCCACGGGCACAGGCATCGGATACCAGCACCACCTTACCGGTCTTGCGGACGGATTCCACGATACCGGTGTAGTCCAGAGGCACCAGAGAGTGAATGTTGATCACATCTGCCTCTACGCCGTACTTTTCGGACAGCTGCTTTGCGGCATCCATTGCACGGTACAGTGCGGCACCGATGGTCAAAATGGTGATGTCCTTGCCGTCACGAACCTTGTTGGTCTCGCCCATCTTGATCTCGTAACGCTCTGCAGGCACGCCGCCTTCGTGGAACTGCTCACCCACGTCGTAAATACGCTGGCTCTCGAAGAATACCACAGGGTCGGTGCCGTTCAGGGCGGTTTCCATCAAGCCCTTGGCTTCCCAAGGTGTTGCGGGGAAGCAGACCTTCAGGCCGGGAATATGGGCACAAAGTGCGGTCCAGTCCTGAGAGTGCTGTGCACCGTACTTAGAGCCAACGGACACACGCAGAACCAGGGGCATCTTCAAAATACCGGCAGACATAGACTGCCACTTGGACATCTGATTGAAGATTTCGTCACCTGCACAGCCGATAAAGTCGGCGTACATCAGCTCTACCAGTGCACGGCCACCGGACAGGGCATAGCCAACACCGGTACCTACAATAGAACCTTCTGCCAAGGGAGAGTTGAACAGGCGGCAGTGAGGCAGTGCGTCCATCATACCACGGTATACGGCAAATGCGCCACCCCAGTCACGGCAGTCTTCGCCGTAGGCAATCATCGTGGGATCTTCGTAGAAGCGGTCATAAATAACCTCGGACATTGCATCACGCAGGTTGAACAGCTTCATTTTGGAAACAGGCTTGCCGTCAGGGCCGATGGGGCTGCGGGATTTTTCCTTCAGCTTCTTGTAAGCAGGCACATCGTTCAGATTCTCAATCAGAACCTCAGGCTTGCGATCATCCAGCACAGGCACTCTCTGATTGGAGAACATCAAACGCTCTACAACAGCAGGATCTTTCTTGAAGTCGCAGTAGGGGCTGATCTCGGGATCAGCGGCGGCTCTGCAGATGGTGGTCATACGCTCTGTGGTTTCTCCCAAAATCGCATCCACATCAGCCTGCGTCAGCACACCGGCTTCGATCAATGCGGCAGGATAAGTGGTCAGAGGATCCATTTCCTTCCAGGCATCAATCTCTTCCTTGGTACGGTAGGCGTTCTGGTCGGACACGGAGTGGCCGGAGAAGCGGTAGGTCAGTGTTTCCAGCATTACAGGGCCCTGACCGTTACGCAGAAGTGCCAGCTTGCGCTCCATAGCGTCGATCACTGCCAAAGGATTGAAGCCGTCTACGGTCTCTGCGTGGAACTGGGTGGGGCTCACACCGGAGCCGATACGGGACATACAGCCCTGACCCATGGTCTCGCCACGGGTCTGGTCGCCCATACCGTAGGAGTTATTGAAGATGTTGTACAAAATGGGCATACCGTCGGTATGGGATTCCCACAGGGTCTTGTACTGATCCATAGCGGAGAAGTTCAGTGCTTCCCATACAGGGCCTCGAGCCATAGAAGCGTCACCGATGTTACATACAACGATGCCCTTCTTGTCGTTGACCTTCTTATAGAGTGCTGCACCGGTGGAGATGGTGGCAGAACCGCCAACGATGGCGTTGTTGGGGTAGATGCCGAAGGGCAGGAAGAAGGCGTGCATAGAGCCGCCCATACCCTTATGGAAGCCGGTCTCACGGGCAAAAATCTCAGACAGTGTGCCGTACAGGATGAAGCGGATTGCCAGCTCCTTGACGTCCTTCGTCTCACCCAGTTTCTGGGTGGAACGCAAGCACTGACCGTCCAGGAAGTTTTCCATCACGTTCATCAGCTGCTCGTCACTCATCTTGTTGATGGTAGACAGAGCCTTTGCCAGAATTTCGGAGTGGCTGCGGTGAGAGCCAAAGGCAAAGTCGTTCTCATCCAGCAGGTATGCCTGACCGACACAGGCAGCTTCCTGACCGATGGACAGGTGGGCAGGGCCGGGGTAGGTATGGTCGATACCGTTGTAGTTACTCTGGGTCTTGATCAGGTTCAGCATGGTCTCAAACTCACGCAGAACAGTCATATCCCGGAAAATGCGGATCAGATCTTCCTTGGTATACTTACCGGAAGCCAGTTCCTCGGCAATCGTCTTATTATACTGATTGACGGGAATGCTGTTGAAAGTGACCTCACCCGGTGCGCGCACCAGATTGGGATCTACATATAAACTCTTAGGCATAATCTATTTCCCCCTTCTTATTTAGCCAGTAATGTGGTGAACTGTTCCAGGTTCTTGCACAGTTCCTGCAGGAAGCGGGAGGCAGGTGTGCCGTCCACTGCACGGTGGTCGAAGGTCAGGCTCAGACCCATCGCAGGATACAGCTCAATGCTGCCGTCCTGTGCCTTGCGTACACGCTCGATGGTGCCGCAAACGCCCAGAATACCGGTCTGGGGAGGATTGATCACAGGTGTAAAGGACTCGATGCCAAAGTTGCCCAGATTGGAAACGGTGAAGCTTGCACCGGACAGCTTGTCGGGGCTGATGTTGCCCTCACGGCACTGTGCGGCCAAGGTCTTGACTGCCTTGGAGATTTCCAGCAGGCTCAGGGTGTCGGCAGCTTCAATGGTGGGAACCATCAGTCCACGGGGGGTATCCACGGCAACACCCAGGTTGCAGTGCTTGAAGCGGCGAATGGATACATCATCCAGCATATTGGCATTCAGGTCGGGGTGATTGACCACCGTACGGGACACTGCATACAGCATAATATCGCCAATGGTAATGCCTGCATAGTCGTCACCTGCGGCCTTCAAAGCCTTGCGGTAATTCAAAATCGCAGTTGCATCGAAGGAGATATTCTGTGTCAGCTGTGCCATAGTGGACAAGCTGGTGGTCATAGACTTGGTGATTGCACGACGGATGCCGCTGAACTTCACGTCCTCGTACTCATTCTCCACTGTGGCGGTTACCACCTTTGCGGTGACGCCGGAAGCAATCAGCTTCTGCACGTCGCGCTCAATGATACGGCCGTTGGGGCCGGTGCCTGCTGCCAAAGAAGCATCCACACCGTGGGCTCTTGCCAGCTTTGCGGCTCTGGGAGATACGGGTGCACCGGCTACGGGTGCGGCCTCTGCAGCTACGGCAGGTGCAGCTGTCTCTGCAGGTGCAACGGCTACGGCTTCTGCTGCTACAGGTACTTCTGCACCGGGACGCAGGCAGTCGGTAGGCTCACCGTGGGGGCCCACAGCACAGACGTTTTGCAGGCAGGGTACTTCCTCACCGTCTTCAAAGAAGATGGCCAGCAGTTCGCCCTCTGCGGTGGACTCACATTCAAAGCTTGCCTTATCGGTCTCGTAAGTAAACAGGATGTCGCCAATCTTAACCTGATCGCCCACCTTCTTCTCCCAGGAGCCGATGATGCAGCTCTCAACGGTGATGCCGGCCTTGGGCATAATCACAGCCTGTGCCTTGGTATTGGCGGCGGCGGCAGCAGGTGCGGCGGCGGCAGCAGGTGCGGCGGCAGGTGTGGCAGCCTCTGCAGGTGCGGCACTGCCACCCCGAAGGGCACTGCAGTCTTCACCGGGGTTGCCCACAGCGCAGACATTTACAAGGCAGGGGACTTCGTCGCCTTCACCGTAAAAGATATCAAGCAAGACGCCCTCTGCCGTCGATTCACATTCGAAGCTGGCCTTATCCGTCTCGTAGGTGAACAGAATATCACCAATTTTAACGGGGTCACCAATCTTCTTTTCCCATGTTCCAATGATACAGCTTTCCACTGTAATGCCCGCTTTGGGCATAATTACTGCATTTGCCAAGTTGTATCCTCCTTTTTATTTTGTTATAGCTTGTTAATTATAACACTTTGTAACAATACCGTCAATAGGCATTTCCAAAAATCGGGGAAAATCCCCGTCAGTTTTACGCCTTGTTTTTGTAGTTTTGCTACAAAAAAGAGGGCTCTAAAACGAGCCCCCATTTTTCAGATAATTTTAAGCCCAACCTTTGCCGCCGCCTGCATAAAGGCATCGGGAAGCGGACCGTCGGTAATCATATAATCCGCATCCTCTAAATTGGCAAAAGTAAAGGGCATCAGGCAGCTCAGTTTTTCTCTGCTGCACATCAAAACACCGGTACGTGCCTTTTGAATCATTTTCCGTTTCACCAGCATATCCCCTTCCGTGCCGCAGGTGAAGCCTGCATCCACAGAACATCCGGAAACACCGATAAATGCCGTATCAATGTTGATTTTATCCAACATTTCCAAGGTGTTTTGACCGGATAATGCCAGATTTTTCCGATTTATTGTGCCACAGCACAGCGTTACCGTTGGGTTATGCAAACGGCAAAGCTCCAAGGCAATACTAGGGCCGGTTGTAATAATATTCAGGTTGATATCCGGCAGAATTCTTGCAAGTGCCAGATTGGTGGTGCTTGCATCCAGAAAAATGGCCGTATTGGGCTGAATCAGTTCCAGTGCCTTTCGGGCAATTTGCACCTTTCCTGCATTATTTTCACGCATACGGACGTTAAATTCAGGATCGGTGGTATAGCGCACAGACCGGGCGCCGCCCCGGAATTTCACCGCCACGCCCTGCATTTCCAGCGCATCCAAATCCCGGTGAATGGTCATCAGGGAAACATTGGGAAACATCTGCTGAAGTGCCTTGATGGTTACCACATTTTCCTGCTCAATATATCGCTTCATTTGCTCCTGCCGCAATGAAAACATCTGTCCACCTCCGATGTTATAATCACATATTCATAACATAAATATAACACTTTATCACAATTTGTCAACACTGTTTTCACGCAATTGGGATTGACTGCGTTAGAAAAAACTCTTATAATAAGAAAAAATGGAGGTGAAAATATGCTCTACGTGGTAAAAACAGATTGCACAGACCCCTATAAAAACTTAGCGTTGGAGGAATATCTTCTGCTGAACGTGGGGGACAATGTGATCCTTTATTTGTGGCAAAACCGGCACACCGTTGTGATCGGGCGCAATCAAAATCCCTGGGCAGAATGCCGCACCTCCCTGCTGGAAGAAGAAGGCGGTCATCTGGCACGGCGGCTCTCCGGTGGCGGTGCAGTGTACCACGATTTGGGTAATTTGAATTTCACCTTCCTGTGCAAAGATGAACACTACGATTTGCAAAAGCAGCTTTCCGTTATTCAGGAAGCCTGCAGGCTGTGCGGCATTGATGCCACCTTCTCCGGCAGAAACGATCTGCTGGCAGACAGACGAAAATTTTCCGGCAACGCCTTTTATCACAGCAAGGGATTTTCTTACCACCACGGTACGCTGCTCATTGATACGGATATGAACCGTTTAGGGCGTTATCTCAGCCCTCCCAAAGCAAAATTGGAGTCTAAAGGGGTAACCTCCGTCCGTTCCCGTGTGGTGAATCTGAAGGAGCTGTCCCCTACCCTCACCTGTGAAAAAATGAAAGAGTATATGACCCGTGCCTTTGAAGCGGTATACGGTCAGAAGGCTCTGCTTTTACCTGTGCCTGAAGAGGCGATTCTGCTTCCAATGGCGGAAAAATATGCTTCCGCAGATTGGCTGTACGGCAGACCCATCCCCTTTAACTGCACCATACAGTCCCAATTTGCCTGGGGACATTTACAGGTGCTCATTGAAGTCAATGGCGGTGTCATTGAAAATGTACAGGTTTATACCGACGCAATGGATTTTGCTCTGGCAGAGCAGCTTCGCGGCGCACTCATCGGTATCCCCTTCCGCAGCGAAGAACTGGTTCGTGCGGTACAGGCGCTCCCCTATGGCGAAGACCTGGCGCAAATGCTCCGTGCGCAGGAGCTATAATGCATTACAAACGTATAATTTTAGGGAGTGTTGCATCTGCAACACTCCCTTTGTTTTAGAAATTGATTTGGCCGATAACTTCCTTCAGCTTGCTGGCGCTCAATTGCAGCTTTGCAATTTCTTCATCGGTAAGCTTATTCATAATCTTACCACGCACGCCGTCGCGATCCACCAAACACAAGGTAGACAGGCAGACATCGTCCACACCGTACTCACCGTGCATCATCGTGGAAACAGCCAGCGCAGTGCCGGCATCGGCATAGATGCACTTGCAGATGTGACACACAGACATAGCCACCGCATAGAAAGTAGCACCCTTATTTTCAATGATCTGACCGCCGGACTTCTTTACGAACTGCTCCACTTCCTCGTAGTCCCGATTCCAGTGGATACGGTCTTTATCGGGAGAGCTCTCTTTATAAGCATCTACGTGGTTGTTGGCAATGTGCACCAAAGACCAGGGCACGAAAGAGCTGTCGCCGTGCTCACCGTAAACGTGGGCGTGGACATTCTTGGGGCTGATGCAGAAGCGCTTTGCCAGCTCAGACTGCAGACGGCTGGTATCCAAAATTGTACCGGAGCCAATGATGCGATTCTCGGGAACACCGGAAATTTTGTGGAACACGTAAGTCAGCACGTCTACG
>JAFTVV010000001.1 GCA_017465625.1 Oscillospiraceae bacterium | reverse complement strand
TTATCGTTATTTTTCGTAGGGACACCCGTCCACGGGTGTCCGCGGACACCACAGGAGCGCAATGTCATTCAGTTTAGAATGTCATTGCGAGCACCCTGAGCGAAGCCGAAGGGTGCGTGGCAATCCGTAATCCTATTTAGAGACGGATTCCCACGACCGGTTTACAACCGGTCTCGGAATGACAAGGTTGCACGAAACGTCAGTTATAAACCGTATGGGCGGGTGCCCACATCCGCCCATCCAAAGCGTCCCCTGTGCTCTTGGTTGATTAATCTCATCGCTCATTTCATCGATCATTTGTGGTTGATAAATGATCGATGAAATGTTAGAAAACACAGGGGACGGTTCTGTGTGTTCTCGATACACAAAAAATGTGCCGGAGCGGAAGCTCCGGCACTTGTTTTTAAAAATCCAGATCATTTGCTCAGGGTGGGAACACGGGGGGGGCGGTTGTTTTCGCATGAACCGTCCCCTGTGTGAAAAGCGCGTTCAAGAGATCATCTCTTTATTTTTCATTGACCTTACGGGTATAATCCGGCAACAGTTGGGGAGAAACCACATCGTCTGTAACACCGGCCTGTGCCCGTTGCTGCTCAAAATCGGCAATATGGGCCAGGGTCAGCACGCCGTTTTCCACGGTTTTTGCCTTTTCGGAGGCGTATTTGCCTGCATTTCTGCCGAATACGATGATATCCAGCAGACTGTTGCCCATCAGACGGTTACGGCCGTGGATGCCGCCAACCACCTCACCGGCGGCGTAGAGATTTTCAATGTCGGTTTGGGTGTCGTCGGAGATTTTCAGACCGCCGTTTTGATAGTGCAAGGTGGGGTAAATCAAAATGGGCTCTTTCCGAATATCAATGCCGTGCTTAGCAAACATTCTCATCATGGCAGGAATCCGCTTTTCAATCGTACCTGCGCCGTGCTTTAATTCGATCATCGGGGTATCCAGCCAAACGGCAAAGCCCTCCGGTGTTGCCACACCGTTGCCCCGATCGGAACATTCACGGATAATGGAAGCGGCGGAAACGTCACGGGTTTCAAGAGGATTCATAAATACCTCACCGTTGGCGTTGACCAGCATTGCGCCCACAGAGCGCACCTTTTCCGTCACCAATGCGCCGTAGATCTGCGCCGGGAAAGCCGCACCGGTGGGGTGGTATTGCAAGGTGTCGGGGTACAGCAGACGTGCACCGGCACGGTATGCCAAAATCAGGCCGTCGGCGGTAGCACCGTAGTGGTTGGAGGTGGGGAAGCCCTGATAGTGGAGACGGCCTGCACCGCCGGTGGCCAAAATGACCGTCTTGGCACGGGCGATCAGCAGTTCCTTGGTCTCCATATTCATCAGCACCGCACCGGCACAACGACCTTGTTCGTCTTTAATCAGCTCGATGGCGGAGGTGAAGTCCAGTACGGGGATTTTGCGGCTCAGTACCTCGTCACGGAGGGTGCGCATAATTTCCGCACCGGAATAATCCTTGGCGGCGTGCATTCTTTTACGGGAAGTACCGCCGCCGTGGGTGGTGACCATGGTGCCGTCGGCAGTCTTGTCAAATTCCACACCCAATTCCGACAGCCATAAAATGGCCTCCGGTGCTTCGGTCACCAGCTTGTAAAGCAGGTCTTTCTGTGCCGCAAAGTGACCGCCGCCGTAGGCATCCAGAAAGTGCTGGGCAGGACTGTCACCGGGCTTATCGGCGGCCTGAATACCGCCCTCTGCCATCATGGTGTTGGCATCGCCCATACGAAGCTTGGTGACGATCATCACCTTTGCACCGTTTTCGTGCGCCTCAATAGCGGCAGAAGTGCCTGCACCGCCTGCACCGATGATGAGCACATCGGTATCATAATCCGGTGCGGTCAGGTCGATGGTTTTGCCGGACAGACGGGATTTTGCCTGCAGAAGCTTTGCCAGCTCCTTGGGCACTTTCTGACCGGCATTGGGTCCGAACACCAAATGCTCAAACTGATCCTCCCGATAGTCCGGGTGATAGGTTTTCAGCAGAAGCTCTTTTTCCTCGGCGGTCATCCGTCGGGGATCCAGCTTCATATTCGCTTCACGGGCAGCTTCCACTTTTTTGATGGATTGCTGCATCAATGCGTCCTGATACATCGTACCGCCTCCTTACTTTTCAATATCACGGTGGTTGTAAAGCTCCTGCATCTGCTCCAAAGGCTTGCCCATCAGCTCTTCCAGCAGCAGCTCGTACTTTCCGTTGTTGATTTCTTCAATGCGTTCATCCAAGTGGTCGCAATGGGGGGCTAAATACTTGCCGTTCAGCCGCCGTGCCAGCATGGCCACCTGAGGATGGGAGATGCCTGCAGGGCAACGGCTGGAGCAGACACCGCACATCACGCAGTCGAAGGACTCTTCGGCACACTTTTCGTATTCGCCGCGCTGGGCGTAGGCAATATACTGCATCACATTCAAGCCCTGAGTACAGGCCTTGGTACAGGCGTTACAGCCTACACAGGCGTAGATCTCCGGATAAAGCTGCATCATAATCTGCTCGGTGGGCTTTATTTTGTTGATGTCGTAGACCTCTTTTACCAGAGGGAAGAAGGGTAGTGTTGCCACATACATCTGATCCTCTACCTTGGTGGAGCAGGCCAGACAGGTCTTCAGTTCCCGGTCACCGGCAATGCGGTAGATGGTGGCGCAAGCACCGCAGAAGCCGTTGCGGCAGCCGCAGCCCCGTACCAGCTGATAGCCGGCGTATTCCATCGCCTCCATAATGGTCAGGCTCTCGGGCACTTGATATTTCTTGCCGTAAAGAAAAACATTTACCATTGTTTCCATTGTTTTCTCCTTCACCATTGTTTTAATACTCATCGGGAAGTTCATCCAGTTGATCGAAACGGAACACAGGGCCGTCCTTGCAAACGTATTTGTCACCGATGTTGCAGCGGCCGCATTTGCCTAAGGCGCACTTCATCCGCAGCTCCATGGTGGTATAGATTTGCTCACGGGAGAAGCCCAGCTCCATCAGTCCTGCCAAGGTAAACTTAATCATAATGGGAGGGCCGCACATCAGCACGGTTTTGGCGGTGTCGAAGTTCAGCTCCTTGACGTAGTTGGGGACGAAGCCCACGTGACCGTCCCAGTCCGGCTGGGGATTGTCGATGGTCAGATGAACGTTGATGCCGCTTTCCTTGCACCACTGCTCTGTGATTTCGGGGAAGTCCACCAAATCCTGCTTACTGCGAGAGCCGTAAACAATGTCGATTTTGCCGTAGCGGTCACGGTAATGGCGGCAGTAATTGATGACGGCGTGCAGAGGTGCTAAACCAATGCCACCGGCAATAAACAGCAGATCCTTGCCGGTCAGCTCGGTATCCACAGGGAAGCCGTTGCCGTAAGGTCCGCGGATGGTGATTTGCTGACCTACCTCCATCTGATGCAGCCACGCAGTGACACAGCCGCACTTTTTAATGGAAAAGTCTAAGTAAGTTTCCTCTGTGGGGGAGGAGGTGATGGAAAACAGCGCCTCGCCTACGCCGGGAATGGACAGCATAGCACATTGCCCGGGAATGTGGATAAACGGCTTTTGCCCGTCTGCACCGGTGACGCGGAACGTTTTGACGTCCGGTGTGTCGGTGCGGATGGCGGTGACAACGCCCAGCATGGGGATTAACGGATCGTGTTTCATTTTAAATCCTCCTTCAGCGCTTTTGCCACCTTGACGATGTGCATGTGGATGGGGCATTTTTGCAGACAGCGGCCACAGCCCACACAGCCGAAGATGCCGTCGTTATTATTGGGGAAATAGGAGAGCTTGTGCATAAACCGCTGACGGAAGCGCTCCTTTTGGGTGGGACGGTTGGTGCCGTGAGCCATCATGGTAAAGTCGGAGAACATACAGCTGTCCCAGCAACGGAATCGCCGAACCTGCTGACCGTCATCAAAGTCCTGCACGTCATAGCACTGGCAGGTGGGGCACACAAAGGTACAGGTGCCACAGCCCAAACAGCTTTGGGAAAGGTCTTCCCATTGGGGACTGTTGAAAAGCTCCATCATACGATCACGGTTAAATCCGGTCAAATCCAAATCGTTCAGGGGAAGCTTGCTGAGAATACTGCGGATTTTTGCCGCAATGGGGTCGATTGCCTCCTCTGCGCAGTCGGTCAGCATGGGCAGTGCGGCGGTGAGTGCTTCGCCCTTTTCGGTGTTTGCACGCCAGTAAAGGGCTGCTTCGTCCATCCAGCAGGTCACGTCTCCCTGAGGGTCTGCACCGTCAATGCCGAACACGCCGCAGAAGCAGGTCTCGGTGGGGCGGTTACAGGCCAGAGTGATCACAACGCCCTGTTCCCGTCGTGTCTTATAGAACGTGTCCACAGGGTCGCTGAGGAACACCCGATCCAAAATATCAAAGCTGCGGCAATCGCAGGCGCGGACGCCAAACAGCACAAAAGGCTGCGGCTCGGTTCTGTTTTCAATAATCTGAATGGCTTTTCCGCTGTTTTTGAAGTTCACCAGATTCTCCACCTGCGGGAAAAACAGATCCTTGGCACTGCGCACCGTGTTCAGCTTGTCAGTCAGGGTCAGCCCCTCCTGCCAGGGGGTGAATCGGGCCTGATTTGCACCATCGTCGGCAGGAATATATAATACTTTCTCCTTGGAAATAGCGGAAAACAGGTCATTTAGTTTGGAAATTGCAATTTTTTTCATCTTATTGACCTCCCCGTGTGTGGACAATGGAAGGCTCTTCGTCGTCCAAAGTGAAGTCGGTCAGCGGCGGCTTGGTATCCGGGTCAGCACCGGCCTGATACGTGCCGTACAGCTCGTTCATGTCCTTGATCATCTTCCGATTCAGAAGATGCAAGGGAATGTTCTGGGGGCAGACCCGACTGCATTCGCCACAGTCGGTGCACCGACCGGTGACGTGGAATGCGCGGATGATGTGGAACAGACTTTCCTCGAAGGAATCTGCGGCAGCCTTGTTGCGCACGCCGGAGCCTGGGTTGTCGAACACGCACTTTTCACAACTGCAGGCAGGACAGACGTTCCGGCAGGCGTTACAGCGGATACAACGGGACAGCTCCTTCTGCCAAAAGGCAAAACGCTCCTGGGAGGTCATTGCCTCCAGCTGTGCCACCTGACTGAAGCGATCGGATTCCAGTTCTGTGCCCTGCTCACCGATCAGCTCGTCAAAGGTGACGACCTTTTTGCTCTTACAGGTGATACAGCGATCCTCCAACAGCTCTGCACGGGGAAATACGTTTGTGCCGTACAGGGTCTCGACCACAATGTTTTCACCGTCCTCGCCCACGGAGAGCACACCCTCACAGCCCTTGGCGCGGAGCTTTTCCATATCGCACATACCGCCACACTGCACACCCACCACATAGACATTTTCACGCCAAATACGGTGCTCCTTCAGCAGTTGGGTGAAGGAGTAGCTGTCACAGGGTTTCAGGAATACGGCCACCTTGCCCCCCTTACGGGATTCGGCAATCAGGTATTTACTCAGGTTTGCCCCTGCAAAGGGGCTATATACAAATTCCTCCTGAATTTCCTGACGGGTTTTAAATACCGCAGGAGTCAGGTCGTAGAAAAATTCACCGATTTTCCAGCCCAGGATTCGGTCAGCAGTACCGTTTTCCAAAAGCTCCAGTGCTTTTTGCTTTAATCTTTCCTGCATCTCAAATCCTCCAATCTCCGATTCGGACCAAGCTTGTGGATGGTAGCGGCAAAGTCGTTCATAGTAGCGGCAAACTTTGCGCCCTCAGCGGCAGAAACCCATTCCACCCGTGTGCGATCCCGTTCGATGCCCAAATAATCCAGCATGGAAAACAGCAGGGTCATACGGCGACGGGCGTAGTAGTTGCCGGTGGTATAGTGGCAGTCACCGGGGTGACAGCCGCAGAGAATCACACCGTCAGCGCCCCGTTGAAATGCCCGCAGAATGAACATGGGATTCAAGCGGCAGGAGCAGGGGATGCGGATGATTTTTACATTGGCAGGATACTGCAGACGGTTGGTGCCGGACAGGTCTGCACCGGCATAGGAACACCAGTTACAGCAAAAAGCCACGATTGTAGGCTGAAATTCGTTATTTACCGACATATTGCATCCACCTCCGCCATAATTTGTTTGTTGGAGAAGCCCTTTAAGTCCATTGCACCGCTGGGGCAGGCGACGGTACAAGCACCACAGCCTTGACAAA
Organism: Oscillospiraceae bacterium; assembly: GCA_017465625.1. Classification (GTDB taxonomy): domain Bacteria; phylum Bacillota; class Clostridia; order Oscillospirales; family Oscillospiraceae; genus Faecousia. Next base: position 31,265 of record JAFTVV010000001.1, on the reverse strand, counting down.
CTGCAGGATTGACCTGCGCCACACGACGCACCAGTGTGGTGCGGTTCGGACCGCGGAATTCTTTATCTATATACGTAATCGCACCGTAGGGGCACACCTTTTCACAGGAGGAACAGCCGTTGCACATCAGTTCATCCGGTGCAGCGGTACAGGGGTTGCAGATCAGGCTGTCCTTGGCAAGCAGGCCGATCACCTTCGCGGCGGCGGCACTGGCCTGAGCAACGGTTTCGGGAATGTCCTTGGGGCCCTGACAAGCACCGGACAGGAAAATACCGGCAGTGGGACTTTCCACAGGACGGAGCTTGGGGTGGGCCTCGGTGAAGAAATCGTTGGTATCCATAGAGGCGGTGAGCATAGTGGCAAGGGGTCTTGCGCTCTTGTCCGGCTCGATGGCCGCCGCCAAAACCACCATATCTGCATCAATATGCAGCTGACGGTTACCCAAAAGGTCGGAGGCTTGCACCTTCAGCTTGCCGTTTTCAGGCACAACCTTGCCCACCATACCCTTAACGTAGTGAACACCGTATTCCTCCACAGCACGGCGGTAGAATTCGTCAAAATTCTTACCGGGGGTACGCACATCAATATAAAATACATACACGTCGGTATCGGGATATTTTTCCCGACACAGCATAGCGTGCTTGGCGGTGTACATACAGCAGATTTTGGAGCAATAGGATTTGCCCTTGCTGTCGTCACACCGGGAGCCGACGCACTGCACAAATACGATGGTTTTGGGGTGCGTGCCGTCGGAGGGGCGGAGCAGTGTGCCGCCGGTAGGACCTGCGGCGTTCATCAGACGCTCAAATTCTAAACTGGTTACCACGTCGGGACTTTGGGAATAGGCAAATTCATCGTATTGATCCAGCTTGATGGGGTTAAAGCCGGTGGCCACTACGATGGCGCCGTATTCCTCTTCAATAAAGCGGTCGGTCTGCTTGTAGTCGATGGCACCGGCGGTACAGACCTTGGAGCAGACACCGCACTTGCCGGTTTTCAGCATGGTGCAGTAGTCGGCATCAATGGTTGCGATCTTGGGCACAGCCTGTGCAAAGGGAATGTAGATGGCACGGCGTTGATCCAGTCCCAAATTAAAGGCGTTGGGCACTTTCTTTTGGGGGCACTTTTCTGTGCACAGACCACAGCCGGTGCACTTGGTTTCGTCCACATAACGGGCCTTTTTCTTGATGGTGACGCGGAAGTTGCCCACAAAGCCCTTGACGGACTGCACCTCCGAATAAGAGTAAATTTTAATCTTTTCGTTCTGTGCCGCATCCACCATTTTGGGGGTCAGGATACAGGCGGCACAGTCCAATGTGGGGAAGGTCTTGTCGATTTGGGTCATTTTGCCGCCAATGGTGGGCTCTTTCTCTACAATATCCACCTCAAAGCCTGCGTCGGCAATATCCAAAGCGGTCTGGATACCGGCAATGCCGCCGCCAATGACCAGTGCCCGTTTCTTTACAGGACTGGTGCCTGCGGTCAGCGGTGCGTTCAAGTGCACCTTGGCGATGGCGGCACGACCCAAAATAACCGCCTTTTGGGTGGCTTCTTCCTTGTTCTTATGAATCCAGGAGCACTGCTCACGGATGTTGGCAATCTCCACCATATAGGGGTTCAGGCCTGCCTTTTCACAAGTTTTGCGGAAGGTATTTTCGTGCATACGGGGGGAGCAGGAGCACACCACCACGCCGGTAAGACTGTGCTCACGGATGGCGTTTTGAATCAGCTCCTGACCGGACTGGGAGCACATATACTGATAATGTGTGGAAAAGACTACACCGGGCTCTTGACCCAACACTTCGGCAACTTTTTCCACATCCACGGTGGCGGCAATGTTGCTGCCGCACCAGCAGACGAATACGCCTACACGCTGCATATTCTATTCCTCACTTTCTGTATTTTCTGAATGCTGCGGTGATGGCCTGCTGAGGCAGGTTCTCATCCAGCAGATGGGGGATTGCTTCGGGGCGCAGATGGTCGCCGCCCTGTTGCCGCACCACTGCCAGACGTACCGCTTCTATCAGTTTGGCAGGCTCCACGTTACGGGGACACCGTTCCACACAGGCAAAACAGCTCAGGCAAAAATCAATGCCCCTGGATTGCATCAGCTGGTCGATTCGGCCGTTTTCCACCATATCCACAAACTGATGGGGATGAAATTCCATCTCATCGAATGCGGGGCAGGAGGCGGTGCATTTGCCGCACTTCATACATTTTCTCGGATTCACACCGGAGATCCGCTTGATTGTGTCCATCATTTTTGCTCCTCCTTTACGCCCAGCGCCTCGGCCAAAAGTTGGGTAAAGTAGGCTACAGGCAGACCGTCGGTTGCATTTTCGGTCAGGTTATACAGGCACAGGGGACAGGCGGTAATCAGCTCCTGCGCACCGCAGGCACGGGCGTTTTCCATAATGGCATCCACCTGCTTTCTTGCATAGTCCTTGCTTTTGATGGTGCAGTAGCCGCCACAGCACTCGTTGCGCCGTGCGTATACCACCGGCTCTGCGCCAATGGCGCGGATAAAGTCTTCCAAAATGGTGGGATTTTCCGGGTTGTCAAAGCCCATTTCACTGGCAGGGCGCAGCAGCATACAGCCGTAATACGCACCGATTTTGCGGCCGGTGAGGGGATTTACCACCTTCTGCTTCAGGTTGTCAAAGCCAATCCGATCCCGTAGTACCTCCAAATAGTGCAGTACCGTGGTTTCACCTGCATAGGGGGTCTGTAAGCCCAAATAGCGGCTGACCCGATCCCGAATAGTCTCATCGGTTTGCATATCCCGATTGACCCGTTTGATGACGTGATGGCAGGCAGAACAAAGGGTGACCAGCTCCTGACCTGCCTCGCCTGCGGCCATCAGGGCGCGCACAGAGGAAAGACGGGTGGCAATCTCGTCCTTGGCCATAGGGTATACTGCGCCACAGCACTGCCACTGGTCCAGCTCCTGCAGATGGAAACCCAGTGCCTCTGCGGAGGCTCTGCCCCAAATGTCCAGATCCTTGCCTTTTGTTTTTAATGTACAGCCGGGGAAATATGAATATGTCATCATGATCACCTTCAAATCATTTGCTCAGGGTGGAACACTTCGTCAAACCGTTCTGCTGTCAGAAAGCCCAGTCGGACACAGGCTTCTTTCAGAGAAATGTTTTCTTTATACGCCAGCTTAGCGGTTTTTGCGGCATTTTCGTAGCCGATGTAGGGATTCAGGGCAGTAACCAGCATCAGGGAGTTGTGCAGGTTGTGCGCCATCTTCTCCCGATTGGCACGGATGCCCACAACACAGTGGTCGTGGAAAGAGACCATAGCCTCTGCCAGCAGGCGTGCCGATTGCAGGAAATTGTAAATCAGCACCGGCATAAAGACGTTCAGCTGGAAGTTACCCTGACTGGAAGCAATGCCTATAGCCGCATCGTTGCCCATCACCTGCACCGCAACCATGGTCACCGCTTCGCACTGGGTGGGGTTGACCTTGCCGGGCATAATGGAAGAGCCGGGTTCGTTTTCAGGGATGGTAATTTCTCCCAAACCGTTCCGGGGGCCGGATGATAGCCAGCGCACATCGTTGGCAATTTTCATCAGGTCACCGGCCAATGCCTTTAGTGCACCGTGGGCAAATACCAGCTCATCCTTGGAGGTCAGGGCGTGGAATTTATTTTCTGCGGTGCGGAAGGTCTTGCCGGTGAGGGTGGAAACCTCTTGGGCAACCTGGGCACCAAAGCCCTTGGGGGCATTGAGCCCTGTGCCTACGGCAGTGCCGCCCAGTGCCAGCTCCTTCAGGGGGTCTAAGGAAATGCGGATCAGTTGCAGATCCCGTTCTAAGGAGCTTCTCCAGCCGGAAATCTCCTGAGAGAAAGAAATGGGGGTGGCATCCTGCAGATGGGTTCTGCCGGATTTGACAATTCCCTCATTTTCTGTCTCCAGACGTTGGAAAGCGGAAATCAGCAGCTCAATGGCAGGAATGACCTTGTCTTCTAAGCTGAGCACTGCCGCAATGTGCATGGCGGTGGGGAAGGTGTCGTTGGAGGACTGGCTCATATTGACATCGTCATTGGGGTGCAGCAGTTTTGCACCTGCAATGGCGTTGCCGCGGTTTGCAATGACTTCGTTGGCGTTCATATTGGATTGCGTGCCGGAGCCTGTCTGCCATACCACCAGAGGGAAATGGTCATTGAGACTGCCGGAAATAATCTCGTCGCAGGCGCGTGTAATGGCACTGAGCTTTTCTGCGGTCATTTTTTCGGGACGGAGGAGATGGTTGGCCTGTGCCGCGGCACGTTTGAGAATGCCGAAGGCGTGGGTAATCTCTCTGGGCATGGTTTCAATGCCCACACCAATGGGGAAATTTTGGCAGGAACGCTGGGTTTGTGCGCCCCAGTAGCGGTCTGCAGGGACCTGAATTTCGCCCATAGAATCGTGTTCAATACGGTACTGCATAGCGGTTCTCCTTTAAAAGTATCGTTATGGAATAAGCAACCAAAAAAGCGGATATTTTTTTGTATAATGATCCAGTTTTTCAACTCCATATTATATACAAAAAACAGCCGGAAGTCAATTGCAGACGGCACGCAAGCAGGCAGAGCAAAGCGCTGCATTCTGAGAAAAATTTGCGGTAATGCTCCGGAAAGCATTACCGCATTGTCCGTTAGATGGTGCCGGTGACTACAAGGGTAGCAACACCGGGGGTAACCGTATAAATGCCGGCCACAGGATCCTGGGTATAGGTTGCGGCAGGAACAGTGACGTTTCCAGCCACGGTGGCAAATGCACCGGTTGCTGCGTTGTAGGTGTATTCTGTGCCCTCCGTCCAGGCAGTGCCGTTGTAGGTGACAACCAGATTGGTCAAAATGGGATCAAAGGTGTCGGTAATCACCGCGTTATCGGTGGCGATCACAGGGGTATTGCCGGTATTGGTGATGACGAAGGTGTAGGTGACCCGGTCGTTATCTACTACCTGAGCGGGGGAGATGCTCTTGGTGATATTCAGGGCCGGTGCGGCTTCGGCAGTGACCGTTTCCGTGGCGGTCACAGGGGCACTGAGTCCATCACCGGTAACGGTAACGGTGTTGACAATGATGCCCTGTGCCGTGGGGTTAGCGGCTGCATTGACCCGTGCCTGATAGACGATTACCACATCACCGTCTGCGGGAACGCTGATGCCGGTAATCACCAGGGGAGGCCCGGCAGTAACAGCCGGGGTGGCCTGAGGAACACCGTCGGCAAAAACAGCAACCGTGTCTGTTTCGTAGGTTAGGGGATATACGGTGTTGCCATTTAAGTCGTAAGCGCCCAAATTATCGGTGACCGTTAGTCCGGTCAGGACGGTATTGCCGGTATTGCGCAGAGTGACCACATAGGTGACCACCTCGTTTTGCGTGTACGTGTCTTCCAAGGCGGTCTTGGTGACAGAGAGCACATCCAGAATCTCACCGTAAGCGATGTTGGAATCTACGGATACGCCTCCTACCGTCAGTGTTGCCTGATTGGAGAAAATTGCCATAGTATGCCTCCTGAAGATTGATGTCCGGTTTCCCGGCACTCCATACTATGCAATTTCGACAATTTTTGTTAGAGCAAACAGTTGATGCCTTGCTAAGTAGAAACGCCTCCGGTTGTCCGAAGGCGTTGTCAATGATTAAATACGGTGTTCTTTGACCCACTGCAATAAAGCATCGTAATCCATTCTTCCGGAGGCAATGGCCAAGCCGGTTTTTAATCCGGTTTTGAGCATAGCAGCTCGTAAACAGATGTATAGGTTTTCAGCTTTTCCTGCCACAGATGACGGTGTGCTTCTTGTGCGGCGGTGCGCCCTTTCTGTGCCACATCCTCCGGGCAGTCGATGCAATGCTGTAAAAAACCCTTGAGCTGCCGGAGCATCTGCTCCCGACTGTCTCCGTCGTACAGCCATCCGCTGTGCGTCCCTACCAGCAGTTTTGCGCCAAAGGCCTTTTGAGCAATCACCGGACGCCCCTGTGCCATTGCTTCCAGGATCACGGTGCCGGTGGTTTCACGCATACTGGGCATCAGCAGCACGTCTGCCTCCTCATATACCTGCCCCATCTGCTTATAGTCCACCTTACCTAAAAACCGCACCTTCTTCCGAAGCTGCTCCGATGCTCTGCACCGCTGTTCCAGCCGCGCCCTCATTGGGCCTGCGCCCACTACAATGCAGGAAAAGTCTGCCTCTTTCGGAAGCTTTTCCATTGCGTCGAACACAAAATCGTGCCCCTTAAAATACTCCAATCTGCCGGCAATCAAAAAGGTACAGCCTTGGGCCTTTTCCTTTTTTGGGGGCGTATAGCCGGGGACTTGTGCCGTGCCCACCTCTGTACAGAGGGCACTTTTGCCCTTGGTAGGCAAATAGGCTTTTGTCTCCTCGTTGGCGTAGAATACATAGTCGCAGTGTTTCAGCTTCCCCGTCAGTCGGACGGTCAGCTTGTTCACCCCGTTAAACAGCAGCCGCAGCCTTTCCACGATTTTGCCCTTGCCTGTGATGTAACCGCGCAGGGGTTTTGCAATTTTTTGGCCGCCGCCGATGGGTCCGACCACAAAAGGCACGTTTTGAATTTTGCCATAGCTTCCAATGTTGCGCAATTCTACCGGGGTAATCTGATGGATCAGCTCCACAGGCTCTTGTGCGCAAAGCTTTTTTGCCGCACGGTACGCCCGCTTTTGCCATCTTTTCAGGCAAAAAGCAAATAGGAGCTTTCGCAGGCGCTTGGGATAATTCGGCTCGTCCACGTAGAGGACTTTCAGATTGTTTATCGGGTGCTTTTCAAGGTAATCCTGCAAATCCGGTTTAGAGGTGTTTTTAGTGATGATGTAAACATTGTTGCCCATCAGGGCGCTGTGCATGGGAATGTTCCAGCCGATGGCATTTTCACTGCCCGAACGAGTACCGCAGGAATAGGCAATATATAAAATATTCACATAAACACCTCCTTAGATAAAAACCGCCCATGTGCTGGGCGGTTTATTTTGATTAGAAACGGCACTTCTCAGCGATGTAGTTTTTCAGCTCGCTGATGGGAATACGCACCTGCTCCATAGTGTCGCGGTCACGAACCGTTACGCAGTTGTCTGCCTCGGTGGTATCGTCACCCACAGTCTGGAAGTCCACGGTGATGCACAAAGGCGTGCCGATCTCGTCTTCACGGCGATAACGCTTGCCGATAGAACCGGCGTCGTCAAAATCGACCATAAAGTCCTTTTGCAGTTCACGGTAAATCTCTTCTGCCTTGGGGCTGAGCTTCTTGCTCAGGGGCAGAACAGCCGCCTTGAAGGGTGCCAGTGCAGGATGCAGACGCAGAACGGTACGCACATCGTCCTTGCCGTTTTTATCCTGACCCACCACTTCCTCATCGTATGCTTCGCACAAAAATGCCAGTGCCACACGGTCACAGCCCAAAGAGGGCTCGATCACGTAGGGAATATAGTGCTCATTGGCTTCCTGATCGTAGTAATCCAGTGCCTTGCCGGATGCCTCCTGATGACGACCCAGGTCGTAATCGGTACGGTCGGCAATGCCCCACAGCTCACCCCAGCCGCTGCCGAAGGGGAACTGATATTCAATATCGGTGGTTGCACGGGAGTAGAATGCCAGCTCTGCAGGCTCGTGGTCACGCAGACGCAGGCTCTCTTCCTTAATGCCCAAACTGATCAGCCAGTTCTTGCAGAAGTCCTTCCAGTAGGCAAACCACTCCAAGTCTGTGCCCGGCTTGCAGAAGAATTCACACTCCATCTGTTCAAATTCACGGGTACGGAAGGTGAAGTTGCCCGGAGTAATCTCGTTACGGAAAGCTTTGCCCACCTGACAGACGCCGAAGGGCAGCTTCTTACGGGTGGTGCGCTGAATGTTGGCAAAGTTGACGAAAATGCCCTGTGCGGTTTCGGGACGCAGGTAACAGGTGGAGGAGGAGTCCTCGGTGACGCCGATTTTCGTCTGGAACATCAGGTTGAAATTCCGAATGGAGGTAAAGTGATGCTTGCCGCAGTTGGGGCAGACCACATCCTCGTGCTCGGTAATAAAATCGTTCATTTCTGCAGGCTTCATGGCGTCCACATTCACTTCTGCGCCGGAGGGCGCGGACTCAATCAGCTTGTCTGCACGGTGGCGTGCACCACAGCCCTTGCAGTCTACCAGAGGATCGGAGAAGCTGCCCACGTGGCCGGTGGTGATCCAGGTCTGGGGATTCATCAAAATGGCGGCATCCAGGCCTACGTTGTAGGGGGATTCCTGTACAAACTTCTTCAGCCACGCCTTCTTGACGTTGTTCTTAAATTCCACACCCAAGGGGCCGTAGTCCCAGGAGTTGGCAAGACCACCGTAAATCTCGGAGCCTGCGTAAACATAACCTCTGCTTTTGCACAGGTTGACGATCATTTCTAAAGTCTTTTCGCTGTTTTTCATTTTTCTTCCTCCATCTTATTCCGCTTGCGCGTCGGAAACATTTTCAGGGCCTAAATCTGCGGCCATCATTTCATATACTTTGTTACCCAGTTCTACCGTGGTCAGCTGCTCATACTCCTGCGGTTGGATGACATCCAGCACGTGAAAATGCACGTGGGTTTTTTTCAGCCGCAGACCGTTGTGGAACACCGGCGGCGTATTTTGCACGGTACACACCACAATGGGCACTTTGGTCTTCTGGGCAATCTTAAACACACCACTGCGGAAGCGGTGCAGTTTTTTGTCCTTGTGAATATATCCCTCGGGGAATACTGCCACACAGCCACGATCCTCCCGTAGAATCTCAATGCACCTTACAATACTGCGCAGTGCCTGCCGGTCGTTATCCCGATCGATAAACTGCCCTTGGATTTTGTGCAGAAACGGGCCGACCACAAACATCTCTTTGTTTTCCTGCTTGGAGATAAAGGTGAGCTGGCTTTTGGGAAAATACCGCAGCAGAATCACCGGGTCCATTTCGTTGAGGTGATTGCACACCACAAAGAAGCGGCCGCTTTTGGGGCGTTTCTCCAATCCCTCGGTATGCATCCGCACCGAGAGAATGGGCACAGCCGCCTGCGCCAAAAGCTGAATCACAAAGCGGTAGGGTTTGCTGTCTTTTTCCTGAGGCTTCTCAAAGTCCACCGCCTTGACCATCAGCATAATCACCGCAAACGCAATGCCTGCCTCGATCAAAACAGCACCTAAAAAACTGACCGGAAATACCCACAGCCAGGCAAGGCTTTGGAATGCGTCCGTCCAAAAACAGATGCCCGTCGCGCCTGCCAACGCCAGTATGAAGATTGTTCCAAGTAGCATATTTTTCTCCTTAGAATATAACGCAAATACGCCCAAAGGCGCATCTTGCTGGCCGCGTCCCATCTGCTTGCGGATGGGCGAAGCACAATTACAGTCATTATACTCCTATTTTTGCATATAAACAAGTGTTATTTTTACATTAGGGGTAGAATTTCCCTGTTTTTCTGTTATAATAATAAAAAACAACGAGGTAACAGGATGAAAAAACGGATTTGGGAACTGGATGCCCTGCGAGGACTGTTTGTAATCGGGATGATTCTGTGCCACCTGATGATGCTTTTAGACCAGACGTTTGGTCCTTTTGCGTGGATACAGGGCAGCTTTTTTACATTCGTCTCCCAATGGGGTGGCGTGCTGTTTTTCCTGATCTCCGGCATTTGCATCACCTTGGGGCATCATCCTATTCGTCGTGGGCTTGTGGTGCTGGCCTGCGGTGCAGTGGTCTCTGCGGTCAGCTTTCTGCTGAACAGGTGGACGATGATGGACCCGGTATATTTCGGTGTGCTCCACTGCCTGGGCGTATGTATGCTGCTGTGGCCTGTTTTACAGCGATTGCCGTGCTGGGCGATGGCGGTTTTGGCGGTGGCGATCATTGTGCCCGGTGTTTTGTTTGAGGGGCAAATGACGGTATCCCATTACTGGGGCGTGGCACTGGGCTTTACGCCTTTGGGCTTCACCGCCTCGGATCACTTTCCCCTGATGCCCTTTCTGGGATTTTTCCTTGCAGGCGCACTGCTGGGAAAACTGCTGTACAAGAAAAAGGAAACACTGTTTCCCAATGTCCATTCTGAATACGGACTGTTTGCGTTTTTTTGCGCAGTCGGTCGTTGGAGCTTGCCGCTGTATCTTCTGCATCAACCGGTGCTGATGGGCATTGTACGATTATTGGAGGCTATGATATGAAAAAACTTCCCAAACTGTTCTTGCCGGTTACACTGCTGGCCGGAATTGTATGCGGCTTTTTGCGTAATGATATGTATGTGGACGCCCAAGGCGATCCGTTAGGGCTGATTCCTTTGCATCATCCCAACTACCCAATCATCTACGGATTGGCCGCTGTTGTGGCGGTGTTGCTGATTGTATACCGCTTTGCTGGTCCGAAGCGCCCTTATCAGATCGTCACGAAGCTTCCCATTGCCGGCATCGGTGCCGGATTTGGCGCACTGGCCTGTGCTTATATGCTGTTCAAAACAGAGGGAAGCACCCTGATGCTGGTAGCGCAGGCGATGGGACTTTTCGGCTTTTGGGGGCTGGCTACCGCCTATTTTGCAGGCAAAAGACCCTCGCTGCTGAATATGCTTTTGCCCGTTTTTGTGTGCTTTGGAATGGTGCTGGGCAACCTGACGCTGTGGTCCAGGCTGCACCAAACCCAAGACTACCTTTTTGACAGCCTGTTTTACCTGTTTACCGCCATCTACGGGATTCATCGGATTACAGCCGCCTCCGGTCAAAAGGCAGACGACCGCGCCGGCTTCGTTTGGGGGCAAGCTGCCCTGTTTTGCGCCATTGCTGCAGCTGCCTACGGGCATATTCTTTATTTTGTCAGTCTGTCCCTTTGGCTTTTGAGCACCTTTTTTGTCACTCCCTGTAAAATGGTACTGCCTGCACCGGCAGAACGGCTCATCAAGATGCTGGAACGTGCCGGCTATACCGCCTATGCGGTAGGCGGCTGTGTACGGGATGGGATGCTGGGACGCACCCCCAAGGATTACGATCTTTGCACCAACGCAAAGCCGGAGGAAATTGCCAAGGTCTTTGACGGCTATGAGCTGGTAAAGAACGGTGAAAAGCACGGCACGGTCGGTGTGGTGGTGGATCAGACCCTGTATGAAATTACCACCTATCGCACCGAGGGCGGCTATGAAGACAGCCGCCATCCCGACTGGGTGGAGTTTGTAGACAATGTTTGTGACGATTTGGCACGGCGGGACTTCACGGTAAACGCCATGGCCTTTAATCCTGCAGTTGGGTACATTGACCCCTACGGTGGGCAATCCGATCTGTTTGGCCGCACCCTGCGTGCTGTGGGCGATCCCCAAAAACGGTTTCGTGAAGACGCACTGCGGATCTTGCGGGGTGTGCGCTTTGCCTGCCGTTTCCGTCTGGTGCCCCAAAAGGATACCCTGAAGGAAATGATTGCCCTTGCCCCCACTATGGATCGATTGGCATCAGAGCGCGTCTTCAGCGAGCTGAACGAAATTCTGTGTCACATAGACGAGGGCGATTTGCTCCTTTACAAGGATGTTTTACTGCAGGTTCTGCCGGAGCTTGCTCCCTGTGTGGATTTCTGCCAGCACAGCCGCCACCATCGTTATGATGTACTGCGGCACACGGAACAGGTGCTGTGCAACCTGCCTGCAGATGCCCCGTTGCGCTGGGCGGCACTGCTGCACGACATTTCCAAGCCCCAAACCTTTGTTCAAGACGAAAAGGGTGAGGGACATTTCCACGGTCACGCCGCTGAAAGCGCCCGTGTGGCAGAGCAAATCCTGCTGCGGCTGAAAGCGCCTGCCGCACTGCGGGAGGAAGTGGTGACCCTGATTGCTCACCACATGGATCTGTTGACCCCCGAAAAGCCGCTTCTGCGCCGCAGATTGAGCAAATACGGTGAGCCGCTGCTCAAAAAGATGATCGACCTGCAAACCGCTGACCGCATTGCCACCGGCTATAAAAAAGAAAAGCACCTGCAGGATCGGCAAAAGCTGCTTGGCGTGCTGAAAAAGCTCACCAAAGAGGAGGGGCGGCTGGAAGTCAAGGATTTGGCCATTGACGGGCACGATTTGATTGCCTTAGGCTTTACAGAAGGTCCTCAAATCGGTCAGGTTATGAATCATTTGCTGCAGCAGGTACTGGACGGCAAGCTGCCCAACGACCACGAAACGTTGAAAGCCGCCGCAGCGGAGTTCCTGAAAAACCAATAAACCATACAAGGGAGGCCGCTGGCCTCCCTTGTGCTTTTATATGTTTTCTTCCGTGAGAATGTCGTGCAATGTAATGGATTCAAAGAAATTGTCCACCATTTTATCCAGTCTTTCCCACATCGGAAGCGCCTTACAGCAGGAGCTTCTGGAGCAGGCAGATGCACCCTGTGTGGTGCAGGATACGGTGGCCAGAGAGCCTTCCGTCAGCTTTAAAATACTGCCGATGGTGTACTCCTGGGGCGCTCTGTTCAGCCGGTAGCCGCCGCCTTTTCCGTGAACCGCGTCTACAAAGTCTGCCTTGGAGAGCACCGTCATAATGGACTCCAAATACTTTTGGGAGATGCCCTCTTCCTCTGCAATCTCCTTCAGGGGCACATACACCCCTTCCCCACTTTGGGCAAGGTAAACCATCACCCGCAGGGCATACCGTCCTTTTGTCGATACAATCATCGCTTATTCGTGGCAGTGGGCGCAATTCTCGCAATCGGGGAACTGGCTGTGATCGTATTCGATGCCGTTGCGGTCATAGTAATCCTTTACCGCAGACTTGATGGCTTCTTCTGCCAGCACGGAGCAGTGCAGCTTGTGGGCAGGCAGACCGCTTAATGCTTCGGCAACCGCCTTGTTGGTCAGCTTCAGCGCTTCAGACAGCGGCTTTCCCTTGATCATTTCGGTGGCCATAGAAGAGGAGGCGATGGCAGAGCCACAACCGAAGGTCTCAAACTTCACATCCACAATGATATCGTTTTCAATCTTCAGGTAGATCTTCATAATATCGCCGCACTTGGCGTTGCCTACCTGACCGACGCCGTCGGCGTCCTCAATAAAGCCCACATTTCTGGGGTGGGTAAAGTGATCCATTACGACTTCGCTATATAATGCCATTGTTTTTTCTCCTTACAAAATATACTGGCGGACACCGTTTTGCAGATCTCTCCAAACAGGGGACATATTCCGCAGCAGGCTGACAACCTGGGGCACGGTTTCCAAAATATAATCGATTTCTTCTTCTGTGTTGTAGTGGCTCAGGCTCAGACGCAGAGAGCCGTGGGCAACATCGTGGACACGGCCGATGGCCAGCAGCACGTGGCTGGGATCCAAGGAGCCGGAGGTACAGGCGGAGCCGGAGGAGGCATAAATGCCCTGTGCGTCCAAAAGCAGCAGCAAGGATTCGCCCTCAATGCCCTCAAAGCAAAAGCTGACAATGCCGGGCAGTCTGTTGTTGGGATCACCGTTCATGGCGCAATGGGGGATTTTGGAAAGACCGTCCACCAGCTTGTCCCGCAGTGCGGTCACCTTCTGATTGTTCTGCTCCATATTGGCGCAGGCTTCCTCCAATGCGGCAGCCATACCCATAATGGCAGGCAGGTTTTCCGTACCGGCACGCTTGCCGCGCTCCTGCGCACCGCCCTCAATCAGATTGGTTAGAGGGAAGCCGCGACGGGCGTACAGCACACCGGCACCACGGGGACCGTGGAACTTGTGGGCAGACAGGGACAGAAGATCAATATTTTCCTGCTTCACGTTGATGGCGACGTGCCCTGCAGCCTGCACCGCATCCGTATGGAAGGGCACACCGGCCTGCTTGCAGACTTCACCGATTTCCGCGATGGGCAGCAAGGAGCCGATCTCGTTATTGCCGTATACCACACTTACCAGACAGGTATCCTCCCGGATGGCATCCTTTACCTGTTGGGCAGTAATATTATGGTTGGTTTTCACGTCCAAAAGGGTGACTTCAAAGCCCTCTTTTTCCAGTTTTTCCAGAGTGTGCAGCACGGCGTGATGCTCAAAAGCAGTGGAAATGATGTGCTTTTTCCCCTTACGGGCCCCGTAATAGGCCGCAGAGCGAATGGCCTGATTGTCCGCCTCACTGCCGCCGGAGGTGAAATAAATCTCCCGCGGCTCACAGCCGATACATTTTGCGATTCGTGCACGGGCATCCTCCAGTGCTTCCTTTGCCTCCTGACCGGGGGTGTGCAGACTGGAAGGATTGCCATAGGTTTTATCAAAATAAGGCAGCATTGCCTCAATCGCCGCTTTGCTCATTTTCGTGGTGGCGGCGTTATCTGCGTAAACTTGCATATTTTTCCTCCATAGGGTTTTTCTACTTTCCGTATCTGTACTATATCATCATTTACCTACCTTGTCAATAGGTAAATATTTTTGGAGATTTTTACCGATTTTTTCGGATTTTTCAGGGTCTATAACCTTTTGCTTTGAGGCATATTAAACAAGCAGGCGAAAGGAGGACCAAGATGAAAAAATTAAAAAATTATATGTTTTTAACCATAGTATGTGCAGTCTTGTCGGTACAAACCGCATTTGCAAGCAGATTGCTTGTGCCCGGCGGACAAGTCATCGGTCTGGAGGTGCAGGACGGCACGTTGTCGGTGGCAGGCTTTGATGAGCAGATGGGACAAAATGCCAAAAATTGCGGTTTGCAGTTGGGCGACCGGATCCTGCGCGTTGACGGCAGCAGCGTCTCTTCTCCGGTGGAGATTCAAAACAAGCTCAACGTCAGTGACGGACAGGTGGAGCTTTCCATTTTAAGAGGCAAAGAGGAAAAAACCATCCGGTTTCAACCCTCCATTACCTCCGAAGGACCAAAATTGGGGGTTTATTTGCGGCAAGGTGTGACCGGCGTGGGCACCGTGACCTGGTATGATCCTGCAACGGAGCGTTTTGGGGCACTGGGACACGGGGTAAATACCCCGGACGGCAAACTGGTAAAAATGATCCGGGGCAACGTTTACACCGCCTCCGTGCTTTCCGTAAAACAGGGGCGAAGCGGCACACCGGGGCAACTGATGAGCACCGTCACCGGCACTTCTCCCATCGGGACGGTCTTTAAAAATACGGTTCAGGGTGTCTTTGGCTCTGCCAGCCTTTCCAAAAATGCCGAAGCATTGCCCGTGGGCGGCAAGGGCGTTGCCCACACCGGTAAGGCTACCATCCGCTCCACCGTAGACGGCACGCTAACCAAGGAATACGAAATTGAAATACTGAAAATTTACAAAAACGCAGACGAAACCGGACGAAATATGCTTCTGAAGGTCACCGACCCTGCCTTGCTTGCCGCCACCGGCGGCATCGTCCAGGGAATGTCCGGCAGTCCCATTATCCAGGACGGTAAGCTAGTGGGGGCGGTAACCCATGTGCTGGTGAACGATCCAACGACTGGATATGGAATATTTATAGAGAACATGCTGGATGCAGCAGCATAAACGTAGGGACACCCCTCCCGGGGTGTCCGTTATCGCTGGTAGGTATATGCGGACACCCGGGGACGGGTGTCGCTACATTTGTATCATTTCCTTGGTAATTACCCATTTCGTTGGGTTGTTTTCGATGTATTCCCAAATTTCATTATAATCCTGCTGATTGCGAATCACATGGTCATAGTACCTGCTTTGCCAAATATTCTCACCATATTCTTTGTTGCAAAACCGTTTGAGTGTTCCCACAAATCGGGCAATCTCCGATGTCCTCATAGGGACACCCGTCCTCGAGTTTCCGTCGTGTATCGTAATCAGCAAATGAATGTGATCCGGCATAATTATATATTGATCCACGGATAAATGCGCATAAAATGCATCTATTTGCCGGATATATTGATCCGCAATTTCCCCGTGCCATAATAATTCCACGCACGGCTTTTGCGGACACCCCGGGAGGGGTGTCCCTACGTTTATTTTTGACAATATCTTCTTACGGCCTTGGGTGCATATTGTTACGAAATACGCACCGCTTTGACTGTAATCGTAGCCTGCTATTCGGTTCGGTTTTCTCTGCGGCTTTTCCATATTTATCACCGCAATAATCTTATCACATCATCTGTGTTTATTCAACCGCCCGCTTTTTGCTGCAAATTTCACAGCGTTGTGCTATGATAAAAGAAAAGGCGGTGATCATATGATTACATTTGAACAAATAACAAAGTTATTCACATTCAACACGAAAAAGAAGTTTTGTGTTGAAATCCAGTTTATGCTCCTAAACAGTCAAAAGTACGATTATTGCTGGATGGGCAAAATGTGGAGCAGGGAGGAACAAAAAGATGTATTTTGGTATGGATTAACCCCTGATGGCAAAAACGCCTTTGATTACCCCTCATTTGAAGAAATGGCTAATGCACCTGTGTTTGACGGTCTTTCATTAAAGGATGTTTGGGATCAAGTTGTCATAGAAGAGATTGACGGATGCGACCCACAAGAAAGGCTCGAAGATTATATTGGTGATAAACCTAATCGCCGTATGATGGGAGCACCTGAATAAAAGAAACATTGATGAACACAGCCTCCGGACAACCGGAGGCTTTACCTATTTGGGAAGAAAAGCCGTTGGTTCGTCAAATATCAAATGATCTATATCGAAAATATGCCGGATACCGCGGCATAATGACTATTGATAACCTTCCTGTATTCTTGACTTTGTATATCGAAATGCTATAATGGCAAAAAACGACTTGTAATTGCAAAGTATTGGGAGAGATTTTATGATTGGTCTGGGTACAATTGTCAATACTGCTGCCGTCATTTTCGGCGGTGTGCTGGGCATCCTGTTGAAAAACGGTATTGCCAAGCGATTTGAGAAAATTCTGATGCAGGCGCTTGGCCTGGCAACCACTTTTATTGGACTCAGCGGTGCGCTCAAGCACATGCTGGTAGTAGAAAACGGCAGCATCACCACACAGGGTACGACTCTGCTGATTTTCAGCCTTGTGCTGGGTTGTCTGCTTGGTGAATGGGTGAACATCGAATCAAAAATGGAAAAAATCGGCATCAAACTAAAATCTGTGGCAAAGGTTAAAAGCGACAACCGCTTTGTGGACGGTTTTGTAAATGCGTCCCTGATCATCTGCGTCGGTGCAATGGCCATCGTGGGTGCGATGCAGGACGGTCTTACCGGTGACAGCTCCATGCTCATTACAAAATCCTTGCTGGATTTTGTGATTGTAGCCGTGCTGACAGCCACATACGGCATTGGAGCTTCCTTTTCTGCCATTCCCATTTTTATTTATCAGGGCCTCATCACCCTGATCGCCGCCTTATTTGGTGCCATCATCAGTGACGTGCTGATTGCAGAGCTGTCTTTTGTAGGAAACGCGCTTGTGTTCTGCGTAGGCGTGAATTTGGTTCGGGAAAAGACCTTCCGTGTAGCCAATATGCTGCCTGCACTGCTTGTGCCCATACTGATGGAGCTTTACAGAGTATTTCTTGCATAATGTTTAAAGTGATGGCAGCTTTCATGAAAATATCGACAAAAAAGAGCAAATCTGCAATGGCGGCAGATTTGCTCTTACTTATTCATTTTGAGACAGCTCCCTTTGATTTATCCTTCTCCGTTGACACGGGCTTCGATGCGGGTCAGCGCATAGAGCATATCGTCGTAGGTCTCCTTCAAAACTGCCCCGGTGTGCCCTGCGGTGTAGGCAGAGAGGGCCTCTTGGATACGCACAATTCTGGTAGGCTTTCCCTCCTCCACTACGGAAAACAGCGGCGTGTAGTCATAGCCGGTGATGGAGGTTGTGCCGTTTGCGTGGTCTTTTGTAATTTCCAAATCCAGCAAAATGGAATATTCAGAGCCGGCACGGGCGGCATCGCTGATAAAGTCGCCTAAGGAGTAGGCAACCAAAAAGCCGTTTTCCCGGTCGAAGGTGATCTGCTGTACATAGTGGGGATGGGTGCCGATGATGGCATCCACACCGTTTTGACGCATCAGGTCGATGATGCGCTTTTGGGAAGAGCTGATGGAATCGTTAAATTCACTGCCCCAGTGGAGCAGAGCGATGGTGATATCCGGCTGGGCGGCTTCCGCGGCACGGAGCACGGAGGTGATTTTGTCGGTGTTGACTTTTTGATAAACACTGTCGTAATCGCTGTAGAGAATGTTGACGCATTGCTCGTTGCCGGGGGGCAGGGTGGTGCCGTCCATACCCTTTGTAAAGCCTACCACGGCAACACGAACGCCCTGAATTTCAAAGAGGGTAAAGCCGTTTTTCCTGGCGTATTCGGCACTGTCGCGGAATACACCGATGGGCTCCATCCCTGCTTGCTGCACACCGTCAATAGTGCTCATCAGGCCGGAGATGCCACGGTGGATGGCGTAGGAATTGGAAAGCTGAATCATATCCACACCGGCCTTGTCCAGCGCCTGCACAAGGTGCTGGGGGGCAGAGGCAGAAGCACCGTAAGGCACGCCGCACAGGTTGCCTTCCAAATTGACGGTGGTCAGGTCGGCATCGGCCAGCAGGTGCGCCACGTCCATAATGACGGTGCTGAAATCCTCTGTGGTCAAATTGGATTGCATCAGTCGGTCGGTGACATTCAAATCGCCGGTTGCCACAAAGTGAATCACCGTAGGCTGGGTGACCTCTTCTGCGGATGCGGAGAGGCTTGTGCCATCGGGGGAAGTGCCCACGGGGACGGATGTTGCAGGTGGGGAGGACTGCTTGCTGCCGCCACTTAATAGGATGATCAGCAATATTACAAGGGCCGCCACGGCCACTGTACCGGCAATCAAAAGACGCTTTTTTCTGCGTGCCTGCCGTTGCTTGCGCCGTTGCAGACGCTGCTGTTTTCTTGCTTCAGGGGTCATAGCCGCCCTCCTTTCAGTTTGATCGTTTCATTATTATACACCAAAGCTTTGGTTTTCACAAGGAAAACTTTACAATCAGGGCATTTTGAGATACAATAAAAAGAAAGGGGGTGCAAAATGGAACAACAAAAGAAGAAAGTACCGGTGGTTGGCCGTTTTGCGCCCACACCCTCCGGCAGAATGCATCTGGGGAACGTTTTTGCCGCCATGATGGCGTGGCTGTTTGCCCGAAAAGAGCAGGGGGAAATGGTGCTTCGGATGGAGGATCTGGATACTCAGCGCACCTCCAATGCCTACGCCCGGATTCTACGGGAGGATCTGCAGTGGCTGGGGCTCAGCTATGATCGGGAAACCGCCCCTCAAAGCACCCGTACCCAGACCTATATTCGGTATTTTGAGCGCCTGAAGGAGTTGGGACTGCTGTATCCCTGTTTTTGCACACGCAGTCAGCTCCACAGTGTCAATGCTCCCCATTTGTCCGACGGCACTTATGTCTATGGCGGTACTTGCCGCAACCTGACTCCGGCAGAACAGGCGGCCTTTCAGCGCCCGCCGTCCTGGCGTGTGCAGGTGCCGGACCGTATTTGGACGGTGGAGGACTTGGTTTGGGGCACTTATCGGGAGAATTTGGCAACCGATTGCGGAGATTTTGTGGTGCGTCGGGCAGACGGCGCTTTTGTGTATCAGCTGGCAGTGACGGTGGACGACGGTGAAAGCGGTGTCAATCAGGTGGTACGGGGTGTGGATTTGCTCAGCTCTGCTCCGCGGCAGATGTATTTGCAGGAACTGTTTGGTTTTGCCCATCCGGAATATGCCCATATTCCCTTGCTGGTGGCATCGGACGGGCGGCGTTTGAGCAAACGGGACAAGGATTTGGATTTGGGCGTTTTGCGGCAGAGGATGACGCCCCAACGGCTCATTGGTATTTTGGCATACAGTGCCGGACTGTGGGATAAGCCGGAGGATATGACGATGGAGGAGCTTTTGCAGGTATTTTCCCCTGAAAAGCTGAAAAAACAGGACATTTTTTTAGATATAGGCTTGCTTTTTTAAAAGATTCCCGTATAATGAATTTATCAACCGATTACATAGGAGGCAAAAATGAAAAAGCCGATTTTAGTTGTGATGGCGGCCGGTATGGGCAGCCGTTACGGTGGTTTAAAGCAGATTGACCCTGTGGGAAGCCACGGAGAGGCCATTTTGGACTATTCTTTGTACGATGCCTACAGAGCAGGCTTTGAAACTGCGGTCATCATCATCAAAAAGGCCATTGAAAAGGACTTTATGGAAACCGTGGGCAAGCGTTTGGAGCAGTGCCCCATGGAAATTCGTTACGCCTTCCAGGAGCTGGATAATATTCCTGAGGGCTTCACCGTTCCCGAGGGACGCACCAAGCCCTGGGGCACCAGCCACGCTGTGTTCTGTGCTATGGAACAGATTGACGGTGCACCCTTTGCGGTCATCAATGCCGACGACTATTACGGTGTATCTGCCTATAAGGTGATTTTCGATCACCTTTCTCAGAACGCACAGGACTACTGTATGGTAGGCTATGAGCTGGGCAAGACCGTGACTGATCACGGTTCTGTGGCACGTGGCGTGTGTCAGGTCAGCGACGAAGGCTATCTGACCGACGTGGTGGAGCGCACCAAGATTGAAAAATACGATGGCGGCATCCACTTTACTGAGAATGACGGTGCAACCTGGACCGATCTGGCGGAAGATACCCCGGTATCTATGAATATGTGGGGCTATACCGCTTCCTTTATTGACGAGATCGGCAAGCGTTTCCCTGCATTTATGGAAGTGGATGTGCCGAAGAATCCCTTGAAGGCAGAGTACTTCCTGCCCCGTACCGTCAATGAACTGCTCAATGAGGGCAAGGTGGCGGTGAAGGTGCTGAAGTCTTCTGACCGCTGGTACGGTGTGACCTATGCCGCAGATAAGCCCTTGGTGGTGGCTGCTCTGAAGGAGCTGACAGAACAGGGCTTGTATCCTGACGGCCTTTGGGGATAATAACAAATGCAAAATGCATAATGCATAATGCATAATTTTACGGGACGGCAAAGGCCGTCCCGTTTTTAGTTGAAAGTTGAAAATGGAAAACGGAAAATTATGGTGTCGGCAGAGCCGTCCCGTTATTTACATAATGGGCAACGTACGTCCGAAGGAATGGTCATTGCGAGGGCGCAAAAGCGCCCGTGGCAATCCGTTTCCACGAATATGCGCCCACCGGCCGCAATTTCTCGTAGGGGCGGATATTATCCGCCCGCCGTTTTCCGGCTTAAATTCTTTGATTTAATTTGATGAATTGGCTATGCCATGAATTGATGACAAGTCATCATGAATTGTTGCAAGGCAACATGAATTGAATTGCCAAAACTGTATGCGCCGCAGCGCAATTCATGCATTTATGCAATTCATGCCGTTAGACAATTCATTTAAAGCTGGCAAAGGGTTTCAAAAAAGCGGACACCTTGTTCCAAAACGTTCGGGTCAAAGCAAAATTGGGGGCTGTGCAGAGCCGGGGTGTCGCCCAGTCCCAAAAAGAAAAACGCACCGGGGATTTTCTGCTGATAAAAGGAAAAATCCTCTGCCGCCCAGCTGGGTTGTTGCAGCGGAACAATGGGGTACAGGCGGCAAACCGCGGCAAAAAGTCCGGGATCGTTGCACACGGCTGGATAACCCTCTTCAATGTCCAATGCGCCGCCACAGCCTGTATGGGCGGCAATTTGCTTCCAAAGGGCAAAAAGGCGGCGGCGCAGATGGTCGTGCAATTGAGGATCAAAACACCGCAAACTGCCATACAAGGCGGCTTGGCCGCAAAGCACGTTGCCTGCCGTGCCCCCCTCTAACTTTCCAAAAGCCAAAAGATGGGGCTTTTGCGTGCGCAGAGATTGTGCCTGCTCATAAAATCGGCAACAGGCAAAAAGGGCATCAATGCCCTCTTTTTTTGTGGCTATATGACAGCTTTTTCCCACAAAACGGGCGGTAATGCCGCTGCTTTGTGCCATCATTGCCCCTTTTTTTCCGTGGATTTTTCCCTTGGAAAGCTTCGGCCAGAGGTGCAGTCCGAAAATGAACCGCACCTTGTACGTTTCTAAAATGCCGCTGTCACAAAGCAGCTTTGCACCGCCCTTTTGTTCCTCTCCCGGCTGAAAAATCAGCAAAACATTGTGGGGCAGTGTCCTTTTTTGGTGGAGACGGCGGGCAAGCTCCAGCAAAATGGCGGTGTGCCCGTCGTGTCCACAGGCGTGCATCTGTCCTGCGTGGAGGGAAGTGCAGCTTAAACCGGTGTCCTCCTGAATGGGCAGGGCGTCCAGATCGGCTCGAAAAGCTACGGCATCATCCCGTCCAAAATCAAAGTAGGCGCAGATGCTTCCCTCGGTGGGGGTTGTGATGGTGCAGCGCAGAGAATACAGGCTTTGTTTTACGTATGCGCAGGTCTTTGGCAGCGTGCAGTCCAGCTCCGGAATGCGGTGCAGGGCGTAAAAATCGCGGATTAAGGTCATAAACACTCCTTTAATTTTTACTTGTTTTTTGCATACAATGGTGGTACGATAGGAGGGAATGATATGAATGAACATATCCGTAGATTACAAAAAGCAGCACCGTCCACACCGGTGAAGGTGTATGTCAAGCTGAATCGTCCTGTGGACTTTCCGGGCTGCATAACCTTTCACGGTGATGACTTTATAATTCTATGCGGTCAGTGGGCGGATATTGCCCCTGTGCTGGAAGCCCATCGGGACGAAGTGACCGAGTGTATGGTGGAGGCAGACCGCAGAAACAGCCGCCTGCCCCTGATGCCACTGGAACAGCTCAATGCCCGGGTAGAGCCGGGTGCGGTGATCCGACAGGGCGCTCAAATTGCCGATGATGCGGTGATTATGATGGGCGCGGTGGTCAATGTAGGTGCAATGATCGGCAGCGGCACGATGGTGGATATGGGCGCAGTCATCGGTGGCGGCGCACGGGTCGGAAAGAACTGCCACATCGGTGCAAATGCAGTGCTGGCAGGGATGATTGAGCCTGCCTGTATGCAGCCGGTGGTGGTAGAGGATGGGGTGCTGATTGGCGCAGGCGCAGTGATTTTAGAGGGCGTTTGTGTAGGGCGCAATGCAGTGGTTGGTGCCGGTGCGGTGGTTACCGCAGATGTGCCGCCGGATGCGGTGGTAGTGGGCAATCCTGCCCGTTTTCTTAAATGGAAAGACCAAAAAGCCGCCGATAAGGTCAACCTTACCGACGGCTTGAGATAAAGATTATCGTTGCTTACAGGCGTAATAATAGGCTTTTTCAAAGTCGCCCTGTTCCCGATAGCAGGATTCAAGGCGGCTGTAAACAGATAAATCCTGCGTGTGCTCCAAATCCAAAAGAAGTGGGCACGCCCGACTGTACTCCTTCAAAGCCAACAGCGCATCACATTGCAGAAGTTTTGCTTCGTAGGTCAAGGGGCAGGCGCAATCCAGCAGTGTCAGGCACAGTGGGTAGTCCCCGCGCTGAAAGGCGGCCTTCGCCTGTAAAAACAGAGATTCCCTGTGGGACGGAAGCAGTGCGGCGGCCTGATTGGCAGACAGAAGCTCTGCCTCGTGGCACAGCAGTGCATATTCCTCTATAAACAACCCACGAAGGGTTGGGTTATAGTCCAGATGAAAGTCACATTCTTTTAAAAGGGTGGCGGCATAGCTGCTGCGGTGATCCTGCAAAGCTTCCTTCGCCAAGCAAAGCCGCTTTTGCAGACAGAGGTAGTGATACCATCCGTCCAGCAGTGCATCCGGGGAAACGTAGCTTTCCAGGATTTTCAGCGCATCACGGGGTGCTTCGCTTGTGGCACGGGACAGGATTTGCAGATTTTCCGATGGAGCATCGGCGATAAAGTGGCTTAAAGGAAGCTCCAGTCGGGCGCAAAGCGCCTGCAAGGTGCTGCGTGAGGGCTTGGCAGAGCCGTTTTCAATCAAAGAGAGCATATTGCGCGTGATAATATTCTGGCACAGCTGACGTTGCGAAAGACCTTTTTCTAACCGTGCCTCTTTTAATTTTTGACCCAGTTGCATTACATCACCACCTCTTTGAGGGTAATTGACATTTACCCCCTTATCATACCATAAAAGATACCTGCCTGCAAGGCAGAAAAAAGGAGAAAAAAGATGATACAGCCGAAAACACTCTGTCAGGACGGCAAAAAGCTGACAGGGGAAAAGAAGGATTACAAAAAGATGGTGGCAGTACATGCTGCCGTTTCTGTGGGTGCGATGCTCCTGCTTTATTTGGTGGATTTGCTTTGTGGCTACCTGATGTCGGATATGTCCGGCCTGTCCTCCATGGGAAAGATGGCAGTGCTGAAAACCATTCCGCAGGTGCTTTCTCTGGCCGTTTCGGTGGCACAGATATTCTTCACCGCAGGTCTGTGGCATTTGGCATTGCAGGCGGCACGGGGAGAAAGAAGCAGCTTTTCCCGTCTGACCGCTGGGTTTTTCCGTTTAGGACCGCTGTTTCGGTACCATCTGATGCTGGGGATATTTGGATTGTTGGTGTGTGCACTCTCTTTGAATGTTACGCCCCTGTTTGCAATGGCGATTCCTGTTCCCCAAGAGCTGCAGCAGATCCTACAGCAGGTGGACGAGGACACGATCCAAAGTGTGTCTGAACTGTTGGAGATGCTGCCGCTGGAGGCGTGCCTGACTTATTTTATTGGAGTGTCTGCCGTTTTTCTGGCAGTGTGCGGTGGCGCAGGATTGCTGCTGCGGTACAGATTCCTGATGGCAGGCTATCTGCTGATGGACAACAAGGGAATGGGCGCAATGGCGGCTCTGAGCATCAGCAGTATGATTACCAAGGGCAACCGCACCAACCTTTTGAAGCTGGATCTGCGTTTTTGGTGGTATTATCTGCTGCAGTTTTTGCTGAGTCTTTTGCTCCTGTTGCCGTTGGTGTGGGAGCTGGCCGGCTTGCCTGTACCCATGGCAATGTCCTGGTTTACACTGCTGTGCTACGGTGTGTATGGTGTGCTGAGCATCGGTTTGGCGTTTTTCGCCGGTGCACGCCGCCACGCCGCACTGGCGCTGGCGTACGAACAACTGAAGCAGTACGCACCCAATTATAACCGTGTATAAAAAAGGGCTGTAAAGAAGCTTCTTCGTTGCTTCTTTACAGCCTTTTTATATCTTTAAAGACCAATGTGCACAGCCAGCAGCAAAAATGCGATGGAAAGCACAAACAGCACAACCTGAAACAGCACGGTACGTTTGAGCCATTGCATATAGCCTACTTCTGCAAGACCTAAGCCGATGACCAGCGTGCCGCAGGTGGGATAAAGGACGTTGGCATAGCCGTCACCGAACAAAAACGCCAAAATAATAATGTTGGTGCTGATGCCGGGAATGGGTGCCAATGTCAGCAGAGGAATCAGCAGTGCCGCTTTGGCGGTGGAGCTGGGAATGAAAAATTCAAACACCAAAATCAGCACATACAGCATAATCACGCCCACATAGGGAGATTGGGCGGCAATGAAGTTGTGGCAGTAATAGAACATGGTGTGCAGGATGTTGCCGTTTTCGGCAATGTATTTCACACTGAAGGCCAGCAGGATAATCACAATGGAGGGTGCTAAGTCCTTTGCACCGTTACAGAAGGCCTGCAGTGCTGTTTTCATGCTGCCCAAATTCTTTTGCCCGATGATGAACGCACCGATGACAAAGCTCAGCGCCATCAGCACCATTCCAATGCCCAAATCGGCAATAAAAGGCACGGCGGAGGCGACTAAAATCACCCCTAAAACGGTGAAGAACAGGGTAAAGACCTGCTTTGCTTTCTGCCCGTAGATGGCTCTTTCTTCTTCAGTCAGGGCGGTAAAGTCCTGCTTGATCCGATTTTTGCCGTCTTTTTCGTCTTTTTTTGCCATCCGTACCAAATACAGGGATGTGAGCACATACAGCAGACAGAAGATGCCGATGCGATACCAGATGCCGCTTAAAATGCTGACTCCTGCCAGCTCTGCGGACATCCCCACCGTAAAGGGATTGAAAATCGCGGTGGTGAAGCCTACACCGGAGGTGATGAGGATTAAGCTGACCGCCTGAGTATTGCTCCAGCCCATAGCCGTGGCGAAGGACAGGAAGATGGGAAACAGAATCAGCAGCTCTTCCTGCAAGCCGAAGCAGGAAGCCAGCAGCATCATAAACAGGGTGACGACCCAAATCAGCTTATAACGTTTGTTGTAAAAGCGGTTGATGATCACCTGCACCACAGCGTAAAGACCGCCGGAGCGATCCAGCACCTTAAAGCTGCCGCCTAAAATCAGTAAAACGGCAATGATCTGGATGATGTTAAAATTTCCTTCACCAATGATCAGTGCTTCCACAGGGGCAGAGATCCATCGGTATGCCGGCAGACGACTGCCCTCCTCCAAAAGGGTAAAGGAGTTGGGGATGATGGTGCCGTTTTCGTCATACTGATAAGTGCCGGCAGGAATCACGTAGGTGAGGATGCCCACTGCGATAACGACCGCAATCAATATGGAGCAGATGGTGATAAAGCTTTTCAGGCCGAATTTGACCTCTTTATTTAGCTGCTTATTCTCCATGGGAAATCTTTTCCTTTTTCTTTGGCGTAAAAATGGCATCAATGATTTTGTTTTTGAAAATCAGGGAGAGGGATACGCAGGTGATCAGAAGTATTAAGACCACAAAAGAGGTGACAGGGGAGGATGCGGAAGTGACCTTCTGACCAATCCACAGGGTCATTAAAATGTCCGCAAGAGGGCCCAGGAAGGTGATCAGGGAGTATTTCCACCACTTCATACCGCTGACTGCCGCCACAACGTGAATGAGCAAAAAGGGAATAAAGGGGGCGGCATAGGATAAAATCACAAACTGGGTGATGCTGCGCTTGCTGTTGCGGATTTTTTCTTCCATTTCCTGTCGCTTGGCTCTGCGCTTGGGGCTTTGGAAAATGTGGATACAGCGGGTAAACAAAAATACCAGCTGGCTGGCAATAAACACCGACAGCATTACGTGGACGACCCCGAAAAACAGACCATATGTAATCACAGAGGCCAATTGCACCGGCACAGAGGAAATGACCGGCACAAAGAAGCAGGCAATAATGACCAGAGAAATGGCCAATATGCCGCCCACGCCCAAGGATTCCACGTATTCCTTTACAATTGCCATACCGTAAATCATTTCGTGGAAAAGGTACACAATGGTGGACCAGTGAACCACGGAAAGGGTCACAATGGCGGCAATTAAAAGGGTGGTAAGGGCAAAAAGGATTTTTTCTTTTTTATTCTTCATTATAAACCTCATCACTGACGCTCTTCCAAACCGGGTCGTACAGATTGTGAATCTCCTCGGCGCAGAGCATCCATTTGGTTACCTGCTTCTCGTTTTCCAGAAGCTTAAAGTTCATATATTCCCCGTTGTAATACAGATCCAGATCATAGGCCAGGGACATGGTCAGGGAGAACACCAGCTTGGGGTCGAAGGTGAACATAACCTGCTCACCGTTGCGTGTGCCCTGATAGGTGAGCGCCTTGTTGGTCAGGGTCAGAAGCCCCTCGCCCTGACACAGCATAGAAAAGTTTTTGGAGAGCTTATGGGTATTAATGGTGTTCAGCTGCACCTTGGTGCTCAGGCAAAAATCGTCCTGTTGTACCTGCTGCGCAACCGTGTGCCGCTGCCATTTATACCACTGATCGATGTTTGCAAAGGGGAGTGTGCCCTGTACAGGTGCAATGTCGTAATATTCGTCCATGGAAACGGCAAAGCCGCAGTCTAAGCAGTGCATTTGGGTGTCCCGGACCTCAAAGCGGTATTCTGCGCCGCATTGGGGACAGCGGTAAATAATGTTATCCAGACCGTAAATATTGGGCTTTTTGCCCCGATAGGCAATCTTTTCTGCAGGGCGTTCCTCAAATTCGTTGTAGCGGAAGGCGCTTAAAAGCTTTTCGTACAGCGCATCCCTGGAAAGATTGGTAAAATCCTCCGGGTCAAACAGCTTGGAAAAACGGACGGTGATTTTGCCTTTTTTAATGTCGCTGCAGTAGCGGTTACGGGTAAAATACGCGCCATTCAGGGTTGCAAGACCAACCGGCAGCTTCAGCTTCATTAAAAGCTTCAAGGTGGCAGGATTAATGGGGTGGGTAGAGCCGCTGGTGGACTGAATACCCTCAGGGAAGATCATCACGCTGTCGCCCAGCTTGGTTGCACCCAAAACCTGCATTGTGGCGTGCATATCCGGCTGATAAAGCATCTTCGCAATCACTTCCAGCTTCTTCAAAATGGTATAGACGAAGGGCTGGAAAACGTTTTGGTAGCCGCACATAATGTGCATATCCTTCCGACGGATGCCGGCATAGACGTAAATAAAATCGGTACGGGAGCGGTGCTGACACAGCAGAATCATCTGCTTGTCCCGGATCTGATTGAAGTCATCGTCGTAGACAAATTCTACGTTGCGCTTCCTGGAAATCCGACCGAATATGAAAAATACAATTCGCGCAAGAAACTTGTTGGGCTTTTTAATCTTGCGGTAAACAAACTCCTTGTGGTAATCTCTCATTCAATACTCCTCCATTTTACGGGACATTTTACCACAAGAACAGACAAAAAGCAATAAAAAGGACATAAATAATTCAAAATTCCGCAAAAAAATGTTTTAAAAAAGGCAAAATATGGGAGGTTACTTACGGCTCCTCTGTAGGGGAGCTGTCATATTGCCGTTTTAGGCGATATGACTGAGGGGTTTACAGAGCTATAAGTATATAATAGACGGAAACTCCGTGAACCCCTCCGTCTCGCCTTACGGCGAGCCACCTCCCCTGCAAGTGGAGGCGTTGGTGGCGCTCCTTCATAACAATGATGTATGATTTTAGTCTTAACAAGGTTGTAGGGGCCGATTGAGCACATCGACCCGTTGAACCGATTATCAAAAACACAGTTATTTGAAAAGCTGAAGGGAGCTGCTGCGATTCTTTGCAACAGCTCCCTAAACGAGATTTTATGGTTCTGTCTTCTTGGGCAGGCGGCTTCTGCGGCGGCGTTCGGAACGACGGGGCGCTTCCGGCTCTGCCTTTTCCACCCGTCGGGCGTAGGCTTCTGCCGCCTCGGAGGTGGCCTCATAGGTCAGACGGCTGACCCGGACTGTGCCGTCCGGCTGGTCGGAAAGCCGCACACGGATGAGAAATTTACCGTGTTCAGGACAAGTGGCCAAATCCATATACCGTCTGCCGGGCTGGGCAAACCAACGTGCCCCCAGCATTTGCCGTCCGCAGGTGGGACACTCATTTTCTGCACCGGACATGGCAGCTAAGGCACTGCGCTTGTCGGCATAATCATAAAACACCTTACGGCTGATACAGCCGGGGATTTGCGCGCCGTGGAAGCCGTCAATGTGGGTTTGCAGACTGCCGCCGTATTCATCAATGCCCTTTTGCAGGTCTAAACGGGCGCAGATCAGGGCGGTATGATAGGCATCGCCCAAGGCATCGTGGGCAGGACGGGAGGGCTCAATGCCGAAAATTTCCATGGCGGTTTTTAAAGCTTTTTGCGCAGAAGAGCCGTCGGTCTGGGCGTTGAAAATCATTTGGGCATTGTACCAGCGGTTTACCCAGCTGTCGTCTATGCCATAAAGTTGCAGATTTTCTTTTAAAATGGTAATGTCGTCAAAGCCCCAGGTGAGGAAAATCACGTCCTCGCCGCACCAGGTGCGAAAGCTGGCCATAGCCTCTTCCATACCGATGCCCTCTTCACGCAGGCGTGATTCCTTGATGCCGGTGAGCTTGCTCACCCGACGGTTCAGCCGACGGTAGTACTTGGGCTTGATCAGCACCTGAAATTCGTCGGCTACCTGTTGGTTGCCGGTAATGCGCACCGCACCGATTTGCAGAATTTCCCCCCGAATCTGCACCGGCAAAACCTTCTTGGCAGAAGGGGAGCCGGGCCAGGGCTGATTCCATTCCATATCCAAAACGATGTAATCCATCCGTATAACCTCAAAAAATCCAAATAGTTCATTCATTATAGCCTGTTTTGCAGATAATTGCAACGGATAGTGGGGAATTATTTAAAAATTCGTATTCTTTTTATAAAGCAGGCTTTATTTTTAAATTGTGTTGTGCTATAATAGCGCCAAATTTCTTGGAAAGAAGGATTTTTGTGTCTTATAAGCGCATTTTAACCATTCAGGATATCTCCTGTGTAGGTCAGTGTTCTCTGACGGTGGCACTGCCGATTTTGTCTGCCTGCGGCGTAGAGACCGCTATTTTGCCCTCTGCGGTACTGTCAACCCACACTGCCGGTTTTACAGGCTATACTTTTCGGGATCTGACCGGGGATATGCCTGCAATTTCGGATCATTGGAAGAAAGAGCAGATTCAGTTTGAAGCCATCTACACCGGTTATCTGGGCAGCCGTGAGCAAATTTCCTATATTCGGAAGATGTTTCAGGAGCTGAAAACCGCTACGGGTATTACGGTGGTAGACCCGGCTATGGCCGATAACGGCAAGCTGTACCCCGGCTTCGATGATGCTTATGTGGAGGCCATGGTTGCGCTGTGTGCCGATGCAGATTATGTAGTGCCCAATATCACCGAGGCGTGCTTCCTCACCGGTATGGAGTTTAAAACCCAATATGACCGCAGCTATATTGACGCCTTGCTGACCACACTCACCGAAAAGGGTATGTCCAATGTGGTGCTCACCGGCGTATCTTATGCAGAGGGCAGAACCGGTGTGGTGGTGTACGAAAAGGGTGTGTACAGCTATTATGAGCACGAAAAACTGGCAAATAGCTGTCACGGTACGGGGGATATTTACGCCTCGGCTCTGGTGGGCGCGATGATGCGGGGGAAGACCGCTGTGCAGGCCGCCAAAATTGCAGCGGATTACACCGTGGATTGCATCAAAGAAACGGCAAAGCTGGATAATCACTGGTACGGCGCGGCATTCGAGCCGGTACTGTACAAGCTCCACGATTATTTAAAATAATGTAAAAACGCAGAGCGCGGATGCGCTCTGCGTTTTTAAGTAGGGGACGGGGTTCCCGTCCCTCTGTCATTCCGAGGAGCGCAGGCGACGTGGGAATCCGCTTTCTTGCAGTGTAAAGCACCGCGCCGCCCCCTACGATGTTGAACAAAAATGTGCGAAAACCGGGAAACGACGGGCGGATGATATCCGCCCCTACGATGATGGACGAAAACGTGGGATATAGCCCGTAGGGGCAGATATCATCTGCCCGCAAAAGCCTCCCTCTGACGAGGGAGGTGGATTCGCCGTCAGGCGAAGACGGAGGGAGAGAGCCAAAAAGACGGCTTCTCTCCCACTGTTATTTTGATATATCGGCTTTGCCGACACCGATTTAAAACCGGGACGGGAAATCCGCCCCAGTCATTCCGAGGAGCCGTAGGCGACGTGGGAATCCGTTTTCTTGCGGTGCAAAGCACCGCGCCGCCTTCGGCGGCAAGGGGTACGGATTGC
>JAFTVV010000039.1 GCA_017465625.1 Oscillospiraceae bacterium | reverse complement strand
GGCAGACTGTAAATCTGTTAGCAGTGCTTTCGGTGGTTCAAATCCACCTTCCCCCACCAAAAACCCGAATGCGAAAAGCGTTCGGGTTTTTACTTTTTACCTCTTACTTTTTCACTATTACTTAAACCGCATCCGGGATTTTGGTAAAGTAATAGGTAATAGTGAAAAGTGAATAAGTGTGGAAATTTTCAATTCTGCGAATTGAAAAGCAAATTTGGGCAGCGAGTATCCAACCCGATAACCTTGAATTAAGCTCCACCATATCAAAAACGGGGGTGGCTTAACAGTCCATTGACGGTTTTCCTTGATTAACGTAGAATGATGGGCAGAGGTGAACCGATATGACCGATAAAAAAACATTCTGCTCGTTTATAAAAACTAAACGAATGGAAAAAAACTATTCACAAAAAGACTTGGCAGAAATGTTGTTTGTTACTGAAGGTGCAGTGAGCAAATGGGAGCGTGGGGTATCCTATCCCGACATTACTTTGATATCCGATATTTGCCGTGTTCTTGACATAAGCGAACATGAACTGATTACTGCCTCAGTCGACACAGACACAAGGAAAATGAAGCATGAAGCAAGGAAGTTCCGTGCAATCCGTGGCACATGGTTTTGGATTCCGACAATCTCCTATGGCGTTGCACTTGTAACCTGTTTCATTTGCAACCTTGCCGTAAGTCACACGCTGTCTTGGTTTTTTGTTGTATTGGCAGCATTGATTTGTGCCTATACATTTGTACCAACAGTGACTTGTTTTTTTGAGTCGAAGAAACTTCTTGCATTTACTGTTTCAACATACCTGTCTATTTGTTTACTTTTGTTCACTTGTGCAGTATATACGAATGGTTTATCGTGGTTCTTAACTGCCTGCATAGGCATCTTGATGGGGTATGTACTATTGTTTGTGCCTATCTTGTTATCAAAAACAAATTATTCTCGCTATAAGTTCATCCTTTCCTTTACAGTCACACTTGTATTGACAGTTTTGATGATGATACACATCCGTATCCGGCAGTCGTTTATGCTCGGTAATGCAATTCTAATGGCTGTATACGGCTTTGTCCCTGTAATTGCTTGTGCGGTGATATGTGCCTTCCGTTTTAACGCATTTCATAAAACAGGAATCTGTACCGCCGTCAGTGGAATCACGCTTTATTGTGCAAATTATGTGGCGGCAGCCTTGCTTGGCCCATCTTCCAGCAATTCCTATCAGGTAGATTTCCGCAACTGGGAACAATGCTTAAACGGAAATGTTCAACTCATAGTGTTATTATCATTTTTGTTTGTTAGTGCCGTCTTTTTTGCAATAGGATTCTTTAGCGTTATGAGAAACAATAAACGATAAATTCCAATTGATCGTGCTGTTTAACCCTTGAAAAACACCCGATCTTTTTTGTAGTGTAATCACAAATCCAGCCGGACTTTGAAAAGAGTCCGGCTTTTTTCATGCCCATTTCTCGTAGCAAAGAACAAAAAAGCTTAGCGCAGAGAATTGCTGACATCGTAAATCCGTACATGGAAATCATGTAAAAATAAGTGGCTCTGGACGCTGGTCCAGAGCCACTTGCTCATTTTATTCGATTTTCAGACTATCAACCCAGGCGGAAAGGTCTGCTTTGCAAACATCGGGGTTAAATACTTGGCCCTCGATCAGCTTGGCGCCCTTACAGCTTTGTTGCAGTTTGGCGTTGGCATCACCCATTCCACTACCACCGGAGGTTGCAAAAGTAATAACTGTTTTACCCGTCAGATCATGGCTCTCTAAAAATGTGTTAATGATGGTGGGCGCAATATACCACCAAATTTCTTGCAATGATATGATATACTGTATCTGGGTGATGAATATGGCTTCCAGATACAAATTTAGTGAAGAACAAATCAAGGAAATTGAACAGGCTCGTAAGGATAACCAGGATAAGCGAGTCAAGGCCAGATTGAAAGCATTGGAACTCCGTGCAAAAGGAGCAGATGCCAGGGAGGTATCCACAGCAACAGGCTTCCATGCAAGTTCTGTGACTCGCCTTGTGGCAAAGTATAGGGATAAAGGAATCGAAGCAATTGCCGGCAATCACTACGGTGGCAATCGCCGCAATATGAGTGTATCCGAAGAAGCAGCCATTTTGGCACCGTTTAAGGAACGTGCAGAAAAAGGTGAGCTGGTGGAGATCAGTGAGATCGCCAAGGCATACCAGGCTGCAGTAGATCATCCTGTCAGCAATGGTCAGATCTACTTTGTCCTGCATCGTCATGGATGGCGGAAGGTCATGCCTCGCAGCAAGCATCCCAAGAAGGCCAGCGAAGAAGAAATCGCGGCCTCAAAAAAATTAACACCAAAATAAAAGAATTGGAAGTTATCCACAGCAGCAAGAAAATTCGTCTGATGTTCCAGGATGAAGCTGGATTTGGACGGATCAACAAGCCAAAATACTGCTGGTGCGAGAAAGGTATCCGTCCCAGTGTGCCCTGCCATCATATCCGAGAGTATCGTTATGCCTACGGAGCGGTAGAGCCACTGACCGGTGATGGATACTTTCTGGTCATGCCCTATTGCAAAACTGCCTGCATGAGCATCTTTTTGAAGAAATTATCTGAGAAATACTCTGACGATATTATTCTGCTTTGCTGTGACGGTGCGGCATGGCACAAATCCACTGGACTGGAGCTACCTGAAAATATTGTTTTGTTTCACATCCCGCCCTATACACCGGAAATGAATCCGATTG
>JAFTVV010000005.1 GCA_017465625.1 Oscillospiraceae bacterium | reverse complement strand
TCGTAGTAATACTCTGTATCGGAATACTTGGTGATGGTTTCCCGGGCTGTGTGACCCACATCGTAGGTCGTGCCACCGCGAATCAGCTTCACGCAGGAGGCTGCCACCGGAGTATACCGGGTATTCCAGCCGTCATAAGGTACATCGTTTTTCGCCATCGTGAAATACAAGCCACCGGTAGCTGTCCAACCGTTTGTGCCGTGGGCCGCCATCGGGCCGTGGTTTGCAGGCTGGGGAACTTCAGGCTCTTCGGGTTTTTCCGGCTCAGTCACTTCGCTTTGGAAGGTGGCTGTGCCATCAGCATTAAAGGTAATGGTGGTCTTGGCAATGCTCAGCGTTGCACCGCTTGCCTTGTTGACAAAGTCACCCTCTACGATCAGCACATCACCGGCAACCACCGGCTTGTAGGTATCCAAAGTCCAGAATTCGTAGTAATACTCTGTATCGGAATACTTGGTGATGGTTTCCCGGGCTGTGTGACCCACATCGTAGGTCGTGCCACCGCGAATCAGCTTCACGCAGGAGGCTGCCACCGGAATATACCGGGTATTCCAGCCGTCATAAGGTACATCGTTTTTCGCCATCGTGAAATACAAGCCACCGGTAGCTGTCCAGCCGTTTGTGCCGTGGGCCGCCATCGGGCCGTGGTTTGCAGGCTGGGGAACTTCAGGCTCTTCTGTTTCGGGTGCATTTTCGGAGAAGGTCAGGCTGTAGCCTTCGCCGATGGTAATGTAGGTTTTCGTGATGTTGAATACCACGCCTGCAACCGGATCATTGAACTTGCCCTCTACAATCAGCGTATCACCGGGCACTAAGGGGAAGTAATCCCCAATGGTCCACTTTTCCAGCTTCAGGTAATGATCCGTATCACCGTACTTAACAATAAATTCTCTGTCCGTCTGGGCAATATTGACGGTCTCACCGTCACGGATCAGCTTGATATTTTCCACTGTGGTGGGATAGTAGAATACCGACCAATCGTCACTAAAGGGTACATCGTTGGATTCCAGTGTGAAGTACATACCCTTGTTATTCTGGGTATTCCAACCGTTGGGGTGACTGCTCATCATGCCGGCCTGAATTGTGGGATCTACCGCCTCTTCAGAAGCGAAGGTCAGGCTGTAGTCTTCGCCTACAGTAATGGCCGTTCTGCTGATGTTAAAGATCACGCCGTTTTCAGCATTTTTGAACTGACCCTCTACGATCAGCTGATCACCGGGCACAATGGGGAAGTAATCACCGATTGTCCATTTTGCAAGCTTCAGATAGTACTCCGTATCCGAATACTTGACGATCGTGCCTCTACCGGGAATACCAATATTGAAGGTTTCTTCGCCCCGAATCAGCTGAATGGAAGCAGCAGAAACAGGCTCGTATTCCACATCCCAGCCATTGTAAGGCGCATCGTTTGCATCCAATTTAAAGTACAGTCCGTCATTGGAGGATGTGTTAAAGCCGTTATCGTGAGGCTGCATATGGCCGGCCTCAATCACCACGTCTTTATCGGTTGTAAAGACCGGCTGACCGTTTTCGATGGTCACATAGGTCTTGTCGATCACCAGCACCGTGTTGTTGGCGGCGTTCACAAAGCTGCCCTCGATGACCAGGGTATCACCCTCTACGATGGGCTTCATACTGATGGGCCAGAATTCTAAGTAATAGCTGTCTTCCCGGTACTTGGCGATCATTTCTGCGGCGGTATTGGCCACATTGGTGGTCACACCGTCACGGATCAGCTTGATCGCATCAGCAGAAGTGGGCACATAACGCAAGCTCCAGTCGGTGGCAAAGGGCGCATCCTGACCGGCTTCCAGCTTGAAGTACAGACCGCCGTTAGCGTCCGATTTCCAACCCTCGGGGTGGCTGACCATGGCACCGCCCTGCACCTTTGTAGGACCAACAGGACCATCGGGGTATTCTGTGGAGAAATACGCCATGCCGCTACTGATGGCGATATAGGTCTTGCCGATCTCCATCAGGCCTGCCAGACCTGCATTGACAAATTTACCCTCTACAATGAAAATATCACCGTCACCAAAAGGAAAATATTTTTGGTACATCCATTGATCCAGCTTAAAGTAGTAACCCTTATCGGAGAACTTCACAATACTGCCGGCATTCACATTGGCAATATCATAGGTTTCACCGTTGCGGATCATCTTGATGCAACCTGCTTCTCTGGGGAAGTATTCCACAGACCAGCCGTCAAAGGGCAGGGTATTTTCCTCTGCCGCCATAAAATACACACCGGTGCCGATAAAGCCGTTGGGATGGGGCAGCATGGTGGGAATCACCTGTGCCTCTACGGTGCTTTCCGTGGGATACTCGGTGGAGAAGGTCAAAAGGCCTTCGTTGATGGAAATATAGGTCTTGCTGATGCTGAATACCGTGGACACGCCGGAATTGACGAATTTGCCGTTCAGCACAATCACATCCCCATCCCGGATGGGATAGAAGTCCTTAATAATCCACTTTTCCAGCTTCAGGTAGTAATCCGTATCGTTATACTTGACAATCGTACCGGCAGCCTTGTTGCCGATATTATAGGTCTTTCCGTTACGGATCAGCTGCACAGAGCTCTCGGAAGCAGGGGTGTATTCTACTGTCCAATCGCTATAGGGCACACTGTTCTGATCCAGCTTGAAATAGATGCCGTCTGCCGTCTTGCCGTTGGGATGGCTGGTGGGATTGCCCACGTATTTCACGCTGACACCGCCACCTGTGGGATATTCCGTGGAGAAGAACACCAGTCCCTCAGAGATCTGTATGTAGCTGGTATCGATCTGGAACATGGTATCCACCGCCGCATTGCGGAAAATACCCTCTATTTTCAGGATATCTCCGTTTCGGACAGGAAAGTACTCCCGAAGCAGGTACTCTTCCAGCTTCAGATAGTAGTCTGTATCAGAATACTTAATGATCATACCGGCAGCGGTTCTGCCGATATCATAGGTTTCACCGCCACGAATCAGCTGAATGGCGCTTTTGCTGGTGGGCCGGAATTCCGTTGCCCAGGAGGTATCCACCGGCACATCGTTGAGGTCCATCTTAAAATAGATACCCGTATCGCCGTTTTTACCCTTCATGTGCTTTTGCATCGCACCTGCCTGAAGAATGACCGGCTCCTCATCCGGCTCAGTGGGTTCGGTGGTCTGCGGATTGGTCTGTTCCGGTGCGGTATCGGTTACAGGAGCTGTGGTGGTCTGCTCTGCATTGTCGGCAGGTGTTTTTCTGCACCCGGCAAAAGGCAAGCACATAGAAAGCACCAGAGTTGCCAGTACGAGGATCTTCCAAATACTATTTTTCTTCATTTTGCGCTCCTTTCCTTATGCTACAGGAATTACAAATACACCGTCATAGGCGGGCACTGTAATATTGACGGTATGGTCTTCATTGACGGGAACATAGCTTACGATTCCACGGTTGATCACCGCTGCACAGCGGTAATCCCCCTCAGCGAATTGCAACGTCACAGAAGCATCCTGCATTGCGATGGAATACTGCCGATATTTTTCACAGGGTGTGACAAAGCCTGCGTTGGTGATCAGATAGGCATTTTCCCCATCTTTTTGGAAAGTGCCGACCAGCAAACACTCATTGGATTGCACCCCGGTCAGCATACCGGTTTCTTCAAAAGACAGGCTATATTCCAGGGATGCCAGCATGGCATTGCCTGCGCCTTTGGCATCTAAAGCATCCACTGCGGCTGTACCGACCCACTCATAGCCCATATAAACATCGTCCCACGCCAAAAATTCCTGATCCACGGTTTTTACATTCTCGTAGACCTGGGTGGGTTGCCACGTCATATGCTCCAGCATATTGTCATCGCTCTCATCCGTAGACGCAAGCACATAATGGGTCAGGGTATTGGAGCCATAGGTCATACCCAAAAGCATCTGCCAGCGCAGCTCCTGTTCGGTAGGTGTCACATAACGACCGTCGGTGGTCCAGTGACCGGAGGAACACAGGGTATACCAGAACGGCACACCGTCCTGCTTTGCTCTTTTAGATGCAATGTCAAAATTGTGGAAATAAGTAGAGCGAATCGTGCCACCCTCCTGCAAGGGATAGCCGTCATAGGAAAGGCACGCCGGCTTTACCGTGTCCATAAAGTAATTCAGATAGTACTTTTCATAATCCACAAACAGGGGTTCGTAATTGTCGCCAAACAGGGACTCATAGCCGCAGGATTCCGGGAAGAGATTGATAAAGAACATCGTTCCCTCCGGCATCACCGCTTCAAACTGCTGCTTCAGATTGGCTAAATACTCGAAACGGGGAGAGCTGGGCTCATCGTACAGCAAAAAGCCCTTCAGTGCCGGATGGTCGGCATATTCGGGAATGGTCTCACCGTCCCAGTCCCGTAGATCCGGAATATAGGAAATGCCGTATTGCGCGGCCAGATCCAGCATGGGTGCGCCATCGCCTTCCCAGATCCACTTATTCTTCACGCCAATGATCAGGTTGATACCGGCCTCATACATCAGCTTTGTGTAGGCCTCATCAAACCACTGGAACGAGCCGCTCCATACGCCGATCGTCAGTCTTTCATCGGACGAAGCCAAACTGACACTGCCGAAAGCCGTCTGCTCACACAAGGGAATTTCCCAGCTTTGGGTTTGATCCCCCACGGCAGCGGTAATGGTAACGGTGCCCCGGCTTGCCAATGCCGTAACATTGCCGGCTTCGTCTACCGTGGCACGGGCAGGATCGCTGCTGCTCCACAGAATCTGACCGGACAGCTGATCTGCCGTCAGGGTCACCGACTGTCCTTTCGTCAGCATACCGGTTTGCTCAAATTGGTTGTCGAGCACAGGCATCGGCGGCACAGTTGTGGGCACGGTGGTGGGCACAGTTGTGCCCTGCTCTGCCTGACCGCAACCGGCAAAGGACAGCAGCAAAAATATCGCTAAGAACACACTAAGTCTTTTTTTCATTCAAGTCTCCCATTATTTTACCAGTCGGAAGCTGCGGATTTGGAAGGGTTTGAAGCAGAGCTTCTCATCCACATCACCCATAGCATCTTCCAACAGGTTTACTTCTCCTGCAACACGATAACCGGCAGGCACAGTCAGCTTGGTGCTGACCGCTTTGCCCGTGCGCTCAAAGGCACGGAGGATAAAGCCATTGCCGTCATAAGCAGGCTTAAAAGCCGTGATCTGAATCTCATCGGCATCAAAAGCAGGCATTTGCGCCGACTGTGTGCCGTACAAGCTTCTCTGGCAGTACTGATTGGCCAGCGCATCCACCTGCACGGGGTCAAAACCGCCTGCGTGGGGGTACAGCGCATAGCTGTAGTGACTGGGTCTCTGATCGCCGTCTACACAGGGATAACCGGTAGAACGCAGCAGATTCAGAGAAATGATGCCGTTTTTGCACATAAAGCCGTGCTTGGCATTGTTGAGAATTGCAAAGCCTTTGTTTTCGTCGGAGAGGTCAAACCACTTCTGACAGCAAATTTCAAATTGTGCCTTTTCGTGGGCATCGTTATCGGTAGTAGGACGGTCCAAATAGCCAAACTGGATATCGTTATGTACCACATCGTTCCACACCTTGGGCTGAAATTCTGCCCGAACCATATACCAGGTATCCTTCCAATCCACATCGTGGTCGATCCGGATATAAGGCAGCTCCTTATGAAGCAAAATGGTCTGCACAAGACGGGAATTTTGGAAGCTGTAATTCTGCACGATCTCCGTCAGATCGCCAAACTGACGCACCCTGGTGCTGTCCAGCTGCATAAACACTTCCGGCTGATCCCGATAATCGTCTTCAAAGTCCCAGGCATCCATCACATCCATAAATACCTGCAGACGGTTGGCATTTTCCACGATGACCTGTCCGTTTTTCAGGCAGATTTTTTGGAAAGAGCCGTCTTGCGCAAATGTTGCGGTGTAATAATCCGTCTCCACGGTTTTACAACCATCCGTCACCGTACCGTTTTCGTAGCAAACAGGTGCGATAGCCGCATCACTTCCCTGATACAGGAAGTAGCGGTCACCATTTCTTACCAGCTTATGGAGCTTTTCGCCCCGCAGGTTCAGCAGCTTCTTATCCGCACCCGGGACATAGCTGACGCCCTGATTTTGGGCAAGCCGTTCCAGCTTTTCAAACATTTCGGCATAAGCCGCATCGGTTTCCTCGTACACACGGGCGATGGAAGAGCCGGGAAGAATATCGTGGAACTGATAAAGCAGTGCTTCCTTCCACAAGGCATCCATCTCTTCCTTTTCTCCCTGCAGACCACGGCTGGCAAGGAGCATTTCAAGGGAGAGCATCTT
This sequence comes from Oscillospiraceae bacterium, assembly GCA_017465625.1. GTDB lineage: Bacteria > Bacillota > Clostridia > Oscillospirales > Oscillospiraceae > Faecousia. The sequence continues at coordinate 22,315 of JAFTVV010000005.1, read as the reverse complement.
CTCCTCGAATTCCCGATTGAAATTCTTATTGTTGGACTGGGAAGTATACGTACCACGGTGCTTTTCAAGGTACATTTCGCCGCTGTAAAGGGGCAGTTCCGCAGGGTTCAGCTTGTCGTAAAAACTCTGAGCAGAGCCCATCTTCACCTTGGGCAGATAGGGCACATTTTCGGTGCGGATGTTGCGTTCCACAAGGGTCTCCGAAGGACCGCCGCCGCCATCGCCCACGCCGTAGACGATCATCATTTTATCCTGGGGGTCGGTCTTCTTAATGCCCTTTTTGGCAGCAAGCAGTGCCTTCGGACCGGCAACGGAGTTATAATTGCCCTCAGGCGGCATATGTACCGTCACTTCACTGCCGTCAATACCTGCCCAGCGGAAGGTATTATAGGGGAATAAAGTACGGTTGGACCAGGAGATTTTGATGGTCATAAAGTTGTCCTGACCGGACAGCTTCAAGACCTGAGGCATACAGGCACTGTAGCCAAAGGTATCCGGCAGCCAGCGCAAGCGCACATAGTGGCCGAATTCTTCCTGCCAGAATTTCTGACCGTACAATTCCTGACGGGCAAGGGATTCGCCGCAGGGTACATTGGTGTCGTTTTCCACCCAGCCGCCGCCGACGATCTCAATTCTTCCCTCTTTTTCGTACTTTTTAATCTTCTCGTACAGCTTGGGATCTTGCTCCTTGACCCAGGCAAGCTGCTGGGGCTGAGGGATCACAAACTGGAAATTGGGATACAGCTCCAAAAGGTAGATCATATTGGAAAGGGTACGCTTTGCCTTCCGGTAGCTCTCCCGAATGGGCCAAAGCCACGCCAAATCCAAATGGGCGTGACCCACGGCTGTAACCTGCGTTTCATCATTGCCGGTCAGCGCAAACAGCTCGGCCGTGATTTTTTTTGCCTTTTCATACCACTGAGGATCGTTGTATACGATCAGGTTGCGCACAGAGCGCAGTCCGTTTAAAATTTCAAACTTTTTGGGGTCTTCCTCTGTGACAGCGCCCACATAGTCCATCAGCACATCAAAATCCCAGTAAAGATCCTGCATTTTTGCGTTACGGCGTACCACAGCGGCAGATTTCAGGTGCGAAGAGCCGTTCGTGTATTCGCCCAAGATGCTGTTGGAAGCACCGTCGATGTACAAATCCATATGACCCTGTGCGTCCATCAGGTCTGCCAAGGGATAATAACGCTTTTCCACCGTGGGATCTACAATGCCAAAGCTGGGAGAGCCAAAGGTAAAGCCCTTCAGGGCAGAGCCGGTCTGATCCACCAGCAATGCTTCGCCCTCATTTTGAAAATCCATATACAGTTCTGTCGTATCCGTACCGGCAGGCAAAGTGGCGGTCAGGTGAAACCAGGCACAGGCAAAATTCTTCTGCGCCCACACATCACCCACGGAAATGGGTACATATTGCAACGAATGGATTTGCTCAAAAGGAACAGGCTCATCAGAGTAGGCAAAGCTTACGCTGAAATCCATCACCTTTTCAAAGCAACGATCTTTCAGTTGGCCGTTCAAAAATCTTTTGGTGTAAATCTCCAAATCTTCTTCGTATTTGTTCCAGGGAACAAATTGTGCCTTGTTACTCATTGCTCGCCCCCCTCTTTCTGAAATTTCACCTGATTGACCGACATCACCGTCAGTTTTTCAATATCGATCGGCTCTGTGGAGGTGATGATCTTCGGTTCATTCTTCAACAGATTGAAGAAGTTATCGGAAAAGACCCGATCCGAGCTGCCGCACTGTAAAAATACATTTCTTGTAAAGGTATCGGCAGTGACCTCTACCGTATAGGCATCTACGGCCTTTACGGCGATGTTTGTTGTGGGGTAAGAGATCTCCCGATCACCGTAATGCTGGCAGAAGTTTTCCGAGAGGAAATTGCCCTCTTGGTCCATCAGCTTCACATACACCAGCTTCTGGGTATCCCCCTCCTTGAAGGGTGTGGGCACGACCAGCACATCGGCATCGTCGGTTTTGTCCACATCGGCAGTGAAGGTCTTTTCGTCCAGAATCTGACCGTCAAAGTCCATAAAGCGGTAGAGCACCTGATAGGTTTCCGCCTTGGGGGTATCGTTTGCAATGCTGACAATCAGCTTGCCATCGTCTTCCACGGCTGTGATCAGATGGGGCGCAAAGAATTTTTTAGAGAAATAATGCAGTGCCTTCAGACCGAAATTGTAATCCACGGAGCTGCAGGACAGACCCGGCCAGCAGTCATTGAGCTGCCAGTACATCATACCGTTGCAACGGAATTTATTAGTACGCAGATGCTCGGTCGCCATCTTGATGGCCTCGCCCTGCACCAAATTTTGCAGGTAAATAAACTCGGCAAAGCTTGTCGGCTTGCCATAGCGGGAGTTTACATAATATTCCACGGTTTTGTTGCCGCCGGGACGCTTTTCGTGGGAGCGCATCACGGCAGAATCCAGTGCCAATTCCTCTTCCAAGGCATAGGTGCGGTTGGTATCCATCATGGGGAAGGATTCCCAACCTGTCTCGGAGAGCATCCGGGGATACACCTTTCTGAACTGTTCCAAAGGCAGTCTGGCATCCCGAATTCCCCAATAGTGGGCATCGAAATGGTCGTGGTCGTTCTGCATACAGAACATCACCTTGGAATGGGGAGAAGTGTAGGCATAGAAGGTATCGGTCAGGGTCTTCATCAGGGGCACTAAAATCTCCTGACTCATCACTCTGTATTGCTCCATCAGCTCCGGTTCGTGACCGTTGACACCGTCTTCACACTCGTTATCACCGGCAATATAGAACACACTGGCGTGATGGCGGAAATGCTTCACCGCATCAATGGTCTCTTCGATGATCAGGTTTTTGAAATGCTCGTCGTTTACATTGTAGGAGGCACAGGCAAACATCAAATCCTGCCATACCAAAATGCCGTTTTCATCACAATAATCATAAAACCAGTCATTGGGGTAATAGCCGCCGCCCCACACACGAATGACGTTGTGGTTAAAATTCTTCACCAGCTCCAGCAGGCGACGGTTATGGGCTTCGTCGCAGCGGACCAGAATATTGTCCTCCGGAATGTAGTTCGAGCCCTTCAAAAACACCTTTTCCCCGTTGATACGCACGCAGAAATTGGTGCCGTATTCATCGGGAGAATTGTCAATTTCCACTTCCCGAATACCGATGCGGTAGGTGTACTGCTGTGTTTCGCCGTTGCTGGCCTCCAGCTCAAAGGACAGATCATACAGGTTGGGTTCACCGAAGCCAATGGGATACCAGCGCTTCGGGTTCTTCAGCAAGAAAGTGATATTTCCCTCTTCCATCAGCGGCAGCTTTGCCTGCAGGCAGGTGTCGTCGGAATCCATGGAAAGGGTGGCAACCATCTTGCCCTGGGCGTGACATACCAGATTCGTTGTCACATCCACCTTGACACTTCCGTCTTTCAGGAAGGTGCATTTGTGGCGGAAAGAATCCAAATAGCCCAAATCGGTGGACAGGATATAAATATCCCGATAGATGCCCATATCCGCCAGATCAGGACCCCAGTCCCAGCCCAGCATATAGTGGGCTTTGCGGATTACCGGTCCGTTGGGATGGGTCACTGCAAAGGTGCGAAACAGCTCTTTGCCGGGATAATTTTCGATGTAATCGTAAACATTGGAAAAATCAATGCGAATCTCGTTTTCCTCTGCCAAAATATCATGATCCAGCAAGATGCGCTTACGGGTATGCATATCAAAAAGCTCCGCAATCAAATTGCCGTTGATAAACACCTTGGCAAGGGTATCAATGCCATCCATAAACAGATAGTTCTGCTTTTTCAGCTGGGATTTTGTCAGCCGGAAGGATCTTGTGAAGGTATAGTTCTCCTTCAGGTACTGACGCACCTTCTGTTCGTTATCCCGATAAAACGGATCGTCGATAAGCTTATGTTCCAAAAGGGTGCTCAGCACAGAACCGGGCACAGTGGCTTCCAGATTTGTAAATTGGGAAGAGCTTAAACTCCACTTTCCATTCAGATCAATTTTCATAAAACATCCTCCTTGGATGGGCTTATATATCTTAAGGGCCAATGCCCTGAATATGCAAAGTTATGTTTTATACTGCAATTGGAAGGGTGCCGGGGCAGGGGTACTGCCCCGGCAGGTTTATAAAATTAGGCAAAAATGTTGGGCAGGTCGGCACCCTCGCCGCCCTTCTTAATGTTCCAATAAGCGATATACCTGTTCCAGATTTCCTCCATCTCACCGACTTCGGATTCTGTGTAGAAATCTCTGTACAGTACCATCTTCAGGTAGATGTTGGACAGGTATTCCTTCATAATTCTTGCTTTCAGCAGCTCGTACTGCTCCGGATCGCTGTTTTCCAAATGGGCAATGGCATCCATTGCCGCAAAAATCTGTGCATCCATCTTCTCTACGAAGGCACGGGGATAGCAGGTGGTGTTGTAGGTCAGGCCGCTGGCAACACCGCTGCCGGGATCTTCGGTGGCCAGGAACCAGGCATTCTGCTCTACGATCATATCAAAAAGGGTCTGCATGGCATCTGCGCCATCTTTATAATAGTGATCAATAAAGTCTGCCGCCAGCTCCTGTGTATTCAGGCTGGTATCCCACATCAGCCGGGAAATGCAGTAGGCACGCAGTTCATCAAAGCAGGTGGCATTGGCATCGGAAATGCCCTGACTGAGCAGGTAGGAAACGCCGGCCTTTTCATAGTCCTGCATATGGCTTGCAATCGTACCCAGGTTGTAGAAGTTGACAAAATACTGATGGATGTTCAGGTCGTAGGTATAAACCATCAGCTGTTCATCGGTACAGACCGCATCCCAACCCAGCAGATTCTTGTAGGCATCAGCATTATAGGGAGAATCAAAGGAGAAGCCGAAGTTCAGACGCACAGGAGCAAAGAACACGCGAAGCTTCTCGTGTGGAATGATCCGATCGCTGTAAGGCACATAATTGCCATTTTCATCGGTCTTCACAGGGGGCGTTTCCGTAGGCTTATAGGCATAGATGGCGTACAGTACCTCACGTCCGGGACAATTCTCTGCGATCATCGCCTCCGTCTTTTCGATCACGCCGTTGACAAAGTCGATCTGCAAACCGCAGGCAGAGCCGCCCCATTCATTCAGCGCCTTGGTACAGCCGGCACACTGGCAAACATACTCGGTGTCCTGCTGACCCAGCATAAAGAAGGTGGCGTCAGAGTCCATCTGCACATAGTGCAGCATTTCCTCTGCAATGATCGTCTGCATCAAATCCAGACTTTCCGGATCACCGCCGGCAGTCCAGCAAAGCTGGTTTTCGCTCTTGGATACGCCGTTAGCCGTGGGATCTATGAACCACTCCGGATGGCTGTCGCCGTAGCGCACACCGTTTTCGTCCTCATCTCTGGGTGCCAGGAAGATGTAAACCTGACTGTGACCCGCAGTCAGAGGATCCCATTCCAAGCCACGGGAGAAGTTGATGTAACGCAATCTGATACCGTGGGTATCGTTGGGATAGCCGTAAATGTAATGGGTGGAATGGGTGCGCATATCAAAAGAGGGCACAACCACATTCCGGTCGTACTTCCACAGGTTTACATCTGCAGATTTTGTGTAGAAAATCTCGCTGTCGTGATAGTAAGTATAGCCGATCAGGTCGTTCAGGATATCATAAACGCCCCACAGCACAGCCTGACCGCGGTGATCCTTACTGCCGGCAATATAGATATTGTCGTCCTTGGAGGCGATCAGGTAAGAGGACATGGTGCCATCTACTTCTTCCAATGTCTCCTTGGGGAAGGCCGCCATAAACTGATTGGTCTTGCCCAGAGAGATGTACTTTTTGCCCTCAGGCACGGTGGTTTCCGTCACGGTCTCGATCTTACAGCCGGTGGCCTGCTCAATAAAATAAGCAAACTCCTGGGCGGCATAAGTCTCGTACATCATCGCACTGTTGGGCAGTACCAGCACATAGTTGGATACGCCCTGCTGTACCAAGTATTTATCGGTCAGCTTTGTTTTCAGGGTGGCATTCTTGGAGTCCGAACCGGAACCGCAGGCGCACAGCAGGAGGCTCAGGAGCATAACCACCGCAAGTATAAAAGAAAGCTTTTTCTTCATATCTTCGGACCTCCTTACTGCACATGAAAGGTGAGCTCCTGAACGACCCGGTTGTACTGGTCATCATAAGCTACATAACGGATGGTGTATTTGCCGGTCTGCTCTGCCTTAAAGGAGCTGTTATCCGCGATAAAGCCGGCATTGTACAAGGCAGAGTCTGTCAGGCAGTAGGTGATCTCACCGGTGGCATCGTGGGTCAGCAGACGAATTTCCGCGTTGGGCAGGAACAAAATCACATCCACGTTATACGCACCTAAGTTGTCACTGACGGTATAGGCAGGAATCTTCACCTTATCGCCCACCTTATAGGATGTTTTCTCCATCGCAGACACGGTCATTTCCGGAGCGATGTCGTCATTGACAAAGATCATTTTGACGGTCTTGGACTGGTTGCCGCAGCCGTCCTTGGCGGTGCTTGTCAGCTTGTACTTGCCGTACTGGGACACCGTAAAGGCTTCGGTATAAACCGTTCCGTCCGGCGCTTCCACCGTTACACTGCTCTCCACCACAGGGCTGTATACGTCGTAAACCTCATAGGAGGGGAACTCAAATACATCGTTCATATACATCGTGCTGGGAACCGAGGATATAAACTTCAGGGTAGGCTCCGTCATATCCGGACTGGAGCTATCCTTATGACCTAAGGGATGGTTGCCCAATCTGGTTAGTCTCAGAGCGCTTGCGCCCTTGACGCCTTCTGTCTGCACCGTCAGGTACACACCGGCAGAAAAGCCGGTAAAATCGTCATTGTCATCATCCTTTTGGCAGGAGAACAGGGTCTTGTCGTTGCCCAGCATCAGTCTTTTGCTTGCATTCTTGTAGCGAAGCTGCACCACATCATACAGATCCTCCAGCTGTGCCTTATTGTTACCCAGATAGACCGTCTGTGCCGCCATATTCACGGTAAAGGTCAGGCTTCTGGAAGCATCCTCCGCATCGGTCAGGGTGAAGCGGACTTCATCAAAATTGCCCTTTTCCTCCACCACGGCAAAATACATTGCCAGATCCTCAGGATTCAGCTTTGACAGGAAGGAAACGGTGCAATCCTTGGAAAAGGAAAGGGTAATATCGTTTTCATTTTCTACCTTTGCCACTGCCCCGGAGGGGTCATAGAAATAGGCGCAGTGGTCGGCAGAATCCTTGGAATCTATTACCGGCAGCGTATAAGAGGCAATTGCATTGCCCTCTGCGTCGGTATATGCGATCACTGCCTGCGTGCCCTCTGCCACGAAGGTGCTTTCACAGCTTTCGCCGTTGACATTGAGCTTGCCGTCTGCAATCTGCAGGTCATAGGTATGGCCTTTAATCAGTGCAGCAGGCAGGCTGATGGTGTTTTCCACATCCTTCTCCGCCCGCACCATAGACGGCAGGCAAAAACTGAACATCAGCAGGCAGGCAAGCAGTAAAGAAAATTTCTTTTTCATTAGCCTTTAATTCCTCCAATCGAAACAGATACTCTTAAACGCTTGTTGAAAATAATGACTGTAAGCAGCACCGGCAATGTCATCAGCAGTGTGCCTGCCATTTGCAGGGGCACAGAGCTGTTGAATGCGGCGTTGCGGGTGGTGTTCACGAACTGGTACACCGCATAGGCGGCCACCGGATAGTCCTTCAGGTACAGCATCGGTACCTGATAATCGTTCCAATAGGTGATGAACATAATGACAAAAACGGTCACAATAATGTTCATTGCCTGGGGAACGACGACCCGCAGCATAATCCGCAGGTTGGATGCGCCATCGATCTTTGCCGCCTCGGAATACTCCCTGGAAATGCCCCGGAAAGTGGCGTGGAACACCAAAAAATACACACTCAGGAAGTTAAAGCGCAAAATCGGTACGCTGATCCACTGACCGTAAATGCCCAGATTCTGCAGCATCTGAATTTCCGAAGGCATACTGCCCACAATCGGCAGACTCATCGCCACGATCACAAAGCCGTAGATGATTTTAGAGAATTTAAAATCAAATCTTGCGGTCAGGTAGCTGACGATGGTGGAACAGACGGTAAACGCCAGTGCGCTGAATACCGCAAATTTCAGAGAGTTGATGTACAGGCCGACCATATTGTAGGTGAGGCTGGTGGTCTCCGAGGTCACCTTAATATGGGGGATGGCATTTTGGAAGTTCTCCGTGGTAAAGGCAAAGGGAACTGCCGTGCCCTCCTGATAGAAGCTGTAGTAAGCATCCGGATCCATAAAGGAGATGATGACCGTCCAGATCATCGGTGCAAACAGACCGATCACATATACGCACAGCAAAATGCCGATGCCGATGCTCAGCGCATCCGGTTTTCTTCTTTTATGTGCTTTTAATCGCATATCAGTCATCCCCCCTGTCAAACAGTTTTCTCGCGCCAAAGGCCAGCGGAATGACAATCATTGTGCAGATCAGGCCCAGGAAGGCGGCATAGCAGAAGCCGGACTTGCGCTGGAAATCCTCATACACCTTTTTATACAAATAGTAACCCATCGTGCTTTCGGCAGTGGTGGTATCAAAGCCCAGGAAGCTGACCAGGTTGTTCTGATTGGTGAAAATGGACGCTACACCAATAATCAGGAAGGTGCTGACCGTGGAGGAGATATTGGGGAAAATAATTTTAAAGAACTCCTGCAGCGGAGATGCACCGTCCAGCCGTCCTGCTTCCAGCATGGCCGGATCCACTCTGTCCATCGCACCGGTATACACCAGCACCTGCGGGCCAAAGCTGACCCACACGGTGAACAGGGTGATCAGGTTGACTCTGCCGCCGGCCGCACCGGCATTGAATACGTCACTAACGGTGGTGTCGCACAGATAATTCATAAAGGCCGGAATGCCCAGTCCTACAAATTTCTTGTACATCACAGCCAGTAAAATACCGGGCAGCACAGAGGGCAGGAACAGCACAAACTTGAAGAAGTTGCTCATCAGGTTTCTGCGATAGATGTAGTAGGCAAAGGTCACCGCCAACACCGTTCCGGACAAGCTGGTAAATACCCATACTTTCAGGGAATTTCCAATCATATTCCAGAAGCCTGCCATTTGGATATCGATTTTAAACAGGGTCAGGTTTTTTGATGTATCCCAAATAAAAACGTTGTTTTTTGCGTCATATTTTTGGAACGCCATACAAATGGACTGAAAATTGACACCAAAATAGAAGATCAAAATCTGCGCCACCGGCAGAATCATCATCAAGGTATAAAATTTTCTATCCGCCCTGTTGCGGTGCCGTCTCCGGATGCCGGCAGGTGCGTTCATTTGATCAATTCGTTTCATAATATGGCTTCTTTCCGTACATTATTAGAACAGTGCGGGCCACTTCTTCTCGAAGTTATTATACTGACCGTTAAAGTACTTTTCAGCAGAAGTATCCTTCTCGTCCTTGAAGTACAGCCAGGGGCTCTTGAAATCATAGCCGTTGATGTTGGTCTGCCAAGCCCAGGTATAGTTTGCAAACATAATGTTATTGTTGTTGACCTCGTCTACCAGAGATACGGGGTAGATCACGTTGCCGTTCTTCTTCAGGTTCAGGATGGACTGGCAGTAGGTGGTCAAGCCTGTGATCTGCTCCTGACTCAGCTCATACTGCAGAGCTCTGGTCATATTGACCTCCCGGGTAAAGGCGCAGAGGTTGCTGTCGGTGTGCAGGAACTTCATAAACTCCTTAGCCAGATCCATATTGTCGCAGTTGCTTGCAACGAAGCCGTAGGAGTTACTCATTGCCAGCCATGTAGGTGTCTGACCGATCTGCTCCTCAGTGGCGTGAGGCATGGGCATAACCGCATAGTTGTGACGATCGTAGCCACCGTTTGCCAAATCGTTCAGCGCTTCCTTGGCTTCGTTCTCCCACCAGGAGCCTTCCACGATCATCGCGATGGGCTGATCGTTGGCAATGCCGCCTCTGACAAAGCTCTTTTGTGCATTAACGTGGGTATCAATGATCTTGTAGTTGTTGTCGCTGCTGAGCAAAATGTCCTCGCAGAACTGCAATACTGCATAGCGACCGGCCTGCTTCTGCAGCATATAGCCGTTGTCGATGGTGATCTCGGTGGCAGGCAGCTTGGTGACATTGCCGCTCTCATCCACATCGATCAGGTCGGTGGCAGTGCCGTCAAAGGTGTAGTTGAGCAGCATCTGCTCGGCACCTTCGTAGTCTGCCCACATCTGATACAGGTAGTTTGCCACATAGTCCTGGGCGTTGCCTGCAGTAACAAAGGGGGTGACGTCTGCATCAGAAATACGGGTGATCAGCTTTGCAAACTCTGCATAGGTGGCAGGCATACCGTCATCATCGGTACCGGCCACGCCGTCAGGACCGGCAGACAGGTCACCAGATGCATTGGTCCAGCCGCCATTTGCCGCAACATAGAAGGACTTTGCATCCCACAGGTCCAGATCGTAAGCGAAGCTGTAATAGGTCTCATAGAAAGGTACTGCATAGTAGTTGCCGTCAATGTTGGTCAGGTATGCATTCAAAGTGGGATCCAGCTTGTCGGCAATGCTCTTCTCTTCACCATAAGCGGTCAGAGGAGCAGTCACCACATCAGAAATGTCGGCCAGCTGACGGTTGTTGATCATTGCAAAATAGTCCACAGCCTCCACGAAATAAATATCGTGGGTCAACGGGGTGAAGGCCATCGCAGAGCCGTCAAAGCTGCGGCTTGCTACGATGTTGATCTCAACACCCACCTTGCCTTCTTCAAAGTTGGTGGCATCCTTATACTGTTCTTCAAACAGTGCAGCTGCATCCTCCAGCCACTTGCTGCCCAAACCGCCGTCCCAGGTAGCAACGGTGATGGAAGCCTTGCTGGGATCGGCTTCGACGACGTTCTCGCCGCCCTTTTCAACGCCAACGCCACAGCCGGCAAACAGGGTGAGCATCATCACCAGGGAAAGCACAAACGCAAATGCTTTTTTCATTTTTTATTTCCTCCTCATAAATGTAAGTTGAGTTCTCTAAAAGCTCACATTCGGGCGAATGTCGTGGGCGTTTTCGCCCAAAAATCAGCTTTCAGAGAAAAAGATGTCTTTCCGGAGTCGGGGATGCCCCGACTCCGGTAAACGATGATGTACCGTATAAATTACTCTGTAATGCCCTCGGGAGCAGTGGTGGTGAACTTGGTGATACCGCCAACCTTCAGCTGCACGTAGGTCTTGTCGAAGCGAATGGTGTAGCCATTTTCGGGGTTGGAGAAATCGCCCTCAATGATCATCACGTCGCCTTCCTGCAAGGGGAACAGCTCCTGGGTGATCCACTTGTCGCAAACCAGTTGGTAACCGTTAGCGCCGAACTTTACCAGCATATCAACACCGGGGCCGCCCAGGGGGTATACTTCACCGTCACGGATCAGCTTTACGCTATCGCCGTTGTGGGGCTGATACCGCACAGACCAGTCGGAGTTGTAAGGCAGATCGTTGGCCCACATATTGAAGTAAACGCCGGAAGCATTGGCAGTCCAGGCTTCAACTTCCCAGCCGTTCTCGTGATTGCTCAGGCTGCCGGCCACGATCACTTTAGAATCGGGCTCTACAGGATTGGTTGCATCAGGTACGGTCGTTGCAGGAACGGTGGTGGGAGGGGGATTGGTTGCGGGGGGCTCTGTGGGGTCAGCTTTGTCGCAGGCTGCGAAAACGCCGACAACCATTAAGATTGCGAGAAGTAAAGTAATCAGTCTTTTCATTTTGGAATTTCCTCCTAAGATTTTTTATTATAAATGTACGTAGTACATCTATAAACGTCATGAAGTGCGCCGCCGTGCCCGAAAGGCATTCCGGGGAATACAACACGAAAAAGGTATCACTTTTCCTTTTTGGCGGCAATGTGGCATTATGGTTATGTAATTTACTATATAATATCGCTTTTCGAGTTGTGTGTAAATAGCAAAATCGCACAAACTGGTTTACCTGGTACCTTTATTTTTTGTAATTCTGTCATTTCGCAAAAGGAATTTTCCAATCAATTGAAATATTGGAAAATTCCTGAATATAGACCGCAATGTTTTTGATTTTCTTCCCCCTGTATGGGCCCCTGTCCGGTTTCAAAAACTCATTCCGCCATCAAATGGTACCAGCTGTAAATGGTACCAGATTTTTGTTGAAAATCGTTTTTTCATATGCTATACTGCTTCCAACGGAGGATGATATATATGTACTCAACGGTTTATAAACGAATTGAAAATTATCTGTTGGAAATCATTGCGCAAAACGCAAATGTCCCCGATTACAAGCTGCCCAGCGAGCGTACCCTGTCCATCACCTTTAACGCCAGCCGCAAGCCCATCCGCCACGCCTATGCCAACCTGATTGAAAAAGGCTACGTGATCAACATTCACGGCAAGGGCTACTTTATCAGCGATCGGGTGAAGCAGGAGTCCCCCTCCTCTATAGGGATGGATCACCCAAAAATCTCACTGGTCATCCCTTCTATTCAGAGCCAGTTTTCCCACGATATTCTGGCCGGTGCCAGTGACTTTTGCAGCAGCCACCAAATGGAGCTTTCCATCCAGCTGAGCGACGCTTCTACGGAGAAGGAGGCCTATCTGGTCCGTTCCCTTCCCCTTTCCGGTGTCAAGGGCATTATTTTGTTCCCTGTGGACAACGACAACTTCTATCACACCGAGCTTTTGAAGCTTTCTCTGCGTAAATACCCGCTGGTATTGGTCGATCGTATGCTGCCCAATATCCACGCCTCTTTTATTTCCTCCGAGAACCATCAGGCAATGGTCAATGCGGTAGATTTTTTGAAGAAGAAGAATTTTAAAAACCTGGTGTATATGACTCCTCCTTCCTCGATCGACTCCACCACGGATGCCCGTATTAACGGCTTTACCCACGGTCTGTTGCGTTCCTACGAGGTGGCAACGCCTAAAAACCTGCTGATTATTGACGGCAGTCCCCGACAGCGGCAAAACACCGTCGTCCGTTACTTGCAGGAGCATACAGACACCGAGGTTATGATTGTCGGCTGTTCTCAGCGCTTCCCGGTGCTGATGGCCATCCAGGAATTGAACATTCGGATTCCCGAGGATATGAAGCTGATGTTTTTCGATGACGAGCTTTCTCCTGTAGAGCGCAACACCCTGAAGCCCTACATCCTGCAGCAGGACGGCTATCAAATCGGCTACCTCGCCGCTGAATCACTGTATAACCAGCTTTACGGCGACTTGCGCACGGTTGTCAAAATGCTGCCCGTCACCATCATCGACACCAGCAACAACGAAGATTAGGAGCAATCTATGAGCGCCATTGAATTTCAGGATTTTTCCTGCTTTTACAAATACAAAAAAGAGTACATTGCCGCGTTGGATCACATCAATCTGTGCGTGGAAAACGGAGAACTGCTGGTAATTTTGGGGCAATCCGGCAGCGGTAAAACCACGTTGCTCAAGTGTGTTTTAGGGCTGTGTGACTATATTTCCGGTCAGCTTTACATTGACGGCATCCCAATTGACCAATTCGATCTCAAAAACAGCAATATTGGCTACATCCGCCAGGAACTGAATCTGTACCCCCACATGACCGTTTACGAGAACATTGCCTTTCCCCTGCGTATGATCCACACCCCACAGGCAGAGGTGGATCGACGGGTAAAGGAGCTTGCCGCGCTTTTGGAAATTGATTGGCTTTTAACCCGCAAGCCCAAGCAGCTCTCCGGCGGTCAGCTTCAGCGGGTAGCCATTGCCCGGGCGCTGATCAAAAATCCGGTGACCGTTTTGTTTGACGAGCCTTTTTCTGCCATTGATCCCACTCTGCGGACAGAGATGCGGCAGCTTGTCAAAAAAATCCATCAGACCTTTGGCTGCACCATCCTCTTTGTTACCCACGATCTGACAGACGCCCTCAACCTGGCAGAACGGGTCGTGATTCTGGAAGAGGGCAAAATCGAGGCTGTTGGAACACCTCAGGAACTGACGCAAAAAGGATATTTATGATGACACAATCCATTTTAGGGCAAAGCGCCCGTTCTTATAAAAAAAGACTGGATCTTTATATCGGTTTTTGTATTGCCGGTCTCGTGCTGACAATGGGGCTGAACATTCTGTTTACGTCCCTGCGAACCGACAGCAATCACACGTGGATGCTGATTTTGAATATTTGCACAGATGTGCTTTGCGGTTTTCTCCTTTTGTACGCCTGGCAGATGCACATTCTGCCCGGATTGCGGCTGTATCGGCTGTTTTGCCGCAATCGGGAGCAGGTCTCCGGCACAGTCACGAGCATCTCCCAAAGCACCCAGCGGTATATGGATCTGGACTGCTATACGGTGACACTTGATAACCGTCGGGTGTTTTTGCCTGCCGGTACGATGTGCATTGAGCCGGCAGAATATACCCTTTTTCTGGTATCCAATATCATCGTGGAGGCGGAGCAATGAAAAATCATCTGCAATTCATCTGGTGGAAATATCTGGCCATTCTTCTGATTCCGATTATTGTTTGGTGCAGTATTTTCAGCGCAATGCAAAAGCCTAAAGCTTACCAGCGTGTGCATATTCTCTACGTCGGCTCCAATCTGGATGCGGAGGGTCTGCAATTACAGCTTGAACGCGCCCTCCCCGACCTGACCGATCAGAAGCTCAAGGCTGTGACCGTGACCATCGCCTCCCCCGAGGAGCACTCCTACATTGCACTGGAGGCCCGGTGCTTTGATTACGATATTTTGATTTTTGAGCAGAGCAGTATGCCCGAAAATGTGGGGCAGGCTGTATTTGTACGACTGACAGAGGCACTGATTGCCCAATTCCCCGAAGCGACCCTCTATCAGGAGGATGTGGCGGATGCAGGCATCCTGACCTACGGCTTTCAGCTTGAAAAATCCTCCCGTTTTGGGGCGTATTACACGGGCAATGCGCCTTGTTTCCTGTTCGTCAGCCCCCGTTCCGAAAACTTTGACACCCTGAATGAAAACGGGCGTGCCGGCAACGATGCCGCACTGCGTTTTGCCCAATATTTGCTGGAGATTGCACCATGAGAAAATTTAAACCTGCGAAAAACGACTATACCAAAAATTTACTGCCCCAAACCCGTAAGCAGGTCTTTTTTGACGTGCTCCATCTGCAATGGAAAAAGCTTCTGCTGCTGGGACTGCTTTTGCTGCTGTGTTACCTGCCGCTGCTGCTTTCCACCGCTGTTAAGGATATATATGTATCCAATCTGTACGCCTCCCTGGCCGATGCGGACGACAGTCAAAAGCTTGCGGCAGGACAGACGCTGGCCATTTTGGACCTGCTGCGCAGTGTGGTAAACATCTTGTTTATTTTGGTGTTTGCAGTGGGTCTTTCCGGTGTTTTGCGCACCTTGCGTCAGTACGCCTGGGAAGAAAATGTACATCTTACCACCGATATAGGCAAAGGCATCAAGGATAATTACCTGCACACTGCCGCCATCGGTGCATTGACAGGCCTGATTTATGCACTATGCCTGATGGTGTACTATACCGCGCCTTCCTACAGCAGCTCCCTGACCGCAGTTATTTCTATGCTTCCCATCGGCATTTCTGCTTTCGTGGTGCTGCCCATACTGATGATCGCCCTGGTGATGGTGCCCGTTTACAGCAACCGTCTGTGGGCAACCCTGAAAAACGCCTTTTTTATCTACACGCGCTGTCTTTTAAAGGTACTGCTGGGAATCCTCATCAGTTTCGTGGTTTGGATTCCCTCGATGATCCCCAATTTTTACTGCCACATATTGGGCAGCATCTTCGGTGTACTTTTAACCCCCATTGTCCTGTTGGGATGGACGCTTTTCTGCTACAACTGCTTCGACCGGCACTTAAATCCCCTGGTCTGCCCTCAACTGATCGGAAAAGGCATTGTAACGCACACCGAAAACCATATCCGTCCCCAGTAAAAAGAGCAAAATGAAACGGCACACAGGCCAATGTCACTTAGTTAAGAAACCCTTGTCATTCCGAGGCTGCGCAGCAGCCGTGGGAATCCGTCTCTAAATAGGATTACGGATTGCCACGCACCCTTCGGCTTCGCTCAGGGTGCTCGCAATGACATTCTAAACGGAATGGCATTGGCACACAGGCCGTTCCTCACAGTCAGATTTTAAAATACGTTTTTGGGGTGTCTCATTTCTTTGAGACACCCCCTTTTCGTTTTAAATTCTCTCTTTTTTCATCATACGCAGGGCATTGAAAACAGCAAGCAGCGCTACACCCACATCGCTAAAAACCGCTTCCCACATACCGGCAACGCCAAATGCACCCAGGATCAAAAATACGCCCTTCACGCCCAGCGCCATTGCAATGTTTTGCAGCACGATGCGCTTTGTCTTTCTCGCCACCTTGATGGCATCCACCAATTTGGAAGGCTCATCGGTCATCAGCACCACGTCTGCAGCCTCAATGGCAGCATCCGATCCCAAACCACCCATGGCAATGCCAACATCTGCCCGTGCAAGCACAGGCGCATCATTGATGCCATCCCCCACAAAGGCCAATTTGCTTCCGGGGCGCTTCCCACTGTCCAGCTGTTCCAGCTTCTCCACCTTCTGATTGGGGAGCAGTTGTGCATAGTATGCATCCAAGCCCAGTGCTTCCGCTGCTTCTCTGCCGATGGCTTCCTCATCCCCTGTCAGCATCACCGTTTTCCGGATGCCCATCTTTTTTAGGGCTGCGATTGCGCTTTTGCTGTCTTTCTTCATTTCATCCGCAATCAGGATGCAGCCCGCATACCGACCGTCCACGGCCACATAGACTTTTGTTCCGGCTTTGCCACAAGGCGTATAGCAAATCGACTGTGCATCCATCAGCTTGGTGTTTCCTGCCAGAATCTTTTTGCCGTCCGCGGTCACACAGATGCCATAACCGGAAATTTCCTGAACGTCTTCAAGCTTCTGATCGACTTTTTTGCCGTAAGCGGAGCAGATGGATTTGGCAATGGGGTGATTGGAACAGCCTTCTGCCATTGCCGCGTATTCCAGTACCTGAGCCGTCGTAAAACCGTCCGCAGGAAAAATCCCGGTTACATTGAACACGCCCTTGGTAAGCGTTCCGGTCTTATCAAAAACAATGGTCTGCACACGGTTTAGTGCTTCCAGACAGTTGCTCCCCTTGACGAGGACGCCACGTCTTGATGCCGCACCAATACCCCCAAAGAAGGTCAGCGGAATGGAGATCACCAATGCGCACGGGCAGGATATCACAAGAAATACCAGTGCTCTGCGCATCCATTCGACCCATAATCCGTGGAATAGAAGCGGTGGAATAACCGCAAGAATGGCTGCGATGATCACCACCACCGGTGTATAGTAGCGTGCAAAGGTTGTGATGAAGTTTTCCGTAGGGGCCTTGCGTTCGGAAGCGTGCTCCACAAGCTCAATGATTTTGGAAACCGTAGACTCTCCAAACGCTTTTGTTACCTGAATCATCAGCACGCCGCTTTGATTAATGCAGCCGGAAAGAACTTCATCATCCTTGCAAACGGTTTTCGGCACGGATTCACCGGTCAATGCTTTTGTATCCAGCATAGACGTCCCTTCCAGAACGATGCCGTCCAGCGGTATTTTTTCGCCCGGTTTCACCACGATCGTTTCCCCAATGGATACCGTTTCGGGCGGAACAACCAGCCATTGTCCTGCCCTGATCACCGTTGCCCAGTCCGGACGGATATCCATCAAATCCGCAATGGACTTTCTGGAGCGCTTTACTGCTGCGCTCTGGAAATATTCCCCCACCTGATAAAACAGCATAACGGCAACCGCTTCCGGGTATTCACCAATGATCAGTGCACCGATGGTGGACAAGCTCATGAGGAAATTTTCATCGAAAACACGGCCTTTAACAATGTTCTGAACGGCCCGTGCAACTACATCACCGCCAAGAATCACATAGGAAAGAATCAAAAAAGGAAGGTATACAGACGCAGATACCTGCGTAAATGCACTTAATATGATGCCAACAGCGAAGATGACTGCACCGGTCATCAGCCGCATTACCATATTCCTGCCATAACGGTCGGCATCTGCCGCCTCGACAGATGCGGATGTATTGGCAGTGTATTCCGATACTGTTACCTCCGGCTCGTGGCTGTGGACGATGGCTTCGATCTGCTTTGCAACAGCTGCCGCGCAATGCGGTTCGACCCTGATCGTCAGTGTCTGCTTCATCAAATTGATGCTTAACGCACCAACCCCATCCAGCTGACCCACCTCTTTTTCAATTTTGGCAGCACAGTTTGGACAATCCAGTCCCCTGAGTATGAATACTTTTTCCACTTTATTGCCTCCTTCGACATTTTATTAGTTGCACAATTATTCAACTATGCAGAGAAACAAAAAGCAAAACCTGCCGTTTTGCTTTTTATTCGTAAAGATGGCTGAAGCCAATATCCAGAATCTCCTTAATATGATCGTCTGCAAGAGAATAATAGACAATTTGCGCTTCGCGGCGATATTTCACCATATTGGCAAGGCGCAATGCTTTCAGTTGATGGGAAATGGCAGATTTGGTCTTCCCTAACAGAACAGCCAGATCACACACGCACATTTCGTTTTGCTCCAGCGCATGAAGAATCATCACTCTGGTTTTGTCATCAAACATTTTGAACAGCGCCGCAAGTCTATCATAATCATGTTCGGGTTTCATTTTGCTTCGGGTATCCTCGACAAGCTCTTCGTGGATAACATCGCAGTCGCAAATATGCAAGCTTGACAAAGCTGCTCACCTCCGAATTTGTAGTTGAACATTCATTCAACTACATTTTATTCCATCCCGTGCGCATTGTCAAGGATTTTCATCCCCCTGCACCGCCGACAATTGATTTTTATTATTTCATTTTTCTCCCTACCGCAACAAAAGAAGCAGCTGGCTGATGCTGAACTGCACCCCATTTCTTAGTACAAGTATTATATCATACTTGTCTAACAAATGGGGTGCAGTTCATTCTCGAGTCGGCACCAATTATTTTATTTTACTAATTATCAATCATAACACTAGTAACCAAATAGTTTTACGCCTTTCAAGTTGTTGTTTCCGTATAATAACCTACACCTATTTTCCCCACTCTATTCTACCTACAGGTTCCAATCCCCAACCATATGTTTTATCCTCTGGATTATCAGACACCATATATGTCACATGACGTTTATAAATAAAATCGTCAAAATTATCATATATATACACCGTCACATATGCCTTATATCTCTTCTCCTTATAGCCACCGCTATACTCGCGAGTTTCCTGATAAATAAGCGAATTAACCTCTGCCCACGAGTTTCTCTTTGACCAGTCAGAATCACCGAACATTAGAAAATAATCATTTAACGCCCCATCTGCTGCAATTTCTTCCATTTCATACTTCGTTAGCGGCGTGTAAGTCCGGATCTTGGTTGCTGGTTTTGTTTCAACATATTCTGTCGTATTATGTGAAACTACGGTATCGCTGGAACAGGCGCATAGCATTGTACCAATCAGTAAAACAACAAATAGCAAACATACAATTTTTTTCATATCAATAACAACCTCTCTTAATGTGTAATCTTCTCAACTGCAAGGGCATCTTTGCACAATTTTCTAACCGCTGCAACAAAGGAAGATAATCCGTGCGCTTCCTGATACGCCTTAATTGCTTCTACTAACTGTTTGTCCGATTCAATAAATTTAATGATTTTTTCCATTGACACCACACCTCATATAGTATTCAAGAAGTTTTGCGCATATTCTACTTCTTTACAACAAATTATACTCAGAGTTTGAGTATATGTCAATACTCTTATTTTGAGTAAAGTACAATGCTTCTGTAAAACTATATAAAGGTGAAATGCTATGGATTACAGAATCAGAATGAGAAATCTGCGGGAGGATCGGGATCTGAGTCAAGCCCAGGTGGGCAAGCTTTTGAACAAGTCGCAGCAAGGATACAACCATATTGAAACAGGCAGAGCAGAGCTGAAAATCGAGGATCTTGCCATACTCTGCAAATATTACAATGTGTCCTCGGACTATATGATTGGGCTGACCGACGATCCAAAACCCATCCGGGCAAAGTTGTAATCAACCATACCAAAGCGCATTGCGCAATATCGTAAGAAACCTTTTAGGGTCGTCGTGACACCGCCCCCTACGATGATGAACGAAAACGCACAATAGATCTCGTAGGGTCACCCGTCCTCGGGTGACCGGGATACAAAACAGCACAAAATCTGCGTAAATTGGGCAGATTTTGTGCTGTTTTTACGTATTGGTTGCGGTCACCTCAGGAGAGGTGACCCTACGAAATCATTTTTAGACAGCAGATCCTTGAACCAGGCATATGCGCCAAATGTCCAGCCGAGCATGGTCGGCATTTCATACTCATCCTGCACATTCACATTTCCGTCAACCACGTTATACTTTTCCCACAAGTGGCCGCTTTGCTGATAGCACTGCTCTACTAAGCCTACAAATTTTCTCATAATTCGCCAGGCATCCTCTGTATAGCCATACCGTAAAAGTCCGCCCACGACGATCATTTGCATCGGTGCCCAGCCATTGGGATATCCCCATTGGAAATTGCCCGGAATTTCCGTCTTTTCACAAGTTACAATTCCGTATTCTGCTTCAATCCGGCACAGTGACTCCCGCGCAGCTTTTGCTTCCTCTTTTGTCGCCATACCACAATACAGCGGATAAAAGCAGGCTGCACTGAAAATTTCGTTTCTTTTTTGTTCAACGAAATCATAATCCATAAAAATGCCGTCCGCATTTTTTAAATATTGCCGGCACAGCTCTGCCCGTACTTCCCTCCGCTCAGACCAAACATTGGCATCATCTTTATTGCCCAATTCAGCAGCAAAATAGCAGAGGTTATCCTCCATGGCATACATTAGGCTGTTCAAATCTGCCGGCGCAAACTGATACGTCTTACTGTTCATCCGGGGATTCATATCCCAACCGCTTTCACCGGCCGATATCAGGGCTCTTGCCGCTATTTCATCCGGTGCATCCAACAGAAGACCTGTCCTGTCCCGAAATTGCTTCGACTCTGCAACAATTTTTTCTGCGGTAAGGGGCATCGTATCATAGCAGGTCAGCCCAATGGGTGTTCTGCGGTTATTGCGCCAAAAATCGTATTCCAGCACCAGATCTTCATACGCATCCTTCAGCCAGATCCGATCCCTTGTTTGGTCATAATAATCCCGCATCATCATGGACAGGAAAGGCGGCTGAGAATTGAACAGAGCTATTTTTTGATTTGCATTAGGCACAAATCCGTACTGACGGATCAAATAACGCATATTATCAATATCATTTTGAATCTGCGTCAAATCCCTGCGTACCAGTAATCCCTTATGAATAAAATAGGTGTCCCAGTAGAACATCGCCCGAAAACCTGTATAGGCACAGGGCATCATATACGGATAAGGCAGTCCGATCAGCGCACCGTCACTGTCCGGTGTGTATGCTACACATTTAGGTAAATTTTCGTTGATATATTCCAAAATATCCATATTTGTCCCCCTCCCTCCAATATTGTACACATCTAAAACTAAAAAGTAAACTATAAAACAGTATTTTGCTCAGGAATGTTAATATTCTCGGCACAAAGCAAACTAAAGAAAGCCACCCGAATGGGTGGCTGAACGACTTTTAGTGAAATATTATGCTTTGGCAAAATGTGAAATAATTTACTTCGTGAATTGTGAAATTTGATGTCAATGAAATCGTGCTGACGCACGATGAAATCCATCTTTGACGGATGAAATCTGCTTCGCAGATGAAATTAAATCCACCCACCGCCGCAGCGATTTCACCCGAGTAAAGCGAGGATTTCACATTGCGGAGCAATATTTCACCCACCCGAAAGGGTGGATTTAGCTGAAAAAACCACTTCTTTCGAAGTGGTTTTTTCATGGCTCCCCCTGTTGGACTTGAACCAACGACCTGCGGATTAACAGTCCGTCGCTCTACCGACTGAGCTAAGGGGGAATATTTGTGTTGGCATTACCTATCTTCCCGGGCAGTCGCCCGCCAAGTATTGTCGGCGCAAGTGAGCTTAACTTCTGTGTTCGGGATGGGAACAGGTGGACCCTCACAGCAATCAATACCAACTCAGTATGGGTGGCTTTGAACCACCTTTTATATCAAAAGCCGAATGGCTTATGATAGCTTACTAATAATAGCATAGCTTTTTGGGTTTGTCAACTAAAAAGTTGGTGACCCGTGGGAGAATCGAACTCCCGTTACCGGCGTGAGAGGCCGGTGTCTTAACCGCTTGACCAACGGGCCATGGTGCACCTTCACGGACTCGAACCGGGGA